>CAYOIZ010000046.1:0-57326 GCA_964404165.1 uncultured Binatia bacterium (SeqCode) | reverse complement strand
AGCCGCCGAAGGAGCGAGTCAGGAGCACGCGCTGTGGGGAAAAGGGGCGGGGGGTGCCGTGCGAGTGTCGAGCGGACCGGCGGCTTCCACCGCTGGCCCACACCCCACTCCACGGGCGCCCCGAAGACGACCTACGCGCCCTTCAGGACGGCCCGAGCGTACTCGCGGCTGAGCACCTGGATGTGCGAGACGGAGATCTCTTTCGGGCACACGGCCTGGCACTCGCCCTCGTTGGAGCACGCGCCGAAGCCTTCGGCCTCCATCTGCTCCACCATCGCGACGACCCGCTTCTCCCGCTCCGGGTGCCCCTGCGGCAGCAGCGCCAGATGCGCGACCTTCGCACCGACGAACAGGGCCGCCGACGCGTTCTTGCACGCGGCGACGCATGCGCCGCAGCCGATGCAGGCGGCGGCGTCCATGGCGTGATCGGCGACGTCCTTGCCGACGGGTGTGCCGTTGGCTTCGGGCGCGCAGCCGGTGTCGACCGAGACGTAGCCGCCCGCGGCGATGATGCGGTCGAAGGCGCTGCGATCGACGACGAGATCCTTCACGACGGGGAACGCGCCGGCGCGCCACGGCTCGATGGTGATGGTGGCGCCGTCGGGGAAGGCGCGCACGTACTGCTGGCAGGTGGTGGCGGCGCGATCGGGGCCGTGCGGCACGCCGTCGACGACCACGCCGCACGAGCCGCAGATGCCCTCGCGGCAGTCGTAGTCGAACGCCACCGGGTCCTGGCCTTCGCGGATCAGCTGCTCGTTCAGGACGTCGAGCAGCTCCAGGAACGACATGTCGGGTGACAGGTTGGCGAGCCGGTAGTCGACGAGCTTGCCGGGCGCGTTCGGACGCGCCTGCCGCCACACCTTGAGATTCAGGGAGATTCCGCCGTCTGCCACGATCATCACCTCGTCAGGCGTAGTTCCGCTGCGCCAGGTGGACGTTCTCGAAGGTCAGCGGCTCCGTATGCAGGACGGGGTCCTTGCCGGCACCCGCGAACTCCCAGGCGGCCACGTAGGAGAAGTTGTCGTCGTCGCGGAGCGCTTCGCCGTCCGGCGTCTGGCTCTCCTCGCGGAAGTGCCCGCCGCACGACTCGGTGCGGTGGAGCGCGTCCACGGTCATCATCTCGGCGAACTCCATGAAGTCGGCGACGCGGAGCGCGAACTCGAGCTGCTTGTTCAGGTTGTTCCGCTCGCCCGGCACCCGGACGTCCTGCCAGAACTCCTGCTGCAGCTGGCGCACGCGGCGGAGCGCGGTCTGCAGGCCGGCCGCGTTGCGGGCCATGCCGACGTGGTCCCACATGAGCTTGCCGAGCTCGCGATGGAACTCGGTGACGGTGCGCTTGCCGTTGACGCCGAGCACGCGGTCGATGCGCTCCTGTACCGACGACGACGCCTCGCGAAAGGCCTCGTGCTCGGTGGTGACGGCGCCGAGCTTGTTGCTGGCGATGTAGTTGGCGAGCGTGTAGGGCGCGATGAAGTAGCCGTCGGCGAGCCCCTGCATGAGGGCGCTGGCGCCGAGGCGGTTGGCGCCGTGATCGGAGAAGTTGGCCTCGCCGAGCACGAAGAGGCCGGGCACGTTGCTCTGCAGCTCGTAGTCCACCCAGAGCCCGCCCATCGTGTAGTGGACGGCGGGGTAGATGCGCATCGGCGCCTTGTACGGATCCTCGCCGGTGATGTGGTGGTACATGTCGAAGAGGTTGCCGTAGCGCTCGCGGATGGTCTTCTCGCCGACGCGACGGATGGCGTCGCCGAAGTCGAGGTAGACGGCGAGCCCGGTGTCACCGACGCCGCGGCCCTCGTCGCACACCATCTTGGCGTTGCGCGAGGCGACGTCACGCGGCACGAGGTTGCCGAAGGCGGGATAGCGGCGCTCGAGGAAGTAGTCGCGCTCGTCCTCGGGGATCTGCGCCGGCGGCCGGCGATCGCCGGCCTGCTTCGGCACCCAGACGCGGCCGTCGTTGCGCAGGCTCTCGCTCATGAGCGTGAGCTTGGCCTGGTACGTGCCGGTGACGGGGACGCAGGTGGGATGGATCTGCGTGAAGCACGGGTTGGCGAAGTACGCCCCGCGACGCGCGCAGCGCCACGTGGCGGTGACGTTGCTGTTGCCGGCGTTGGTCGAGAGGTAGAAGACGTTGCCGTAGCCGCCGGTGCAGAGCAGCACGGCGTCGGCGGCATAGCGCTCGAGCTCGCCGGTGACGAGGTTCCGCATCACGATGCCGCGGGCGCGGCCGTCGACGAGCACCAGGTCGAGCATCTCGCGGCGGGCGAACACCTGCACCTGGCCGCGCGCCACCTGCCGCTCGAGCGCCTGGTAGGCGCCGAGGAGGAGCTGCTGGCCGGTCTGGCCGCGGGCGTAGAACGTGCGCGACACCTGCGCGCCCCCGAACGAGCGGTTGTCGAGCAGCCCGCCGTACTCGCGGGCGAACGGCACGCCCTGCGCGACGCACTGGTCGATGATGTTCACGCTCACCTGGGCCAGCCGGTAGACGTTGGCCTCGCGGGCGCGGAAGTCGCCGCCCTTGATGGTGTCGTAGAACAGGCGGTGCACCGAGTCGCCGTCGTTCTTGTAGTTCTTGGCGGCGTTGATGCCGCCCTGCGCGGCGATCGAGTGCGAGCGACGGGGCGAGTCGAGGATGGTGAAGGCGAGCACGTTGTAGCCGAGCTCGCCGAGCGACGCCGCGGCCGAGGCGCCCGCCAGACCGGTGCCGACGACGATCACCGTGTGCTTGCGCCGGTTCGCCGGGTTGACGAGCTTCATGTTGAACTTGTGCTCGTCCCACATGGTGGCGAGCGGGCCGCCGGGAACCTTGCCGTCGAGGATCACAGGTTGCCTCCCGTAAGGAGCACGGCGATCGGGACGATCACGAAGCCGCCGGCGACGATGACGGCGAGGAGCTGCCCCGCGCGCCGCAACCCGGTGCGATGGGTGACGCCGAGCGATTCGAGGCCGCTGCCGAAGCCGTGCCAGAGATGGAAGCCGACGACGGCCATCGACAGCACGTACCAGGCTACCAGCAGCGGGCTCTGGAAGTCCTCGATGACGAGCCGGTAGAGGTCGCGGACGGCGGGCTCGCTGGTCATCGCGTAGTAGGGACCGAACTTGAAGGTGGCGATGTGCAGCGGCACGAAGACCAGCACGACGAGGCCGGTCAGGATCATCGTGGTCGAGGCCAGGCTCTTGTGGCTCGTGTACCCGGCCCGCTGCTTCATCTGGTAGCCGATCGGGCGGGCGGCCTTGTTGCGCAGGTACACCCGGATGCCGCTCACGAAATGGCCGACGAACAGCACCAGCAGCCCCAGCTCGGCGACGTAGATGAACGGGTTGGTGACGAGGTTGTGGCTATAGTGGTTGTAGGCCTCGGCGTCGACGAGCACGAGCAGGTTGGCGCTCATGTGCATCACCAGGAAGCCGATGAGCAGCAGACCGGTCGCGCCCATCAGCATCTTCTGCCCGATCGACGTGGTGAAGAATCGCAGGATGCGTGACACGACTGGCTCCTTCCCCGGGGAGGTCCCGGAACTTCGGATGCTAGGCAACCACTCCCGGCAAGCCAAACAACAAAAGTGCGGATGCTGTATTAGCGCGACGAATCGAAGGCAAGGGCCGGAGTCACGGCAGGATGTTGCGGGTGAGGACGTCGCTCAGGGTCAGACCGATCAGGATCGTCAGCCAGGCGAAGCCGGCGCCCGCGGCGATCATCGTGAGCGGCGGGCTGAAGCGCACGTGCATGAAGTAGAGCACGACGATGGTCGCCTTCGTGAAGGCGATCAGCAGCATGATGACGACGTTCATGACGCCGAGGTCGACGAAGGCGACGGCGGTGGTGAGCGCCGTCAGCGCCATCAGCAGCGCGAAGATGACGAGGTAGGTGCGGACCGAGACGACGTGCTCCGACGACATGGATGCCTCAGTGGCTGTGACGGCCGATCAGGTAGAGGAGCGGGAACAGGAAGATCCACACGATGTCGACGAAGTGCCAGTACAGGCCGGCGATCTCGACGGGGGTGTGGTAGCCGGGGCTGAATCGCCCGCGGCGGGCGCCGCGGATGATCCACAGCATGATCGGCATGCCGATCACCATGTGCAGCGCGTGCAGGCCGGTGAGCGTGAAGTAGAGCGAGAAGAAGATCTCGGCCTGGTCGGGGAAGGGGCCGTGGTAGGTGAAGTGCGGCCCCGGCACCATGTGCTCGTGGAACTTGTGCCAGTACTCGTAGCTCTTGATGCCGAGGAACACCGACCCCAGCAGCATCGTGAGCCACACCCAGCGCACGAGCGCCTTCGAGTGGCCCACCTGCGAGGCGTGGACGGCGAGGGCCATGGTGAGGCTCGAGCCGATCAGCACGGCCGTGTTGATGGTGCCGAGCTGGACGTCGAGGTGGTTGCTGGCGTAGGCGAAGGCCTCGGGGAACAGCGCGCGGTAGTAGACGTAGACGGTGAGGAGGCCGCCGAAGAACATGACCTCGTTCACCAGGAAGACCCACATCCCCAGCGTCGACGCGTTGTACTGCTGCTCGGCGTCGTCGAAGTGATGGGCGACGGCGTGGGTGGCGGCGGCGTCAGCCACGGACGGGGACCTCCCCCGCGGCCAGGGCCGGAGCCTCGGTCGCATGATGCGAGTAGTCGTAGGCGTCGTACGTGACGACGGGCGTGCGTGCGAAGTTCTCGGTGGGCGGCGGCGACGAGGTCGTCCACTCGAGCCCGGTCGCACCCCACGGATTCGCCGGAGCGGCCTTTCCGTAGCGCAGCGACCACGCGAAGTAGCCGAGGGGCAGGGCGTAGCCGACGGCGAGGATGGACGCCCCCGCGGTGGAGAGCACGTTCAGCACCTGAAACTCCTCGGGATAGACGTGGTAGCGCCGCGGCATGCCGAGATAGCCGAGGATGAACTGCGGGAAGAACGTCAGGTTGAAGCCGAGGAAGACGAGCACGCCGGCCACCTTGGCGAGCGCCTCGGGATACATGCGGCCGGAGATCTTGGGCCACCAGAAGTGGATGCCGCCCAGGTAGGCCATGATGGCGCCGCCCACCATGATGTAGTGGAAGTGCGCGACGATGAAGTAGGTGTCGTGCACGTGCACGTCGAGCCCGAGCGAGGCGAGGAAGAGGCCCGTCAGCCCGCCCAGCGTGAACAGCCCGATGAAGCCGAGGGCGTACAGCATGGGCGATTCCCACACGATGGAGCCCTGGTAGAGCGTCGCCGTCCAGTTGAAGACCTTGATGGCGGACGGGATGGCGACGAAGAAGCTCAGGAACGAGAAGATCATCGCGGCGTACACCGACTGGCCGCTGGTGAACATGTGGTGGCCCCACACCAGGAAGCCCAGGACGGCGATCAGCAGGCTCGAGGCGGCGATGAACGAGTACCCGAAGATGCGCTTGCGCGCGAAGCAGGTGATGATCTCGCTGATCACCCCCATGCCGGGCAGGATCATGATGTAGACGGCGGGGTGCGAGTAGAACCAGAACAGATGCTGGAACAGGATGGGGTCGCCGCCCAGCGCCGGATCGAAGATACCCAGGTGGAAGGCGCGCTCGACGGCGACCAGGCCGATCGTGATGGCCAGCACGGGCGTGCCGAGCACCATGATCAGGCTGGTGGCGTAATGGGCCCACACGAACAGCGGCAGGCGGAACCAGGTGAGCCCCGGCGCGCGCATGGTGTGGATGGTGACGATGAAGTTGAGGCCGGTCAGGATCGACGAGAAGCCGGTGATGAAGATCCCGACGCCGGTGATGACGACGTTCGAAGACGACGCCACCGTGCTGTACGGCGTGTAGAAGGTCCAGCCCGTGTCGATGCCGCCCGTGACCATCGCCCAGAGGCTGAAGAGGGCGCCCACCACGTAGATGTACCAGCTCAGCAGGTTGAGCTTCGGGAACGCGAGGTCGCGCGCGCCGATCATGAGGGGGATCAGGAAGTTTCCGAGGACGGCGGGGATCGACGGTACCAGGAAGAAGAAGATCATCACGATGCCGTGCATCGTGAACAGCTTGTTGTAGGTGTCGCTGCCGACGATGTCGCCCGCGGGCGTGAGCAGCTCGAGCCGGATCAGCGTGGCGAAGAGGCCGCCCAGCACGAACATGACCGTGATCGAGATCAGGTACAGCAGCGCGATGCGCTTGTGGTCGACCGTGAGGAGCCACGACCGGACGCCGTAGTCGGCGTTGAGGTAGTTGGTGCGGGCGTCGGTCTCGTGCGTGCTCATGGGGTGTGCTCGTGCTCGTCGGTTGCGGGGAGCGTCTTCAGATAGGCGATCAGCTGCATGACGCTCTCCTCGCTGAGCAGCCCCTGGTAGGTCGGCATGATGGCCTGGTGGCCGGCCACCAGCTTCACGTGGGGCTGCAGGATCGACTCGCGCAGGTACATGTCGTCGGCGGTCACCGTGGCGCCGCCCTCGAGCGTGACCTTGCTGCCGTAGAGGCCGCGCAGGCTCGGGCCACGGTCGCTCTCGCCGCCGGCGTGGCACGACGCGCAGCCCTGCTGCTCGAAGATCTGGCGCCCGGCGTCCGCGACGGAGAGGACGGCGTCCTGCTGCGTGTCGGGGCTCGCGAGCCACGCCTGGAAGGCGGCGGGCTCCATGGCCACGATGCGGCCGATCATGCCGGAGTGCAGCGTGCCGCAGTACTCGGCGCAGAACAGATGGTACGTGCCCGGGGTCGTGGCCTCGAACCACGTCGTCGTGTAGCGGCCCGGGACGGCGTCCTGCTTGGTGCGGAACGCCGGCACGAAGAAGCTGTGGATGACGTCCTCGGACGTGAGCGTGACCTGCACCGGGCGGCCCACCGGGATGTGCAGCTCGTTGATCTCCCGGCGACCCTCCATGTGCTGCATCTTCCACATCCACTGCTTGCCGACGACGTTGATCCGCATGGAGTCGTCCGGCGGACGCCGGATGGTGGCGTAGAGGCTGGCGCCCCAGAAGAAGACGATCATGACGAGGCCGAACGGAATGGCCGTCCAGAACACCTCGAGGGCGAGCGAGCCGTGGATGTCGGGCGGGATCTCGTGCGGATCGCTGCGCCGGTAGCGGACCATGAACACCATGATCAGCGAGGCGATGAGTGCCACGAAGAAGATGGTGATCGCGCACAGGAAGAAGAACAGCGCGTCGACCTGGGGGGCCAGCGTCGAGGCCTGCTCGGGAAAGAGCGAGAATCGCTTCATGCCGGGTGGTGCCTCATGCGATCGCGCCGCAGCATCACGACGATGAACGCGCCCAGCGCGAGCAGCGTCAGCACGCCGCCGATCCGGACCGCCTCGATCGCCACCTTGCTGTAGCGTCCCGTCGCTGGGTCGTAGTGGAAGCAGAACAGCAGCAGCGCATCGACGACCGAGCCGATGCGCTCGTCGGACGCCTCCACCAGCGACAAGCGGATGTCACGCGGCGGGAACTCGACGCCGTAGAAGTAGTGCGACACGCGGCCGCGCGGCGTCAGGACGACGATACCGCTCGCGTGCGCGAACTGCTTGCTGGCCTCGTCCCAGTGGTAGCGGAAGCCGACGGCGTCGGTGACGCGGCGGATCTCCGCCTCCTCGCCGGTGAGGAAGTGCCAGCCTTCGGCGGCGCCCGGCCGGCGGTACTCGCCGAGATAGTGCTCCTTCTTCCCGGCCGCCAGCTCGGGGGTCTCGCGCGCGTCGAAGCTCAGCGTCACGACGGTGAACTGGTTGCCGACGTCGAAGGGTAGCGCGCGCAGCATGCTGACGACGCCGTTCAGCACGATCGTGCACAGCATCGGGCACTCGTAGTAGGCGGGCACGAGCAGCACGGGCTTGTCGTGCACCAGGTCGCCGAGCGTCACGCTGCGACCGCTCTCGTCGCGGAAGCGGGCGTCGAGCGGGACCTCCGCGCCGAGCCGCTGATCGAAGGCGACTTCGCGCAGCGGCGCGGGTCGTCCGGGCTCGGTCACCGGCGCCGGACCGGAGCCGGTCTGCGCCCACGATGCCGCGGGAAGGGCGATCGCAAGGGCGGCCGCCGCGAGCAGGGGACGGCGGATCATGGCGGTGCTCCACCGCCGCGACGCTCGGCGAGCAGCGTCATGGCCCGTTCGATGGGGATGCGGACGGTGCCGCGCTCGCGATCGATCACGGCATAGCCGTCGAGGATGGCCTGCTCGCGCGCACGCAGCTCGGCGAGGTCGGCGTCGGGGTTGACCTGGAGCCGCGGCGCCGGCGGCTCGACCGGGCCGTACTCGCGTGCGAGCGGGCTCGCCTTCGGGCTCTCGGTGGCCTCGCGCCGCTCGTAGAAGCCCAGCAGCGGCCACACCATGATCGCCGACGCCGTGAGGAGCACGAAGACGCCGACGGCCCACGCCAGGATGGCGCGGATCGAGACGTCGCGCTCTTCGTGACCGACGCCGGCGTGCTGGATCTCGCTCATGACAGCACCGGCGCCGACGGATCACGCAGCGGCAGGAGCGGGCGGCCTTCGAGTTGGTGCACGAACAGCCAGAGCCAGAAGCCGCCCACCGCGGCGAGCGCCGCGAGGTCGATCAGGTGGACCGCGAACGCCTTCGGGTCGAAGGCCGGTGCCACCAGCCAGAACATGTCGACGAAGCGCACCAGCAGCACCAGCAGGGCCACCGTGGCGAGGCCGCGCGCGCTGCGCTTCAGGCTGCGCGACAACAGGAGCACGAACGGCAGCGCGAAGTGGAAGAGCACGATGGCGATGGCCACCCACTTCCAGGCGCCGCGCGTGCGCGCCATGTACCAGGTGATCTCTTCGGGGAGGTTCGCGGCCCAGATGATGAGGAACTGCGAGAGCGAGAAGTAGGCCCACAGCATGACGAAGGCGAGCAGCATCTTGCCGAGGTCGTGCAGCTGGTCGGCGTCGATGTGGCCTTCGACGGGGGGCTGCGTGCCGAGGAGCGCCGCCATGGGGATGACGAGCGCGAACGCCGTGAGCGCGCAGCCGCCCATGAAGAGGACGCCGTAGATCGTCGAGAACCAGTGCGGCTCGAGCGACATCACCCAGTCGATGGCGGCGAACGTCATCGTGAGCCCCATCAGCAGGAGCCCGCCGCGCGAGATCAGCTCGAGGCGCTCGGTGGGCTTCGGGTCGACGGTGCCGTCCTGCAGCAGCGACCAGCGTACCAGCGAACGCATGATGAGCGTCCAGCAGATGAAGTAGAAGGCGGCGCGCCCGAGGAAGAACGGCACGTTCAGGTAGAGTGCCTTGTGCTGCAGGAGGGCGTCGTGCGCGACGTGCTCGGGCTGCGCCCACTCGTAGAGGTGGCTCGGACCGAGGGCGATCGGCAGGAAGAGCAGCGCCATCCACGGCAGCGTGCGGGCGCCCGACTCGAGCAGCCGGCGGATCGCGACGCCCCAGGCGCCGCCGGTGACGTGGTGGATCATCAGGATGGCGAGGCAGCCGAGGGCGCCTCCCGTCCAGAAGAGATAGGCGAGAAGATAGGCCTGCAGCAGGCGCGTGACGTCGGAGAACCCGAGCAGCAGGCAGAGCACGATGCCGACGGCGCTGCCGATCATGGCGTAGCGCTGGATGCGGTGCAGCGGGTGATCCGCCGGCATGAGCAGGGACGGGGGGGTGGACATCAGTGGGCTCCCCCCGCGAGCGCCGCGCGGTCGGCCTCGGGGACGTCGGCGAGCGTCGCCGTCTGACTCAGCTGCAACGCCCGGATGTAGGCCGTGATCGCCCAGCGGTCGTCCACGGGAATCTGCTGCGCATAGTTCGGCATGACGCCGAAGCCGTTCGTGATGACGTCGAAGAAGTAGCCGTCGCGCTGCTCGCGCAGCCGTTCGATGTGGAGCGACGGCGGCTTGCGGTAGCCGCGCAGCACGATCATGCCTGCACCGGTGCCGACGCGGTCGTGGCACGGCGAGCAGAAGATGTCGTAGCGCTGGCGGCCGCGCGCGAGCAGGTCGGCGGTGATCGGCAGCGGCACGGCCTCGACGTAGTCGGTGCCGACGCGGCCGGTGGTGAGCGACGGATCGCCGAGCGTGTCGGTTCGCCAGACGGTGCCCTCGACCGGCGGGCGCGAGGCGCGGCCGTCGCGGAAGAAGCTGCTGGACTCGAGCGGCTCGTACTTCGGCTGGTCCTGCATGTCCTGCCGGCAGCCCGCAGCGAGCAGGGCGCCCAGTGCCAGGACGGCCATGGTGGCGGCGCGGCGCATCAGTGCTCCACCTCGTCGACCTGCCGCGGCTCGAGCCGCTCGAGGAAGCGACGCGTCTCCTCGCGGTCGAACAGCGGATCGTCGGCCTCGATGCAGAGGAAGAACTTGTCGCGCGTCGACAGCACGAAGCGCGGCACGTTGAAGACCGGGTGGTAGGGTGTCGGCAGGCCGTTCAGTGCCAGCATGCCGAGCACGGCGGCGAGCGCCGCGCCGAGGATGGTCATCTCGAAGGTGACGGGGATGAAGGCTGGCCAGCTGTGGAACGGGCGACCCCCGACGTTGATCGGGTAGTCGATCACCGAGGTCCAGTACTGGAGCGCATACCCGCTGAGTCCGCCGACGATGCCGCCGATCAACACGAGCAGCGGCAGGCGACTGTGGTGGCCGCTCAGCAGCTCGCCGAGCTCCTCCACCGGAAAGGGGGTGTAGGTGTCGAGATGGCGGTAGCCGCTGTCGTGCGCCTCGCGCGTGGCGCGCAGCAGCTGCGGCAGATCGGCGAACTCGGCCATCAGGCCGTAGATCGGCGGGCGATGCTTCACGACTCGTGCTCCTCGACGCGCGACTCGGGGAGCATCGTGCGCATCTCGAAGATGGAGATCATCGGCAGGTAGCGGATGAACAGGAAGAAGAGGCTCAGGAAGAGGCCCATGGTGCCGAGGAACATGCCCCAGTCCCAGATGCTGCCGGTGTAGAGCCCCCACGACGACGGCATGAAGTCGCGGCTCAGGCTGACCACGATGATGACGTAGCGCTCGAGCCACATGCCGACGTTGACGAACATGCAGACGACCATCAGCGCACCGGTGCTGGCGCGGACGCGCTTGAACCACAGCGCCTGCGGCACGATCACGTTGCAGAGGATGAGCATCCAGTACATGTGCCAGTACGGTCCGACGAACCGGTTCAGCATCATGTACGCCTCGTAGATGTTGCCGCTGTACCAGGCCATGAACGCTTCCATGGTGTAGCCGTAGGCCACCACCAACCCGGTCGCGAGCACGATGCGCCCCATGTAGTTCAGGTGCTGCATCGTGATGTAGTCCTGCAGCCCGTAGAGGCGCCGCAGCGGAATCGCGAGCGTCAGCACCATGGCGAAGCCGGCATAGATGGCGCCGGCGACGAAGTAGGGCGGGAAGACCGTGGCGTGCCAGCCGGGGATGACCGACACGGCGAAGTCGAGGCTGACGATGGTGTGCACGGACACGACGAGCGGGGTCGAGAGCGCCGCGAGCAGCAGCGACGCCGTCTCGTAGCGATGCCAGTGGCGCGCCGAGCCGCGCCAGCCGAGCGCGAAGATGCCGTAGATGATCTGTCCGACCTTGGTCTTCGAACGGTCGCGCAGCGTGGCGAGGTCGGGGATGAGGCCGACGTACCAGAACAGCAGCGACACCGTGGCGTAGGTCGAGATCGCGAAGACGTCCCAGATGAGCGGGCTGCGGAAGTTCGGCCACATCCCCATCGTGTTGGGGTAGGGGAAGAGCCAGTAGTCGAGCCACGGACGGCCGGTGTGCAGCAGCGGGTACATGCCCGCGGCGGCCACGGCGAACAGCGTCATCGCCTCGGCGAAGCGGTTGATCGACTGGCGCCACGTCTGCCGCAGCAGCAGCAGGATGGCCGAGATCAGCGTGCCGGCGTGGCCGATGCCGATCCACCACACGAAGTTGATGATGTCGAAGCCCCAGCCGACGGGGACGTTCGGGCCCCAGATGCCGATGCCTCGGAACAGGAGGTTCGTGATCGTCAGCAGCATCAGCATGAGCAGCGCGAAGCCGATGCCGAAGCCCACGAACCACGCCAGCGGCGTGCGCTGCTGGCCGAGGACGATGCCGCTGATCTTGTCGGTGATGGAGCCGAACGTTTGGCCCGGCCCGATCAGCGCGGGGCGGGCCGGCGGGGTCTCCACGTCGGTGGTGCCGGTTTCGGTGCTCACGACTCGCCGTCCTCGAGCTCGGGATTCGGGTTGTCGAGCCCGGCCAGGTAGGTCGTGCGCGGGCGCGTGTTGAGCTCGGCGAGGATAGAGTAGTTGCGCGTGTCCGCCTTCATCCGCGCCACCTGGCTCGACGGATCGTTGATGTCGCCGAACACGATGGCCTCCGTCGGGCACGCCTGCTGGCAGGCGGTCCGGATCTCGCCGTCGCGGATCGGGCGATCCTGCGTCGCCGCCGTGATGCGGACCTCTTCGATCCGCTGCACGCAGTACGTGCACTTCTCCATGACGCCGCGGCTGCGCACCGTGACGTCGGGATTGCGCGCCATCTTGAGCGTCTCGGTGTGCCAGTCGGCGTACAGGAAGTAGTTGAAGCGGCGGACCTTGTAGGGGCAGTTGTTCGAGCAGTACCGCGTGCCGACGCAGCGGTTGTAGACCATGTCGTTGAGGCCTTCGCTGCTGTGCACGGTGGCGTTCACCGGACAGACGACCTCGCACGGCGCGTTCTCGCAGTGCATGCACGGCACCGGCATGCTGAGGATCTTCGGGGTGTCGAGGCCGCCCGCGAAGTAGCGGTCGATGCGCAGCCAGTGCATCTCGCGGCCGTCCTTCACCTGCGACTTGCCGACCACCGAGATGTTGTTCTCGGCGACGCAGGCGGCGACGCAGGCGTTGCAGCCGATGCAGGCCGTGAGATCGATCGCCATGCCCCACGCATGCCCGGGGTAGGCGTGCGGCGGGAACATCGAGTCGTTCGGACCCGGATCGTGCTCGCCCTCCATGGCGAAGTGGGGATCCTTGCGGTACTCGGCTTCCGTCGCGCGGCGCACGAGCGGGCGCCCCTCCATGCTCTGATGATCCTGCGTGCAGGCGAGGGGATAGCGCTCGCCGAGGCTGCGCATCGCGAGGCCGGTGGCGACGTCGGGCGCGGCCACCGTGCG
Organism: uncultured Binatia bacterium (SeqCode); assembly: GCA_964404165.1. GTDB lineage: Bacteria > Desulfobacterota > Binatia > DP-6 > DP-6 > DASYLJ01. The sequence continues at coordinate 44,333 of CAYOIZ010000046.1, read as the reverse complement.
CAGCAGCGTGGCGTCGAAGCCGATCCCGGTGGCGACGGCCCCGCCGCGCGAGCGACCGTAGCCGAGCTGGACGGTGACGCTGTCGCGCGCCTGCCCGGGCTGCACCCAGACCGGCGCCCGCAGGCTGCGCTCGCCGAGCGTCAGCTCGACGACGTCGCCGTTCGCGAGGCCGAGGCGCTCGGCGTCGGCGGGCGACACCTGTGCCACGTTGTCCCAGGTGAGCTTCGTGAGCGGCTTCGGCAGCTCCTGCAGCCACGGATTGTTGGCGAAGCGGCCGTCGAAGATGTTCGGATCGGGCCGGAACACCAGCTCGAGGCCTGCGGCCGGCGCACTCGGTGCGGGGCCGCCATCCCAGTCCTGCCGCACGCGCACCGTCTTCGCGGGCGACGCGCTGCCGGGCACGACGCCGTCGTGCAGCACGCGCTGCCAGAAGGCTTCGAAGTCGCCGCCGTGACGGCTGCGCCAGTAGGCCCGGACCATGTCGTGCGCCGAGCCGCCCGGCTCGCCGCGCAGCGCTCCCACCACCTCGGTCGCCGTGCGACCGCCGTAGAGCGGCGCGATCAGCGGCTGCAGGATGCTGACGGTGCCGTCGTGTCCGCGCACGTCGCCCCACGTCTCGAGGTAGTGCGCCTCGGGCACGTGCCAGTGCGCCAGCTCGGCGGTCTCGTCGTCGTACTGGCTCAGGTGGATGCGCAGGCCGACCTTCTGGAGACGGCGGGCGAAGTCGACGTCCGCGGGCGCGTCGTACACCGGGTTGCCGCCGAGGATGACGAGGCACTCGACCGCGCCCGCGTCCATGTCGTCGGCCAGCTGGCGCAACGAGGCGAGCTGATCCTCGGGGCGCGCCTCGATGGGCTCGACGAGGACGACGGTCTTGCCGACGGCCCCGAGCGCCTCGTTCATTGCGTGCGCGAGCGCGTGCACCACCGGCGGCTGCGCCTCGCCCGCGACCACGACCGCGGCGCCACGGTGCGCCTGCAGGTCCTTCGTGACGGCGGCGATCCAGGTGGCGTGCTCGGTCAGCACGGGCGACCCGGCGACCTGGCGCGTCGGCACGCCGACGCCGGCGGCGATGGCACGGGCGACGGCTTCGACGTCGCTCGAGCGCACCGGGAGGCGGTGGTCGGCCTTGGCGCCGGTGACGGTGAGCGTGCTCTCGACCGCGTACAGGCGGTTCATCGCGCGGCCGTCGCGCGGCCGACGCCCCTTCGCCACCTCGCGCGCATAGCGCACGTGGCCGGGGCCGCTGGCGATGAGGTCGGCGTCGAGCGTCAGGATGACGGCGGCGTCCTCGAGCCGGTAGACCGCGTCGACGTCCTCGCCGAACGCCTGCCGTGCGCCGAGGCGCACCCCGTCGCGTCGCACCGGCTCCCACTGGTGCCAGCGGGCCTGCGGCATCTCGACGAGCAGTCCCTCGATCTGCGCCGCCAGCGTCGGCGACGTGACGGTGCCCGTGAGCAGGCGGAGGCCGGCGCCACTGCGCTCGCGCTGCGCGGTGGCAACCTGGCGGAGCGTGTCGAGGAGCGCGTCCCAGGTGCGGATCTGCCCCGCGCTCATGATGACCTCGGCGCGGTCCGGGTCGTACAGGCCGAGCACCGAGCCCTGTGCCATGGCGCCGGTGGCGCCGAGGCTCGAGGGGTGGAGCGGATTGCCCTCGGCTTTGGTGGGCCGGCCCTCGTGGCTCTCGATGAGGAGCCCGGTGCCGTAGCCCGCCAGCGGCATCGCGGTGGCGTAGTAGAGCGGCTTGCCGAGCACCATGCGATCGGGCTGGCGTACGTAGGGGACGATGCGCTCCTCGGGCTGCCGCGTGCAGGCGCCGAGGCCGGCCAGGGCCAGCGAGGCCGACATGAGCTTCAGGAAGTCGCGCCGCCCCGTACCGCTGCTGGCGTCCGCGATGCCGGCGGCCTGGCGCGGGAACTCGTAGGCCAGGAGCTCCGCGAACTCGTCGGTGCCGGCCAGCTCGTCGAGGCTACGCCACAGCTCGCGCCCCTTCTGCTGCGCGAGTCGCTGGCGGACGACGGCCAGGTCGATCCTGGACGGCTTCGGGGTGTCGCTCACTGGTGCTCCTTGCTCCTAACGATGACAGGTCGAGCAATCGACGCGGGGGTGGACGTCGTAGGCCTTCTTGAGCTCGAGCCCGAGGCTGCGGGCGTCGCCAGGCGGCTCCCAGGCCATGTTGAAGACCTCGTCGCGCGGTCGCAGGTTGGCCTCGGGGTGGCGATGGCAGTCGAGGCACCACTCCATCTGGAGCGAGTTCTCCTGCCAGACCTGGTTCATCTCGTCGATGCGCCCGTGACAGGTGACGCAGCCGACGCCCTTGTGCACGTGGATGCTGTGATTGAAGTAGACGTAGTCGGGCAGGTCGTGAACGCGCAGCCAGCGGATCGACTCGTCGGTGCGGAAGCTCGATCGCACCGGCTCGAGGAACGCGCTCTGGGCCCAGATCTGACTGTGGCAGTTGATGCACGTCTTGGTGGGCGGCACGCTCGCAACCGCCGACACCTCGACGCTGGTGTGACAGTAGCGGCAATCGAGACCGAGCTCGCCGACGTGGTGCTTGTGGCTGAACTGGATGGGCTGCTCGCGTGCGACGTGGGCGCCGGTGGCGTAGTCGGAGCGCGTCAGGACGGCCAGGAGCCAGAGCAGGCCGGCGACGATGAAGGCCGCGCCGAAGATCGTGACGCGAGAGAGGGTATTCGTGCTGCGGTGAAAAATCTGCGCCATGACGCGGGGCGCAGTGTACAACGCGCGAGCCGCTATTCAATGGCGATACGGCTCAGATCGCGTTGTCGGACGAATTAGAGCTGCTCATGCCGCGCCGTCGGCGGGTGCGACGACGGTATTCCACTGCATGCAGCCCGGACAGCGACCCGTGTAGTCGGCGACGTCATGCCCGCAGGCCACGCATCGGAGCCCGGTGGTGAGACCGAGCCCGGGTCCGACCGCTTCGGCGAACGCGCTCGCCGCGGGGCCGTCCTCACCGCGTCGGCGGAGCAGGGTGCCGCGCAGCGCCGCCACCAGTGGGGCCGGCGCGTTGGCAGGGAGCGTGTCGAGTACCGCTGCCGCGTCGTCGAGCGCGCTCACCGACAGGAGATGGCGGGCGTACATGAGGGCGAGCGTGGCATCCTCGGGATGGGTGCGGCGCAGCCCGCGGTAGATGGCGGTGAGCCGCTCGCCGCTGCCGCGCGCGACCTGGTGCTCTTCGAGCCGGGCGAGGAGGACCGCGGCCGGGTGGCGTCTGGCACCGCGAACCCAGGCCCGACGAGCAGCGGCGGGACGGCCGGCATGGGCCCAGCGATCGCCGGCGCTCACCCAGGCGGGCGTGAACGTGGGCTCGTCGCGCGCGAGCCGCACGAGGAGGCGCGCGGCGCGCTTGTCGTCGGGCTCGGCGAGGGCCGCCTCGTAGCGCAGGCCGCGCAGGATGCGCTCCTCGTCTGCCAGCGCCGCCGGTGCGCGGACGCCGCCGAGGATCTCCTGTTGCAGGCGCACGGCCTCGTCCCAGCGATGCTGCGTCGCGTACAGGTCGCGCAGGCGACGGGCGAGACGCGGGCTGCCGGGTCGTGCCTCGAGGGCACGTTCCACCGCCACCGTGGCGGCGGTGAGATCGCCGGTGGCCTCGGCCGCGGCGGCGTGGAGGTCGAGCAGGTGCGGATCGAGCCCGACCTGCGGCATCGCCTCGTCGAGCACCCGGCGGGCCGCCGCCGGGTCGCCCTCGTGCAGATGCGTCTCGGCGAGCAGCGCCAGGCGCGCGCCGTCGTCGGGCAGCTCGTGCTGGCGATGCAGCAGCATGGTGCGCGCCTGCGCATAGTCGCCCGTCCACACCAGCTCGCGGGCGCGTGCCGTGGTGGCCTGGCGGCGCGCCTCGCGCGCCTGTCGCCGGCGGAGTCGCCAGCCCTGCCACCGGCGCCGCGTCGCTCCCGCCACCGCGAGTGCGCCGACGGAGACGCCACCGAACACGAACGCCACCAGCAGCGCGCCCGCGAGCGGGACGGTGGCGGTGCTGCTCGGCGTCAGGTGGACGACGACCGGCGTGGCGTTGGTGAGATAGAGGTAGCCGCCGGCGATGGCGACCAGCGCCGCGGCGATCGCAGTGAGCCAGTAGCCCATGCGACCGGCTAGCCGTTCTCCGTGCCCGTCTTCTGGCTGTTCGCCTGGGTCTGATACGGCTCGGGCAGCTCCACGCGGGGCGCCCGCGCCCACAGGCGATCGAGGTCGTAGAAGGCCCGCACCGGCACGTAGAAGACGTGCACCACGACGTCGCCGTAGTCGAGCAGGATCCACTGGCCGCGCTCGTGGCCCTCGACCGAGAGCGGCTTCACGCCCATGGCGCCGAGATGCTGCTGGATGCCGTCGGCGATGGCCTGGACCTGCGTGTCGGAGCGACCGCTGCAGAGCACGAAATAGTCGCCGATCGACGTCAGCTTCGTCGTCTCGAGCACGACCAGATCGTAGGCCTTGCGGTCGAGCGCGGCGTGCGTGCAGGCGAGGGCGCGATCCCAGCTGGAGATGGACGACGGCTTCGGCATCAGATGGTGGGGCGCTCGGAGCGGTACAGTTGCTCGGCCGCGATGTACTGCTCGACGGCGGGTGGAACGAGGAACCGGATGGAGTGCTGGGCTGCGACGCTGGCCCGGATGGCGGTGGCGGAGATGTCGAGAGCGGTGATGCGCTGCAAGCTCACTCCGTGTCCCGACGCGTGTCGGTAGCACTCACGGCTCGGATCATAACCAAACGACCCCTGTGCCGCAACGGGGAAGTCGTCGATCGTGAGTGCCGGCGGCCACGGCGGACGCGTCATCACGACGAGGTCGCAGAGCGCAAAGATGGCCAGATACTCCCGCCAGGTGCCGAAGCCGGCGAAGGCGTCGCGTCCGAGGACGAAGACGATGCGCGCGGTGTCGCCGACCTCGGCCCGCAGCGCTCGGAGCGTGTCGACCGAGTACGACGGGCCCGGCCGTCCGAGCTCGACGTCCCAGGCCCGGAACCCCGGTACGCCGGCGATGGCGAGCTCCACCATGCGCAGGCGGTGGCGGGGCTCGACGATCGGTGCGGCGTCCTTGTGGGGCGGGATGGCCGCCGGTACGAGGCGCATCTCGTCGAGGCCCTGTGCGGCGCGAACCTCCTCGGCGGCGCGCAGGTGGCCCAGATGGATCGGGTTGAAGGTGCCGCCCAGGAGCCCGATGCCGCCCGGCACCCGGCTAGCCCCGAACCTGCCCGTTGCCGCGCACCTGGTACTTGTACGAGGTCAGCTCGCGCAGACCCATGGGGCCGCGGGCATGGAGACGGTTCGTGCTGATGCCGACCTCGGCGCCGAAGCCGAACTCGAAGCCGTCGGTGAAGCGCGTCGACGCGTTGACGAACACGGCGGCGGCGTCGACCTCGTGCAGGAAGCGCTCGGCGGCGTGGTAGTCGTTGGTGACGATCGCCTCCGCCAGGCCGGTGCCGTGGGCGGCGATGAACGCCATCGCCTCGTCGATGGAGGGTACCACGCGCACGCTCAGGATCAGGTCGAGGTATTCGGTATCCCAATCGGCATCGCTCGCGGCCACCACGTCGGGCACGACGGTGCGGGTCCGGGCGTCGCCACGCACCTCGCAGCCGTGGGCGCGCAGCGCCTTCACCATGGGCGGCAGGAAGGTGTGCGCCACCGCCTCGTGCACGACGAGGTTCTCGAGCGCGTTGCAGACGCTCGGCCGCTGCACCTTGCCGTTCAGGCAGATGCGCTCGGCCATGCCGAGGTCGGCGGCGGCGTCGACGTAGAGATGGCAGATCCCCTCGAAGTGCTTCACGACGGGGATGCGGCTCTCCTCCATGATGGTGCGCTTCAGCGTCTCGCCGCCGCGCGCGATGACGACGTCGATGCGATCCTCGCGACGCAGCAGGCCGCGCACCACCTCGCGTCCGCCCTCGACGAGCTGCACGGCGGCGCGCGGGATGCCGGCGCCCTCGACGGCGTCCTGCAGCACGCGCGCGATGGCGGCGCTGGTGTGCTGCGACTCGGAGCCGCACTTGAGCAGCACGGCGTTGCCCGACTTGAGGCAGAGCGCGGCGGAGTCGGCGGTGACGTTCGGGCGCGACTCGTAGATGGTGAGGATGACGCCGATCGGCACCCGCACCTGCGCGATCTCGATGCCGTTCGGCCGGCGCCATGCCGACATCGTCTCGCCGATCGGGTCGGGCAGGGCGGCGGCTTGTTCCAACCCGACCGCCATGGCGTCGATGCGCGCCGGTGTCAGCGTCAGGCGATCGATGAAGGCGGCGTTCTCGCCCGCGGCACGGGCACGCTCCACGTCGACGCGATTCGCCTCGAGGAGCAGCGCCTCCGCCTCGCGCAGGCCGGCGGCGCCGTCGCGCAGCGCGCGGTCCTTGGCGACGGTGGACGCACCGGCGAGGACGCGGGCGGCGGCGCGCGCCGCGGCCGTGATCGTCTCGACGGTGCGCTCCGCCTCGGCGGAGATCGGAGCCTGCATGGGCGGGAATCTAACCGACGCTGCCCGGTGGCGCTACCGTTGGCAGGGCGTCGCACCTGCGCTACGACCGCGCATCATGGAATTCGGCCTCCAGGTGATGAACCACGAGCCGGCGCGTCTGCGCGACATCGCGCAGCTCGCCGAGGGACTGGGCTTCGACTTCCTCTGCGTCCCGGACCACTTCCTCTACGAGGGCCCGGAGCACCAGAGCGATCCACGGCATCCCGGCTTCGATCCGATGCTGGCCGTGGCGGTGCTGGCCGGGGCCACGACGCGTGCGCGCATCGGGCACCTCGTCCTCTGCAACCTCTTCCGTCATCCGATGCTGACGGCGCGCAGCCTCACCGGCCTCGACCATCTGAGCGGTGGACGTCTGGTCGCCGGGCTGGGGGGCGGTTGGACCGAGCGCGAGTTCACCATGACCGGCATCCCGTTCCCCGACGCCACGACGCGGCTCCGCATGCTCGACGAGGCCCTGCGCTGCATCCGCAGCCTGTGGACGGAGGAGCAGACGAGCTTCAAGGGCGAGTTCTACACGCTCGACGGTGCGGTCCACTGGCCGAAGCCGGTACAGACGCCGCACCCACCGATCCTGGTCGGTGGTGGCGGCAAGGGCCTGCTGCGTCTGGCCGCGCGGCACGCCGACATCGTCAACGTCATCGTCGAGACGGGTCGCACCGGCTACATCGCGCTCGGCGAGGTCGCGAAGCTCACCGACGAGCGCTTCCAGGCCCGCGTCGAGTTCCTGCGCGACTGCGCCCGCGAGGAAGGGCGCGACCCCGCCACGATCCAGATCAGCAACGTCGCGTTCACCACGATGCTGACGACGAGCCCCGCCGAAACCCAGGAGAAGGCGGGCATGTTCGCTCCGATGTTCGGCTCGGTGGAGGGCGCCCTCCGATCCCCGAGCTTCCTGATCGGCACCCCCGACGAGATGATCCAGGAGATCCGCCGCCGGAAGCAGTCCTGGGACATCGGCCAGACCATCATCTCCTTCGTCAACGAAAAGGCGCTCCGCGCCTTCGGCGAACAGGTGATGCCGCACGTGAAGTAGAAGTAGGGAACGGCACGCGGTGTCGCCGCGTCGATGTGGATGGCTCGGACCGAAGCCGCAGCCTACGACGGCGGCGCCCCGCGCCGGGACAGCACCACCAGGTCGTCGCGGTGGATCACCTCGGCCGCGCCCTTGTACCCGAGCCGTCCTTCGATCTCCTTCGACTGCGCGCCGAGGATGCGCTCCACGTCGGCGGCGTCGTAGTTGACGAGCCCGCGCGCGATCTCCGTGCCGTCGGGCCCGAGGCAGCGCACGCACTCGCCCTCGCCGAAGCGGCCCTCGACTGCACGCACCCCCGACGGCAGCAGGCTGCGACCGCCCTGCGCCAGCGCGCGTTCGGCGCCCGCGTCGAGGTGGAGCGTGCCGGTGGGACGCAGCGCGTGCGCGATCCAGTGCTTGCGCCGCCCGAGCCGGTCGGCCTGCGCCAAGAGCAGCGTGCCGACCTCGGTCTCCGGATCGAGGATGTCGCGCAGGACGTGGCGCCGCCCACCGTCGGCGATGACGGTGGGAATGCCGGCCGCCGCGGCCTTGCGCGCAGCGTCCACCTTCGACGCCATGCCGCCGGTGCCGACCGCCGACAGCGCCGGCCCCGCGGCGCGTCCCACGAGCGCGTCGTCGGCGGCGGCGACGGGCACCAGCGCGGCGTCGGGAACGAGCCGCGGATCGGCCTCGTACACGCCGGCGACGTCGCTCAAGATGATGAGGAGATCGGCTTCCACCAGCGACGCGGTGAGCGCCGACAGGTTGTCGTTGTCACCGAACTTGAGCTCCTCGACCGACACGGTGTCGTTCTCGTTGACGATGGGCACGGTGCCGAGCGCCAGCAGCGTGCGCAGCGTGTGGCGCGCGTTCAGGTATCGGCGCCGGTCGGCGAGATCGGCGTGCGTCAGGAGCACCTGTGCGACGGTGCGCCCGCGCGCCCGGAAGGCGCGCTCGTAGGCGGCCATCAGCGCCGGCTGTCCCACCGCCGCCGCGGCCTGTCGCCACTCGAGCCCGGGGCGCCGGCCACCGAGCTTCGAGGCGCCCGCGGCCACCGCACCCGAGCTGACGACGACGACCTCGCGTCCACCCTCGATCGCGGCAGCGACGTCGGCGGCGAGGGCGCGCACCCGTGCCGCGCGCAGGCCGTCGCTGCCGGCGAGGACGTTGCTCCCGATCTTGACGACGATGCGCTTCGTGCGCCGGAGCAGGGTGGCCTTCTGCTGCGTCTGCATCATGCGGACGGTTCGGCGGTCGCCGGCTCGGCCTCGGCGTCCCGGCGTGCCGCCAGCACCGCGGCGGCGATGAGCTCCACCAACGCGCGCGTCCCTTCGCCGGTGGCACCCGACAGCGCGTGCAGGGTGATGCCGCGGGCGGCCAGCTGCTCGCGCACGGCCGGCAGCCGCTCGCGCGTCTCGACGAGGTCGTTCTTGGTGGCGGCGACGATCTGCGGCTTGGCCGCCAGCTCGGGGCTGGCGAGCGCCAGCTCGCGATTGATGGTGTCGAAGTCCTCGATCGGATCGCGGCCGGTGATGCCCGAGACGTCGAGCAGGTGGACGAGCACCGCGGTGCGCGACAGGTGGCGGAGGAAGCGGATGCCGAGCCCCTGACCCTCGTGCGCGCCCGGGATGAGCCCGGGGACGTCGGCGAGGACGAACGTCATGTCCTCGTCGACCCGCACCACGCCGAGATGGGGCACCAACGTGGTGAACGGATAGTCGGCGACGCGCGGCTTCGCCGCCGAGACGGCGCGGATCAGCGTCGACTTGCCGACGTTCGGGAAGCCGAGCAGCCCGGCGTCGGCGAGGACGCGCAGCTCGAGCCGCAGGATCTTCTGATCGCCGGGGGTGCCGGGATCGGCACGACGGGGCGCGCGGTTCGTCGACGTGGCGAAGTGCATGTTGCCGCGTCCGCCCCTGCCACCGCGGGCCACGACGGCCTCCTCGCCGGACCGGCGGAGGTCGGCGAGCAGCTCGCCGCTGGCGTCGTCGTGCACCATGGTGCCCGGCGGGACGCGCAGGACCAGGTCCTCGCCGGCCTTGCCGTACTGCTCCTTGCCGCGTCCGTGCTCACCGCGTCCGGCCCGCAGGGTCTGGGGATACGACAGATCGAGCAGGGTGGAGAGGCCGGTGTCGACGCGCAGGACGACGTTGCCGCCGTCCCCCCCGTCGCCGCCGTTGGGCCCCCCACGCGGGACGTACTTCTCCCGGCGGAAGCTCAGGCACCCGTTGCCCCCGTCCCCGGCTTCGACACGGATGCGGACCTCGTCGACGAATTTCATGCGCGGGCGGCATGCTAGCCTGTGCGTCCGGCGCCCACAAAGCGGGGGAGGGCGGTAGTCGAGGTGATCGTCGCCATTCGCGCGGCAGGCGCGGGGCCTTGTGTGGGACGGGGACTGGCGGCTACCTGGCCGCATCGATGATTCGCCTCTCGGCCCACCATCAGATCGAGCTCGCGCCGCAGTACCAGGCGCTGGCCGACAACCCGCCCGACCACGACGTCGTCATCCTGACCCTCGCGCGGAAGATGGCCAACGATCAGCCGCTCATCCAGGGGGAGCTCGTCGTCGCCGGGATCCAGACCCGACGGCAGTACGCCCTCGCCGACGCCTACCCGGTCCATTTCCGCAAGACCTACTACCCGACGTGCTTCCACCAGCACCCGGACGTCGAGTACCGGAATCACGCGCTCGCGTCGGAGATACTCGCGAGCCCACCGCCGATCGGGTCGACGCGGACGAGCTTTCGCAGCTGCTTCATTCCCGGGCGGCCGATGGATCGTCTGTTGCCGCTCGGCGAGCCTCCGGAGCGTGGCATGAGGCCTGCCCGCGATGCCGATCCGCTCGCCCTGATCGGATTCTGGAAGATCCTCGAGGAGGTGTATGCCCAGGTCATGCGGCTCCACGCGCGTGGCCTCGCCCATGGGGACCTCGTCCTCCACAACGTCGTCGTCTGCATGGCGCCCTTCGGCGTCTATCTCGTCGATTTCGAGCAGGCACGATTGCGCGACGACGCTGCCTCCGCCGAGGAATGGCTGGGGATCGTCGACGCCGACTTCACCCACGTCTTCCGCCAGGCACTCCACGTCCAATGCACGCTCGGCCGCCAGGCCGGGGCGCTCGCCGACGCGGCGCTCGAGGCGTTGCCTCGCTTGTTCCCCGATGCGGCCAGCCGGTTCCTGGAGGCGATCGGAACGGGCGCTCGCATCTAGCGGTCGAGGAGATGCCGAGCGGGCGACGGGACGCCTCCGCTGTCGGCGTGACGACAGGTGATTGCCGCCACCTGCGCTCCTTCGACGACCGCCGTCCGATCAACAACCCGACGGGAGCCGGAGCGCTCGGACGCGGACGGGGATCAGGCCTCGGCGGCGGGGGCGTCGAGCGGGACGACGCGGACGCGCTTGCGGTCCTTGCCGAAGCGCTCGTACTGCACGGTGCCGGCGATCAGCGCGAAGAGCGTCCAGTCGCGACCGACACCGACGTTCGGGCCGGGGTGGACGCGGGTGCCGACCTGCCGGACCAGGATGTTGCCAGCCTTGCAGACCTGGCCGCCGTACACCTTGACGCCACGGCGCTGTCCGTTGGAGTCGCGACCGTTGCGGCTGCTGCCCTGACCTTTTTTGTGCGCCATCGGGGTGGTTCCTTGGTCTCTTTCAGGCGATCTCGGTCACGCGGACCGTGGTGATGCTCTGCCGATGACCGCGCCGGCGCCGGTAGTTCTTGCGGCGCTTCTTCTTGAAGATGAGCACCTTCTTGGCGCGGCCCTGGGCGACGATCTCGCCGCGGACGACGGCGCCGTCCACCAGCGGGGTGCCGACCTTGATGGCGTCACCTGCGGTGAGGAGCACCTCGGTGAACTCGACGGCGGCGCCGGCTTCACCATCGAGACGCTCCACGCGAAGCAGCGTGCCGGGCTCGACACGATACTGCTTCCCCCCAGTGCGGATCACGGCATACGTCATAAGGATATGAAAGGTTTGGGCGACACGCTTGCCGCGCCGAGCGAACGTCTGTACTTCAGGGTCCGCGGGGTGTCAACCATGATACGGCTCACCCTCTATGGCCGGGTCGATTGTTGTCTCTGTCACGAGATGCGCGACGTGGTCGAGCGCGTGGGCCGCGAGGTGGCGGTGGTGCTGGAGGAGATCGACGTGGACGGAGACCCGGCCCTGGTGGCCGCGTATGGGCACGAGGTGCCCGTCCTGCTGGTGAACGGCCGCAAGGCGTTCAAGTTCCGGGTCACGCCCGCGGCGCTGCGCGCCCGCCTGGCGCGTGAGGCGGAGTAGCGCGACGTGCCGATCATCGCCGTCGACGCCATGGGGGGCGACCTCGGACCCGGGGAGGCGGTGCGCGCGGTGGCGCAGGTCTCCCTCGACACCGACATCGAGTGCCTGCTGGTCGGTGACGAGCAGCGCATCCAGGCCATCCTCGAGCAGATCCCCTACAATCCCGAGCGCATCGAGATCCTCCACTGCCGCGAGCAGATCGGCATGGAAGACGACCCGCACGAGGCCGTTCGCACGCGCAAGGACGCGTCGCTGCTGGTGGGGGTGCGGGCGGTGGCCGAGGGCCGTGCCGACGCCATGGTGTCGGCGGGCAACACCGGGGCGTGCATCCTGGCCTGCGCCAGGCACTTCACGCTGCTGCCGGGCATCAAGCGCGCCGCGCTCGCGAGCGTCTATCCGCGCTACACCGAGTATCCGGGGCAGGACGCGCTGGCGCTGCTGCTCGATGCCGGCGCCACGGTACGGTGTGAGCCGGCCGAGCTGGTACAGTTCGCCCTCATGGGCAGTGCCTACGCGCGTCGCATCTCGAAGGTGCCGAGCCCGCGCGTCGGGCTCCTCAACATGGGACGCGAGGACGGGAAGGGCGGCGAGGTCCTGGTGGAGACGCATCGTCGCCTGAAGCAGCTCCCCATCCTGAACTTCGTCGGCAACGTCGAGGGCCACGAGCTGGTGCGTGGTCGCGCCGACGTCATCGTCTGCGAGGGCATGCTCGGCAACGTGGCGCTCAAGCTGTTCGAGGGCGTCTCGGAGGTGCTCACCGAAGTGGCGCGTGCCGCCGCCGAGCGCCGCCTGATGTGGCGTGTCGGGTTGCGGCTGCTGTCGCAGGGCATCGAGAAGGTGCAGGCGCTCACCGACTACAGCCAGTACGGCGGCTCGCCGATCCTCGGCTTCCAGCAGCTCTTCATCAAGTGTCACGGGCGCTCGGAGGCGCGCGCGGTCGCCAACGCGGTGAAGGTGGCGGCGAAGGCGGTGCGCGACCGCGTCCCGGCCGAGATCGCCGACGCGCTCGGAGGGCACGCGTGAGCCTGATCCGTCGCCGTGCCGCGGCACGCGTGCCGCTGCCGCCGCTGCTCTGCCGCTGGGACCTCGACAAGACCTACCTGCGCAGCGAGTTCGACACGCTCCGCCAGCTGTGGCGGACGGCGCGCGAGACCGGCGCGGACAAGGTCGAGGTACCCGGCGTGACGGACGTCATCAAGGGGCTGCGCAGCGCGGCCGATCGCCGCGAGCGCCCCGTCGCCATCCACTTCATCTCGGCGAGCCCGCCGCAGATCGGCAAGGCGATTCGCGACAAGCTGGCGCTCGACGGCGTGCCGTACGACGGCATCGTCTTCAAGGACCAGCTCCAGCACATCGCACGCGGACGGTTCCGCCATCTGCGCGAGCACGTCGGCTTCAAGCTCGCCGAGCTGCTGCGCGGCCGCCAGGGCAGTGCGCCCGGCACGCGCGAGCTGCTCTTCGGCGACGACTGGGAATCGGATCCCCTGACGTACTCGCTGTACGCCGACATCGTCGCCGGCCGCCTGCCGCCCGACCGTCTGGCGCCGATCCTCGGGCGGATCGGGGTCGACCCGCTGGTGGTCCCCGTCGTGCTGGCGCTCGCCGAGGAGGTCGGTGGCGCGGACGGCGTGCAGCGCATCTTCATCAATCTCGAGCGCCGCACGCCGCCGGCCGCGTTCCAGCTCTTCGGGCCGCGCCTGGTGCCCGCCTTCAACTATTTCCAGACCGCCCTCGTGCTCGCGGCCGACGGCCTGCTCGACAGTGAAGACGTCGCCCGCGTCGCGCGCACGCTGCTCGACCGCTCGGGGTTCACGCCGCGACGGCTCGACAACTCGCTCGCCGACCTCCTGCGGCGCAATCTGGTGTCGCTCGACGCCGCCCGCGCGCTGTCCGATCCGCTGCGCACCGACGGCCTGCTGCCGCCCGCCACCCGGCGTCGCGGCGAGTGGCTCGAGCGGGTCCGCACGCAGGTGCGTCGCCTGCGCCGGCGCGCCGTCCCCGAGTCGCCGCAGACCGGGCCGCTCGACTACGACGCCATCCTCGAGCGCTACCGTCCCGCGAAGCACGCGGCGGCCGACGCCGGAGCGGCGTCGTGATCGCGTCCGACGTCGTCGTGGTGCTGGTGACGGCCGGCAGCGCCGACGAGGCCGCGCGCATCGGGCGCACGCTCGTCGACGAGCGCCTGGTCGCGTGCGCCAACGTCGTCGGGCCGATCCGCTCGATCTATCGCTGGCAGGACGCCGTCGAGGACGCCAGCGAGTATCTCCTCGTGCTGAAGGCGCGCGCGGCCGACGTGCCGTCGCTCGAAACGCGCGTCCACGCACTCCACTCCTACGACGTCCCCGAGGTGCTGGCCCTGCCGGTCGCCGCCGGCGGCGCGAAGTACCTGACGTGGCTCGCCGAGGCGACGGACCGCGCCCGCTGAGCGCACCGGCGGCACGGCCGCCGATGACCCGCGAGTTCTCTGCCGGTGGCCTCGTCTACCGGCGTGCGCGCGGCCTGTGGATGGTCTGCCTCGGAGCGCGCAGACGGCCCGACGACGGCACGCTGGTGTGGTCCATGCCGAAGGGGCACGTCGAGGCCGGGGAGAGCATGGAGGAGGCCGCCCTGCGCGAGGTGCGCGAGGAGACGGGCCTGGTCGGCGTCATCGAGGATCGCCTCGGCGACGTCACCTACTGGTACGTGCGGCGCGAGGCCGACGGCAGCGCGGTGCGCGTGCTGAAGCGCGTCCGCTTCTTCCTCATGCGGCATCGCGGCGGCCGGTTCGCGGATCGCGATCGCGAGATGGATGCGGTGCGCTGGTTCCCGATCGAGTCGGCCGAGACCGTGGTCCCCTATCCAAGCGAGCGGCAGCTGCTGCGGAAGGTGCGCGAGCGGCTCGACGCCGCGGACCACCGCCCTTAGCTCGACCGGATTTCTGCCCCGTTCGTCGGCAGTGCCCGCATTCGCGGCATGATCCATCCCGCGCCCGGGTCCTTCTCCAGCTACGGAGGACGCGAAGATGCCGGGAGGCGGCGGCATGTCGCTTGCTGAAGGACCACGAACCCTTCGGGTTCCTCCGTCATGAGGCACGTACACACTTCCCGCTGGGGCAGCATCGCCCCTCTTGCGCTGGCGATGGGGCTCGGCGCCGTGGCGATCGTGGCTGCGGTGGCCCGCTTTCCCGAGTCGGCGGGTGGCGCCCTCGTCGTGGCGCGCAGCGATGCGTCGCACGACCATCGGCAGCCCCCGGTGGCGCGACGCTACGGTACGCCGGACGTGCAGACGTTCGACGGCCGTCGCGATGACGGACGGTACCGGCGTCGTGCGCCCGAGGCGTGGACGACGGAGCGGGTGTCGTCGCAGAACGCGCGGTGGCAGGTCGAGCGGGTGTCGGCGCGGCTCGACCGCCGGTGTGAAGTGCCGGCGGCGTTGTTCCACGAGGCCAACGCCCCACCAGGCGTCGTCCAGCCGCCCCTCGGCGACCGCCTCTAGTCGCTTCACCCCGGCTCCGCCGGACCCGTTCGCGCGCCGCGCCCCTGCGTGGTCACGGACACCTCTCGTCCCCAACGAAGGAGACTCTTCGATGACGAACGTCATCTGTTGGCCTGATGATACCCGTGTGCGCCGCGCTGTGTGGGCGGCGAGCACCTTCTCGATTCTGTGGGCCGCCGCGGCGCACGCGGCGGAAGAAGCCCCGCCGGCGATCGACACCGGCGACACCGCGTGGGTCCTCACCTCGTCCGCGCTCGTGCTCATGATGACGCTGCCCGGCCTCGCCCTCTTCTACGGCGGGCTCGTGCGCGCCAAGAACGTCCTCAACGTCTTCATGCAGTGTGTGCTGTCCGCCGGCATCGTCGGCGTGCTGTGGATCGCCGTTGGCTACAGCCTGGCCTTCGGCACCGGCAACGCCTGGGTCGGTGACTTCTCCAAGGTGATGCTCTCGGGCGTCACGCTCGACTCGGTCGTGGCGAACTTCGCCTCCCCGCCGCGCAACATCCCCGAGTACATCTTCATCATGTTCCAGGGCATGTTCGCGATCATCACGCCCGCCCTGATCCTCGGCGCCATCGCCGAGCGCATGAAGTTCGGGGCGTGGTGCGCCTTCATCACCATCTGGTTCCTGGTGGTGTACTGCCCGATCGCGCACATGGTGTGGTCGTCGGAGGGATGGATCTTCAAGGCGAGCGCCATCGACTTCGCCGGTGGGCTCGTCGTGCACATGTCGAGCGGCTTCTCCGCGCTCGTCCTCGCCCTCATGCTCGGCAAGCGGCGCGGCCTCGGGCACGACTCGATGACGCCGCACAGCCTGCCCCTCTGTCTGATCGGGGCGGGCATGCTCTGGACCGGCTGGTTCGGCTTCAATGCCGGCAGCGCGCTCAGCGCGAGCCCGCTGGCGACCCTGGCATTCCTCAACACCAGCACGGCCGCCTCGGCGGCGGTCGTGGCCTGGGCGATCATCGAGTGGATGCATCGCGGCAAGCCCACCGCGCTGGGCGGTGCGACGGCGGCGGTGGCCGGGCTGGTCGCCATCACCCCCGCCTGCGGCAACGTCGGGCCGGCCGGGGCCATGGCCATCGGGCTCGGCGTGGCGATCGTGTCCTACGCCGCCTGCACGTTCCTGAAGCCCGCGATGGGGTACGACGACTCGCTCGACGTCTTCGGGGTGCACGCGCTCGGCGGCACCTGGGGCGCGCTCGCCTCCGGTATCTTCGCCGTGACGCTCGGCTCCGGGATCGAGAGCAATGGCGCGCAGATCATGGTGCAGCTCAAGAGTATGGGCTTCGTCATCGTCTTCGCCCCGCTGGCGACGGTGGTGATCGTTCTCGGGTTGCAGGCGGTGATGGGATCGCTACGGGTGGACGAGGAAGCGGAGATGGAAGGTCTCGACCTCGCCGAGCACAGCGAGAACGCCTACGGCATGGCCGGTGGTGGCACCGTGGCGCCCGAGGCCATGAGCCATCCCGGCTCGGCCGCGCTCTCGATGGTCGCGTCGCGGGAGCACCGGGCGTAGATCGACGATTCGGACGGGTGCCCGGCGCAGCCGGGCGCCCGCCGCGTCCTACGGCGCCGCGAACGTCGGCGCGTGCGCCAGGGGGCCGAGGTTCATCACCACCCGCTCCGACACCAGCCTGCCGGTGGCGTCGAAACGGTAGAACGCGACGAACGGCAGCTCGACCTCGCGCTGCGTCGGCGCAAAGCCCTGGAACTCGCCGACGTGGGTGCCGCACAGCCGTCCCTCGACGACGATCTCGTCGGCGGTCACGTGCTCGTGGTCGGCGATCGTCTGCACGCCGCGGAACGCCCCGGCGGCGCCGAAGCCGAGGTACTCGTGTGCGGCACGGATGCCGTCGCGGTCGCGAAAGGGCTGGCGGTTGTAGAGCATCTCGGTGTCGGCGGAGAACGTCGCCATGATGCGATCCATGTCGTTGGCGTTCTCGGCGGCGTAGTGGGCGCGGAGCATCGCGGGTCGCTTCTCGGGCGTCGCAGTCTCGATGGGCATCGGGGACCTCCTCGTGACGTGGTGATGCTCCTTGACACGGCGGCCCCGCGGCTCCGAGTGTAGATCAGGCCAACGACTGGTCATTTCGAGCCAGCCATGCGAGCGCACGCGGACGCCCTGCCGATGACGTCGGCGTACTTCCAGCTGATCCTGCGGGAGTACGGCGCCGTGCGGCGCGACCGGGCGGCGTTGCTCGCGGGGACGGGGATCGCGGCGACGTCGCCGTCGGAGATCACGCTCGGGCAGCAGCTCCGTCAGATACGCAATGCCAATCGTCTGCTCCCCCCCGAGTGGGCGCTCACCGTCGGCACCCGACTCCATGCAGCCACCCACGGCCCGGTCGGCTTCGCCGTCGTCAGCGCGCCCACCGTGCGCGATGCGCTCGGAGTGATGACGCGCTTCGGTTGGGTGCGCTCGCCGCACTTCCGCCTGCGCGCGTCGGTCGACGGCGACGTGGTGCGGTTGGTGCCGGAGGATCGCGTCGCACTCGCCGAGGCGGAGCGGGCGCGGCTCCTCGATCTCGTGATGCTGAGTACGCAGGGCATGGTGGAGGCGAGCCTCGGCCGGCCGATGTCCGAGGGATGGTTCGAGCGCGAGGGGGCCGGCCCCGATCATTCGCGACGGCACCTCGACGTCTTCCATGCCCCGGTGCGCTTCGGCCGGCGCGAGTCGGCGGTCGTCATTCCGGCGGCGTGGCTCGACGTCGAATGCGCACTGGCCGACGGCCCGATGTTCGCGGCGTCGATGCAGACGCTCGTCGTCGCCGAGCGCCGGCTCGCCGGCCACCCGTCGTGGGTGGATCGCGTCGAGCAGCAGATCACTGCGCAGCGCGGACGGGCGTCCGTCGACGACGTGGCGCGGACGCTCGGGGTCTCGCGCCGGACGCTCGTTCGCCGGCTGGGCGACGCGGGGACGAGCTTTCGTGCACTGCTCGAGCGGGGACAGCAGCGCCAGGCCGAGGCGTTGCTGCGCGAGCCGGGGCTCGGCGTCGCCGAGGTGGCGTGGGCCCTCGGCTACGAGGACGCCGCGAACTTCGGGCGGGCCTGTCGTCGCTGGTTCGGCATGTCCCCGGGGCGGTACCGGGCATGGCTCCGCAGCAGGACCTGAGCCGTACCGCCGTCACTCGACGCGCTTGGACGCGGCTCCGAGCCCTGCAGATCCCACCCCCGGCTGCTTCCCGCATGTGGCAATCGGCGGCGCGAACGATCGAGACGGCGGGCGACGCGTCTTGGCACGCGGTCTGCTTCAGATACGCATCATGCGAACCACCACCGCGAACGACCTCCTGCTCGAGTGGTCGGACGGCAATGCCACACCGTCGGAACGGCGTGGAAAGGCCTCCGCAGAAGAGCGACTGCTCTCTGCCGTTCTCGAAGACGCGGTACGCACGTGGCGTCACTGTCGTGCGGCAGAGCGTGGTCGGGCGGCACGACTGCGCCGGGAGCTGGCCGCCTGGTTCACGTCGGACGAAGACGTGTGGCCGTGTTCGTTCGCGAGGGTGTGTGAGCATTTCGGCCTCGAGCGGGGTGCCGTCCGCGAGTCGCTCGGACTCGGTGCGACGCCCGGCCCCGCGTGAGGCGAGAGGAGGAGCCATGGCACGAGCCGGACAGACCGTGGGGGCGATGGACATCCAGGCCGCGGTGGGTCGGATGCGGCGCGAGGGCGAGCGTCTCATCGGTCGCTTGCAGCGCGACGTGCAGACCTTCGCGAAGCGCACGCGCTCGGAGATCGCGGCGGACGTGCGCGAGCTTCGCAAGGAGCTGCGCGGACGCGCGACGGGGGCCCTGAAGGACATCGAGGGCCGTGGCACCCGGGCGCTGGGATCGGTCGAGGACCGGCTCACCGCGGTGAGCGAGCAGATCCTGCGTCGCCTTCGGGCGGCGACCCGCAAGGATCTCGCCGCCCTGGAAGAGCGCATCGTCCTGCTCGAGCACCGCAACGCCGAGCTCGAGGAGCGCCTGGCCGATCTGCTGCCGGGGGTTTCGCGGGACTGACGGCCCGCCTTCAGGGTGGGTCGGGCAACAGCGGCGGAACCACCATGCCGTCGCGGATCCGTGTGGAGAACGCCGGGTCCTGATCGGCCGCCTTGGCGCGGGCGTCGATCGAGCTGGTCTCGCGCACCACGGGGAACGGACGACTGGTGTCGATACGCTCGCGCTCATACAGCCACTCGTCCGAGTAGCCGTTGGCGAAGAGGCGATAGTCGAGCGGCCAGTCGGCGCCGATCTGCATGACGTGGGTGCGGATCGTCGTCGTGCAGTTGCCCGTGATCGTATTGTAGAAGGACGGCTCGGCCACGAGCGCGTTCATGCTCGCGACGTAGTCGAGCAGCACCTTGCGGGCGCGACCGCGTGGCATGCGCAGCGGGTAGAGGTAGACGTTCTCGCCGCGGTAGTTGGTGCGCAGCCGCACCACGTCGCGCTCGTCGGCAGTGACGTAGTAGATCTCGTAGCGGCGGAAGAAGCCGGCGATCGGCGTGTACACCTCGCCCACTTCCTTGCGCAGCTCGATCGAGATGGCGAGGTGCTGCCCGTCCGAGAAGCGCCAGCTCATGATGGTGTGCGCGATGACCGGCGAGCCCCAGTACGACAGGAAGAGGTCGACGCCCTCGAGCGTCGAGAGGTCGTAGGTGCGCGTCTCCCAGTGCTCGGTCCAGTCGGTCTCGGAGCGGTAGTCGAAGTCGCGGACGTTCTCGATGGTGAGGATGTCTCCCTGCACGGTGCCGTGCGGCAGGCGGGCGACGTCGGCGGACCAGTTGCGGTCGTTGCTCGGCACGACGGTCGACCACCACGCGAGGAGCACCGCCACGGCCACCCCGAACGCCAGCATCTTGCGGCCCCAGGGCGTCACCATGAGCAGGATGGCGAGGCCGACCAGGACCCACAGCCCGGCCAGCAGGTCGGGCACGCGTCGCCCGCCGGGTCCGGCGAAGTGCAGCGCGCCGGCGCCCCAGGCCAGCAGCAGCAGTGCCGCCAGGACGAAGAGGGCGCGCGCGAGGCCACGCATCACGAGGCCGGAGCGCCTACACGCTCGGGAGCGGGGGGCGTATTCAGCTGCTGCTGGTACGCGGCCAGATGGCGCTGCAGGATGCGCCGCACCTCGGCGATGGTCGCCGGATTAGACTGGCAGGAGTGCCCGGAGCGGACGACGATCTCCGACTCGACGTCGGTGCGGTGCGCGCTGGTGTACTCGACGACGCCGTCGTCGCCCTCCTCGACCGGCCCGTCGCCCTGCACGGCGACGATCGAGTTGGCGGTGATGCCCGGTGCCACGGGCATCTCGGCCAGGGTCTTCACGAACGGGTTGGTGGGCGTCATGTTGTCCACCGCCGTCGGCGCGCGGAACGACGCGAACTCCGGATTGCCCTTCACCACCTCACCGAGGGCGTTCACCACCCGGCCCGGCAGCTTGATGAAGCGCGCCACCTGGTGCGCCAGCCAGTTGCCGGCGACGTAGCTGCCCCGATGCGGCGTCGCCACGAAGATGACGCGTTTCACGAACGGCAGCGGCTGGAGGAAGAGGACGCGCTGGAAGTACGCACGCGTCTCGTCGCTCATCTTGAGCTGCGCGAACGGCGTCTTCCAGTAGTAGAACTTCTCGCCGCTGTCGATGGCGGTGGTCTTGGTGAGCAGCCCGCCCTGGCTGTGGCCGATCACGACCATGTCGTGCAGGGCGGGGTCGGTGCCGCCGGGATCGAGCCGGGCGACCGCTTCGCGCAGCAGCTCGCGTAGCGCGTCCGCCGTGAACAGGATGGGGTTGCCGGTGTCGTAGGTGAAGTACCAGAACTGGAAGTGCTCGCGGATCGCGGGGTCGTTCGACAGGTCGTTCACCATGTCGGCCCAACGCGTGGTGCTCGACGCCGTGCCGTGCACGAAGACCACCGGAATCCGCCCGCGTCGGTACGGCTGGACTGCCCGCAGGCGCGCCGGTTCCTCGATGCCGGGGAGGGCGCCGCCGAAGAATCCCTTCAGCTCGAGCTCCCAGGGCCGCCCCTCGGTGAGCATGTACGCCAGGGCGGCGGTGGGCTCGACCTCGAGCGGCACGTCGCGCTCGCCGACCTTCACGGTCTCGGTGACCTGGGCGTCGTAGAGGTCGAGCGTGGCGTGCACCGTGCCCGACGAGATCTGACGGCGGGGCTCCGGGATGCGCAGGAGCGCGGTCACCGGGACGCGGGTGGCGCCGGAGATGAACTTGTCGGGCTCGCGCGCCGGATCGAGCGGCACGGTGCCGGCGGCGAGCGGTGCGCCGAGCCCCGTGCGGCGGTAGCGCTCCGCGAGTCCCGTCACCTGCAACTCGGCGGCGGGCGCGAAGTTCGCGAGCTTGCGATCACCCCAGATGAGCTGCGCCTCGTCGAACTCGATCACGAGCTCGCCGAAGGGCAGGGGATAGGTGCCGGCGCCGATGGCGACGTACTTGCCCTTGTCGATCTCGAGCCCGTTCGTGAGCCCCAGATTGTAGAGGTCGGCTGCGAGTCGCACGCGCGGATCGAAGCGGTGCGGCACGTAGTCCTTGCGGACGGGGAAGAGGAAGGCCCAGGCATAGACGGCCGAGGCGAGGTAGTACGACGGCTGCTTGGTGCGTCCGGCGTGCGCGAACGCCAGCTCGGAGATCGCGAAGACCGTGTCGGGATCGTCCTCGCCCCGGGTCACGCCCGCGTGCAGGGTCGCGAGCACGCCGGCCGGATCCTTCTTCCACGCGTCGAGCAATCCCGCGCGGTGCAGCACGTTGTGCGTCTGGCCGCTCAGCTCCTGGCCGGTGAGGACGTTGCGGGTGATCTCGCGGTGCACGACACGGGGATCGCCGCGGTGGACCCGGACCGGTGCCGCGCAGCCCGCGACCATGACGACCACCAGGCTCGCCGTCAGGAAACGTCGAGGACACCGGACAGCGCAAGAGCGGAGTGACACCGCCGGCACGTGTATCCGAACCTGTGTCGTGACGGCAACGGTCGCGCCCCGCGACGGCGGTATGTCGACCGGGGCTTGCGTGCCGCACGCCAATGAACCTAGGAAAGACACGTACGCGAACACGCGCGGTCGACCGTGCGGGAACCCGGAGCTCTCTCGATGACGACTAGACGACGTGCCTGGCTCCTCGTGGCGACGATGGTTGCCGTGCTCCTTGCCGTCGCTCCGGCGCGTGCCGCGCTCTCCAACGAGCAGCTCGACCAGATCGTGGCTCCGGTGGCACTCTATCCCGACGCGTTGCTGGCGCAGGTGTTCATTGCCTCCACGTATCCGCTCGAGGTCGTGGAGGCGGATCGCTGGCGGAAGGCGAACGCCTCGCTCACCGGGGACGCGCTCACCAAGGCGCTCGAAGAGAAGGACTGGGACGACAGCATCAAGTGGCTCTGCAGCTTCCCCGAGGTTCTCGACCGCATGTCGACGAATCTCGACTGGACGCAGGACATGGGCAACGCGTTCCTCGACCAGCAGGCCGGGGTCATGGACGCCGTGCAGCGCATGCGGGCCAAGGCCGAGGCGTCCGGAGCACTCAAGACCGACAAGCAGCAGGTCGTCGTCAAGGAGAAGGAGACGATCGTGATCCAGCCGGCCGATCCGCAGGTGGTGTACGTGCCGACGTATCCGCCGACGGTGTACGGGCCCACCTACGTGGCGTCTCCCGTGTACCCCGCCGTCTATCCACCGACGGCGACGTGGGGCGGCGCGCTGCTGACGTTCGGCGCCGGCATGGCCACGGGCGCGATCCTCTCGAACGCCTTCGATTGGAACGACCACAACTGCTACCAGAACAACTACTACGGTGGTGGCCACGGGCACGGCCACAACAACAACAACGTCAACATCAACAAGAACGTCAACATCAACAACGCGAACATCAACAAACAGAAGTGGCAGCACAATCCCGAGCACCGGCGCGGCGTCGGCTACAAGAACGCCGCCGACACGAAGCGCTACGGCGAGCGTGATCGGGCGGCCACCCGCGATCGGGCGCAGCGTGACGCGGGGCGCGGATACGGCGGCGGTGATCGAGCCGGCGCTGGCGGCGGCCGGCAGGATCGTCCCGGTGCAGGCAATCGTCCCGATCGCCCGGCCGCCGGTGATCGCCCGGGCGCGGGCGGTGCCGGGCGACCCGATCGTCCCAGTGGCGGCGGCGGGGGCGGGGGGCGGCCCGATGCCGGACGTCCCGGTGGGGACCGACCCGGTGGCGGCGGAGGACGCCCGGGTGGAGGCGATCGGCCGAGCGCCGGCGGCGGGGGCAGTCGTCCCGGTGGCAGCGGCAACTCAGGGGCCTTCGGAAACTACGGCAACGGCAAGTCCACCCGCGAGGCGAGCAACCGCGGCGCCGCCAGCCGCAACAAGCCGTCCTACGCCGGTGGCGGTGGTGGCAGCCGGCCGTCGTACGGTGGCGGCGGCGGTGGCGGACGCGGCGGTGGTGGCGGACACGGTGGCGGCGGCAGCCGCGGCGGTGGAGGTCGCGGTGGTGGCGGCGGTGGCCGCGGTGGCGGGAGGGGACGCTGATGCGCACGATGATCGCAGTCGTCATGATGTCGCTGGTGGTCGTCGGGGGCGTACGCGCCGCCGATGCGCCGGCACAACCGCACTACAAGACGCCCGAGCAGGCGATCCGTGCGCTCACGGACGCCCTTCGCACGAACGAGCCGGCGAAGGTGCAGGCCATCCTCGGGCCCGAGAGCGAGGACGTCGTCTCGTCGGGTGATCCCGTGGAGGACGCCGCCGCCCGACGGCGCTTCCTCGCCGCCGTCGCTGAACGCACCCGCATCGAGGGCGTGGACGACACGCATCGCGTGGCGATCCTCGGCCGCGAGGACTGGCCGTTCCCCATCCCGCTCGTGAAGGACGATCAGGGCTGGCGCTTCGACACTGCCGCAGGCCGCGACGAGATCGTCAATCGGCGCGTCGGTCGCAACGAGCTCGGTGCCATCGCCGTGGCTCGTGCCTACGTCGAGGCGCAGCGCGAGTACGCCGCCGAGGATCGTGGGGCTGGGAAGGGCGTCTTCGCCCAGAAGGTCCACAGCACGGACGGTCAGCACGACGGGCTGTACTGGGACGCCGACGGTGGAAAGGGACGGAGCCCGCTGGGTCCGCTGGTGGCCGACGCCGATGCGGAGGGCTACGCGCTCGCCAATCCCGGGAGCGCGCCCAGGCCGTTTCACGGCTACCTCTTCCGCATCCTGACGGGGCAGGGCGCGAACGCTCCGGGAGGCGCCCGGAGCTACCTGACGGACGGCAAGCTGACCGGTGGCTTCGCGCTCGTCGCGTGGCCCGCCGAGTACGGTGTCAGCGGCATCCAGACCTTCGTCGTGAACCAGCAGGGCATCGTCTTCCAGAAGGACCTCGGGGCGCAGACGGCGGATGCCGCCCGTGCGATCACGGCCTACGACCCCGATGCCTCGTGGACGCCGGTACGGTAGGGGCGGGATGACGACGATGCGCGACGTCTGGACACGGAGCCTCCGGATGCTGGCGGTCGGGGCGCTCGCCGTGTTCACGGCCACGCCGGCGCGCGCGCTGCTGACGCGCGACGATTTCGTCATCAAGACCACCCAGGACCTGGTCGACCTCTGCACCGTCGCCGACGACGACCCGCTGCGCCTCGCGGGCATCGGTTTCTGTCACGGGTTTCTCCTCGGCGCGTATCAGTATCAGCAGGCGCTCACCGACGGCCCGAAGGCGAAGCCGTGGGTCTGCATGCCTCAGCCGCCGCCGACGCGCGTGGAGGCGGTGAAGATGTTCGTCGCCTGGTGTCAGGCCCATCCGGAGTACATGGGCGACGCGCCGGTCGAGACCCTCGGCCGCTTCCTGTTCGCGACGTGGCCGTGCCCGAGCCAGGGAGGTGCCAAGTGATGCGCCGCTCGACGGTCGGCGTGCTGGCCCTGAGCCTCGCCATCGCCGGCGGTGGCTGCGCCGGCATGACCCAGACGCAGAAGAGCACGGTCAAAGGCGGCGCCGTCGGGGCTGCCGGCGGGGCCATCATCGGGGCCATCGCCGGCGACGCCGGCATGGGCGCCGCGATCGGCGCTGGGGCTGGCGTGGTCGGCGGGTTCCTCTACGGCAAGCACGAGGAGTCGCGTGACGCCGCCTACCAACAGGGATACCGGGACGGCGAACGGCGCCGGTAGCGCGATGGCGCAGAAGACGCTTCGCTGCATCCAGCGCAGCGTGGATCGCCACTGGGTCGGGAACGGCTTTCCCGTCCGCACGCTCTTCGCCTATCCCAACCTCGGACCGGTGCTGAGCCCGTTCCTGCTCTTCGACTACGCCGGACCCATGGACTTCACGCCGACGACCGAGCGTCGCGGCGTGGGCGAACATCCGCATCGTGGGTTCGAGACGGTCACCATCGTCTACGCGGGCGAGGTCGAGCACCGCGACTCCTCGGGTGGCGGTGGTCGGATCGGTCCGGGCGACGTGCAGTGGATGACCGCCGCGGGTGGTCTGGTGCACGAGGAGTTCCACGGCCGCGAGTTCGCGCGCCGCGGCGGAGCCTTCGAGATGGTGCAGCTCTGGGTGAACCTGCCGGCAAAGGACAAGATGGCGCCGCCGCGCTACCAGGGCATCGTCGACGCCGACATCCCGGTGGTACCGCTCGCCGACGGCGCGGGTCGCGTGCGCGTCATCGCGGGCGCCTTCGGCGGCGTGACGGGGCCGGCGGCGACCTTCACGCCCATCCAGGTGCTCGACCTGCGTCTCGCGAGCGAGCGCCCGATCGACCTGCCGGTCCCGGACGGCCATACGACGATCCTCGCGGTGCTGCGCGGGACGGTGCGTGTGAACGGCTCCGAGGACATCGGTGCGGCCGAGGTCGGGCTGTTCGATCGCGAGGGCGACGGCATCCGCATCGACGCGGCCCGCGACGCCACCGCGTTGCTCCTCTGCGGCGAGCCCATCGAGGAGCCCATCGTCGGGCAGGGGCCGTTCGTCATGAACGACGGCGCGCAGATCCGGCAGGCGATGGTCGACTACCAGAGCGGCAGGATGGGGCACCTGAGTTAGATGGAGCTTCCCGACGGCATCCGCGTCTCCCTGGCGCCCAACCCTGGCCCGATGACGGGCCCGGGAACGAATCAGTACCTCCTGCACGACGGCCGCGAGGCGCTCCTCATCGACGCCGCGCCGCTCGACGCCGAGAACCGCGCGCGCATCGGTGCCGCCGGCGTCACGCCGACCGCGCTGCTGCTGACGCACATCCACGCCGATCACGTCGGCGGCGCGGCGGCGGTGCGCGAGACGTGGAACGCGCCGATCGCGGTGCACCGCAGTCGCGCCGGGTTCGTCTTCGCCGGCGCGCCGCTGGCACCCGACCGCCTCGTCGAGGACGGGGACGAGATCGCCTTCCCCGGCGGTCGGCTGCGCGCGATCCACACGCCGGGCCACGAGTCGGGGCACTGCTGCTACTACGAGCCCGAGCGTCGCTGGCTCTTCACCGGCGACACCATCCTCTCGACCGGCACCACCATCATCGCGCCGCCCGACGGCGACATGACCGCCTATCTCGATTCCCTGCGCCGTCTCCGCGCGCTCGACCTGGCGGTGATCTTTCCGGCGCACGGTCCGCCCATCGAGCGGCCGTACGACGTCATCGACGAGTACGTCTCACATCGGCTGCTGCGCGAGCAGCAGGTCCTCGACGCGCTCGAGGCGGGCGTCGGCGAGATCCCCGCCATCGTCGCGCGCCTCTACGTCGACCTGCACCCGGTCCTGCACTGGGCGGCGGCGCTGACGGTGCAGGCGCACCTGGAGAAGCTGGTGCGCGACGGGCGCGTGCGGGACGAGGGGGAGGGGCGGTACGTCCTGCCGCACTGAGCGCTGCGCCGTCAGTGCGTGACGACCCGCGACGTCGCGAGCAGCGAGCCCGCCAGCCCCGGCACCTCCGGCCCGACCAGCACCAGCACGCGCGTCCCGCGCTGCTCGACGCGCGCCCCCGGCGTCATCGTCGGCATCGCCGCCGCGAACTCCGTCGCGTCGTCCGCCGTGTCCCACACCGTCATCCATCCCAGCACGAGATCGTCGCCGCGCTGCCATGCCTTCAGCCGATCGCCGTCCCAGCCGTCGGCGATGCGTGCCGCCTCGGCCGGCGGCAACGTGCGTCGTGCCAGGACGAGGATGTCGAGCTCGCCGAGCGTGTCGGCCAGGACGAGCCGGTAGCCTGCACGGTCGAGCGTCCCGTTGCCGCCGAGCTCGACGTCGGACGGCGCGTCGCGCCGATCGAAGTAGCGCTCGGGGTGCAGCACCTGCTCGGTCGACACCGGTGGATCGACCTGTACGTGATCGACCGCCGGCCAGCCGCCGTCGGCGAGCGCGCGCGCCGTGAATGCGGTGCCGGCCTGGTACTGGAAGGCGAGGGTCTCGCGGACGATCGCCGGGACGTCGGGGTACGTCTCGGCCAGCT
This sequence comes from uncultured Binatia bacterium (SeqCode), assembly GCA_964404165.1. Lineage (GTDB taxonomy): Bacteria > Desulfobacterota > Binatia > DP-6 > DP-6 > DASYLJ01. The sequence goes on along the minus strand of CAYOIZ010000046.1, from coordinate 16,690 downwards.
GCGACGGCAGCGACGCCAGCTCGGCGACGATCGTCGCGCGCGTACCGGCGCCGAGCGTGCCCCCCTGCAACACCGCGAACGACGCCAGCGTGGCGTCGCCCTCGAGCACCGCGCGCCGTGCGATGAGGCGATCGCTCTGCGACGCGGTCAGCGGCTCCGGCTCCGTCGGCATCGGCCAGTGCTGGTCCTGCAACGCATGCACCAGCTCGTGCGACACCAGCATCTCGCCGACGGGATCGCGTCCCGTCAGCACCTTCACCACGCCGAGCCCGAAGCCGCCGGTGTCGAGGGCGTCGGTGGCGATCGTGAGCTCGCGACGGCGCGGATCGTAGAACGCCGCCACCTGACCCTCGTAGAGCACCTGCAGCGCCGGTCGCAGCACCGTGCCGCCGTCGAGCAGGTTGAGGCGCGCGTACACCGCCTGGATCACGGCGAGGTCGGCCGCCGGGAAGCCGTGGTCGAGCTCCTCGACGAGGACGTCGCGGATGCCGGCCGGCGGCAGCGCGCGGCTCGGCACGGGGCCGTCGAAGGCGAGGCCGCGCGTCGCCGCGACCTCGGTTTGGAGCGTCGCCAGTGCCGTCTGGTCGACGACGCCGTGACGGACGATCGGTCCGGGGCCGCAGGCCGCGAGCGTGACCGCGACGAGCACCGCGCCGAGCGCGCGCGTCATGCCGTCATGGTCCCGGCGCCTCCTCCATGATGATCGCCGGGTAGCCGAGACGGTTCACCAGCTCTGCGCGCGCGACCGCGACGGCACGCAGCGGATACGGGCCGATGCGGACGCGGTGGTAGCGGCCGTCGATGGTCTCGAGCGGATCGACGTAGGCGTCGGGGAAGCGCAGCGCGATGGACCGCCGCAGGTGCTCGGCAGTACCCGGGTCGGTGAAGCTCGCGACCTGGACGACGAACGTCGCGCGCGGCAGGTCGGACGGCACCTGTGCCGCCACCGGCACGACGGGACGGGGCGCGCTGCGCGGGTTGCGCCGCCGGCCCTGCGCCAGCTCGAGCACCTCGATCCGGACGTCGGCGGTGCCCGGCCCCACCATGCCGATGGCGTGGGCGGCGGCGTACGACAGATCGATCACGCGACCGCCGACGAACGGCCCGCGGTCGTTGACGCGGACCTCGACGGCCCGACCGTTGGCCAGGTTCGTCACCATGGCGCGGCTGCCCAGCGGCAGGGACGGATGCGCCGCCGTCATCTCGTACTGGTCGTAGATCTCGCCGTTGGCGGTCTGCTTGCCGTGGAAGCCGGGGCCGTACCACGAGGCCACGCCCTCCTGCCGGCCACCCACCACCGGTGGCGGCGGACGCTGCACCGAGCAGGCCGCGGCGCACAGCACCACCGCCCACACCACCCCACGCCACCACCGCACGACGGCGGATTATCGTCGCGTCGCACGGGGGGCGCAAGGCAAGGTGGCGAGGTTGTTCCCCATTCCCCCCTGTGGTAACCGCCCCATGTTATGTCGGGCCATTCCAAATGGAGCACCATCAAGCACAAGAAGGCCGCGAAGGACGCCAAGCGCGGTAAGATCTTCACCAAGCTCATCAAGGAGATCACCGTCGCAGCCCGTATGGGCGGCGGCGACATGAACGCCAATCCCCGGCTCCGGACGGCCGTCATCACCGCCAAGAAGGGCAGCATGCCCGGCGACACGATCGAGCGGGCCATCAAGAAGGGCACCGGCGACCTCGAGGGCGTCAGCTACGAGGACATCGTGTACGAGGGCTACGGCCCCGGCGGCGTCGCGGTCCTGGTCGAGGCGCTCACCGACAATCGCAATCGCACCGTCGCCGATCTGCGCAGCGTCTTCGACAAGTGCGGCGGCAACCTCGGCACCGCCGGCAGCGTCGCCTGGATGTTCGCGAAGCGCGGCCTCATCACGGTCGAGCGCGCGGGCGTCGACGAGGACAAGGTCATCGAGGTGGCGCTCGAAGCCGGCGCCGACGACGTCACCGACTCGGGCGACATCCTCGAGGTGCTGACCGCCCCCGAGACCTTCGAGGCCGTGAAGGACGCACTCGAGGCCGCGAAGATCGCCTGCGCATCGGCCGAGATCACGATGATGCCGTCGTCGACGACGTCCATCACCGGCAAGCCGGCGGAGCAGATGATCCGCATGCTCGAGATGCTCGAGGATCACGACGACGTGCAGCGCGTGTCGTCCAACATGGACATCTCGGCGGAGGAGCTCGAGCAGCTGTCGGCCTGAGGGCCGCGTGGAGAGGGGTGGGGGTGCGGGCACTCGGCATCGATCCGGGGAGCCGCCTGACGGGCTGGGGCGTCGTCGAGAGCGCGGGGCAGGGGTTCCGGCATCTCGACAGTGGGACCATCGTCCTGCGCCCGACCGAGTCGTTGGGTGCACGGTTGGCGCGGCTCCATGCCGAGTGTCTCCGGCTGTGCGACGCGTGGACGCCCGCGGCCGTCGTCCTCGAACGCAACTTCGTCGCGCGGAACGTGCAGAGCGCGTTCCGCATCGGCGAGGCGCGTGGTGCGGTGATGGCGGCGGTGGCCGCGGCCGGGATTCCGCTGCACGAGTACGCGCCGGCGTCCGTGAAGCTCGCCGCGGTCGGACACGGCGGGGCCGACAAGGAGACCGTCGGCCGCGGTGTGACGGCGCGCCTCCAGCTCACCGTCCGGCCCGGGGTCGACGCCGCCGACGCGCTGGCGCTGGCTCTCTGCTTCCTGCAGCAGGCACCGCTCACGGCGGCGCTCGGGCGTGCGGGGCGTCGATGATCGCGCGCCTCGCCGGCACGCTGGTCGAGAAGGCGGCCGACGGCATCGTCGTCGACGTCGGTGGCGTGGGCTACGCCGTCCACGTGTCGCTGCAGACGCTCGTCGATCTGCCCGCGGTCGGCGGGACGGTCGTGCTGCTGGTCCACACCGAGGTGCGGGAGGATGCGATCGAGCTGTTCGGCTTCGTCCACGCGCGCGAGCGCACGCTCTTCCACCTGCTGCGCAAGGTGAAGGGCCTCGGCCCGCGCACCTGCGTCAACGTGCTGTCGGGCATGCCGGCGGCCGAGCTGGTGCGCGTCATCGCCGCGGGCGACGCCGCCCGGCTGCAGACCATCCCCGGCGTCGGCAAGCGCTTCGCCGAGCGCATGGTGGTGGAGTGCCGTGAGGCCGCCGCCGTGCTCGCCGCCGAGGACGGCCCGCCGCGCCTGCCGCTCGCCGCCATGAGCGGCTCGCTCGAGGAGGCGGTGTCGGCGCTGGTCAATCTCGGCTACAAGCGTCCCGAGGCGGAGCGCGCAGTGCAGCAGGTGGGACGTCCAGGGGCGCCGGTGGAAGAGGTCATCCGCGCGGCGCTGCAGGGATTGGTGGGCTAGCCGACCATGCCGCGTCCGCCGAGCCCCATCGTAGCCGAGCCGCTCGAGGAGGATCTCGTCGTCGAGATGCCGCTGCGGCCGCGCACGCTCGACGAGTACATCGGTCAGGAGAAGCTGCGCGAGAACCTGCGCGTGCAGATCGCCGCGTCGCGCGCGCGCGGCGACGTCCTCGATCACATCCTGCTGTGTGGACCGCCCGGTCTCGGCAAGACGTCGCTGGCGCACGTCATCGCCACCGAGCTCGGCGTCGGCCTGCGCACCACGTCCGGCCCGGTGCTCGAGCGACCCGGCGATCTCGCCGCCCTGCTGACGAACCTCGACCGCGGCCAGGTGTTCTTCATCGACGAGATCCATCGGCTCACGCACGTCGTCGAGGAGACGCTCTATCCGGCCATGGAGGACTTCCAGCTCGATCTCGTCGTCGGGCAGGGGCCGACGGCGCGCTCCATCAAGCTGCCGCTGAAGCCGTTCTGCCTCGTCGGCGCGACGACGCGCGCCGGCCTGCTGACGTCGGCGCTGCGCGACCGTTTCGGCGCCACGTTCCGCCTCGACTTCTACAACCACGCCGATCTCGAGCGCATCCTGCACCGCTCGGCGCGCATCCTCGACGTGCCGCTCGACGCCGACGGCGCCGCCGAGATCGCCCGCCGCGCCCGCGGCACGCCGCGCATCGCGAACCGGCTGCTGCGCCGCGTGCGCGACTTCGCCGAGGTGCGCGCCACGGGCCACGTCACGCGACAGGTGGCGCGCGACGCGCTGGCACTGCTCGACGTCGACGAGGCGGGCTTCGACAAGATGGATCGCGCGCTGCTGCTCACCATCATCGACAAGTTCTCGGGCGGCCCCGTCGGGCTCGACACGCTGGCGGCCGCCATCGGCGAGGAGCGCGACACCATCGAGGACGTCTACGAGCCCTACCTCATCCAGGAGGGGTTCCTCGCCCGCACGCCCAAGGGCCGCGTGGCGACGGCGAACGCGTACGAGCACTTCGGCCGGCGTGCCGGCGAGCCGATGGCCGCGCAGGGCAAGCTGCTCTGACCCCCGGCCGCGTGGCCGGGCTCGCCACGGTACTCGCCGCCGTCCTCGTCGGCTGGGATCTCGGTGCGCGGAGCCTGTGGCTCGACGAGGCGTTCACCGTCGAGCTCGCGGGCGGGACCTGGACGCATCTCTGGGAGCGGGTGTCGACGCGCGAGGCCAACATGGGGCTGCACTACGTGCTGCTGCACGGCTGGCTCGGGCTCGGCCGCGACGAGGGCACGCTGCGGGCGCTGTCGGCGATCGCGACGGTGGTGACAGTGCCGCTCGCGTACCGGCTCGGTGTGCACACGATCGGCGCGTCGGGTGCCGCAGCCGGCGTCATCCTGCTCGCGACGCAGCCGTTCTTCCTGCGCTACGGCCAGGAGGCGCGCGGCTACAGCCTGATGGTGCTGCTGGTGGTGGCGTCGAGCCTGGCCGTGGTGCGCCTGCGTGCGCGGCCGACGCCGGCACGGTGGGTCGTGTGGGTGCTCACGGCGGCGCTGTCGATCTACGGGCATCTGCTCGCGACGTTCGCGGTCCTGGTGCAGATGCTCGTGGTCCTCCGCCAGCTGCCCTGGCGGCGGGGTGTGCCGGCAATCGTCGGGGTGGGGGTGCTGGCTTCGCCGATCCTGTGGTTCGCGCTCGTGCGCGACACGGGCCAGATCTCGTGGCTCCCGCCGCCGACGACGGGACAGGTGGCCCACGTGCTGTTCCGTCTCACCGGGGATGCCGGCTGGCTCGGCGTGGCCGTGTACGCCGCCAGCGTCGCCGTCGCGGTCACCGCTGAGGGAGCCGGCGTGCTGCTGGCGCTCGCCGTCGTGCCGTTCGGACTGGCGCTCGCGTTCTCCCCGCTGAAGCCGCTCGTCCTCGATCGCTACCTGCTGCTCTGCGTGCCGCCCCTGGCGCTGCTCGCGGGTGCGGGGCTGGTCCGTCTCCCCCTGCGAGCCATCGTGGTCGCGGCCGTCGTCGCCATGCAGGCGGTCGGCGTCGTTCGCGTCCATGCCGAGCCGTCGACGGAGGACTGGCGCGGGGCGGCCGCGGCGATACGGACGGCCGCACGCCCGGGCGACGCCGCGGCGTGCTGGGCCGACCTCACGTGCGTCGGGCTCGACTACTACTTCGCGCCGCCGCGGGGCGGGCCGCCGATCGTGTGGCTCGCCGGTGCCGTCGACGACCCGGCGGCGATGGCGGCCGTCGTCGAGGCCCATCCACGCCTCTGGCTCGTCCTGAGCCACGTGCAGGTGGGGCAGACGGATCGCTCCGCGATGCTGGCGCGGATCGAGGCCGCGTTGGCGACGTCGTACGTGCTCGAGGCGACGCAGCACTTCCGCGAGGTGACGGTGCGCCGCTACGCCCGGCAGACGAGCCCGAACACACGATGATGCACCGCCATCGGTGACGTCGGGAACGACGTTGCGAGCAGCGTTGCCAGCGCGTCGTCGAACCGCGCGACCGCGTCCGGTGGCAGGCTCGCGGCGACGCCGGCGCTGGCGCGGATGCGGCCCCGCCAGCCCTCGTGCGTGTATGGCGCCATGACGTCGAACGAGAACGTCTCGAGGTCGTGGAAGCCGGCACCGGCGACGTCGGCGAGCCAGAGCGGGTACAGCCCGGTGCCCCCGAAGAACGTCCACGCCGGGTTGTGGCGCAGGATCAGCTGCTCGGTGGCCTCGACGACGTTGCCCGGCAGCGGGATCCAGTCGAAGTGTCCGATGACGAGCGTGCCGTCCGACGTCAGCACGCGACGGGCCTCGGCGGCGGCACGTGGCCGGTCGAACCAGTGCCAGCACTGTCCCGCGGTGACGACGTCGACGCTGCCGGCCTCGAGCCCGGTGTCTTCGGCCCGGCCGACGCGGTAGTCGACCGCGACGCCGGCGGCGGCGTCGAGGCCGCGGGCGGCGTCGAGCATCGCCGCCGACGGGTCGATGCCGATGGCGCGGCAGCCGCGCTGCGCGAAGCCGCGTGCCAGCGTGCCGGTCCCGGTGCCGACGTCGAGCACACGCTGTCCGCTGATGCCGACGCCGAACGTCCGAAGGCGGGTGAAGAACGCGTCGGGGAAGCCGGCGCGATGCGTGGCGTAGTCGCCTGCCGTCTTGCCGAAGTCGATCCGCATCCACCATCCGTGGCGCCGCGGTGCAGTCGAGGCAAGGACTCAGAAGCGGACGGCGGCGAGCTTGGCGGTGGCGAGCACGCTGTGGATGGTGTGGATGCGCCCGTCGGGTCCGACCTCGACGTGCAGCGTGCCGCGCGGCGGATCGCCGGGGCGTCCGCCGCCGAGCTCGAACACCATCGCCGGCAGTCCGTTCAGCAGACGGATCGCCGTGCGCTCGTACACCGCACGGCCGCCGAGGCGCGCGAAGAACGTGGCGACCTTGGTCGCGCCGACGACGGGACGGCGGGCGGCGTGGAACTCGCCGCCGCCGTCGTTGACGATGCGGACCTCGGGGGCGAGCTCGGCGGCGATGACGGCGCCGTCGCCGGTCGCGAGCGCGCGCAGGAAGCGGTCGAGCGCGGCGCGGGTCTCGGCCTGCACGGCGCGCGTCGGCCGCCGTCGGGTGCGATCGTAGGCGGCCATCGCGCGCCGTGCACGGTGATGCGTGGTCTTGACGTTCGGCACCGACAGGTCGAGCGCCGCCGCCGTCTCCTCGACGGAGTGGTCGAAGACGTCGCGCAGCAGCAGGACCACCCGCTGCTGCGGCGTGAGCGCTTCCAGCGCCACCAGGAAGGCCAGCGTCACGCTCTCGACGAGATCGTAGCGTCCTTCGGTGCTGCCCAGCCCGGGCACACAGGGCTCATAGGCGGGCGACACCTCCTCGTCGGTGGTCTCGACGAGACCCGGCAGCCACGGGCCCTTCCATCCACGGCGTCGCCGGCGCCGCAGCAGGTCGCGCCCGAGGTTGACGGCGACGCGCACGAGCCATGGTCGCAGCTCCTCGTCGACGCGTGCCGGCGGGCGCTCCATCGCGCGCAGGAAGGTCTCCTGCACGAGGTCGTCGGCGTCGGCGGGGACGCCGGTGAGGCGATAGCAGAGATTCCACAGCAACCGTTCGTTGCGCTGGAACGCCGCATCGAGCGCGATGGAGGCCGCCGGCATGCGCGTTTCCTCAGGCCGCCTTGGCGCGGGTGCCGAGCCGTGACGCCATGAGCGTCGCGGCAGCGCGCGCGCTCGCCACGCTGGCGTCGACCAGCCAGCCGGTGGGGCCGACCCAGTCGCCGGCGAGCGCGAGGTTCGCGATGCCGGGCACCTCGACCCCCGGACGTCCCGGCAATCCGCCGTCGGCGGCAGTGGCGACCGCGCTCGCGCCGAGCATCGACGGCAGGAAGCGACGCGTGGCCACGACGTCGCGCCATCCCGGCTGCATGACGTCGAGCACGCCTTCGAGCTCGCGCTCGGTGACGCGCGGGTCGGGCGGCGTGGCCTCGAGGTAGCGCGCGACGTGGATGGTGGCGCCGCCCTCGGGGGCGAGACGGGCGACCGCGGAATGCACCGAGCAGTAGACCGGGCGATCGATGCCGAGCGCAAAGCGCGCCGCGGGCGCCGGCAGGCGCGTCAGGCCGACGTCGAGGCAGGCGACGCGGATGGGCACGGCACGCTCGGTGTAGCGCCGCGCCGGACCGTCGGGCAGGAGCGGCGCTGCCGCGTCCGCCGGCAGGGCCAGCACGACGCCGCGGGCGGCGAGCCGCGTGCCGTCGCGCAGCGACACGCCGGACGCGCGTCCCGTGGCGTCGACGTCGATGGCCGTGACCGGCGCCGCCGTGCGGACGACCGCGCCGGCCGCTTCGGCCCGCGCGCGCACGCCGTCGACCAGGGTCTGCCAGCCGCCGTCGAGGTACTCGACGTTCCTGGCGAGCGCGAGCTGCAGCTGCGACACCGCGACGCCGGCGCTCAGCGTGTCGGGCGCGTTCGCGTACGTGGCGAGACGGAACAGCGCCAGCACGAGGCGACGGACGTCGGGATGCCTGATCGCCGTCGCCGCCCACGCCGTGACGCTGGTGCCGTGCAACGCCGATGCGTCGATGCCCGAGAGGCTGGCGAGCAGACGACCGGTCTCGAGCTTGGCCGCGAGGCCGAAGAGGCTGGTCGTCAGCAGCGACACGAGGCCGCCGGGCAGGGCGTGGCGGCCGCCGCGATCGAGGGCGTAGCCGCCGGTGGCGCTCGGGGGGGCGCCGCGCCAGGTGACGCCGAGCTCGCGCAGGGTGCGATTGGCCTCGCCGCCGCGATACAGCGCATGTGGGCCGAGGTTGAGTGCGAAGCCGTGCTCGACGTGGGTCGTGGCGCGTCCGCCGAGGACGGGCGCGCGTTCGAGCACCGTCACCCGCCGGCCCTCGCGGGCGAGGAAGGCGGCGGCCGTGAGGCCCGCCAGGCCGCCACCGATCACCAGCACGTCGTCGCAGTCGTTCGTCGTCATCGTCGTCCCTCCGGGGAATGGGTTCCTGCCCTCGACACGTCCGACGCCGGCAAAAGGTTACACCTCGCTTGCCGCGCCAGCCGGGCGATGGCAAGGCAGAGCCGATGGACGGGCTCGGTCGCACGCTGATCGTGGTCGGGCTGCTGATCGTGGCGGTGGGCGTCGCTCTGGTGCTGGCCCCCCGCATTCCGTGGCTCGGCCGGCTGCCCGGCGACCTCGTCGTGCAGCGCGAGCGGGTCACGTTCTACTTCCCGATTGCGACCTCGATCGTGGTCAGCATCGTCCTCACGATCCTCCTGAACCTGTTCTTCCGGCGCTGAGGCTCGTGATTTCAGGAGGTTAGGGCGATCAGGTCGCCTTGCCTTCGCCGTCCTGCACCCCTATCATCCCGCAGCTCATGCCGGATCGGTTCGACCCGGCGCCGGAGGCGGCGCCCGCGTCCGAGCTGCGACGTCGATGGCGCGAGGGATGGATCATCCTCGCGACCGCCCTCGCCGTCGTCGCGTTCGCGGTCTTCGAGACCCGGCTGCCCCAGTTCGCGGGCGCCGGCTCGGTCGGGACGGACGCCATCCTGGTCCTTCTGATCAACCTGAACCTGATCCTCCTCGTCCTGCTGGTCTTCCTCGTCGGCCGGAACGTGGTGAAGCTCTTCCTCGATCGCCGCCGCCGCATCCTGGGGTCCCATCTCCGCACCCGGCTGGTGGTGGCGTTCATCGGCATCGCGCTGCTGCCGGCGACGCTGCTCTTCCTGGTGGCGCAGGTCTTCGTCGGCAACTCCATCGAGGACTGGTTCAACGGGCAGGTCGAGACCGCGCTCGAAGGTTCGCTCGACGTCGCGCACGCCTACTACGAGGACGTCGCCACCACCTCGCTCGGGTTCGCACGCAAGACCGCGGCGCGCCTCGCCGGCACGAAGCTCCTGCAGGCCGACGCGCGCGCGCAGCTGAAGGCGTTCCTCGCCGAGCGCCGCGACGAGTACCAGCTCGACCTGATGGAGGTGTTCGCCGACGGCAAGACGCTGGGCCGCAGCCGTCGCGCGGATCTGCAGGGCAAGGTCGGCGTCGAGCCGTGGTCGGATCTCGTGCGGCGTGCGTCGGCGGGGGATCACGCCACCGCCGTCGACGCGGTCGGGCAGGGCGACGTCATCCGCGCCGCGGCGCCGATCGAGGTCGACGGCAAGATCGTCGGCGTCGTCGTCGTCGACGAGTACGTGCCGAAGAGCGTGGTGAAGCGGCGCGAGCAGATCGACCGCTCGTTCGGCGAGTACCTGCGCCTCAAGATCCAGCGCCGGCCGATCCGCACCGCCTACACCATCACGCTCGTGCTGGTGACCATGGTGGTGCTGTTCTCGGCGATCTGGGTCGGCTTCTACGTCGCGCGCGGCATCACGGTGCCGATCCAACGCCTGGCGGAAGGCACGCGCGCGGTCGCGCAGGGCGATCTCGACCAGTACATCAGCGGCGAGGGCGACGACGAGATCGGCACGCTGGTGACGGCCTTCAACCACATGACGGCCGACCTGAAGACCAGCCGCGCCGAGCTCGACGAGCGCAACCGCGACCTCGAGGTCGTGCTGGCGAACATCACCGCCGGCGTCATCTCCGCCGACGGTGCCGGTCGCATCACGACGATGAACCGCGCCGCCGAGGGGCTCCTCGGCGTCGATGCGGCGTCGTCCGTCGGCCGCCCGATCGGGGCGGTGTTCACCGGCGAGCCGCACGCCGACCTGCGCGCCGAGCTGGCCGAGCTGCTCGGCGCCGGCGATCCGCTGCTCGAGCGCCAGATCACGCTCATGCGGGACGACGGTGTCGAGCTGGCCGTCCTCGTCACCGGCACGCGGCTCGAAACCGAGGGCGGCGAGTCGCAGGGCATCGTGCTCTTCCTGGAGGACGTCTCGCACCTGCTGCGCGTCGAGCGCATGGAGGCGTGGCGCGAAGTGGCGCGACGGATCGCGCACGAGATCAAGAACCCGCTGACGCCGATCCAGCTCGCCGCGCAGCGCCTGCGCCGTCGCTACGGCGCGCAGCTGCGCGAGAACGGCGCCGTCTTCGACGAGTGCACGCGCACCATCATCCAGCAGGTCGACGAGCTGAAGAACCTGGTGAACGAGTTCTCCACCTTCGCCCGCATGCCGCAGGGCGAGCACACGCCGCAGGCGCTGAACCAGCTCGTCGACGAGGCGCTGGTGCTCTTCCGCGAGGGGCATCGCGAGGTCGACTTCTCGTTCGACGCCGCGCCCGACCTGCCCGTGCTCGAGCTCGACCGCGAGGGCATCAAGCGCGCCGTCATCAACATTCTCGACAACGCCGTCGCCGCCTGTGCCGCGCGCACGACGCGCGCCCCCGGCGAGCGCCGCCGCGTCGATCTGCGCACCGTGCGCGACGACCGGCTCGGCATCGTGCGCCTCGAGATCGCCGACGACGGCGTCGGCATGTCGGCCGAGGCCAAGCTGCGGCTCTTCGAGCCGTACTACTCGACCAAGCCCGACGGCACCGGCCTCGGGCTCGCCATCGTGTCGGCCATCGTGGCCGATCACAAAGGCTTCATTCGCGTGCGGGAGAACGTCCCGCACGGCAGCCGCTTCATTCTGGAGTTCCCGGTCCGCAGCCAGCCGGCCCAGCTCGTCGCCCGAGCACGCCGGGGGGCCTTCGGATCCTGAGGAGGGGACGTGATGACCGAGACGATTCTTGTGGTGGATGACGAGGAGAAGATCCGACAGACGCTGCGTGGCGTGCTGTCCGACGAGGGCTTCGACGTGGTCGAGGCCGCGAACGGGCGCGCGGCGCTCGATGCGATCTCGGCGCAGGTTCCACGGCTCGCCATCGTCGACATCTGGATGCCGGAGATGGACGGCATCGAGCTGGTGCAGCGCATGCGCGCCCAGGCGCCGGCCCTGCCGATCATCGTGATCTCCGGTCACGGCACGATCGAGACCGCGGTGAAGGTGATCCGCCTCGGCGCCTTCGACTTCCTCGAGAAGCCCTTCCAGCTCGACGCGCTGCTGCGCGTGGTCGGGCGTGCGCTGGGCGACGTCACGATCGCCCCCGAGACGAACGGCGTCGTCTCGATCGACGCCACCGGCAGCGCGGGCGTGGCGCCGCCGCGCCGGCTGCGGCAGCGCACCATCGGTCGCAGCGTGGTGGTGAACGGGCAGGGCCTGCACTCGGGTGTCCGCACCGGGCTCATCCTGCAGCCGCTCCCGCCCGGCAGCGGCATCCTCTTCGGCAGCATCACCAGCGGCGAGACCGTGCCGGCGCTCGTCGATCACGTCGACTCCACCGGCTACGCCACCACGCTCGTGCGCGGCGGCATGGTGGCGAAGACCATCGAGCATCTGATGGCGGCGCTGCACGCGCACGCCGTGACCAACCTGCTGGTCAAGATGCAGGGCGAGGTGCCCATCCTCGACGGCTCGGCGAGCGACCTGTGCGCGCTCATCGCCGAGGGCGGCGTCGTGGACCAGGACGACACCATCGAGGAGCTCGCCGTCGACGCGCGCTACGCGGTCGGGAGCGACGAGCCCGACGGCAAGGGCATCAGCATCGAGCCGTCGGACGTCTTCGAGGTGCAGTACACGCTCGAGTACCCGGCGCCGATCGGCCGCCAGCAGTACGACTTCCGCCTCACGGACCCCGAGGCGTTCTGTCGCGAGATCGCGCCGGCGCGCACCTTCGGGTTCGTGAAGGAGATCGCCACGCTCGAGCAGATGGGGCTCGCCGCCGGGGGCCGTCTCAACAACTTCATCCTGGTGGGCGACGAGGGCGTGGTGAACGCGCCGCTGCGCTTCGCCGACGAGTTCGTGCGCCACAAGATCCTCGACATCTTCGGCGACTTCTACCTGCTCGGCCGGCCGATCCGGGGACGCATCGTGGCGCGACGGACCGGGCACTCGGACAACGCGGCGCTGCTGCGGGTCCTGCGCGAGCGCTTCGGTCTGCCCACCTTCCGCGGCGCGTGAGCGACGCCGGCGCCGCCGTGCGCCGCGGCATGGCGGCGCAGCTCGCGAGCCTGGACGAGCATCTCGCGCTCGGCATGCCGCGCGTGGGGTGGAAGGTGGCCGTCAACGATCCGTCGATGCAGCGTCGCCTCGGCCTCGACGGCTGGGTGACGGGCTTCCTGCGTGGCGATCGCGTCGTGCCGGCGGGTGGGCGCTACGAGCCGCCCGAGGGTGGCATGATCCTGGTCGAGGCGGAGCTCGCGATCCGTCTCGCCCGCGACGTGCCGGTCGACGCCACGCCCGCCGTCGCCGCGGCGGCGATCGCCGGCATCGCCCCGGCGATCGAGGTCGTCGACTACGCGCGCTCCACCGCCGGTGTCGACGCCATCCTGGCCCACAGCGTCTTCCACGACGCGGTCGTCTTCGGTGACGAGACGGGGCTGCCGACCGGTGCCGCGACGCTTCGTCGCGGCGACGAGGTGGTGCGCGATGCCGATCCCGTGCTCGATCCGGGCCCGCTCGACGTGCTGGTGGCGCGGGTGGCGGCGTTCCTCGGCGCGCACGGCGCGGCGTTGTCGGCCGGTGATCGCATCATCTCGGGCACGTTCACGCAGCCCTGGCCGGTGGCGCCCGGCGACGTCGTCACCGCCGACTTCGGTCCGCGCGGCGCCGTGTCGGTGCGGATCGGCTGATCACTCGACGACGACGCGCCACGCGGTCACGTCGGCGCGGCCGCCGGCCACCCACAGCGTGACGTCGGCCGTGCGACGGATCGGCGGCACCGTGGCCGTGACGTGCAGCGTGTAGTGCGCGCTGCGCTGTGTGCAGCCGGGCAGGTCGTCGCAGGGGACGGCCATGGTGTCGCGCGCGGCGAGGAGTGCGTCGACGCGGGCGGGATCGTCGAGCCAGGCGAGCAGGACCTCGCGCGGCGCCGTGTTCGGGTTGATGCCGCGCTCGCCGGTCGTACCGACGAAGGGACGCAGGCGCTCGAGCGTGCGGGCGCTCATGCCGCGCACCGCACCGAGCTCCCCGATGGCACGCAGCGCCGCGTTCGGCGGCACGATCGGGTGGCGCTGGGCGAGGTACCAGTGGCGCTCGGCGCCGCGCGGCCGTTCGAGGTCGTCGGCGTCGGTCCAGTCGGCGAGCGCGTCGGCGACGTCCGCATCGACGTCGAGGAGGCCGAGCAGGCGCGGGAAGGCGGCCTGTCCGGCGGGCGATCCGAGGTCGAGCCGGCGCGCCTCGTCCTCGACGACGGCTTCGACCCATCCCGCGCCGAGCGCCTGGCGGCCGAGGGGCAGGGCCCAGGGCGAGCGCAACGTGTCGGTGCCGCCGAGGAGATCGTGCTCGCCGAGGAGCACGGTGGCGGTGGCGACGGCCGAGCGCACCAGCGCGTCGGCCTGTAGCGTGGCGAGCGCGCCGGTGGTGCGCTGCTGCTCGCGCACGGCCGTGTGCGCCAGGCCGGTGGCCACCACGACGAGCGCGGCCAGCGCCGCGACCACGCCGAGCAGCGCCATGCCCCGCTCACCCCGGCGGCACATGGATCACCTCCACGAGCTCGCAGGGCGCGCCGTCGTCGTCGGGATGCACGCGCACCCGCACCTCGCGCAGGGCGGGATGCGGCGTCCGCAGGACGTCGCGCTCGAAGCGCAGGCCGCCCGGCTCGACGCCGGTGGTGTGGCCGGGCTCTGGCGGCGCGAGCGCGGCGTCGGCGAGCAGTGCCTGCGCCGCCAGCATGGCGCGCGTGGTGCGACCGACGGTGTCGATCGTCCCGACGCTGCGTGCGACGAGGCGCTGCAACGCGGTGATGCCGACGGCGAGCACCACCAGGGCGACCAGGACCTCGAGCAGTCCGAAGCCGCGTCGGTTACCGCGCCGGCTCGGCCCGTGGCGCATCGATGGTTCCCGTCAGCAGGAAGTCGTAGGTGCCGTCCCGATGCGGCAGGCCGTCGAGCAGGTCGCGCAGCAGATCGGGCGCGTCGGCCCTGGGCGTCAGCGTGACTTTCAGACGCAGGGCGGAGGCACCGCGGTTGCGCGGGTCGAGTCGCACGGTGCCGCTGGCGGCGAGCGTCAGCTCGGGGCCGTCGGCGGCGACCTCCGTCAGCGTCAGCGTCGGGCCCGCGAGCGACCACGTCACCAGGGCGGTGTCGGCGTGCAGCACGACGTCCTCGAGATCGGGCAGCGGCGGGGCCCAGGCGGCGCCGCGCAGCCGCAGCTCGCCGCTGCCCGATTCGGGGCCGGCGGGCAGGATGCGCAGATCGATGGTGCCGGTGCTGCGTCCGCTCATCGCGAACGGGCTGCCGATCATCGGCAGGCAGGTGCCGAGGTCGATGTCCTCCCACGTTGCACCGAGGACCTGGGCGTTCGCGTCGCTTTCGAGGCTGCCCTCGACCGAGCCGAGGCAGAGGCCCGCGCCGACGTGCCACGGCTGGCCCATCCCGTTGCGGAAGAAGCCGAGGACCGAGGGGCGCATCCGCAGCCATGGGGCGTCGAGGATGCGGCGGCCGTCGCTGGCTCGTACGGCGACGCCGTCGACGCGCAGCCCCCACGGGCGCACGGAGGCCTCGGTGAAGGTGATCGTCGTGTCCGCCGGCGTCACCTGCGCCAGGGCCCAGCGCACGATCTCGGTGGTGGGGAACGTGAACGCCAGCACGACCAGGAAGACCGCGACGACGACCCCGAATCGCACGAGCCACTTCACGGCGCCGTCATCCGGGACACCTCGATCGTGGCGTCGAAGTGACGCGCGTCGTCGGGATGTTTGCGCAGGTCGAGGCGCACGACGGGCAACGGTGGATCGGCGGCTTCGAGCGCGTGCAGGAGACGGACCATCTCGCCGAGCGAGGCGCCGGTGAGCCGCACCGCGACGCGCTCCTCGCGCACGCCGCTGGTGTCGACCGTGTCGAGCGGCGTCATGCTGGCGATGCGCTCGCGACCGACGACGGCACCCGCCGCGGTCTCGAGACGCGTCAGCACGGTGTCGCCCGCATCGGCCGCGTCCGGTGCGACGGCGACGTCCGCGGCCAGCTGCCGGACGTGCGCGAGCGTACGCTCGGCGGCGGCGATGCGCTCGCTTCGCGCGGCGAGATCGGCGCGCACGGTCCGGAGGCCGGCGGCGACGAGCACGACGGCGACCGCCGCCAGCACGGCCCCGGCGAGCCACCGCTCGCGGGGCGTGCGCTCGTCCAGCCAAGCGGCCGGCGTCACGACGGCGCCCCCACCGCGGTGCGGCGCTCCGCGCGCAGGCGGAACTCGACGCCGCGTCCGTCGACCGTGGTGCGCGTCTCCTCCATGCGGACGTCGCGCACGAACGGCGAGGCCGCGAGCGCGCGCCGGAGCGCGTCGGCGGCGTCGAAGCTGTCGCAGCGACCGTGCAGGACGATGGCGTCGGGCTCGACGGCGAGCTCGTCGAGGTCGAGACGCACCGCGGGCGGGATGCGCGCGCTCACCTCGCGCAGGATCTCGAGCGCCGGCGTGCCGTCCCCGGGATGTCCCCGCCGCCGTGCCGCGGCGGCCTCCTCGAGCGCGGTGCGCGCGGTCGCGGGCGGGACGTCGGGGAGTGCGGCGGCGGCCACGGTGTCGATGGCGCGGTTCAGTGCGGTCTCCCGCGCGTCGAGATCGGCGCGGACGATGGCGACGTTGACGATGGCCAGCACGGCGGCGGCAGCGGCGAGCCCTGCCGCACGGTGCCACCAGCCGGGCTCGCCGCTCACCGTATCGCCTGCGAGGACGATCCGCTCGCTCGCACGCGCGACGACCAGCCCGGTCGCGACGGCACCGGCGGGATCGTCGAGCACGGTGCCGAGGTGGGCGGCGCTGCCCGCATCCGGACCCGCGACCACGACTGCGGGCGTACCGCCCCAGGCGTGCAGCACCCAGCGTACCTCGGCGGCCAGGGCCGCCGCATCGCGCGCGTCGGCTCCGAGGCCACGCAGCGCGGTGATGCGGCCGTGCTGGCGGCGCACGAGCGCGCTCTGCGCGCCGTCGGCGACGAGGAGCACGG
>CAYOIZ010000045.1:0-57761 GCA_964404165.1 uncultured Binatia bacterium (SeqCode) | reverse complement strand
GCACCGAGGCCAGCGCCTCAGCGCGACGCAGACACCGGAGCCGGCAGGAACCCGTCCGGCGGCGGCGGCGACACCGGCACCATGCGCCCGTCCCGCTGCACCCGCAGCACCTGCCCGCTCCACTCGACGTGGCGACCCATCCACGACGCGATCCACACCGACGAGTAGGCGAGATCCTTCAGCGGCACGAGCCACAGCCAGCGCGGCGTGTGGCGCTCGCGGAGCAGCCGCATGATGCCGCGCAGGCCGCCGACGCGACACGCGATGGCCACGCCGAGCGCCGTCCAGCCGACGACCGATCCGCCCGTCACCAGCACCGACAGCACGCCCCAGCCGACGGCGTGCGTGATCACCGAGCAGAACCAGCCGAAGGGCTGCTGCGCGCGGTACGTCCGCGCCCAGCGCACCTGGTGGCGCCACACGTCGGCGACGCTGGTGGAGTCGAGGATGGTCTCGACGACGTAGGGCAGCAGCACGAGACGATAGCCCGCTCGAGCGATCCACGCGCCGAGCAGGTAGTCGTCGGCGAGATAGTCGGCGAGCGGGGCGAAGCCGCCGATGGCGTCGAGCGCCGTGCGCGTGAACGCGATCGACGCGCCGTAGGCGTTCTTGAGGCCCTGCACCCACTCGGCGGTGATGAACATGGGGATCGAGTCGGTGTTGATGAGCAGCGACTCGACGACCGACGGCAGCCCGAAGTAGCCACGCCCGCGGTAGAGGCAGGTGGTGAGCCCCACGGTGGGATCGGACAGCGGCGCCACCATCGAGCGCAGGTAGTCCGGGCGGACGCGGATGTCGGCGTCGCTCAGCACGAGGACGTCGTGCTTCGCGTGCCGCATCATGTGCACCAGGCTCGCCACCTTGCGGTTGGCGCCGGGCTCGTCGCCGATCGAGAGCGCGATGTCGCGATCGGGAAACGCGCGCATGATGCGCTGGACGACGGGCACCGCGGGGTCGGCGGCGTCGCCGACGCCGAAGACGATCTGGTACTCGGGGTAGTCCTGGCGGCAGAAGCTCACCAGATTGGCGTAGAGGTCGATCCCAGGGCCCTTGAGTGGCTTCAGGATCGTCGCCGGTGGCTGGTACGGCCGCTGCCGGCGCGACACCCGTCGTGCGCGCCGGAAGAAGCGTTGCGCGGCGACGAGCTGGAAGAGCTGATATCCGCTCGCGATCGCCGTGCAGCCGAGGACCAGCCAGGCGACCGGGTGCATCAGGCGTGTGCGCCCGCCGCCGGCTCGTTGCCGATGCTGCGCCGCTTCCACATCGAGCCGAGGAACTGCTTGCCCTCGGAGAGGAGACGCTTCGCCTCCTCGCGGTCGCTCGCCATCTTCTTGATCGACTTCCAGATGTAGCGACGGCTGAAGTAGTAGCGACGGTAGAACGTCTCGACGGCGCGAAAGATCTCGTCGGCGGAGATCTCGGGGTACGACACCGTGCACTTCTGGTAGCCGGTCTCGTCCACCAGGCTGTCGACGGTGAGATACTTGTGCTCGCGCACCCAGTCGTACATCTGCGTGCCCGGGTACGGCGACGCGAGCGACACCTGCAGCGTCTCGGGCTGCATCTCCTGCGCGAAGCGGATCGTCTCCTCGATCGTGTTCTTCGTCTCGCCCGGGAGGCCGACGATGAACGTGCCGTGGATCAGGATGCCGATGTCGTGGCAGTCCTTCGTGAAGCGGCGGGCGCGCTCGACGCCGACGCCCTTCCTGATGTTCTTGAGTATCTGCTCGTTGCCCGACTCGTAGCCGACGACGAAGAGCCGCAGGCCGCCGTCCTTCATGGCCGCGAGCGTGTCGCGATCGACGTTGGCTCGCGAGTTGGTCGACCACGTGATGCCGAGCTTGCCGAGCCCCTTGGCGATGGCGACGGCGCGCTTCGGATCAGCGGTGAAGGTGTCGTCGTCGAAGAACAGCTCCTTCATGTCGGGGAAGTGGCGCCGCAGGTGCGCGCACTCCTCGAGCACGTTCTCGACGCTGCGCGTGCGATAGCTGTGCCCGGTGGTGACCTGCGGCCACAGGCAGAAGCTGCACTTCGCCGGACAGCCACGACCCGTGTAGAGCGACACGTACGGGTACTGGCAGTAGGGGCTGTTGTACTTCTTGTAGTCGAGGTCGCGCGCGTAGACGTCGGTGGAGAAGGGGAGCGCGTCGAGCTGCTCGGTGGTGAGCGGCTCCGGCTCCTCGTTCTGGATGTAGGTGCCGTTGCGAAGGAAGCAGATGCCCTTCACGTCGTCGAAGTCGCGCCCGTTGGCGATGGCCACCGTCGACTGGTCGAACTCCTTGCGTGCGACGTAGTCGATGACGCCGGCGTAGCGCAGCGACTGCTCGGGCTGGGCGGTGACGTGGCCGCCCACGAAGCCGATCACGATGTCGCGCTTGGCGCTCTTGATGGCCTGGGCGGTGCGGACGTCGGCCCGGAAGGACGGCGTGCTGGTGTGGATGACGACGTGCTCGTACTCGGACGCGATCCGCACCACTTCCTCGATGGGCATGTCGAGGGGCGGCGCGTCGAGCAGCCGGGCCCCCGGGAGCATCCCCGCCGGATAGGAGAGCCAGGTCGGATACCAGAACGACCACACCTCGCGCTTCGCCTGGTAGCGCGCGCCGGCGCCGCCGTCGAAATCGTCGTACGAGGGTGGGTTCAGAAAAAGCGTTCGCATCCTGTTCCTCCTGAACGAGACACGGCGCGGAAGACCAGCCCCCGCGCGGCCGACCGCGGGGGAGAGAGCATTCCTGACCGAGCGGTAAGCGTGGCTTGTAGATGACGGCTCATGCACGCGCAAGCAAGGTGCGATGTGCCTCGCTGTCTCACTGAGCAAAACGCCATAACCCTCTCGCGCTCCGAGTGGCGCATGCGGGCAACGCCCGCGCGCAACGCGGCGTTTCGCCCCGGACGATCGATCCGAGCTTCCACGGCGGTGCCCGGCGGGTACGGCGCGTGCTAGTTTCCGCATGCCGTGTCGCGCCGACGAGCCACCTACGAGGACCTGATGCAGGTGCCCGAGAACCTCGTTGCGGAGATCATCGACGGCGAGCTCGTCACGAGCCCGCGGCCAGCGTCACCCCATGCCCTGGCTGCGATGGGGATCGGGGCCGGGCTATTCGACCGCTTCCACGGCCCACCCGGTGGGTCGGACGCGCCCGGTGGGTGGTGGATCCTCTTCGAGCCCGAGCTGCACTTCGGGGAGGACGTCGTCGTCCCCGATCTCGCCGGGTGGCGCCGGGACCGGATGCCCGTCTTTCCGAACGTCGCGGCGTTCACCCTGGCGCCGGACTGGGTGTGCGAGGTCATCTCGCCCAGCACTGGGCGCATCGATCGCAGCCGGAAGATGGGCATCTACGCCCGCGAGGGTGTCCGGCATCTCTGGTTCGTCGACCCGATGCCGTGCACGCTCGAGGTCTACCGTCTCGAGGGCGGTCGCTGGGTGGTGCTGGCCACCCATGGTGGCGCGGTCACCGTGCGAGCCGAGCCGTTCGACGCGGTCGACGTGGATCTCCGCCGCTGGTGGCGCGAAGCGTAGACCCACCTTGCGTAGGCCCCGAAGCCGCCGATATAACCCGCCCTTCCCGCGTGGTGGTGATGCACACATCCTGGAGCGCGCGCGCCCATGGCTGACGGCCTGCTCCCGCTCCTGCAGCGCGGCCGGGTGTCGCTGGTCGCCGGTGCGCACGACGCTCTCTCGGCCAAGATCGCCGAAGAGGCCGGCTTCGACGCCATCTGGGCGAGCGGCTTCGGCATCTCGGCCGTGCAGGCCGTGCCCGACGCGAACATCCTGACGCTCACTGAGACGCTCGATGCCGTCCGTCGCATCTGCGACGCCGTCACCATCCCCGTCGTCGCCGACTGCGACAACGGCTACGGCAACGCCATCAACGTCATGCGCACCGCGAGCGAGTTCGAGCGCGCCGGCGCGTCGGGCATCTGCATCGAGGACAACGAGTTCCCGAAGCGGTGCAGCTTCTACGCCGGCGTGCGCCGCGACCTCGTCGCCACCGCCGAGCACGCACGCAAGGTCGAGGCCGCGGTCTCGGCACGACGGAGCCCGGCGTTCGCCGTCATCGCGCGCACCGAGGCCCTCATCTGCGGCCTCGGCATCGACGAGGCGCTCGAGCGCGCCCGCGCCTACGCCGACGCCGGTGCCGACGCCGTCCTGGTGCACTCGAAGGAGAAGGACTTCGCCGAGCTGCGCCGCTTCTGCGACGTCTGGGACCGCAACGTACCGCTGGTGGCGGTGCCCACCACGTATCCCACCGTCACCACCGAGCAGCTCTACGCCGCCGGCTTCCGGCTCGCGATCTTCGCGAACCAGGCGCTGCGCGCGGCGATTCCGGCCATGCGCGACGCCCTGGTGCGCATGCGCGAGACCGGCCGCGCCGACAGCGTCGACGACCGCATCGTCAAGCTCGACGAGGTCTACCGTCTGGTGGGCGTGCCCGAGCTCAAGTCGAACGAGAAGCGCTTCCTGTGGGCCGGCGAGGAGCCGCCGCGGGCCGTCGTGCTGGCCGCCGGCTTCGAGCCGCAGCTCCTGCCGCTGACGCAGGATCGCCCCAAGGCCATGCTCGACGTGAAGGGTCGCACCATCCTCGAGCGCCAGGTCGACACGCTCGGCCAGGTCGGCATCCGCGACGTCGTCGTGGTGCGGGGCTACAAGAAGGAGCAGGTCACCGCGCCCGCGCCCGGCGTGCGCTTCGTCGACAACGACCGCTACGCCGACACCGGCGAGCTCTACTCGCTGTTCTGCGCCGAGCCGGAGCTCGTGAAGCCGTTCGTGCTGATGTACGGCGACATCATCTTCGAGGCGTCCATCCTCGAGAAGCTGATGCGCACGCAGGCCGACATCGCGGTCGTCGTCGATCGCGCCTTCGTCGACTCGCAGCGCGCCGGGCTGCCGCTGCCGCCGGGACCGCTCGATCTCGTCGTCACCGAGACGCCGCCGAACGGCCGTCGCTTCGTGGCGCCCGAAGGTGGCAGCCGCGTGCTGCGCATCGGTCCCGAGGTCACGCCCGCGGATGCGCACGGCGAGTTCATCGGGTTGGCGTCGTTCTCGCTCGCCGGTGGAACGGCGTTGCGCGCGATGCACGCCGAGCTGGCTGAAAGCCGCGCCGAGGGCCTCGAGCGCAGCAGCGTCACGCACATCCTCCAGGCCATGATCGATCGCGGGCACACCGTCGTCGCCGTCGACATCCACAAGGGCTGGATGGAGATCGACAGCTTCGACGACTACCGCCGCGCCTGGGCGGAAGTCGCGCGATAGGTCCGGTGCCCTACCCCGCCGCGCGCTTCGTCGACGGCCTGCTCGCGGCCGGCATCGACTGGTTCGGCGGCGTGCCCTGCTCGCTGATCGCTCCCGTCATCGCCGAGCTCGAGCAGCGGAAGATCTACCTCGGCGACACCCGCGAGGACGCGGCGCTCGGCGTCGCGGCCGGCGCGTACATGGCGGGTCGCCTGCCGATGGTGGCGATGCAGAACTCCGGCCTCGGCGTGTCGCTGAACGCGCTCGGCTCGCTGCAGCAGCTCTACGAGATGCCGGTGCTGCTCCTCGTCACCTGGCGTGGCTTCGAGGGCCACGATGCGCCCGAGCACCTCGTCATGGGCGAGGTGCTCCCCGGCCTGCTCGACCTCTTCCGCATTCCGTGGCGCGCCCCCGATCACGACGCGCTCGAGGCCGACGTGCGCTGGGCCGCCGACACCATGCGCGCGACGCGGAAGCCCGTCGCGCTGGTGGTGAAGCCGGGCCTCTTCGCGGAGCACAAATGACGCTGAACGACGCCCTCGCCGTCATCGCCCCGCACCTCGCCGACGAGATCTGCGTCTGTTCGAACGGCTTCCTGTCGCGCGCCGCGTTCGGCGCGCGCGACACCGACGGCTGCTTCTACATGATCGGCTCGATGGGCCTGGCGTCGTCGATCGGCCTCGGCATCGCCCTGTCGAAGCCCGACCGTCGGGTGTGC
The DNA here is from genome assembly GCA_964404165.1 of uncultured Binatia bacterium (SeqCode). Taxonomy (GTDB): domain Bacteria; phylum Desulfobacterota; class Binatia; order DP-6; family DP-6; genus DASYLJ01. The sequence goes on along the minus strand of CAYOIZ010000045.1, from coordinate 51,810 downwards.
GTCTTCGACGGCGACGGCAACGTGCTGATGAACATGGGCACGCTCGCGACCATCGCCGTCGCGGCGCCGGCGAACCTGCGGCACGTCTGCTTCGACAACGGCGTGCACGCCTCCACCGGCGCGCAGCCCACGATCGCCGACCGCGTGCCGCTCGACGGCATGGCGCGTGCCGCCGGCTACCGCGCGGTGACGCGGGTCGAGACGCCCGCAGCGCTGGCCGACGCCGTGCCGGGCTTCCTCGCCACGCCCGGCCCGTCGTTCCTGCACGTGCGCATCGCGCTCGGTCCGAAGGGTCCGCCCGGGCCGCGCATCCCGTTCACGCCCCCCGAGATGACGGCGCGCGTCCGACGTGCGCTGGGCGTGGAGTGAACGAGGACGACTGGCGCCTCGATCTCCGCGCGTGTGCGTGGGCGGCGATCGGGGGGCTCCTGTGCGGCGTCGTCGCCGTCCTGTTCCGCCTGGCGCTGTCGAACGCCGAGGCGGCGCATCAACGGCTCCTCGCGTGGGTGGCGACGATGCCGGCAGGCACATGGGTGCTCGTGCCGGTGCTGTTCGGCATCGGTGCCGGCATCGCGGGGTGGCTCGTCGTGCGATTCGTCCCCGAGGCGTCGGGCAGCGGCATCCCCCACGTCGAGGAGATCCTCGCCGGCAACGAGACGATGCGCTGGCAGCGGCTGCTGCCGGTGAAGTTCCTGGGCGGCATCCTGGCGCTCGGCTCCGGGCTGTCGCTCGGACGCGAGGGGCCGACGGTGCAGATGGGTGCCGCGATCGCGGACGCGATCGCACGCCTCGGACGCGCCGACGTCCCGCTCCGACACGCCATCCTCGCCGCCGGTGCCGGCGCGGGGCTGACCGCGGCGTTCAACGCTCCGCTCGCGGGCTTCGTCTTCGTCGTCGAGGAGCTGCGCCGGCCGCTCAGCGTCTTCACCTACACGACGGGGCTCATCGCGACGCTGGCCGCCAACGTCGTGATGATCGCCGGTCTCGGCGCCGCGCCGGCGTTCCACGTCGACAAGTCGCACCTGCTGCCGACGGGTGGGCTGCCGCTCTTCGTGCTGATGGGTGCGCTGGCGGGGCTGCTCGGCGTCGTCTTCAACCGGGCACTGTTCGCGGCCATCGACGGTATGGCGCACATGCCGGGACCGCGGTGGGGACGGGCCGTCGTGGCGGGCGTGCTCGCCGGCATGCTGGCGCTCGTGGTGCCCGACGCGATCAGCGACGGCGAGCCGGTGGCGCAGGCCATCCTCCGCGGCGACCTGCCGACGAACCCCGCGCAGTGGCTCGTCATGCTGCTCGGGGCGAAGCTGCTCCTCACGGTCGTGAGCTACGCGTCCGGCGCGCCGGGCGGGCTGTTCGCACCGCTGCTCGTGCTCGGCGCGGCGCTCGGTGCGCTCACGGCGCACGTGATCGGGGTGGAGCCGGCGGTCGGCACGGCGCTCGTCATCGCGGGCATGGTCGGCGCCTTCACCGGCTCGGTGCGCGTCCCCATCACCGGCATCGTCCTGCTGCTCGAGATGACGAGCAGCCAGCACCTCGTGCTGGAGCTGACGACGACCGGGCTCGTGGCCTATCTGGTGGCCGCGCTGGTGGGCGGCCGGCCGGTCTACGACGTGCTGCGCGAGCGCGACGAACGGCGCACGCACCCCGTTTGACGCCGAACCCGGGATCGGGGCACAACCCGACCATGAAGCCCCAGGACTGCGTGCTGTTCAGTGGAGCGGCGGGCGGCGCCGAGGCCGAGTTCGGAGCCGCCGCGGAGCGCTACGGCATCGAGGAGGTGAACTTCACCTTCGAGGGCCACAACGATGCCCGCACGCGCGGCATCCGCGTCCTGACCTCGGCCGAGCTGAAGCACGGCGACGTGAGCCTGGCCTACGTCAGCAAGCTGATGCATCGCCGCTATCCCGACACACCGCTCTTCCGGAAGGTGCTGCAGAGCATCTGGCACCAGGTGAACAACGGCCAGGAGATATACCTCGTCGGGAAGATCCAGGCCGACGACACGGTGGTCGGCGGCACGGGCGTCAGCGCGGAGTACGCCAAGTTCTTCAACAAGCCGCTGCACGTCTTCGATCAGGAGCGCCATGGCTGGCATCGCTGGACGGGCGAGACGTGGGAGGCGGTGAACGACCCCGTCATCACCCACCAGCACTTCACCGGCACCGGCACGCGATTCCTCACCGACGAGGGACGCGCCGCCATCGCCGGCCTGTTCGATCGCACGTTCGGCAGCCGCTGATCAGCCTGGCCAGGTACGTGTCGGCGGCAGCGTGCCCGGCACGAGACGGTCGTCGGGCACGGCCGGACCGCGTTCGAGGGCGAGCGGGATGACGCCGGCCCACACCGCGCGGTCGTAGTCGTCCTCGTCGTCGATGGGAGCGCCCTCGCGCACCTTGGCGACGGCCTCCTCGAGCGGCAGCGACACGATGAGCGTGGCCTTCAGCTCCTGTGCCGACGGCGGCCGCACCGCGTCCCACCGGCCGGGATAGAGCCGCTCGGTGAAGGCGCGCAGCGCGGCGATGCGCTGGTCGTCCTCCTCGATCGGCGTGGCGCGACCGAACACCACCACCGAGCGGTAGTTGAGCGAGTGGTGGAACGCCGAGCGCGCCAGCACCAGGCCGTCGAGCAGCGTCACCGTGCAGCAGAGCTCCGTCCCGGCCGCCGCCGCCAGCATGGTGCGGCTGCGGCTCGAGCCGTGCAGCACCAACGTGTCGCCGACGCGCGCATAGCCCGTGGGGATGACGACGGGTCGCCCGTCCTCGACGAGGCCGACGTGGCAGACCAACCCGGCGTCGAGAATGGCGTGGACGACGGCGCGCTCGTGGTACGCCCGCTGCGGCAGGCGTCGGACCCGGGTGCGATCGGTGACGAGGAGAGACTCGGCCATGCTGGTCCTGTCGCACGGCATTGGCTCCATGCCCAGAGCCATTCGGATGTTCCATCGGGGGCCAATCTGTCGTAAGCCGGCGCATGCCCAGGCCGAGCCCCGTGTTCGGGACCCTCGCCCTCGACCGCGATGCGGCGGATACGCTGCACCACCAGCTCTACGCCTCGCTCCGCGAGGCGATCCTGGCGGGACGGCTGGTGCCGGGCGTCCGCCTGCCGTCGACGCGTACGCTGGCGGCCGACCTCGCGGTGGCGCGGAACACCGTCGTCACCGCCTTCGAGCAGCTCATCGCCGAGGGCTACCTGACGTCGCGCGTCGGCGACGGCACGCGCGTCGCGGCGGTGCTGCCCGAGGCGTTGCTCGAGGCGCGTCGCGTGCAGCTGGTCGGCGCCGTCGGGCCGGTGCCGCAGCTCTCCGAGCGCGGTCGCCTGCTGGCCGGCACGCGACGGCCCGGGCCGTACACCGACGGCCAGGCCTTCGTCCCCGGCATGCCCGCGCTCGACGTGTTCCCGCGTGAGCTGTGGGCGCGGCTCGTGGCGCGCCGGGCGCGACGTCCGCCGCCGACGAGCCAGGGCTACGCGCACCCGTCCGGCCTGCCGCTGCTGCGCGAAGCCGTGGCGACCTACCTCGGCGCCGCGCGCGGCGTGCGCTGCGATCCAGAGCAGGTGATCGTCGTCGCCGGCGCGCAGGCGGGCCTCGATCTCGCCGCGCGCCTGCTCCTCGACGCGGGCGACGCCGCCTGGATCGAGGAGCCGGGCTACCTCGGCGCGCGCGGTGCGCTGATCTCCGCCGGCGCGCGTCTCGTGCCGGTGCCGGTCGACGCCGAAGGGATCGACGTCGAGGCCGGGGCGCGCGCCGAGCCCGCGGCGCGCCTCGTCTACGTCACGCCGTCGCACCACTTCCCGCTCGGCGGCACCATGACGTTGCAGCGACGGCTCGCCCTGCTCGACTGGGCGGCGCGCTCCGGTGCGTGGGTGCTGGAGGACGACTACGACAGCGAGTACCGCTACGGCGGTCGTCCCTTCCCGGCCATGCAGGGTCTCGATGCCGCCGGGCGCGTCGTCTACGTCGGCACCTTCAGCAAGACGATGTTCCCGGCGCTGCGCGCGGGATGGCTCGTCGTGCCGCCGGCGCTGGTCGACCCGTTCCGTGCCGCCATCCGCAACACCGGCCACGCCGTGCCCGGCGCCATCCAGGCGGCGCTCGCCGACTTCATGAACGACGGCCACTTCGGGGCCCACGTCCGTCGCATGCGGACGCTCTACGCCGCGCGCCAGGAACGCCTCGTGACGGCGGCGCACCGTCGGCTCGGTGGCCTGCTCGACGTGCGCCCCGCCGACGCCGGCATGCAGCTCGCCGCCGCGCTCCCACCGGGCACCGACGACCGTGCGGTGGCGAAGGCCGCGTACGACGCCGGCATCATCGCGCCGGCGCTGTCGTCGTACTACCTCGGACCGCAGTCGTCGCCGGGGCTGTTCCTCGGCTACGCCGGCGTGAGGGAGCGCGACATCGGTCGCGGCGTCGAGCGGCTGGCGGTGGTCCTCGAGCGGGTTGGCGCCGCCGCGCGACCGATGCTAGCAACGGCGGCTCGCACGCGATGATCCTGCTCAATCCCGGCCCGGTGAACGTGTCGCCACGGGTCGCGGCGGCCCTCGGTCGCGGCGACATCTGCCACCGCGAGCCGGAGTGCGCCGAGCTGCTGGCGCGCATCCGCCGTCGGCTCGTCGAGGCGTTCGCGCCGCGCGGCGGCTTCACCGCGGTGCTGGTGACGGGCTCGGGCACGGCGGCGCTCGAGACCGCGGTGACGAGCGTGCTGTCGGCGACGGGCCGCCTCGTCGTGGTGGCGAACGGCGTCTACGGCGAGCGCATGGCGGCGATGGCGGTGGCGGGCCGTCTGCCGCACACCGTGGTGACCGGCGAGTGGACGTCGCCGCCCGATCTGGCGGCGGTCGAGGCCGCGGTCCGTCAGCCCGACGTCGAGGCGGTGGCCGTCGTCCACCACGAGACCACCACCGGGCTGCGCACCCCCGTCGCCGACGTCGGTCGCATCGCGCGTGCGCATGGCAAGCTGCTGCTCGTCGACTCGGTGAGCGGGCTCGGCGGCGACGCGCTCGACGTCGAGGCGGTCGGTGCCGATCTCGTCGTCGGCACCAGCGGCAAGTGCATCCAGGGCTACCCCGGCATCGGCTTCGTGCTGGTGCGCGACGACGTGCTGGCCCGTCTCGCCGGCTACCCGCAGCGCTCGCTGTACCTCTCGCTGGCGACGTACACCCGCAACCCGGTGCCGTTCACGCCCGCGGTGCAGGTGGCCTACGCGCTCGACGAGGCACTCGCCGAGCTGCTCGAGGAGGGCGTCGACGCCCGCGTCGCGCGCCACGCCGCCGCCGCGACGTTGCTGCGCGAGGGCTTCGAGGCGATGGGGTTGCGCTGCGTCCTGCCGCCGGCGCTGCGCTCGAACAGCATCACGTCGTTGTGGTTCCCGGACGGCATCGCCTACCCGGCGCTGCACGACGGCCTCAAGGCGCGCGGCTACGTCATCTACGAGGGACAGGGCTGGTTCGCTGCGGAGGCGTTCCGCGTGGCGAACATGGGGCATCTCACACTCGACGACTTCCGCGCCTTCCTCGGCGCGTTGCGCGAGGTGCTGCCCGCATGACCGCCGTCATCCTCGCCGCCGGCGTCGGCAAGCGGCTGCATGCCGCGTCGGGCGGCAAGCCGAAGTGTCTGATCCCCATCGCCGGGCGCACGCTGCTCGATCGTCTGCTCGACGGCCTCGCCGCGGCGGGCGTGACGGACGTCGTCGTCGTCACCGGCTTCGGCGACGACGAGGTGCGCCGCGCCGTCGGCGATCGCGCGCGCTGTCTCTTCAACGAACGCTTCCGCGAGGGCGCCATCCTCTCGCTGTGGACGGCACGTGAGGCGCTCGACGGGCCGGTGCTGGTGATGGACGCCGACGTGCTGTGCACGCCGCTGCTGCTGGCCCGCCTGGTCGGGTCGCCGCACGAGAACTGCTTCCTGCTCGACGCCAGCCAGCCGAACACCGGCGAGGAGCAGATGCTGCTCGTGCGCGGCGAGCGCGTGATGAACATCGTCCGCGGCGGCGAGCCCGGCTACGAGCTCTCGGGCGAGTCGATCGGGTTCCTGAAGCTCGGCGCCGGCGCCGCGCGCCTGCTGCGCGACCTGCTCGCGCGCCGTCTCGACATGGGGCACACGGGCATCGAGCACGAGGAGGTCTATCCCGATCTGCTCGCGCGTCTGCCCGTCGGCTTCGAGCGCGTCGACGGGATGCCGTGGATCGAGATCGACTTCCCGTCCGACGTCGAGCAGGCCGAGCAGGTGATCCTTCCCGCCATCGAGCGGACGACGGCGTGATCGCGGAGGCGATCGTCACGGCGGGGCCGGGCGACGCCGACCGGCGGGTGGCGGGCGTGCCGCTGCTGCTACGCACGGTGCTGACGTTGCAGCGCGCGGGGCTCGAACGCTGCGTCGTGGTGGGTGCGCCGGCGCCCACGGACCCGCGGGTGCGGATCGTCGTCGAGAGCCGTCCCACGCTCACGCCCGCTCCCGACGAGGAGCTACGCCTCGTCGTCGGGCCGGCGACCGTCATCGACGCGGTGCTGGTGCGGCGTCTGGTGGCGGATGCGCGGCCGGTGCTGCTCGCGCGCGACGATGCACGTGTCGCCGTGGTCGCGGGCTCGGGCCTCGGTAGGGAGCCGTGGTCGGAAGCGGTGCCGCCGCCGGTCGGTACGCTCGAGCCCGTCGATGCACCGGCAGGGCGGATCGAGCAGTCGCTGCTGCTCGGCCTCGAGAACCATCGCGACGGCTACCTGGACCACCTGCTCAACCGGCGCCTGTCGCGTCCGATGACGCGCCGGCTGCTGCCGACCGGCGTGACGCCCAACATGGTCACCGTCGTCGGGATCCTGCTCGGCATGGCGGGCGGCCTCGCCCTCAGCGTGCCGAGCACGCTGGTCACCATCCTGGCGGTCGCCTGTCTGGTGGTGTCCGGCGCGCTCGACTGCGTGGACGGCGAGCTCGCGCGCATCCGTTTCTCGGAGTCGAAGCTCGGCCACGTGCTCGACGTCACCGGCGACACCGTCGTCCACGCCACGCTGCTCCTCGGCATCGGCATACGGCTCGAGCGGACCGGCGAGCTCCCCGACTGGTCGGTGCTGATCACGCTCGGCCTCGGCATCCTGGGTGCCTTCGCCGTCATCACGGCCGCCGAGGTGACGGAAACCCGGCGTCACCGCGCATCCGGCTGGGAGAATGCGGTGATCGACGGCGTCCTGTCGCCGCTGACGACGCGCGACTGGTACGTCTTCCCGGTGGCGTTCGCCCTGCTCGGGCGGCTCGACCTGCTGGTCCCGAGCGCTGCCGTCGGCGCGCACATCTTCTGGGTGGTCACGCTGGTCGTCCTGCTCCGCGCCCTTGCCCGCGCCCGCTGACCCCCCTCTTTTGCGTGGGGCCGGTCGTGGCTATTCTGCGGGACCATGGCGAAGCGAATCGTGCTCTTCCTGATCGTCAACGTCGTCGTGGTGCTCACCATCTCCGTGTTGATGAGCGTCCTCGGGGTGAAGCCGTACCTCACCCAGCAAGGCATCGACTACCAATCGTTGCTGGTCTTCTGCCTGATCTGGGGCATGGGGGGCTCGTTCATCTCGCTGGCGCTCTCGCGGGTGATGGCGAAGCGGATGATGGGCGTGCAGGTGATCTCGCCCGACAGCCGGGAAGGCGTCGAGCAGGAGCTGCTCAGCACCGTCGGCCGCCTAGCCAAGGGCGCCGGCATCCCGATGCCCGAGGTGGGGGTCTACGAGTCCGACGATCTGAACGCGTTCGCGACCGGGCCCAGCAAGAGCCGGTCGTTGGTGGCGGTGTCGAGCGGCCTGCTGCGTCGCATGGATCGCCAGCAGGTGGACGGCGTCCTCGGCCACGAGATCACGCACATCGCCAACGGCGACATGGTGACGATGACGCTGCTACAGGGTGTGGTGAACGCCTTCGTGATGTTCCTGGCGCGCGTCATCGCCTGGGGCGTGGCGCAGGCCACGCGTCGCGACGACGACGAGGGCATTTCGTACGGGATCTTCTACGGCGTGCAGTTCGCGCTCGAGATCGTGTTCATGGTGCTCGGCTCGATGGTGGTGGCGGCCTTCTCCCGCTACCGCGAGTTCCGCGCCGACGCCGGCGGTGCCAAGCTCGCGGGCCGCGAGAGCATGATCGACGCGCTGCAGGCGTTGCAGCGCAACGCCCAGGTGGAAGATCACGCGCCGGCATCCATCGCCGCCTTCCGCATCTACAACGGCCAGGGCATCGCCCGCTTCTTCGCGAGCCATCCTCCGCTCGAGGAGCGGATCTCCCGGTTGCGCGCTGCGGGGTGAGGGGTTTCGGTCGGGGGTGGTGGGTGCTGGCGCGGGAGGCTGCGGTCCGCGCGGCGCTCGCTCGGCACCCCCCGCCCCTTTTCCCCTCCACGCTCACTCACGACGCGCTCCTTCGCAGGTCCTCGCGCCAGCACCCACCACACCCACCCAAGACGTTACGCAGCGTTGCGGACGAGCGACTGACGGGGCAGGCGGATGATGAACGTGGACCCCTCCCCCCGCACCGACTCCAGCGTGACGGTACCACCGAGCTGCTGGACGAAGCGGCGGACGATGTAGAGGCCCAATCCCGTCCCGCCGAATCGCGCCGTGTCGCGGCCGTCGGCCTGCTGGAAGGCCTCGAAGATCGACTCCTGATCCTCCGGCAGGATGCCGATGCCGGTGTCGCTGACGCGGACGACGACGGCCTGGTCGTCGAGCTCGAGGTCGGCGCGCACCGAGCCGTGCTCGGTGAACTTGAGGGCGTTGTTCACCAGGTTGCGGATGACGACGCTCAGCTTGCGCGGGTCGGTCACGATCGAGATCGACGGGACGTCGTTGCTCCAGTGCAGCTCGACGTCGTTCTTGCGCGGCAGGCGCGCGCAGCCGGCACCGAGACCGCTCCAGAAGGGCGCCAGCTGCACCGGCTCGAGACGGACGGCGTCGCGACCCGATTCGATCTTGCCGATCTCGAGCGTGCTCTCGATCAGGTCGAGCAGCTCGGCACCCGACGCCTTGATGCGCGTGATGAGCTCTAGACGCTCCGCGCCGGTGAACGACTCGTCGGACGCCATGTCGGCGAAGCCGAGGATGATGTTGAGCGGCGTGCGCAGCTCGTGCGACATCGTCGACACGAACTCCGACTTGGTGCGGCTCGAGCGCTCGAGCTCCTCCACCAGACGGCTGTTCACCAACGCCATGGCCGCCAGCTGCACGAGGCCGCGCGCGATGCGGAGCTGCTGCCCCGTGAAGGGACGCGGCGTGCCGCGCTGCCCCACCGTGTGGATGCCGATCACCTCGCGCCCGCGCTTGAGCGCCACCAGGAGGCCGGCGCTCATGTCGAGCGCCGTCAGCAGCTCGGCCGGAACCAGGTCGGGCGGTCCCTCGGGACCGACGAGCGCCATCTCCTCGCGCTGCAGGTGCTTCAGCAGCGGACCGAGACGCGCGCGCGGCAGGCGCAGCGTCCGCACCACCGTCTCCCAGCGCTCGGGCGTGTCGCCGAACGACGCCACCGGCGTGAACGTGTCGTCGGCGGCGTGCAGCAGCAGCGTGTGGCTGCACTCGCAGTGCAGCGCCTCCGCGGTGCGCTGGCAGAGGCGATCGAGGATGACCGGCGTGTCGAGCGACGAGATCATGTCCTGGCCGATGCGGGCCAGCGCCGACGTGACGTGCACCTCGTCCTTCCAGCGCGCCTCACTGGCGCGGAGACCCTCTTCCGCCAGGCGTTGCTGCACGCGGTAGCGCTCGAACTCGTACGACACGTAGATCGACGACACGAAGGCCATCATGAGTGCCACCGCCGGGTAGCCGATGATCTCCGGCGCGATCGGCACGTAGTAGACGTTCCACAGCATCGCCCCGGCGGCGATGACGACGGTCACGAGCTGCGGTATGACGCCCCACGGGATCAGCGTTGCCGTCGCCATCAGCAACACGACGAAGACCAGCGCGGTGCTCATCGCGTCGCGCGTGACGATGCCGGACGCGGCGGCGGTGACGCAGACCTCGGCCATGGTGAACAACGAGACCGCGACCGACGCGCGCCACGATCGCGGCCGGTGCAGGAACCAGAACACCAGGACGACGGTCGCCACCTGGATCGACTTGATGATGGCGATGGCGCTCAGCTCGGGCCGGTTCAGCTGCAGCTGCGCGGTGCCGAACAGGAGAATGGAGACGAAGATCAGGCACAGCCCCGAGCGCACGCGGGCGGCGAGCAGCGGCGACGTCTCCTCGCGGAGCTTCTGGAGCGCATCGCCGGCGCTGGGTGCGAAGCGGCTGCTCATCGCGCCCCCGGCGAGTCAGATTCCTGACATGACGTCATTGTCGGCAGGGTGAGTCCCGCGTGATTCCCGTGGCCATTCGATATCCGCTGCGACGCGCCGAGATCATTGCAAGTCGCATGCCCTCGTCAGCTCCAGGGCAGTCCACCACGGACGGCCCAGTATGCGTCGGGAGACTCGGCGAGCGACGCCAGGGCGTCGCGCGTTTCGGGTGCGAGGACCGTCTCGAGCGCCGCCACGTGCGACGCGAGCTGCGCCGGCGTCGCCGCGCCCGACAGCACGACGTCGATGCCCGGCAGGCCGGCTGCGAACGCGACGGCGAGCTGGTCCACCGCCAGACCGACGCCGTCGGCGAGCACTCGGAGCCAGGCGATCAGGGCCGCGTCCTCCGGCCGGTCGTTCGCGTCCGTCAAGCGCCCGTTGGCGTGGACCTCCTTCACGATGACGCCCATGCCGGCTGCGCGCGCCTCGGCGAGCGCCGGTGCCAGCGACGGCTCGAGGACGTTGCACGTCGCCTGCACGACGTCGAAGACGGGTTCACCCAGCGCCGTCGCGCGACGGGCCAGCGCGAGCGTGCGTGCCGACCCGGGGCCGCTCAGCGTCAGCCCGACGGCGCGATACGCGCCCTCACGGCGCCCGGCGACGAGCGCGTCGAGCAGGCGACGATCGTCGAGCACACCCGACTCCACGGTCGCACTGTGGATCTGGTAGAGGCCGAGCCGGTCGTCGAGGAGCGCGCGCGTCTCCTCGAGCTGCAGGTGGAAGCGCTCGACCGAGAGCTCCTTCTGCTCGTGCACCGCCGCGTCGACGGCCCAGCCGGCGGTGTAGCGATAGCCCCACTTGCTGCCGACGGTGACCTCGTCCCGTCCGACGCCGCGCTCGGCGAGCCAGCGCGCCAGGAACTCCTCGGCGCGACCATAGCTGCGGGCGGCGTCGACGTAACGCACGCCCGCCGTGCGCGCGGCGTCGAGTACCGCGGCGCTGCGACCGTAGAGCGCGTCGGGGCTGCGCTCGTTGCCGAGGTCGCGGTCGCGGCCGAGCGTGATGTAGCCGGGACGGCCGACGGCGGCGAGCCCGAGGCCGAGCGAGGTGACCTCGAGGGCCGTGCGTCCGAGGGGGCGGCGCTGCACGCCCGCCACCATTGCCCGGAATCAGGCGGCCTTCAACGCCTTTCCTGCGGTCGTACGGGCGAGATAGATGAGGCCGACGCCGTCGAACACCAGCTCGCGCGCACGCTTCAGCAGCCAGAGCGTGACGGCGACCGGCTCCGGCATGCCGAGGTAGGTGCACAGCCAGACGCCGCCGACCTCCTGTGTGCCGATGCCGCCGGGCACGATGATGGCCGCAGCACGGATGGGTTGGGCCAGCGCCTCGATGATGAGCGCCTCCTGCCACGGGATGGGGTAGCCGACGAGGGTCAGCATGACCTGCGTCTCGACGACGCCGAGCAGCCACCCCACCATGTTCGAGCTGCTGGCCCGGAAGAAGCTGCCGCGCTCGACGTGGTAGAAATCGGCGAGGCGACGATCGAGGGCGCTCACGCCCGCCTCCATGCGTGCGACGAAGGCCGCCCGCGGCGCGATGCGACGCAGCCAGCGCCATACCGCCGACGCCGGATTGCGGCGCTGCATCCAGACCAGGCCGAGCGTGAACCCGACCGACAGGACGAGGAGCGTCACCATCAAGGCCACGGCCAGCCCGGGACGTCCGAGCCGATCGAGCATCGCCGCCACCCCGAGCGCGGTGAAGAGGCTCTGCGCCGCGGTGAGCGCGGTCTTGGCGATCACCACCGACGCCATGCCGTCGCCGCCGGACACGCCGTACGGGCGCAGCATGTACGCCTTCAGCGGCTCGCCGCCGACCGCCGCCGTGGGCGTGACGCTGTTCACCGCTTCGCCCGCCATGCGCACGAAGTAGAGCGTGCGGAAGGGAATCCGTGGACGAGCGGCGGCGGGCAGGGTGATGCGCCAGGCGAACGTGTCGAAGCAGCCGATCACCAGGTACGGCACCAGGATGAGCGGGCTCCACCAGCCGAGCAGCTGGAGCCGTTCCCACACCGCGTCGACGCCGGCGTGGTAGAGCAGGAACGCCAGCAGCGCGAGGCCGATGGCAATGGTCAGGGCCGTGCGCGCCGGGTTCTTCCCGGCGGCGGGCGTGCCCGTGGGCGCTATGTGGCGCTCCGGGCTGCGCGGTCGCCCGCTTCGAGCGCCTCGACGACACGGAGCGAGCGCGCGCCGCTGGTGAGCGGCTCGGTGCCGGTACGGATGCACTCGACGAAGTGCTCGGCCGCGAGCCCGAGCGGCTCCGACCCACCGGCCACGTCGAGCGCCTTGCCTTCGAAGTGCGTGATCGGAATGATCGGCGCCGCGCCGCTGGCCGCACCGGTGCCGCGATCGATGGCGTAGTCGTAGAGCGTGACGGCGCGCTGCTCGAACCGTCCCTCGTAGGCGAGCATGCGCTCGCTGCCGATGACGTGGACCTTCGCGACCTTCTCGGGGTGCAGCCAGCTCAGGTAGACGTGCGCCGACACGCCGCCCTCGAGCTCGAGATCGGCGACGCACATGTCGGCGACGCCCGGCTGCAGGTAGGTGTGCTGGAACATGCGGACCTTGGCGAGCGGGCGCGGCACGAGATGGAACAGGATGGAGAGGTCGTGCGGCGCCGAGTTCCACCACACGCTCGAATCGCGCCGGATGCGGCCCATGCCGAGGCGCTCGAAGTTGAGATGAAAGATCTCGCCGAGCCGGCCGGCGTCGACGATGCGCTTCATCTCGGCGACCATGGGGTCGTAGAGGAACGTCTCGTCGACGAAGAGGATGCGATCGGCGGCGCGCGCGGCGTCGACCAGCTCCTGGCCGTGCGCCTTCGACAGCGCCAGCGGCTTCTCGACCCAGACGTGCTTGCCGGCGCGCAGCGCGGCCAGCGCCATGGCGTGATGCCGCGACGGCGGCGTGGCGACGACGACGGCGTCGACGTCGGGCCGCGCGATCAGCGCGTCGAAGTCGCCGAGACAGACGAGGTCGGGATGCTCCGCTCTGGTGGCGTCGAGGCGGGCCGGGTCGAGGTCACAGAGCGCGGTGACGCGAGCCGTCGGCAGCTTGCCGAACGTCCGCAGGAGGTTCTTCCCCCAGTATCCCACCCCCACGATGGCGATGGTCGGTGTTCGGGACGTCATGGAGCACCCTCCTCACGCGAAACACGCCGTGCTCGCGCGCGTGCGCGAAGCGGTCGACGTTGTAGCGAATGGCTGCGGCCACACCAGCACCGAGGGCCAGCACGAAGGCCAGGCCGATGTGCAGCGACATTGCGGCGAGCACGGCGAGTGCCGCCAGCGCGAGCCCCGTGAGGCCGGCGACGCGGGCGGTGCCGCGTCCCGCGGGGGGGCGCTTCACCAGCAGCGGCAGCGCCATCAGATCGCGGAACACGATGGCGACACGCGACAGTCCATAGTGGGTTTCGCCGGAGCCACGTGGCCGGTCGCGCGTGGTGATCTCGGCGGTCCGTGATCCAGCCACGCCGAGGATGGCCGGCAGGAACCGGTTGAACCCGCGCGGCAGCTGCACGTCGGCGAGCACCTCGCGCCGGTACGCCTTGAGCCCGCAGCCGCAGTCGTACACCGGCACGCCGGTGACGAGCACGATCATGCGGTTGGCGACCCACGACGGCAGGACGCGCGTCGTGAAGTTCTCCTCGCGGTGGAGGCGGCGTCCGCTGACGACGTCGACGTCGGGGCGGAGCCGCGCCAGCAGCGTCGGGATGTCGGCGGGATCGTTCTGGCCGTCGCCGTCGAGCGTGACGACGACGTCGCCGCGCGCGGCAGCGAAGCCCGCGCACAGCGCCGACGCCTCGCCGAAGTTGCCGTCGAGGTCGACGACGCGGAAGGCGGGGTCGCGGGCGACGATGGCCTCGAGCCGCGCCAGCGTGCCGTCGCGGCTGCCGTCGTTGACGAAGACGATCTCGTAGGAGCGGCCCGTCGAGCGGGCGACGGTGGACAGCTCCTCGTAGAGCGGCTCGACGTTGCCCTCCTCGTTGTAGACGGGGACGACGATGGACAGCGCGGGCCGTGGTTCGTCCGCGGGCATCAATCGAAGAAGCGCGCCGCCGTCCGCGCCACGTGCTCCACCTCCGCATCGGTCATGTCGGGATGGACGGGAAGGGACAGGATCTCGCGCGCCACCTGCTCCGCGTGCGGCAGGGTGGGCCCCTCGCCGAACGCGTTCACCCAGGCGGGCTGGCGATGGATCGGCACGGGGTAGTGCACGCCCGTCTCCACCTCCTGCGACTCGAGGTGCTTGCGGAGCGCGTCGCGGCGCTGCGTGCGGACGACGTACTGATGGTAGACGTGCGTGCGCCGCGCGTCGGACGGCGGCGTGACGAGACGGCCGCGCAGCGCCTCGGTGTAGTGCGCCGCGATCGCGGCGCGGCGCGCGTTGCGGGCGTCGAGATGCTGCAGCTTCACGCGCAGCATGGCGGCGTGGAGCTCGTCGAGCCGGCTGTTGCCGCCGTAGAACGCGTGCTCGTTCTTCTTCACCTGGCCGTGCGTGCCGAGCAGCTTGATGCGCGCCGCCAGCTCGCCGTCGTCGGTGCAGACGAAGCCGGCATCGCCGTAGGCGGCCAGGTTCTTCACGACGCCCAGGCTGAATGCGCCGGCCTTGCCGAACGTGCCGACGCAGCGGCCGTCGAGCGTGGCGCCGTGCGCGTGCGAGCTGTCCTCGATGACGGTGAGCCCGCGTGCCTGTGCCAGCTCCATGAGTGGCACCATGTCGACGGGGAAGCCGTAGAGGTGCACCACCATGATGCCGCGGGTGCGCTCGGTGATGCGCGACGCCAGGTCGTCGAGCTCGGGGCCGAGGTCCTCGAGTCGGATCTCGACCGGCACCGGTCGGATGCCGTAGTCCTGCAGCGCCTCGACCGCGGCCATGAAGGCATTCGCCTGGATCAGGACCTCGTCTCCGGGCCCGAGGCCGGCGGCGCGCACCGCGAGGCGGAGCGCATCCGTCCCGGAGGCCACGCCCCGGACGTGCTTCGCGCCGAGGTAGGCGGCCATCTCCGACTCGAAGCCCTTCAGCTCCTCGCCGTTCAGCAGGTGCATGCGCTCCAGCACCCGCTCGCAGGCTCCCAGCAGCTCGTCCCGGTGGGCGTGATACTCGCGCGTCAGCTCGATGAGCCGGACGCGTGTGGGCTGTACCGCCCGTGCAAGCGCCTCCATGCGATCCACTCTCCTCGCGGCGAAAATTCGCGGAACCCTACCGGGCGACCCGGGGGGATTCAAGGCGCCCGGACGTATATCCCGCTCCGGGGCTCGCGGCACTGATATCCCCCCGGGCCAGTCAGGCAAGCGGGCGCGCAGGTCGGTCGACTGCCCTAGCCGTCGAGCCCGCCTGCGGGCATCGAGGGTGCGAGTCGCAACCGATCCGCCGACGCCAGCGCGTCCCATTCGGCACGCAATGTCTGCCACACCCGGACCTGGAACGTCTTCACGACGCTGCGGAACGGCTGGCCGAGCAGCACGCCGTCGTAGAGCGCGCGCCCGGCATCGAAGGCGGCTTCGTTGAACCGGGTCTCCCCCGCGTCGCGGTGGACGGCCCACGCGGCGGCGTTCTGCCGCATCAACGGCACGAAGGTGCGCGCCACCCAGTCGAGGAGCGGCGCCAGGTCGTCGTGGAGGCGGAGGTCGGGCGTCTCCGCGGCTCCGAGCTCTCCACGCGCGATCCGCTCGATCCACCGCGCCGTCGCCGGGGCGCGCTCGACGATCACGCGCCACGCGCTCGGATCGGAACGGTTCATGTCGAGCTGCCCGTAGACGCTGGTGTCGGCAAGGGTGGGGACGTTGCCGAACAGGAAGGGTCGTCGGGCCAGCACCGGTTCGAGCGCCGCCAGCAGCTCGTCGAGCATCGTCGCGAGCAGCGCGTGCGTCGGCGGGAAACCCGGTCGGGATGGCGGCCGCAGCCCGGCCGGCAGATCGTCGAAGGTCGCATCCGCCGGGGCTATGCTGAACAGGTACGGCAGGCGTCGGACCTGGCGGCGCGGGAACGCGAACCGGAGGATGTGGGCGAATGGCCCAAGCAGCGGCCGCATGTCGCGCGCCAGCCGCGCCCCGGCGTCGTTGTCGCGGGCCGCCACCACCCAGCGCTGGTGATGGACGAGATACAGCCCGACCTCGTCGAGCGCCTCGTCGATCAGCCGGACGGCGAAGCGCAGGGCCGGATCCCCTGCCGGCAGCAGAGCGGCGGTCCGCGGCGACACACCACGCGCCTCCCCGGCGAGATAGGCCCCGATCGCGGAGGAGTCGTACAGCGTCTCCCCGTCGGGGCCGAACAGAAACGGCACCTGCGGGAACTCGTCGAGTGCGGTCATGGGCGGCCAGGTGAGCGGGAGGCGGCGCCGCACCAGCAGCTCGCGGCGGCGGGCATGGCGGAAGGCCTCGCGGAACGGACCGCTCGCCGGCATCCAGACGAACGGAAGCTCGGCGATGCGCAGCAGCGCCTCGAGCTTCAGGGCGAACGGCGACAGCTCGACGCCCCACAGGATCCAGCGACGCTCGGGCATGCGTCTCCGTACGACGGCGGTGGGGTCCCGCGCCACCGTCGTGTCGTCGCCTCAGGGCAACGGATGCTTCGCCGATTCGGGCCAGTCGGCGCGTGCCGGCACGCGACCCGGCAGCGGCGGCGGCGTGAACGCCGTGTCGAAGTTGCACTGTGACGGCGACGCGCCGGGCAGGGACAGGCATCGCGCCAGCACGTCGGCCGTCGTCGGCTCGTCGGGGCTCGCCGAGCGATAGCTGTCGAGCCACTCGAGGTACTCCTCCATCACCGCCCGCAATTCGAACGGCGTGAAGACGCAGTGGCCACCGGTGCTGCCCCAGATCTGGGCGATATCCTTCCCGCCCAGCGCCGCGGCATCGGAGTACACCTTCTGGAACTCCGGCGTGCAGATGTGGTCGGCGCGGCCGGCGAAGGAGAGGATCGGATAGTTCACGCGCCGCGCGATGCCGCGCGTGAAGTCGACGTAGGGATTCTGGGCCATCTTCTTGCGTCCGGGGCCGGCGTCGAAGCGCGGGACCGTCGCGTCGAACTCCGCATCGAAGGCGTTGCCGTAGTCGACGCCTTCGTTCCATCCGGGCCGGCGCCCGTTCAGCCGCGCGGGGTCGGTGACGAAGTCGCCCATGGCGAGCACCGAGAACCCGAGGACGTGGATGATGTTGAAGTTCGGTCCCGGGATCCTGGTGAGCGCGAACATCGCCTCACGGCGCCTCGCCTGCGCCGCGGCCTCCACCGGGTCGGCGTTGGGCGCCAGCAGCCCCATGCAGGTGTTCGCGATGAGCGCGAACTCGATCTGCGACAGCGTCGGATCGCCGACGTCCGGCAGGCTCGACAGGCTGCCGCCCGGGACGTCCTTGCAGAGGTAGTCGTAGACGAGACGGAAGTCGGTGGCGGCGTCCACCGTGGGCAGGCCGCCGCCGGAGGCGGCGCACAGCGGCACCGCGCCGTGGATGTATTTGCCGGCCTTGAGCCGCATGGTCGCATCCACCGTGACCGCGCCGCCGCCGGAGATGCCGGTGACGATGATGCGCTTCGGCTTCCCCGGACCCTTCCGGCCGAGGAACCTGATCATCTCCTTCAGGTCGACGCGGCTCTGGAAGGCGCTCCAGCTGATCTGCGAGAACGTCGACGCGGCGACGGCCTTGCCCTTCGGGAGCAGGATCTGGTCGAGCCCGAGCATCGTGATCTTGAAGCACGACGCCGGTCCGATGCCGGCGCACTGCGCGTCGGTGGTGCACGCCTTCGTGCGGTCGCCCTTGCAGGTGCCGTGCGGCGCGATCGTGAGCGGATCGAGCTCGAGGCCGTGGTTCACCAGGAAGACGTCGCCGTCCCAATCGTCCGGCACGAGGATGCGGAAGAACGAGCCCTTGCGACCGGCGCCGAGATACTCGGTGCAGCCGACGCCCGGCGGACACTGCGCGCTCGCCGTGGCGGCGAGGACGGCGGTCAGCGTCAGCGCGCCGAGGGTGATCCAACGTGGATGCAGTCGCATCGAGGCTCCTTCGTGAGGCCGCGGCATGCCCGGCCTTGCTCGACGGTAGACAACGCGTATACCTTCGCTGTCAAGCACGATGTTGCCACCGTCCATCGAGCGGGCCGTGCCCGCGAAGCGCCGCCGAGCCGCACCCTCGGGCGTCCAGATCGGCGAGGCGAGCGCGCGCGCGATGATCCTCCGCGCCGCCGCCGTCGTCTTCGGCGAGCACGGCGTCCGCGCCGCGTCGGTGGGGCACATCCTCGCGGCCGCCGGCGTCTCGCGGCGTACGTTCTACCGGCTCTACCAGAGCAAGGAGGACGTCATGGACGCCCTCTACCGGCTCGGCACCGACGGCCTGCTCGACGCCTGCCGGGCCGCGGTGCGCGACGAGCCCGATCCGCTCCGGCGCGTCGCGCGCTGCATCGACGTCCACCTGCGCAACGCGCGCGATCTGGGTCATCTCATCTGGCTGCTGGGTGGCGAGGCGCAGCACCACGAGTCGTCGCTCCATGCCCGGCGCCTCGAGGTCCACGAGGCGATCGCGTCGCTCATGGCGTCGACCCCGACGACCCTGGCAGGCGCGCGTGTCGATCCGCTGCTCTACCGGGGGCTCGTCCTGGCGCTCGAAGGCGTCACGCGCCTGATGCTCGAGCAGGGGGACCAGGGACGGCGCGTCACGCCTGCCAGCATCGCACGCACGCGCCGCGTGATGCTGCGCATCGCCACGGCGACGCTGGCAGGAGCGGGGCGAGGCGTCGCGCCGGTGCCGACGCGAACGTAGGGCTCAGGGCAGCTCGTCGTAGCGGATGGCGACGATCTCGAGCTCCTTCGGCCCCTGCGGCGTGCGCATCGTGACGACGTCGCCGACCGACGCCTTCAGCAACGCCGTGGCGATGGGCGAGATCCACGAGACGCGCCCGCGGCCGGGATCGTACTCGTCCACGCCCACGATGCTGACGGTCTGCTCGGCGCCGGACTCGTCGGCCACGGTGACGGTGGCCCCGAAGTAGACCTTCTCGTGGGTCTTGCCGGCGTTGTCCACGACGACGGCGCTGTCGAGGCGCTTCGACAGGAAGCGGATGCGACGGTCGATCTCGCGCAGCTTCCGCTTGCCGTAGATGTAGTCGCCGTTCTCGGAGCGATCGCCGTTGCTGGCCGCCCACGCGATCGTATCGACGAGCTTCGGTCGGTCCACCTGCCAGATGCGCGCGAGCTCGTCGTTGAGCCGCTTGTGCCCTGCGGGCGTGATGTAGTTGGTGAAGCCACCCGGCAGGCCGGCGTCGTCGTCGAGCTCGGGCCCGTCGTCGTCGCCCTCGGGCTCCTTGGTGAACGCCTTGCTCATGCCGGTCTCGTCATCGCATGGTGACGAAGCTCCCGGAAGCGGGCCCATGCCCGCTCGAGGTCGTCGAGCTCGAACGGCTCGACGCCGGCGAGGCAGTCTTCACGGTTAGAGGCAGATCATCTAGTAGCGCTCCATCAGGGCCAGGTCGGCGAAGACGGCGGGCGGACTCCGCGTCGCGACGTCACCACCTTGCGCGCGGTGGTGTCGGCCGGCGGGCCGCTGGACGGGCCAGGCGGCAGGGCTGCGAGCGGTGCGCCGCAATCGCCGCAGAACTTCTTGCCGGGCGAGTTGGTGCCTCCGCAGCCGGCACAGGTCATCCTGCCGTACCCGCCGGCTTGCCCGGCAGCGCGCGGGCGCCGGTGCAGTCGTGGTGGTCGCAGGCGGGACGGCGCATGGCGCGGCTGTCCGTCGCTGCTCCTACAGCCCGATGACCGGCGGTCGCCCGTGGCCGGCCTTTGCGCAGAGGTCGAGATACGTCTCGATCATGAAGCTCGCGTCCCAGACGCTGGCGATGTTGCCCTGCTGGTCGAGGTTCAGATTGGCACCGCGGATGGCGAACCACACGTCGGTGATCTCGGTGTTGCTCGCCGGCACGTGCAGCGTGTGCTGCGAGCCTGCGGGCTCGAAGAGGTAGGAGCCGGCAGTGTTGACCTCGGGGTATTCGAGGTAGCGCCACGACCCGCTGAAGGTCACCGCGAACACCTCGCCGGTGTGCCGGTGCGTCGCGATGGTCGTTCCGGCTTTGAAACGCGTACGGACGACCCAGAGGCCCTGCTCCACGCTCGCCTGCAGCAGCTGGAAGTCGAGGCCGTCGAAAAAGGTCACGAACGGCAGATCGGTCGCCGCGCGGTGGAGCGCGCTCGGCGGTGGCGGTTTCGGTAGCGCGTTGCTCATCGTCGTCTCCCGCGCCGGAGGCGCTCGCGCTCCGACGTCCTTTCTGGGGCCCGGTCCTCGAACCGCTACCATGGCCGTTCGCGAGGACGCCAACCGTCGCGTCACGTCCTCCATCGATTCGCCACCTGCGCGAAATCCAGCGATCGACGTTCCGATTGCCACGAATCCCGGTGCCACCGTGGCCACGTGCGGCCCCGGCCCGCACTTTGCTGACCACCCGCAGCTTGGATCGCCCTGGGGGAGTCGATGAATGGATCACCGATGAGAGTCCTGTTCGCCCTGCTGCTGCTCACGCGGGGGGCGGCCGTTGCCGGCGACCCGCCCGTCCGTCCTCCTGACGCCTCAGCGGTCACCGCCATCGACGTGCTGCTGGAACCGGACGCCACGATGCTTCGGCATGCCGAAGCCAACAACGCCCGCCTGCTGACGGTGTATCCGAACGGGTTCGCCCTGGATGCGACGCACCGTCCGCACATCACGCTGATTCAGCGCTTCGTCCGGACCGCCGATCTCGAGGCGGTCTTCGCCGCCACCGGCGCGGTGCTCGCCCGCACCAAGGTGAGCGGCATGACGTTGGAAGCCTTCAAGTACTACTACATCCCGACCGGGGACGTCGGGGTCGCAGGCATCGTCGCCAGACCGACGCCCGAGTTGATCCAGCTGCAACGAGACATGATCGCCGCCGTCGCTCCGTTCACGGTGGAAACCGGGACATGGGCGGCATTCATCACGACACCCGACGACCCGAACAACGCCGCGTTGATCGATTACGTGTCGATGTTCGTCCCAAAGGCGTCAGGCGAGCATTTCAATCCGCACGTCACCACCGGCGTCGCCCCACGCGCATACCTCGATGCAATGCTGACCGAGCCGTTCGAGCCGTTCGCCTTCTCGCCCGCAGGGGCGGCGGTCTACCAGCTCGGCCAGTTCGGCACGGCGGCGAAGAAGCTCGCGGGATGGGAGCTGAAGCGGTGAGACGGGCGCCGTCGTCTCTACGGTTGGCCTGAATCGCCTCAGGAGTACGGTTTCACCGTGCGCGCAAGGAAGTCGCGGATCAGTGGGACCATCTCGTCCGCCTTGTCCTCGAGCGCGAAGTGGCCGGTGTCGATCAGGTGGAACTCGACGTCGGGCAGATCGCGCTTGTAGGGGTGGGCGCCGTCGGCGGGGAATATCTTGTCGTTCTTGCCCCAGACGATCAGTGTGGGCGGCCGGTACTGGCGGAAGTACGCCTGCACGGCCGGGTAGAGCGGCAGGTTGGTCCGGTAGTCGTAGAAGAGGTCGAGCTGGATGTCCTCGTTGCCCGGGCGATCGAGCAGCGCCTGATCGTGCACCCAGTTGTCGGGTGAGATCCGACTCGGGTCCGAGACGCCGTCCGTGTACTGGAAGATGGTCGTCTCCGGTGCCACGAGCACGCGGAGTGCCTTGCGGTGCGCCTCCGACCCGTCGGCCCAGTACGCCTTGATGGGGTCCCAGAACGCCTTCAGCCCCTCGTCGTAGGCGTTGCCGTTCTGGACGATGAGCGCGCTGATGCGCTCGGGGTGCTTGAGCGCGAGGCGCCAGCCCACCGGCGCCCCGTAGTCCATGACGTACATCGCGTACCGGGTGACGTGCAGCTGATCGAGCAGCCCACCGACGAGCGTCCCGAAATGATCGAACGTGTAGGCGAAGCGGGTGTGGTCGGGCATATCGCTCTGGCCGAAGCCGGGATAGTCGGGGGCGATGACGTGATGGCGGTCCGCCAGAGCGGGGATCAGGTTGCGGAACATGTGCGACGACGTCGGGAAGCCGTGCAGCAGCAGGACGACCGGCGCGTCGGACGGTCCCGCCTCGCGGTAGAAGACGTGCACGCCGTCGACCTCCGCGGTGCGGTGGTGTGTGATGGGCGCGGCGGCGGTTCGCGTCATGACGATGCTCCTCGTGGTGCGGGTTGCGGATTCCCGAGGCGCTCGACCGCGACGGCGGTCGTCCAGAGCGCATTGGCGAACCACCGATAGTTGATCAGCGCGGCCAGGTAGGCGTCGCCTTCGGGCAGCTTGCTGCCCGCCGTGGCATCACGCACCACGACGACCTCGAAGCCACGCTCGACGAGCTCGCGCAGGTGCGACTCGACGCAGAAGTTCGCGGCCATGCCGGCAAGGATCACCTGGTCGACCCGTTTCTTGCGCAGCTGGAAGACGGTGTCGTTCGTCTGCGGCCCCGCAATCTTGTGCGGCGAGCAGACGATCGTCTCGGGGTCCTGGAGGATGTCGCGGAACTCGGGCATCCAATCAGCGCCCGAGCCCGCGAACCCCTCGAGCGACAGTGGATCGGGCCGGTCGAAGAGACGGAGCTGGTGCATCAGGGCTTCGCCCGGCGCGGCGAAGTCCCAGCGGTGATCGTGGGGATAGTAGTAGTGGGGCGAGATCACGATCGGGATTCTCGCCTGCCTCGCGGCGACGAAGAGTCGTCGCAGGTTGGCGACGGTGTCGTGCTCGGTCACGCTTTCACGGAACGCGCTCCAGGCTGCACCCGAGGGGCTCAGGAAGTCGATCTGTGGATCGGTCACCACCAGCGCGGTGCGCGAGAGATCGAGCCGCACGTCGACCTTCGGCAGCGCCGGATTCACCGGGTCGGCGTACGGATCGGACGTGCGGGTCGACGGTCGGTCGGAAGTCGCTGCGGGCATTGGGCGCGTCTCCTCGTGGTTGCGGCGACGAGATCGTCGCGCGGTCACGTCGATGTGCAACCGGTGTGCCGCACGGGATGTTGCGTCCGGCGACGTCGGTCACCGCACGCTGCCGCTCCCTCGGCGACACCGCCCACATGTGGGCACCCGGCCAGCGGAGCTCAGGCCACGGTCGGTAAGCTCATCACGAAGGTCGCACCGGGTCCGTGGTTGGATTCCACCCACAACCGGCCGCCGTGCGCTGCGACGATCGAGCGGCTGATCGCGAGCCCCATGCCCATGCCCATCGGCTTGGTGGTGTAGAACGGCTCGAAGAGGCGGCTCAGCGTGTCGGGCGCGAACCCGACGCCGGCGTCCGCGACGGCGAGCCGGATCTCGCAGGCCGTCTCACATCGCGCGCGGATCGTCAGCACGCGCTGCGACGGATCGACCGTGCCCATGGCGTCCATGCCATTCACCATCAGGTTGAGCAGCACCTGCTGCAGCTGGACGCGGTCGCCCGAGACGGGCGGAAGGTCGTCCGGTAGCTCCGTGCGGATGCGCACCTGACGCGTCGTGGATTCGTGACGGGCGAGCGCGAGGACGTCGGCGACGACGTCCCGGACGTGGAGGGGTGCGCTCTCGAACGGCGCTTTCCTGGCCAGCTGGCGAACGCGCGCAATGATGCCGCTGGCTCGCTCGGCGTCCTCGATGATCTCCCGGAGCGCCTCTCGCACCTCCGCGACGCGCGGCGCGCCCGTAGGCAGGAGGCCGAGACAGGCGTTGGCGTTGTTGACGACGGCGGAGAGCGGTTGGTTGACCTCGTGGGCGATGGAGGCGGTGAGCTCCCCCATGGTCGTCACCCTGGTGACGTGCGCCAACTCGGCCTGGCTCATCCGCAGGGCTGCCTCCGCCCGCCGCTGGTCGTCGACGTCCGTGAGCAGTCCGTACCAGCGCAGGACGGTTCCGTGCTCGTCGAGCAGCGGCTCGACGCGAGAATGGAACCAGCGATAGACGCCGTCGAAGCGACGCCAGCGATGGTGGATGTCCATGGGCACCCGACTCGCGATGCATCGAAGCCACTCGGCGCGCACCATCTCGCGATCGTCGGGGTGGATGTCGTCGGTCCATCCGAGACCCGCGACCTCCGGAAGACCCTTGCGGACGTAGTCCATCACCCGCTTGTTGGCGTACTCGTGCTGGCCTTCCGCGCTCGCGACCGCGACCATGCCCGGGAAGCTGTCGACGAGGAGGCGGAGCTCGCGTTCGCTCTCCCGGAGCGTCTCCTCGGCGCGCTTCCGATCCTCGACGTCGGTGAGCAGCATGTACCAGCGGACGATACGATCGTCGGCGTCGCGCGCGGGGAGACCACGCGCCAGGAACCAGCGGTACGACCCGTCGGCAGCGCGGAGACGGTGCTCGATGTCGTACGGATCGCCGGTGCGCACCGAGTGCGCCCATGCGTCGAGCACGCGCGGTCGATCGTCCGGGTGGATGACGCCGCTCCACTCTCGGAGCTCGTCGATGGTCAGGCCGAAGTAGTCGAGGATGCGTCGATTGACGAGTTCGAGCTCGCCCGACGCGCTCATCGTGCACACGGAGCCGGGAATGTTGTCGACGATCGAGCGAGACCGGCGCTCGCTGGCGCGGAGGCCGTCCTCCGCGCGCACGCGTTCCTCGATGTCGGTGTTGGTGCCGTACCATTTGAGGACGGCGCCGTCCGCGTCGAACGATGGCGCGGCGCGGAAGAGGAACCACCGATGGACGCCGTCGTGGCGCCGGAGCCTGGCCTCCAGCTCGCCCGGCCGTGCGGAGGCGACGATCCGTGCCCACTCGTCGCGCACGCGGGCGGCGTCGTCGGGGTGCAGCGCCATCGTCCACCCCACGCCGGTCGCCTCGTCGGCGCTCAGCCCGGTGTAGTCGCGCCACCGTCGATTGAAGAACTCGGCGTAGCCGTCCGCGGTCGCGTACCAGGCGAGCGTCGGGAGCGTGTCGATGGCGGTCTCGAGCTGCTGCTCCGGCTCCCGGGTCGCGATCGATACGAGCCAGCCGTCGATGGAGGACTGCGCCACGCCGTGCTCGCGGCAGGCGTCGGCCAGCGACGTCTCCCCACGGACGAGCCGCAGCAGCAAGTCGACCCGGCGCGTGGCGCTCCATCGTTGAATCTCCGAGGCCATCGTTCCTCCGATGCGACAGAAACGCCGTGACCCCCTCACGTCGTCGACTGCGGTCCGCAGGCAATGCGTAGCAGGGTCGCTCCCGCCCAGGAATACCGCTGGTCTACGTTGACTTTTCCCCGACGATCGCGGAAGGAGCCTCGGGTGGGGGCGCGTGCGGAGGGGCGGGCGCGGCCGGTGCCGCGGTGGATGCCCACGGTCCTGCTGGCGCTGGCGGCGGGAGCGTTGCTCTCCGTCCACCTCGAGCTACCGGGCTTCTTCGACAACGAAGGACGGTACGCGGAAGTCGCGCGCGAGATGCTGCTGCGAGGCGACTACGTGACGCCCGAGATGGACTCCACGTTGTTCCTGAACAAGCCGCCGCTGCTCTACTGGCTGACCGCCGCGGTGTTCGCGTTCGCGGGGCCGAGCGAGTGGGGTCGCATCGTGATCGTCGTCACGTCGATGATCACCATCGTGCTGACCGCACGGCTCGGGGCCCGTCTCTACGACGAGACCACCGGGCTCGTCGCGGCGGCGTTCCTCGCCACGACCGTCGGCTTCGTGCTCGAGGCGCGGACGCTACGGCCCGACGCCATCGTCGTCGCGTCGATCGTCGGCGCCATCCTCTGCTGGCTGCGTGCCGAGACCGGAGCGGACGCCCACCGGGGGCGCTGGCTGGCGGTGATGTATGCGGTGCTCGGCGTCGGCGTGCTCGCGAAGGGCCTCGTCCCGGTCGTCATCGCCGGAGTGCCGATCGTGCTCTGCACCGTGCGCGATCATGGGCTCGCCGGTCTGCGGCGCCTGCGGCCCGGGCTCGGGCTCGTCGTCGGAGGGATCGTCGTGCTGCCGTGGCACGTCCTGGTGTCGTTGCGGCACCCGGGGTTCGCCTGGGACTACGTCGTCAATCAGCACCTGCTGTTCTTCCTCGACAAGAAGTTCCCGCGCGATTCCGAGGGCGACTCGCTCGTCACCTTCTGGACCGCGTTCGCGGGTCGGTCCCTGCCGTGGGTGCTGCTGGTGCCGTTCGTGCTGGGCGAGGCCTGGATCGGCCGGCTCGCGTCGGCGCCCGCCGCGAGCCGTTCCACGGCGTTGCTCGTGGCGTGGGCCGGCGGGCTGCTGCTGTTCTTCTCGGCCGCCCCGTCGCGACTCGAGCACTACACCCTGCCCGCCCTGCCGCCCGCGGCCCTTCTGGGTGCCCGTGCATTCGAGCGCCTGCGGCGCGGCGAGCTCGGCGCCGGGGTGTGGTATGCACTCGGAGCCGTGAGCGTGGTGCTGATGGTCGCGGGAGGCGTCGGGGTGACGGTGGGTCGTGGGCTGCTCGAACGCGTGTACTGGCTCGCGCAGGAGCCGCGTCTGCTGGCGCTCGTCGTGCCGGCCGGTATCGCTGCGCTGCTGGGTGGGCTGGCCATGGCGTGGGCGGTTCGGTCGCGCCAGGCGACCCTCGCCGCCGCCGGGCTCGCGGTCTTCACGATCCCGCTCCTCGTCATCGTCGTGCGCGCCGAGGTCGTTGCCGAGCCGCTGTTCTCGTGGAAGCCGGTGGGGGACGTCATCACGCGGCGCGTGCCCACCGACGTCGAGATCATCTTCGAGGCGCCCGAGGAGTATCAGCAGGTGGGCGGCCTCGCGTTCTACACCGGCCGTCCCATCACGATGATCGAGCCGCCGGGGTTCATCCCGCCCACCTATCTCGAGCCGCACGTCGCGCACATGTTCCTGTCCCGAGCCGATTTCGAGCGACGGTGGACATCGGGCGTCCGTCTCGCGTTCGTCAGCGATCCACAGAAGCGGCGCGATACCGCGGACGGTCTCGTTCCCGCGCCGAGCCACGTGCTCGGCCGCTTTGGTGACCGATGGATACTCACGAACTATCCCACCGACGCACCGGACGCCGGATGATCGCCGTCGTCCTCGCGCTGCTGCTGGCGTCGGTCGCTCCCGCGGTCGCCGATCCAGTGGAGCGCGAGTCGACGGCCGCCGAGGTGGACACCGCCCCGCCGGAGGTGCCCGAGCCGCTCGGTGAGGAGCACGAGGTGCCTCCCGCGTGGCTGCCGCCCGGCGTGGCCAGCACCAGCGTCGTGCCCGTGCCCGAGATCATCCTCGACCCGAACGAGGGCGACACCTACGGGCTGATGGGGGTCTGGCTGCTCCTCGACGACAAGGACGAGATCAAATACATGGTCGCGCCCGACGTCCGCTACAACGAGACGAAGGGCGTCTTCCCGAACTTCCGCCTGTTCGGGTACCCGACCGACAAGCGCCGCTACTCGATCCTCGTCGGCAAGTCGACGACACGCGACGAGAACTACGAGTTCGAGTACGCCGATCGCGGGCTGTGGAACGAGCGCGCCTTCCTGCTCGCCAAGTTCCTCTACGAGCGGGATTCGACGGAGCGCTTCTACGGCTTCGGCAACGAGTCGAACGAGGACGACGAGTCGAACTACACCGGCGAGGATCTCTACGCCGAGGCCACCCCCGGCATCTGGCTCGTGCCGAAGCTCAGCGTGTCGTACCGGATGAAGATCCGCCGCTTCAACGTGCAGCACGGCCAGGTCGACTCGGTGCCGTTCATCAACGCGCCGCGCTTCCGCCGCAACGGCGATACCGACGTCCGGCGCAAGGGCCTGCAGTCCGCGGTGTACTTCACGCACAAGCTGCAGTTCACGTACGACACGCGCGACTCGATCGACCTGCCGAGCCAGGGCGCGCTGTCGCTCATCTACGTCGACGTCGCGGATCAGCACCTCGGCAGCTCGAGCTCGTTCCTCAAGTTCGGCGTCGAATCGCGCGGCTTTATCCCGTTCCGGACGGTGAAGAACCCGATCCTGGCGCTGCGGGCGCTCGCCGACTACGTCACGGGACCGAGCGACACCCCGTTCTGGGAGCGCAGCTCGCTCGGCGGCCGGCGCAGCCTGCGCGGCTTCGGCGGCGACCGCTTCATCGGCTTCAACCGCGCGCTCGGCAGCGCCGAGCTGCGCACCAACGTCTACAAGCACAAGCTCTTCGGCGTGAACGCCGAGCTCGAGCTGGCGCCGTTCCTCGAGGCGGGGCAGGTGTTCAAGGGCGTCACCACCAACCCGGTGAAGGACCTGCACTGGGTGTACGGCATCGGCTTCCGCGGCATCGTGCGGCCCCAGATCCTGGCGTTCGTCGACGTCGGTCAGGGCTCCGAGGGCCTGTCCGTCTTCACCGGCATCGACTACCCGTTCTGATCAGTCCCCGCCGGTGAGCGCGGGGACGTCGGGAACGGGTGCTGCGGGGGCCTCCGGCGCCAGGACGGGCCGTCCCGGTGGCAGCATCACCAGCACCAGGCTGCCGCGACGGCCCTCGCGCGCGTCGCTGACGGCGATCGGATCGAGCGTCCGGCCGTTGGCATCGCGCCATCGGCGCCACTCGTCCTGCCACACCAGCAGCGCGCGCGTGGTGTCCGGGGCCGAGGTCGAGAGGGCCGCGAGCGGCCGCGGCGCGTAGTAGCGCAGGCCAGGATCGGGCGGGAAGAAGGCGTACAGCGTCTCGGTCGGCGCCACCAGGCGGTCGACCTGCTGCATGAACGCGCGCAGGCTGCGGGTGGCGGCGATGGCCGGATGGATCAGGCCGTTGAAGCTCGCCATCCACGCGATCCACACGCCGGCCACGAGCAGGATCAGCCGGTGCCAGTCGCCGCGACGGCGAGCGCTCGCGATCGACGGCAGGATGCCGAGCGTGGCCAGCGCCAGCAGCGCCATCAGCGGGCCGGCGGCCTGCACGGCGGCGACGACGGCGCCCGCGCCGATGGCGTCACGTTCCTCGAGCCACGGCGCCAGCAGCGCCACCACGTCGACGCCGAGCGAGAGCGCGACGAGGACGAGCGCCACCAGGGCCAGCGCCGGCACGTACAGCGCCGACAGCAGGCGTGCCGCCCGCAGGCGGCGATCGGCGGCATCGGTGCCGGCAAGGATCAGCACCGCCAGCGCGGGGAACATCGGCAGCAGGTAGACGCTGCGCTTCGAGTCGGCGAGGGAGAAGAACCCCAGCACGACGACGCCCCAGGTGGCGAGGAAGGTCGTGGCCAGCGTGCGGGTGCGCCCGACCGCGAACGGCACCAACGCCGTCCAAGGCAGCAGGCCCAGCATGCCCATCAGCGGCAGATAGAAGAGACCGTGCGAGTGGCCGGTGTCGGCCTCGTCGGTGTCGACGAAGCGCTGCCAGTTCTCGCGCGCGACGACGTCGAGGAAGGCCGCCCCGTGCTGCGCGAACGCTGCGGCGTACCAGAGTGCCGCGGCACCCGCGGCGATGCCGAGCACCGGGACGACCCCCAGTCGTCGCAGCAGCGACGGATCGCGCCGCAGCGCCACCAGCGCCGTCACCGCGAGCCCGGGCAGCACCAGCCCGACGGGCCCTTTCGCGAGCGTGGCGAGGGTGGCTCCGAGCGTGGCGAGCACGAGCAGGCCGCGGCGGGGTCGCACGAGGAGCGCGGTCCACGCCGCCAGCAGGAGGGTGAGCCCGGCGGTGAGCGCC
Source organism: uncultured Binatia bacterium (SeqCode) (assembly GCA_964404165.1). Lineage (GTDB taxonomy): Bacteria > Desulfobacterota > Binatia > DP-6 > DP-6 > DASYLJ01. The sequence continues at coordinate 22,011 of CAYOIZ010000045.1, read as the reverse complement.
ATGTCGACGCGCGCCGTCGAGGCGGCACGGGTCCACTCGAAGGTGGTGGCGAGCAGCAGCGCCGCGGGGAGGCCGGCGGTGGCGCCGACGACGACCCGTGCCGTCGCCCACGTCGCCAGCACGCCACCGGTGCCGAGGAGCGCCGACGGCAGCCGCATCGCCAGCTCGCGATCGTCGGGCAGGACGGTCGTCACCGTGGCCGCGAGCCAGTAGAAGAGGGGCGGCTTGCGGGCCAGCTCGCCGTCCGGACGCGACGGCACCAGCCACGCGCCGGTCTGGCGCATTTCGCGCACCACCAGCCCCTCGCGGGGCTCGCCGCGGGTGTAGAACGGCAGGTCGCGGGCGCCGGTGAGGAACAGCACCAGGCACGCGGTGACGACGAGGAGCGCCTCGCGCCGCGCCGTCATCGGGGAATCACGGCGCTGGACGGACCCCCCGTCCCGGATGATATCCCGTCGCGATGGCCGAGCCCGCCGCCGCGAACTACGACGCGCGCTGGGGATACCGTGAGTTCGACGCCGAACGCTACGAGCGCCGGCGGTATGGCGGGTTCACGCGTCGTCTCAACCTGCGCATGCTCGAGCGCGCGCTCGCGCGTGCGCTCCAGGGTGTCCCGCCGAACGGCCTCGTGCTCGACGCCCCCTGCGGCACGGGCATCCTCGCCGGCTTCCTCCGCCGGCGCGGCTTCCGGGTGCTCGGGGCCGACATCTCGCGCGCCATGCTGGAAGTGGCGCACCGTCGCACGATCGCGGTCGGGCACGTGCGTGCCGACATCGAGGCGCCGCCGTTCCGCACCGGCGCCATCGACGCGGTGGTGAGCAGCCGCTTCATGATGCACCTGCCGCCCGAGGCGCGGCCGCGCATCATGCGGACCATGGCGGGTGTCACCACCGGTCCCCTGGTTGCCACCTTCTGTCATCCGTACACGGTGAAGAGCTTCCTGCGCGCGCTGCGACGGATGCTCGGCAGCAAGAAGAAGCCCAGTGCTCGCATCACCCGTGCGCAGCTCGCTGCCGAAGCCGCCGCGGCGGGACTTCGCCTCGAGCGCGTCATCCCGGTGATGCCCCTGCTCTCCGAGGTCTGGGTGGTGGTGCTGCGGACACCGCCCGCGACCTCCTAACGCCCCTGCGAGGAGACGGCAAATGCCCACGATCGAGAAGGTCCACGCCCGCGAGATCATCGACTCCCGCGGCTTCCCCACGGTGCACGCGACGGTCACGCTGGCGGGCGGCGTCCACGGCTCGGCCGCGGTGCCGTCGGGCGCGTCGACGGGCGAGCGCGAGGCGGTCGAGCTGCGCGACGGCGACAAGAAGCGCTTCGCCGGCAAGGGCGTGACGAAGGCGGTGGCGAACGTCAACGACGTCATCGCGCCCGCGCTGGTGGGGATGGACGCCGACCAGAACCTCGTCGACGCCAAGATGATCTCGCTCGACGGGACCGACAACAAGGCGAAGCTCGGTGCCAACGCCCTGCTCGCCGTCTCGCTCGCATCCGCCCGCGCCGCCGCCGCGGCGGCGGGCAAGTCGCTCTATCGCGCGCTCGGCGGCGAGGACGCCACGCTGCTGCCGGTGCCGCTGCTGAACGTCATCAACGGTGGCGCCCACGCCGACAACAACCTCGACTTCCAGGAGTTCATGATCGTGCCGCACGGGGCGCCGTCCTTCCCCGAGGCCATGCGCCACGGCGTCGAGGTCTACCACGCGCTCAAGGCGGCCCTGCACCAGAAGCGCCTGAGCACGGCGGTAGGCGACGAGGGCGGTTTCGCGCCGGCGCTCGAGAGCCACGAGCAGGCGCTCGACCTCCTCGTCGAGTCGATCCGCGCCGTCGGGCTCGAGCCCGGACGCGACGTCGCGATCGCGCTCGACCCCGCCACCAGCGAGCTCGCCGACGGCAACGGCTACGTCTTCAAAAAGGCCGGCGGCAAGCGCGTCTCGTCGGACGACATGGTGGCGCTCTGGCAGCGCTGGTGCGCCGATTATCCGATCGTGTCCATCGAGGACGCGATGGGCGAGAACGATCGCGCCGGCTGGAAGAAGCTCACCCAGGTGCTCGGCGATCGCATCCAGCTCGTCGGCGACGACCTCTTCTGCACCAACGAGAAGATCCTCGCCCAGGGCATCACCGACGGGCTCGCCAACGCCATCCTCATCAAGGTGAACCAGATCGGTACGTTGACGGAGACGCGGGCGACGATGGCGCGCGCCACGCGGGCGGACTACCGCAACATCGTGTCGCACCGCTCCGGCGAGACCGAGGACGCCTTCATCGCCGATCTCGCCGTCGCCACCAACGCCGGGCAGATCAAGACCGGCGCGCCGGCGCGCTCGGAGCGGACGGCGAAGTACAACCGGCTGCTGGCGATCGCCGAGGAGCTCGGGACGCGGGCGCGCTACGTGTCGCCGTTCCGCAAGGCCTGATGCCGGGCGGGGTCCATCACATCATCGTCAACGTGAGCGACCTCGCACGCTCGCGTCCGTTCTACGAGTGGCTGTGCCCGCAGCTCGGCTACGGTGCTGTCTGGCCGCTCGACGACGTGCGCAGCGTCGGCTTCCTCGGCCCGCGCGGCAGCTTCTGGATCAAGCAGGCCGACGAGCGCTTCGCCGGCGAGACGTTCCACAAGGATCGCATCGGCCTGTGCGAGATCGCCTTCTGGGCGGAGCGCCGGGAGCAGGTCGACGAGATCGCGCGCGGGCTCGAGGCGCGGGGCGTGACGTTGCTCGATCCGCCGCGCGAATACGACTACGCCCAGGGCTACTACGCCGTCTTCTTCCCCGACCCCGACGGCCTGAAGCTCGAGCTCGTGTACCTGCCGATCTGACCGGCCTCCAGCCCGACGGCATCCCCGCCGATACTCCAGAGCATGCACGTGCAGCTCTGGATGACGCCGGACCCGATCACCGTCGCTCCGGAGACCTCGATCGTGGAGGCGGCCCGCCTGCTGGCGCGCCACCGCATCCGGCGCGTCCCGGTGGTGGACGGGAACCGCCTCGTGGGCATCGTTTCCGAGCTCGACGTGGCGCGGGCCTTTCCCCCCGACGTCAACCCGTTCTCGGCGGTCATCGAGCCGCGTCCGGGTGATCGCACCATCGGCAGCGTGATGACGTCGCATCCCGTGACGGTGGAGCCCGGCATGCCGATCGACGATGCGGCCGCGCTGTTGCGAGCGCATCGGATCGGGGGCGTGCCCGTGGTCGCGGGATCGCGGCTCGTCGGCATCCTGACCGAATCCGACGTCTTCCGGGCGTTCACCGAGCTGCTCGGCGTCGGCCAGCGCAGCGTGCGCGTCACCTTCGACGTCTCCGACCGCGAGGACGTCCTGGCCCTGGTGGAGACGCTCGCACGTCGTCACCGCCTCCGCATCGCGAGCGTGATCTCGTTCGAGCACGAAGGCCGGAGCCATGCGGTGGCGCGTCTCCTCGGTGCCGCGACGGAGCGGTTCGTCGACGACCTGTGGCGGTCGGGGCACCGCGTGGTCACGGTGTCGGGCGCGGCGGTCAGTCCCGGCGCACCACCAGCTTGATTCCGGGTTCCTGGAACGCCTCCGGCGCCTCTTCCCACCCGACGACGCGGGTCGTGATCGCCTCGGGCCGGAGCCGCCCCGCCTCGATCAGCCCGACCACCTCGGGCAGCAGCGCCGCGGCGTGGCAGCGGCCGACGAAGAAGCGGATGCCGAGCGTGTACATCCGCCCCATCGGCACCGGAACGGCCGGGCCGGGATGGAAGCTGACGCTCTGGCAGATCCCCTCCGGCTCGGTGGACCGGATCGAGAACTTGAGACCGTCCGGCGTGGTGCCGGCGTCGACGACGATGGGGTAGGTGCGCTGCGGCCGCTCGAAGTCGGTCTCGATCGGATGCGCGCCGATGCGCTCCGCGATGGTGAGCGATTCGGCGTCGGCGCTCGCGAAGTCGACGCGGTCCGCGCCGAGCGCCAGCGCCGACAGCGCCGCGTACAGCGGGATGCTGGCGGCGCCGTGGCTGACGATCAGCACGTCGCTGCCGGGTCGCTCCGCCAGATGGGGCGCCACGGCGCGGTAGCCGTCGGGCACGTTGTCCGACACGCTCGCGAGCGCCACCGGATCGAGCGTCGGCGCGATCGGTCGCAGCATGGCCTCGGCGTGCGGGACGCGGATCACGTCGGACAGCATGCCGCCGTACTCGACGCCGGACAGCGGTTGCATGCCGTAGTCCGACAGCGTCGGCATCGTGCCGCAGATCGCGGTGTGACCGGCGTTGCACTGACGACAACGGCCGCAGCTCACCTGGAAGGCGACGACGACGCGCTGGCCGATCTCGAGGCCGCGCACGCCGTCGCCGAGGGCCACGATCTCGCCGACGCACTCGTGACCGACGGCGAACGGGCCACGCAGTGGGAAGAAGCCCGCGGCGAGGAAGCGATCGAGGTCGCAGCGCGCGACCGCCAGGGGGCGGACCAGCGCGTCCCCGTCACCCTCGAGCTGCGGCTCCGGAACGTCCAGCCAGACGAGCGTTCCCGCTTCGATGCATGTGAGCTGTCGCATGCGTGAAGATTCGCGGCGGCGCCGCGTCGAGGCAAACGTTCATTTCGCATCCGCGCGTGCGTCGCGTGCAACCGGTGCGGACAGGCTCGCGCGCAGCCAGGTGCGGAACGCCGCGAGGCGACGGTCATCGACGTCCTCGGGGCGGCAGACGAAGTGATACGTCGCCTCGGAGCGTGCGCGCTGCGGCAGCGGACGACAGAGCCGCGCGTCGTCGAGCCACCGCGCGCACAGGATCTCGGTGGAGAGCGCGACGCCCTGTCCCGAGGCGGCGGCGCTGAGCGCGATGCTGACGTGGTCGTAGGTGACCGCGCGTCGCGGCGTCAGCCCGTCGACGCCGGCGGCGCGCAGCCACACCGCCCACGCGTCCGGCGTCTGGGCGACGTGGATGAACGTGTGTCGCGCCAGGTCGGCCGGCGCCGCGAGCGGTGGGTCGCCGTCGCGCAGCGCGGGACTGCAGACCGGGAAGTACTCGAGCGCGACCAGCGGCTCGCTGTGCAGCCCCTCCCACGGCCCGCGCCCGAAGCGGATGGCGACGTCGACTGGATCGCGCGCGAAGTCGGCGTAGCGCAGCGTCGCCTCGATCACGAGCTCGATGCCGGGGTGCGCGCGCTCGAACTCCGGCAGATGCGGGATGAGCCAGCTCTCGCTGAACGACTCGAGCGCGCTCACCCGCAGCGGCGGCGGCGTCTGCGCGAACTGCTCCTGCGCCGCCTCGAGGCGCTGCAGCGCCGCGTCCACCGCCTCGAGATAGCGCCGGCCCTCGTCCGTCAACGCGAGGCCGGGATTGAGACGGCGGAAGAGGCGCACGCCGAGGTGCTCTTCGAGCGCCTGGATCTGGCGGCTCAACGCCGACGGCGACACGTGCAGCTCGTCGGCGGTGTGCTTGAAGCTGAGCGTCCGGGCAGCGTGGGCGAAGGCGCGCAGGGACGACGTCGACGGCAGCTCGCGTGGCATCAGGGGCGTGGGTTGCCGATGCCGGCGCGGACGACGTCGTTGTAGCTGCCGCCGGCGGGAATGACGTCGTAGGCGCGCTCCGGCATCCAGGTGACGTACAGCGCGCGCCGTCCCGGTCCGGTGCCCGTCGGTGGCGGGGCTGCGTGCAGGACGTCGCCGATGTGGAGGGTGCAGTCGCCGGGCTCGGTGTCGACGGCGACGATCGGCACGTCCGGCCGGTCGAGGTCGGTCCGATGGCACGATCCGCGATGCGAGCCGGCGAGGAAGTGGAGCCGGCCCGTGGCCGCGGTCGCGGCGTCGAGCTGCACGCCGAGGTTGAGCGTCGGACAGGTGATGGGGTGGCCGCCGAGTCCACAGTCGCGATGCCAGGGCAGATCGCCCAGGCCCTCGACGACGTCCGGATGCTTCAGGACGACGGAGTGGCCGTCGCAGCGATCACCGGCGGGACGCAGCGGCTCGCTGCCGAGCGCGGCGAGACGACGCAGGCGCGGGTCGTCGCTCAACGCGGCGATCTCGGGAAACGCGAGCCCCAGATAGATGAGCCGGCAGAGCACGGTGGCGCCGTCGCCGCGCCGGGCCCACCACGAACGGCCGTCGCCAGGCCGGGCCACCGCCTGCGCGCGCTCGACGAGGGTGACGATGTCGGCGATCTCGCCACGGGAGAAGACGCCCTCCACGTGGAGGAAGCCCGTGGCGTCGAGGAACCGTCGCATGACGTCCGGGGGGTCGTCGAGCGTGAAGCGGCGCTGCAGATCGAGATCGGGCCGCGCCGCCGGGTCGAGGATGGGCCGATCGGAGAAGAGCGCGCGCAGCGCGGGCTCCCAACGCTCGAGCTGGGCGAACGTGCCCTGGGCCAGCGACAGGCGCCCGGCGTAGCGCAGGCCCGCCACGGTGGCGTGCTCGCGGACGAAGTCCTCCCAGGCGTCCTCGCCGAGCTCGACGACGACCGGTGCGGTGTCGGCGGGCTCGACCACGATCGTCCCGTCTTCCGGGCGCCACCGCCGTGCGCGTCCGTCGGACAAGCGGAAGGCGATGGCCGGGATGCCGGCGACGTCGCCCGCCGCCATGCGTCCGAGCGGGGACGCCAGCCGCCCGGGAAGCACGTCGCGGTGGAAGGCGTCGAACGACATCGCCGTCGGTCGATAACACACCCGCACCGCGACGTGGGAGCCCGGTGGACGCACGTCGCCCGGAATTGGTACGTAGCGCCCACGTCACACGATGCGGATTGGCGCGCCTGGATGCGCGGGTTCGGGGAGACCGTGCGACGGGCACGCGATCTCGCTGGCCTGACGCAGGGTACGCTCGCCGACCGTGCCCGTATCAGCCAGGGCGGCGTCAGCCGGCTCGAGGGCGGACGGGGGACGGCGGTGCCGCTTCGCAGCGTCATGAGCGTGCTCGGTGTGCTGGCGGACAGCCTGCGGAAGTTGCCGCCCGAGTCCGTGCCCGACGACGTCCTGTGGCTGGTCGGTGTCCCACAGCTCGCGCCGTGGTCGTCGCCGGAAGACACGCCGCCCTCGGCGGGCGATCCGCTCCTGAAGGCGCTGATCGAGCGCCATCGCGCGATGACGCCGGAGGAGCGCGTCGTCTTCGTGCGTGCGGCGCTGGCGCTCGCGGATGCCCTGAACCTGCCCGGGCAGGCCGCGAACGCGCCCGCCGCAAAGCCGTCGAAGTCGCGCTAGGTGCGGCGGCGCGGCGTCGGCATCGTGTCGAGCGCGGCGATGAGGCGCGGCGGTGCGACCAGGCGGTAGGCGTCTTCGACCAGGCCGGCGATCGCGGCCCAGTCGGGCTTACGATCGATGCGCGCGCCGATCCAGCCTTTCACCCCGACGTACGGCGGCACGAAGTAGCGCTCCGGATCGGCGGCGACCAGCGCCTCCTGCACGCCGAACGCCGCTTGCAGCCAGACGGCGACGTGGTCGGCACCGTGGTGATAGGTGTCCATCTGCGCGAAGATCCTGCCCGCGCGCCAGGTCGGCTCGCCCCACGCCATCTTCTCCGTGGCGCCCGGCAGGGCGAGGCAGATGGCGCGGAGCCGATCGACGGCCCGGACGGCGGCCTTCGTCACGGGCCGTTTGATCGGATGCGCCATCTCAGGCCCAGGGGTCGTAGGTGCCGAAATTCCACACCTGGCCCTCGGGGTCGCGCGCGCAGTACTCGCGAGAGCCGTAGTCCGTGTCACGCGGCCCGTAGAGGATCTCCGCGCCGGCGGCCGTCGCCCGGGCGCAGTGGGCGTCGGGGTCGGTGACGACGACGTAGACGCTGCCGGTGAGGCCGCCGAGCCGGCGTGCGGTGGAGACGATGCGTCCCCACTCGTCGTCGCGTGCGGTGCCGCACATGATCATGCCGCTGCCGTGGGAGAGCTGCGCGTGCGCGACGGTGCCGCCGTCGCCCGGCACGACGAAGTGGCGCTCGAAACCGAAGGCGTTGCACAGCCACTCGATCATGCGGGGCGCGTCCTCGTAGCGCATGGTCGGAATCATGGTGCTCTTCATGGTGGTCCTCCTGGCGCGCGTGATACCGGCCGTGGGCCCCTGGCGTCTTGGAAAAAAGGAGTGGCACGGAACATCGGGCTTTGTAAGACTCCCGGCCGAGCGTCCCGTGAAGGTGGTCACCCAGATCTTCGAGAGCCCGCTCGGCCGCACGACCATGAGCATGGCGCGTCCGGGTCGGCTCGCCGGCGTCGTCGACCACCTCTGGCACAGCGACGGCGTCATCGCCGACCGCGGCGAGCGCGTCCTGCCGAACGGTCTCCTCGGCCTGGTCCTGGCGCTGGGCTCGTCGCACCATCGCGTCGACGAGGACGGCCGTCGCGTGATTCCGGCGGCGTCGTTCGCGGGGCTGTGGTCGCGGCCCTTCGTTCTCGACCATCCACCCACCTGCGACACGCTCGGCATCGTGCTGCGGCCCGCCGGCGCCTACGCGCTGCTGGCGCGCGACCTGTCCGAGCTGAGCGACGTCATGGTCGATGGCCGCGACCTGCTCGGCCGTGAGGTGGCCGAGCTCACGGAGCGGTGCGCCGACACCGGCGACGTGGGTGAACGGTTCGCGCTGGTCGAGCACTGGATCGTGACGCGCCTGTCGCGCGCGCGCGTTCCCGATCCCGCCGTCACGTGGATCGCCGCGGAGATCGAGCGCACCGGGGGCGACGTGCGCGTCGGTCGGCTGCGCCAGGAGACGGGGCTCTCGAAGGCCCGTCTCGTCGAGGGCTTCCGCCGGCAGATCGGCGTGCGGCCGAAGGTCTACGCGCGGATCGTGCGCTTCAGCCGCACGCTCGATCGGCTGCACGCCGGCGCGGTGCGTCTCGCCGACGTCGCGCTCGACGCCGGTTACTACGATCAGGCGCACATGGACGCCGAGTTCCGCGCGCTGGCCGGCGTCAGCCCGACGACGTTCCTGGCGACGCGTCACGTGGAGGGCTCCGGCAATACCGCGCGCGAGCCACGCTGAGCGCGTTCAGGCGAGCAGATGGAGCGCCATGCCGGCCGAGACGTTCGCCTGCGCGGCCGTGGCGACGCCGAGCTGCTGGCGGATGCGCGCGGCGGCGAGGTCGGCAGCCTCGGCGGCGACGTCGGCGTCGCGGATGCGTGACTCCGACGCCGCGAGCTGCTCGCCGCTCACCCGCAGCTGATCGATCGCGGAGGCGAGCTGCGCGCCCGCGGCACCGAGACCGGCCTGCCGGGACGCGATCCCCTCGCCGGCTGCATCCAGCGCGGCGAACGCGGCCTGCGCGCCCGCCTGCGTCGAGACGTCGATCGTGTCGAGCCCGAGCGCGGCAGCGGAGAGGACGTCGCCCGGCAGCGTGACGGCGCCGTTCGGGTCGCCGTCGATCGCGACCTGCGCCGACAGCGCCTCGCCGCCGAACAACGCCTGGCCGTTGAACGTGGTGGTGACGGCGATGCGGTCGATCTCGGCCGTGAGCTGCGTCACCTCGGCCTGGATGGTGGCGCGCTGCGCGTCGCCGACCGTGCCCGACGCGGCCTGGGTCGCGAGCTCCGCGATGCGTCCGGTGAGCTTGCCCACCTGTGACACCGCCCCCTCGGCGATGCGCAGCACCGACACGCCGTCGCTGGCGTTGCGGAGCGCCTGGCCGGTGACGGCGCGATCGCGCGACAGCTGATCCGCGATGGCGAGGCCGGCGGCATCGTCCGCGGCGGCGTTGAGCCGTTTGCCGGAGGCGAGCCGTTCGAACGCGCGCCCGAGCGTGCGGGTGGACGACGCGAGCGCGGTCTGTGCGGTGTGCGTGAAGAGGGCGCCATTCAGCGAGATGGGCATCGCCGTCATCGAGCAAGGGATGGGCCACGGCGACAGGGCACGGCCTCCGTGGCGGCCGGCGGCGCCGGGCGCTACGTCGCTGCCGGCGGCGTCACCGGGGCGCCGGACGTCGTGCGGTGCGCCAGGGCGATGGCTGGCGCAGACCCAGGCGCGGAATCAGCCGGGGAGGACCGGTTTCGTCGATTTCGGTACGAGTCGTTCGTCGAGGGAACGATCCAGAGGGAGGCGACGATGCGATACATGCTGGTTCTGGCCGAGGACGAGGCGGGCGCGTTGTGGCCGGGCGACGCCGGCTTCGACGCGCTCGTGGCGGAGTACGCGGCGTTCCGGCGCGCGGTGGAGCAGGAGGGCATCCTGGTCGGCTCCGGCCGCCTGCATCCGACGCGGACGGCGAAGACCATCCGGGTCCGCGACGGCAAGGTGCTGCGTACCGACGGTCCCTTCGCCGAGACGAAGGAGCAGCTCGGCGGCTTCTACCTGCTCGAGTGCCGCGACCTGGAGCACGCACTCGAGCTGGCGGCGCGGCTTCCCGCGGCGCGCACGGGCGCGGTCGAGGTGCGCGCCGTCGTCGGCTGATCTGTCGATCCGCGGCCGCCGCGATCGTCTTTCGGGTGAAGGAGGAGACGATGATCGGGCCGACGTGGCGATCGGCGCGCACCTGACCGCGCTCACGGCGAGCGGTGAGCGCATCGACGGGCGTCGCTGGCCGCGTCTCGCGCGCTGGGTCGATGCCCTGTGGGCGCGTCCGTCGTTCGTCGACAGCGCGCCGTGAGAGTTTGCGGCGGGGCGGTCTTGCATGCTGGAAGAGAACGATGACACCCGGGGCGACGTCGCACGCCGCGGGCGCGGGCGTCGTCGGTCTGCTCCGGGCCGTGGGCCTCCTCGCCGCCTACGTGGGCGCCGTCACGTGGATCACCTGGCCCCTCGGTGCCCGCATCGGCGAGGCCATCCCCGGTGCGGGCCCCTTCCACATAACCGACGTCCTCTACTCGATGTGGGCGATGGGCTGGTCGAGCCACGCCCTGCTGACGGCGCCGGCCACCCTGCCGCAGGCGGGCATCTACCACCCCACGCCCGACGCCCTCTTCTACGGGCCGAGCGCCTTCGGCGGCGTCCCGCTGTTCGCGCCAGTCGTCTGGGCCACGCGCAATCCGGTGCTCGCGACCAACGTGGTCTTCCTGGGCGGCATCGCACTGACCGCCTGGACGACCCACCTCGTGGTGCGAAGCTGGACGGGCTCCGATCTGGCGGGGCTGGTCGCGGCCACGACCATCCTGACGAACACCTGGCTGGTGCGGGGCTTCGTGGCGGCGACGCCGCACATCGCGGCGCTGCAGTTCCTTCCCGTGATCGCGTGGGCCGCGGCCCCTCCCCTGTCGCGGCTCCGCGACGGCGTGCGCCTCGTGCCGCTCGTCGTCCTCCAGAGCCTCACGGACTGCGTCTACATTGCCCCAGCGGTGTTCGCGGTGCTCGGCACGCTGGCGGTGCTGCGCCTCCTGCGCCGGCGCACGCGCGCCGCGGGGCTGCGACTGCTGGTCGCGCTCGGCGTCGCGGCGGTGGTGTTGCTGCCGTTGTACGCGGCGTACCAGCACGTGCGCGAGGCGAATCCGGACATCGCCAGGCAATCCGTCTACCCGACCCGTGCACTGCGCCAGATGCTGCCGGACGAGTTCTTCGATCGGAACCGCGGACCCGCGGTGTTCCTGCCGGCGACCCTCGTGCTGGTCGGGCTCGGCCTGGTGGCGATCGCGCGACGACGGCCCACGCCGGACGCGCGACGGGTCTGGTGTCAGGCCGGGCTGTGGACGGCGCTCGGCATGGTGATCTCGCTGGGCCCGCGCGTGTCGTGGCGCGACCAGTATCCGTTGCCCGTCCCCCAGCAGCTGGTGATGGACGTCTACACGCACCTCCGCGTGCCCGCGCGCCTCGGGGTCGTTGCGATGGTGGGCGCAGCGTTGCTCTCCGGACTGGCCTTCACGGCGCTCGCGCGATGGTGTGACGCGCTCGGTGCCGGCCGGCGCGTCGTCTCGTCGCTCACGCGTCTGGCGCTGGCCGTCGTCGTCGTCGTGGCGCTCGTGGCCGGCTGGGGCACGACGCCGCTCGGCGCCTTCGCGATCTACGACCTGCCGCGGCCGGCCGATGCGACGCTCGCCCGCCTGCGCATGGTGCCGGGTCCCCTCCTCGAGATCCCGGTGCCGGTCGAGTTCATGCAGGGGCTCGCGATGTACCACGCGCTCTTCCACGAGCATCCGGTGCTGAACGGCTACTCGAGCTACTACCCCGCGGCGTTTCCGGGGCGCATGGCGTTGGCGCGCCAGCTCCCCGATGCCGCGGCGCTGGGACGCCTGCGCGCGGACACCGGGCTCGGCGGCATCTGGCTGCACCTCGATCGGGTGCCGCTCGATCAGCGGGCGGCGTGGCTCGAGCTGGCGACGCACGGACGCGGTGACCTCGTGAGCCTCGGCCGCAACGGCATGGACATCGTGTTCGTCGTGCGCGGGGACTCAGCCCCAGCGAATGCGCCGGTAGTCGAACTGCCGCGTCTCGACGGCGTTCCACTTGACCACGTCGAACCACGGTGACAGGTCGAAGTCGCGCGGCGTGATGCAGGTCGGGCGCTCGCGACGAAACAGATGCGGGTAGGGATCGCGCGGCTCGCGCAACCAGTGGTACCACCGGCGTGGGGGCGCGGGCTCGTCGCTCGGCGTCACCTGCGGCAGGATCGGGAAGCCGACGTTGTGGAACGCGAGCGCGATCATGCTCGAGCAGATCACCTGCGTGGTGAGCCCGCTGCCGAGGTCGAGCGCGCGGCGACGGAAGCGGCGCGGAATCAGGCTCACCGGGAAGAAGTAGCGCGCCAGGTCGAGGACGTGCTTCACGTCGTAGCGGAAGCCGATCTCCGCCAGCACCTCGTCGAGGATGCGCTGGCAGTGCTCGGGCCGCAGCCCGCGCGGACGACAGACGCGGAGATTGTGGCCGATGTACTTCGAGAGCGGCGACGCGATCACGCCGCTCTCCATCAGCGCCTCGATGATGAGGTGCTGGGCCTCGTCGCCGAAGCGCGCCACCAGCTCGTCGCGACGTTCGGGGAACCGGCGCCACAGCTCGTCGCCGACGTAGATCGCGGAGTGCGACCACGAGCTCTGCGTCAGGTACTTGATGACCTCGCTGACGCGCTGGTCGCCGTCGACGAGGACGACGTCACCCTTGCGCACCACGCTGCGCAGCGCGCCCAAGTCGTTGCGCATCAGCAGGGGGTAGTTGCCACGCGGCCGGGTCAGCGCGTTCGCTGCCGCATCGTAGAGCCGCTGCCGGATCCACCCCATCGATGGCCCGGATTGTAACGGCTCGCGGATCGAGTCGGGAGCGCAGACGCATTGCGCTCTCGGAGGGTGGGGTGGCCTTCCGCCGTCGCCTGCTGCGCTGGTACGGCCGCCACCGCCGCGACCTGCCCTGGCGCGGCGCCAGCGACCCCTACGCGGTGCTGGTGTCGGAGATCATGCTGCAGCAGACCCAGGTGTCCCGCGTGGAGGACTATTTCCGTCGTTTTCTCGGCAGTTATCCCACATTGGAGGACCTGGCCGCGGCACCGGCGGAGGCCGTCCGCGAGAGCTGGGCCGGGCTCGGCTACTACGCCCGGGCGCGCAACCTGCAGGCCGCGGCGCGCCACATCGTGGTGGAGCTGGGGGGCGCGTTTCCCCGCCACCCGGACGAGCTCCGACGGCTGCCGGGGATCGGCCGCTATACCGCCGCTGCGGTCGCCAGCCTGGCGTTCGGCGCCGACGTCGCCACCGTCGACACCAACATCGACCGGGTGCTCGGCCGCGTCTTCCGGGTGCGCGGAGCCCGCAAGACGGCCGAGCGCGACAAACGCATCTGGCGGCTGGCGGAGCGGCTGGTGCCGCGCGGGCGATCGTCGGACTGGAACCAGGCGCTGATGGACCTCGGCGCCACCATCTGCGTCGCGCGCACGCCGCGGTGCGACGTCTGCCCGGTGGCCCCGGTGTGCCGGTCGCGTCAGGGCAGCAGTCGGCCGAAACGCGTGCGGTGATGACGGAGGAAGCCGGCGACGAGAGCTCGTCGAGCCACGCGGCGTCGCGGTCGGCGGTCGTCGCGATGCGGATGTCCACGAACGCTACGATGCCGTGCTCCCGCCGGCGTCACGGCGGTCGATTCTCGATCGTGCGCCAATCCATGGTCCGCCTTCCGGAATCTGGGAAGCGAGCGCCATCCGGTCGATTCTCCAGAGCCGCCGGCGGGCGGCATGGTGTTTGTTATGGGCGCATGGCCATGCTCGCTCTGACTCGACCCTGCGTACTGGCGCCGGCTGCGACGTTCCTGCGGCGCCGGGGGGCGCCGGTCCGGCGGCTGCTGGCGATGGCGGGTCTGCCCGCCTGGATCCTCCAGCGGGGCGAGGGCCTGATCCCGACGGTCGCGGCCAGCCGGTTCCTGCATATTGCCGCGCGCCGCGAAGGCCTCGAGGGGTTCGGCCTGCTGTCTGGTCAGGAGGGGCGCCTCGATGCGCTCGGCGTCCTCGGTCGCATGACGTACGAGGCGCCGACGCTGGGTGACGCGCTCCGGGTGCAACTCGACGACCATCGCGCCTTCAGCTCCCACGGACGCCTGTGGCTCGCCCCGGACGGCAACGATCTGGAGTGGTGCTGGTCGGTCACCGGGCGGGTCGACGAGACATGGCGTCAGACCGACCACTACCTGATCATGCTGATGATCGGCCTCGTGCGGCTGGCGGCCGAGCCGAGCTGGCGACCGGCGCGGATCCGCTTCCAGTCCGATGCGTCGAGCGCCGTGCGCGAGGTGGACCTCCTGGCGAACGCGGCCATCGCCTTCGCGCAGCCGGTGAGCTCCGTCACGTTCCCGCGAGCGTTGCTCCGCGCCCCGCTGCGCGTGCCGTGTCCCGTGCGGCGGATGGATCCGACGACCCTCGCCGAATGGCGCGCGTCGGCGCCGGCCGACGATTTCGTCGGGGCCGTCACGCAGATCGTCGAGACGTTGGCGTGGGACGGCTACCCTCGCCTGGGCGCGACGGCGAACCTCATCGGCACGAGCTCGCGCACGCTGCAGCGACACCTCGCCGCGCACGGCACCGGACACGACGCCCTGGTCGAGCGGGCCCGATTGGGAGCGGCGGCGACGTTGCTGGCGGAAACGAGCGCACGGGTTCTCGACGTCGCGCTCGATGCCGGCTACTCGGACCACGCGCACTTCACGCGCGCGTTTCGCCGCTGGTCGGGCGCGACCCCGATGCAGTTCCGCCGCGCGCATCGGAACGGTCGCCCGACCCAGACCTTCGCGGGGACCGGATCATGAACACGATGCCGCTCCGGCCCGAGCAGCGGCTGATGCTCGCGGTGCTCGAGGGCGCCATCGCCGACGTACAGAAGTACGCCAACGAGGCGCGCGGTCCTGGGGCGCGTCTCTTCGCCGAGGCCGAAGACTGGTTCGGCGCGCGGGTCGAGGCTCCCGTCGCCTTCGACGCCGTCTGCGACGGGCTCGGGCTCGACCCATCGTGGGTCCTGTCGACGCTGCGACGATGGTGCGAGTCGCGAGGGTGCGAGCCGGGCTTGTTGTCGCGGACGGTGCCTCGCCGCGCCGAATGACGGTCAGCCGATGCGCACGCCGAGTCGCTCCCGTCGCACGACGGCGAAGCGGACGACGGTGTTCTCGCGTGCGTCGTCCCGGCTGATGCTGCACAGGTCGAAGAGACCGCCGAAACGCGCGTTGCCGCCGACGAGGGCGCGGAGGCGTCCGCCGCGCATCACCTGATAGCCGTCGAAGTGCGTCCACTCCTCGCGCTTGCCCCAGCCGCGCGAGCCGCCGATCCGCATGAACACGTCGGGGGGAACGCACACGATGCGGAAGGCGAGCGGATCGAGGCCCAGATGGTCGGTCACGATCCGGGCGCCGTGCTCGAGCAGCCGCTGCTCGATCTCGTCGCGTGACAGCGCGCGGCGTCGGTCGAGCCCGAGCTCGCGCAGCAGCGGCGTGACCGGCTCCTCGCCGTCGGGATGCCGCTCCACGAACAGGACCTCCCGCGCCGTGGGCACCGGCACGTAACGCACACCGGCCGAGTTCACGTAGAGGTGCAGCGCGAAGAGGGAGATCGTCTCCGCGAACGTCGCCACCAGGTCGGGTGGAATCGACACGCCTTCGGCTGCGACCGCCACGCGTGCGATGCCGTCGCGGGCCTGATCGTGGACCGCGGGTGATGCGCCGAGCGCGTACCGCTCCATGAAGGCCGAGATGTCGGCGGCGAGCGTCGGCGACGCCGTGGACTCGACGAGCTCGAGCCCCAGTGCCTCGGCACGTGGGAGGCAAGCGGCGGGGAGCGGCTCGCCCAGCAGGTCGGGAGCGACGATCCGTCCCTGGGTCGGAGGGGCGGCGCCCGGTGTCGTCGCGCGTGCCGCGGCGGCGCCGAGCATCGACGCCGCGAGGTCCTCGAGGGCGCTGGCGTCGCCGTGCTCGAGCGCCATGAGGGCCTGCTGCTGGCGACTGACTCCCGGCGTGGCGGCGGCGACCTCGGTGGTGGCGACCGACCCTCGGAGCGTGAGCGCGTCGAGAACCTTGCGGCGCGCGGTGTACAGGGCGTGCGCCGTGGGATCGTCGGCCTCGAGCTTCGCCAACGCCGCGCAGACCTCCTCCCGCGCCCGCGCCGGCTCCGCCCACCGTTTCGACCCCGTCACCCCCGGCGACAGCGGGTCGAGCGCGGTCACCGCGGCGCCGTAGATGGTCTCGGCCACGGCCAGCAGATCCTTCTCGGCGTCGAGCGCCTTCTGCACCGCACTCGCGCGTGCGCCGAGATCGCGGACCTGGAGCCAGTCCTCCCGGTTGATCGCGGCGCGCGCCTGGGCGAGCAGGCGCTCGAGCTGCTCACGACTCGTGAGCGAGCCCTGATAGTGCTCGTTGCTGACGATCGGAGACAGCAGCGCGGCCGCTCGCTGGAGGTACACGTCGCGATAGACGGTGTCCCCGTCGGCGGCCGTGGCGAGCCGTGCCACGATCGCGAGCACGCGTGCCTGCTCGTCGGAGGAAGTCGTCTGTGTCGCCATGGGCGTCTCCTTGGGTCGGTTGCGTGGCCGTCGATCAGGCGGCGGTCGTGTGTCGGAAGGATTCGATCGTCTCGGCGACCGTTGCGTGCCGCGAGATCGGGCCCGCGGTAGCTTCGAGCCCCTCGGCGCGCAGGACGTCCCGGACCGATGCGCGGGCCTCCGCGAGCCGGAGTGTCGCCTGCCGCGTCGAGAGCTCCGCGGCGAGCCGCGCCAGCATGCGCGCACCGGCGATGTCGACGTAGGGTGACGTCGAGAGATCGCCGACGACGAGCCGGACGGCATCGGGCTGCTCGTCCACGCCGCGCAGCACCTCGCGCAGGACATGCTCCTGGTTGAAGTAGAGCACCGCCGCCTCGACGCGGAACACGAGCACGCCCGGAATGCGCTCGTTGTCGGGATGGCGTGCCAGGTCTGAGAACCGCGTCGTGTGCGGAATGCGACCGAGCAGGGCCACGTGCGGGAAGGCCGTCCGTCGCAGCAGCATGAGGATCGACGCGATCACGGCGATCAGCACGCCCCGCAGGACGCCGAGCAGGAGCACGCCCACCAGCGCCACGAGAGCCACGCGGAACTCGAGTCGGCTCACACGCCGCAGGCGCGCGATCTCGCGTACGTCGATCAGGCCGGCGACGGCGACGAACACGATCGCCGCGAGCACGGCCTTCGGCAGGTTCTGGAGCAGCCCGGTCAGGTACAGCAGGCACGCCGCGAGCGTGGCCGATGCGATCACGAGCGCGAGCGGCGACCTGGCGCCCGCCTTCTCGTTCACCGCCGACTGCGAGAGCCCGCCGGCGACCGGGTAGCCCTGGCCGAGGGCG
Organism: uncultured Binatia bacterium (SeqCode); assembly: GCA_964404165.1. Lineage (GTDB taxonomy): Bacteria > Desulfobacterota > Binatia > DP-6 > DP-6 > DASYLJ01. The sequence goes on along the minus strand of CAYOIZ010000045.1, from coordinate 4,380 downwards.
GCGAGGAGGTTCGCACCGCCGAGGCCGAGCAGCTCCTGGCGCGTGTCGATCTCGTAGCCGTGCGTGGCGGCGATGGCGCGCGCCGCCGACACGCTCTCGACGTAGCCGAGCAGCAGGCACGCGGCGGCGAGCGGGATGACCCCGTCGACGTCGTGCACGTGGATGCCCGGCAGTCCGATCACGGGCAGGCCGGGGGTGATCGCACCCACCGTGGTCAGGCCGTGATCGGCCAGCCGGAAGACGATGGTCACGGCGATCGAGAGGACGACCACCGCGAGTGCGATCGGCCGGCCCGGGAGGAGCCGGTCGCCGAGGAGAAGCAGGAGCAGCGCCCCGCCCGAGACCGCGACGACGAGCGGATCGGTCTGTCCGATCTGCTGCACGATGGACGTGATGCGCTCGAAGAAATGGTCGCCGCCGCCGGCGATGCCGAGCGCGCTCGGGATCTGCGTCACCGCGATGCTGATGCCGGCGCCGGCCTTGAACCCCACGAGGATCGTGTCGCTCACGAAGCTCGTGAGCGTGCTCAGCCGGAGTGCCCACGCCACCATCGCGAGCGCGGCCACCATCAGCGCGGCGAGCGAGGCGATCTGTGCGAAACGCACCGGATCGCCCGCCGCCATGGGCGCCACCGTGACGCCGACCAGCAACGAGATGGCCGAGGTCGGGCCGATCGCCAGGTGCCGGGACGATCCGAGCAGTGCGTAGCCGAGCCCGCCGAGCATGTAGGCGTAGATCCCGACGACCGGCGACAGGCCCGCGAGCGTCGCGTACGCGAGCGCCTGCGGCACGGCGTACGCCGCCAGCGTCACCCCGGCGACGCCGTCCGCGACGAGCCATGCCGGCCGGTAGCCGGCGAGCCAGCCCATCGGACGGGATGTCGTCGCGGTCGCCATGATCAGTCGGAGCGGAGCAGGGTGCGCTGCGCGGCGGCCAGCTCCTTGCGCTTGGCGGCGTCGACGCGCGGGTAGTGCAGCTTCAGCGCCGCGAGCGTGTCGATGATGGCCGATGCCACGATCACGCGCGTGAACCATTTGTTGTCGGCTGGCACGACGTACCAGGGCGCGTGGTCCGCGGACGTCTCGCGGATGGCGTCCTCGTACGCCCGCATGTAGTCCTTCCAGTGCGGCCGTTCGCGCACGTCGTTGGCCGAGAACTTCCAGTTCTTCTCCGGCTGCTCGAGCCGCTCGAGGAAGCGCCGCTTCTGCTCGTCGCGCGAGACGTGCAGGAAGAACTTGCAGACCGCGATGCCGTTGCGGGCGAGGTAGCGCTCGAAGTGACGGATGTCGGCAAAGCGATCGTCCCAGATGCTCTTGCCGATGCACGACGGCGGCAGCTTCTGGTGCCGCAGCAGCTCGGGATGCACCCGGACGACCAGCACGTCCTCGTAGTACGACCGGTTGAAGATGCCGATGCGGCCCCGCTCGGGCACGCGCAGGTGCGTGCGCCAGAGGAAGTCGTGATCGAGCTCGTTCGCCCCTGGCGTCTTGAACGAATACACCTCGCAGCCCTGCGGGTTCACGCCCGACATGACGTGCTTGATCGCGCCGTCCTTGCCGGCGGCGTCCATCGCCTGGAAGATCAGCAGGACGCCCCAGCGGTCCTGGGCATAGAGCATGTCCTGCAGCTCGGCGAGCGCGTCGACGCCGATCTGCAGCGCCTCCTTCGCCCGCGGCTTGTCCTCCGACTTGAGCACGCCGGTGTCGCCCGGATCGATCTGCTCCAGGCGGAACCGCTTCCCGTTCGAGATGCGGTAGGGGGCGGCGAGCTCGCCGGCGATCCTGATCACACGCTCGAGCTTCATCGGGTTCGTCTCCGCATGATCTATCGAGTGTGGGCCGAACGGCAGCGTCGTTCTTGCCCGGGCGCGCCACCGGCGTCACCAGGGGCGGAGCTCCGGGAACGCCACCGTCACGCCGAACCGGACGCTCACCTGGGGGGCCACGGGGGCAGACGCGCGATACGCCGTCCACTCGCCGCTCAGGAAGACGTTGATGGGCGGCAGGTCCTCGCGCACGGTCACGTGCCCGATGCCGAAGCTGAGCGGGATGACCGTGGGCGCGCCCTCGCCCCAGCCGAACGTCCACGACGAGTCGGCCGACTTCACGTAGAAGCCCCTGCCGACGTAGGCGAGCGCCACGGGCTGCACCAGCGTCGTGTTGACGAAGGGCCGGTCGGGCGAGGTGTAGGCGAAGGAGATGGGGTTCTGGACCAGGATGCCGAAGAGGAATCCCGGGAGGCCCTTGTAGAGCGCCGCCACGCCGGGCCCGAGCTGCCACGCGCCCTGGCCGGCGCGCTCATCGGTGGCGGTGGGAAAGACGAAGACCGGTCCGGCGCCGACGTAGAGCCCGGGGATGCTCTTCGGGACCGGGAGCACCGCGAAGTCGAAGAGCTGCAGATCGCCGAAGGCGGTGCGGGTGGCGCCACCTCGACCCTTCGGCACCGTGACGAGCTGGAGCGTCGGGCGCACGAGCTGCACGAACGGCAGGAGCGAGAAGCGGGGAATGCGCGGCACGATGGCGCGGACGATGAGTCGTTGCGTCACCGCCTCCGTGCCGTAGCTCTCGGGCGTGAGCACCTCCTGCACGAATACCTGCGGGAGCGTCGTGAGCGGATCGCTGAACTCACGCGCCAGCTCGGCGGCGCGGGACGTCGGGGTGTCGTCCGCAGTATGCGCCGCCGCGGCGGCGCCGAGACAGAGCGCGACGACGGCGAGGCCGACGGTCGTCCGCGCCGTCGTCAATCGCCCAGGCTCGGCTGCTCGGCGAGCCAGCGCGCGTGGTACTCGCGCACGATCGCCACCGCCCCCTGCACGTCGTCGACGCAGCGCGGGATCGTCATGTCGACGGGATCGGCGAGGTTGGGCTGGGTGCCGATCATGTACCGCTTCGCCCAGTCGATCAGGTCGGCCCACATGCGGCCGATCATGATGAGCGGCGTGCCGAAGAGGCCGCGCACCTGGAGGAGCTGCCAGATCATGAGCGTCTCGAGCGCCGTGCCCACGCCGCCGGGAACGACGATGAACGCATTCGACAGCAGCACGAAGTGGTGCAGGCGTGAGAAGAAGGTGCGGTGGACGAACTCCTGGCCGACGAAGCGGTTGGTCTCCTGCTCGAACGCGAGCTGGATGCGGATGCCGACCGAGGTCTCGGGGTCGCCCGTGCGCGCCGCCGCGGCGCCTTCGTTGGCCGCCTGCATGAGACCCGGGCCCCCACCGGTGACGATGTCGCAGCCCATGGCGGCGAGCTCCTGCGCCAGCAGCCTCACCTGTTCGTAGACCGGCGAGCCCGGCTCCGCCCGCGCCGATCCGAAGATGGTCACCCGGAACCGCCGCCAGCGGCGGGGACGCAGGCGGGTCAGGCCGTTCACCACGTCCCACAGGCCGAGGACCGATCGTACGATCACCTGGACGACGCCGGCTTCGTCGTCGAGGTAGACGCTGTCGGCGTAGCCCTTCGATCGCTCCGGGTCCGGTGTCGGGTCGCGCTCGTCCGCCATCACTCGTTGTCCGCGGCGGTGTCCGCCCTGCGCGCGCCCCGCGGGCGCGGCTTGGTTCCGTTGCCGTGCGGCCACTTCCAGTCGCGGATCTCCGGCATGTCGTCGCCGTGCTCGGCGATCCACGTCTTGTGGTCGACGAGCTTCTCGCGGATGGCCTGCTGCGCGTATGCCGCCCGCGCTCCGAGCTTCGGCACGCGCACGATGACGTCGTTCACGAGATTGAAGCGGTCGAGCTGGTTCAGGACGCACATGTCGAAGGGTGTCGTCGTCGTTCCCTCCTCCTTGTAGCCGCGCACGTGCATGTTGGCGTGATTGGTGCGGCGGTACGTCAGGCGGTGGATCAGCCAGGGATAGCCGTGGAACGCGAAGATGACCGGCTTGTCGGTCGTGAAGATGGTGTCGAACTCGCGATCGGGAAGGCCGTGCGGATGCTCCTCGCGCGGCATGAGCTTCATCAGGTCGACGATGTTCACGACCCGCACCTTGAGGTCGGGCGCGTGCGTGCGCAGGAGGTCGACGGCGGCGAGCGTCTCCAGCGTGGGCACGTCGCCGCAGCAGGCCATCACCACGTCGGGCTCGCCACCGCGATCGTTGCTGGCCCACTCCCAGATGCCGATGCCCTCGGTGCAGTGGCGGATGGCCTGGTCCATCGTGAGCCACACCGGCGCGGGCTGCTTCCCCGCGACCACCACGTTGACGTAGTTGCGGCTCCGCAGGCAGTGGTCGGTGACGCTCAGGAGGCAGTTCGCGTCGGGCGGGAGATACACCCGAACCACCTCCGCCTTCTTGTTGACGACGTGGTCGATGAAGCCCGGATCCTGGTGGCTGAAGCCGTTGTGGTCCTGGCGCCAGACGTGCGAGCTCAGCAGGTAGTTGAGCGAC
>CAYOIZ010000044.1:0-57977 GCA_964404165.1 uncultured Binatia bacterium (SeqCode) | reverse complement strand
GGCGGTGAGCTCGCGCGCGGCGCGCAGCGTCTCGACGCGGTCGGCGGCGCTGCGCGCCATGACGGCGTCGAGCTCGGCGCGTGCGCGCTGCTCGCGGGCGACCATGTCGGCCAGCTCGTTGGCGATGCGCTCGTGCTCGCGCTCGGCGGCGTCGGTGCGGCAGCGCTCGGCGGCGAGCTCGACCTCGATCGACGCGAGCCGGGCCAGCGCCTGCTCTTCGGTGTCGGCGGTGCGTCGCTCGAGCGTCGAAACCGTCTGCTGGAGGTGACGCAGGCGCTCGACGTCGCGCGGGGCGACGCCGCCCAGCTGCTCGACCAGCGCGCCCAGGCCGGGCAGGTCGCGTGCCCAGTCGAGGATGCGGCGCACTTCGTCGACGACCGGCCCGATGCCGCGCAGGGCGCTCTCGGCGAGCGCCTCGAAGCGTGACGTCCCGGCGGCGGCGCGCGTGGTGATGGCGGCGACGCGACGATGGATCTGGTCGACGACGCCGGCGAGCACGGTGATCGCGGTGCGCGCATGGTCGAGATCGTCGTCGTCGAAGGCGCGCGGGCCGGCGAGGACGGCGATGCCGAGCGGGCGGTCGTCGACGATGAGCGGAACGCAGGCCACCGCGGTCTGCGGCGGATCGGTCAGCGCCGGCGGATCGAGCGGGACGAGCTGGGCGCGACGTTCGCGCAGCGTCGCGAGCGGGGCGTCCCAGCCCTCGCCGCCGGCGCGCAGGACGCGGAGCGCCGTGCAGCCGGCGTCGGAGAGGCCGACCTCGGCCGCGAGCCGCAGCACCGCGTCGCCGCAGTCGAAGAGACACACGGCGCCCGCCGTGGCACCGCTCGCCCCGAGCAACGCGCGCAGCGCGGGCTCGAGCGCGTCTTCGGGCGCCATGCTTCGGGTGCCGGGGGAGGCAATTTCTGCCGGGGTCATGTCCATGCGCAACTCGGCTCCTGAAGTATCGGCGCAATCCGCGCAGATATGAGGGAACTCTGCAGCAAGTTCCCTGCCGGTCGCATGGACGGGCCGACGTCCCCCGCGTGACGGGGGACGTCAGCCGATTGACTCGGTCAGAAGGTGGGGCGGATCGACCGCAGGCGCTCTTCCGCCGCCGCCATGAGCGCATCCTCCGCGCGCTCGTCCGCCGCCTCGTAGGTGACGGAGAAGCGGAGGTGCGGGCCGGCGTCGTCCCACGGGACGGTGCAGATCGAGTGGTCGCGGATCAGGTACTGGCTCGCGGCCTCGGCGCTGTCGAAGGACGGGCCGCCCTCGATGCCCTTCGGCGACGGCGTGTAGAGGAAGTAGGTGCCGCCCGGCATCTCGCAGGTGAAGCCGCAGCGGCGCAGCATGGCGACGAGCTTCTCGAGCCGGCGATGGTACTTCTCGCGCGTGCGGGTGGGGATGCCGGCGTCGTCGAGCCCGGCGATCGCCGCCTTCTGGATCGCGATGAACTGCCCGGAGTCGCTGTTGTCCTTCACGTCGGCGAGCGCCTGCACCAGCCGCGGATGGCCGCAGAACCAGCCGATGCGCCAGCCGATCATGTCGAAGCCCTTCGACATCGAGTGGATCTCGATGCCGACGTCCTTGGCGCCCGGCACGGCGAGGAAGCTCAGCGGCTCGCCTTCGTAGGTGAGCACGGTGTGCGCCGCGTCCTGGACGACGATGATCTCGTTGGCGCGCGCGAACGCGACGACCTTCTCGTAGAAGGCGACGGTGGCGACCCGGCCGGTGGGGCTGTTCGGGTAGTTCAGCACGAGCAGCTTGGCGCGCCGGCGGACGTCGGCCGGAATGCCGTCGAGGTCGGGGAAGAAGTCGTGCTCGCGCACGAGCGGCAGGCGATGGACCTCGCCGCCGTAGTAGCGCGTGTGCGTGCCGGCGACGGGATAGCCGGGCACGGTCATGAGCGTGACGTCGCCGGGATTGATGAAGCACGCCGGCGCCATGGCGAGCGCCGGCTTCGACCCGATGCAGTGGTTCACTTCGGTCGTGGGATCGAGCGTGACCCCGAAGTGCCGCTGCATGAAGCGCGCGGCGGCTTCCTTGAACGCCGCGATGCCGTTGTCGGCGTAGCCCCGGTTCTCGGGCTTGCCGATCTCCTCCGCCATGCGCGCGCGCACCGTCTCCGGCGCCATGGCGTCGTTCTCGCCGATGCCGAAGTCGAGCAGCGTGCGCTCGGGATGATCGGCCAGCGCCTGGCGCTTGGCGCGCTTGATCTTCTCGAACTTGTAGATGTCGGTGCCCTTGCCGTAGCCGGCACCACCGATGCGTTCCGCGAACAGGGACTGGAACCAGGGATCACTCATCGTCGCGCGTCCTTCAATATTCCGTGATGACGGTCACACCCACCGTGCCGTACTTGTCCATCGACTCGAGCACGCCGCTGACCTCGTCGAGGCCGATGGTGCGGTGCACGAGGTGACCGGGATGGAGCCGACCCGCCTCGACCATGCTCAGCATGTCGGGGAAGCGCGGCGCCTGCATGCCGAGGGAGCCGATGATCTCGACCTCCTTCAGCACGATGATGTCGATCGGCAGCGCGATCTCGCCCTTCTCGGCGCCCGACGTGAGGCCCACCTGCACGTGACGGCCGCGCTTGCGTACGCACATCACCGAGTTGCGGCAGGTGGCGGCGACGCCGAGCGCGTCGATCGACACGTGCGCGCCACCGCCGGTGAGCTGCATGATGGCGGCGATGGGCTCGTCCTTGGCGGCGTTGATCGTGTGCGTGGCGCCTTCCTTCTTCGCCGCCGCGAGCTTCTCGTCGGAGACGTCGACGGCGATGACGTTGGCGCCCATGGCGCTCGCGATCTGCACCGCCGACAGGCCGACGCCGCCGCAGCCGTGCACCGCCAGCCACTCGCCGGCGCGCACGCGGCCCTGGTCGATGACGGCATGGAACGACGTCATGTAGCGGCAGCCCATGCTGGCGGCGTCCTTGAACGGCACCGATTCCGGGAGGCGCACGAGATTGACGTCGGCGTTCGGCACGCCGACGAGCCGGCCGAACCCGCCCCAGTATGCGACGCCGGGGACGAGCGGCGTGTCGCAGATGTTCTGGTGGCCGGTGCGGCACCACTCGCACGTGCCCTCGCCCTGACTGAATGGCACCAGCACGCGATCGCCGCGCTTCCAGTGCTTGACGTCGGGCCCGACCTCCTCGATGACGCCGCAGAACTCGTGCCCGAGGACGTGGGGCGTGGGGAGCTGGATGCCGACCCAGCTCCAGTCGCCCGCCCACAGGTGCCAGTCGGTGCGGCAGATGCCGTTGGCCTCGACGCGAATGACGGCGCCGTTCGGCGGCGTCTGCGGATCGGGCATCTCCTTCACGACGAGCGGCTTGCGAATGCCTTCGAGGACGGCGGCGCGCATGGGTGGGTCCCTCCCTGTGGGTGAGCATCGGTGCTTACACGACCCGCGCAGCATGGGTAAACCCCGTGCGGACGAGGCCGATCGAAGCTCGCACCCGTGAACCGGGGGGGCGCCACCGGCGCCGCGAGCGCGCAGAGCACGACGAGCGCCATCCCGGTCCGGATCATCCGGCTTCGGTTCATCGGTCCCTCCTGTTGTTGGATCGGGCCCCGACTCAGAAGCCAGGAGCGTGCCACCGCGATGCGGCCGTGTCGGAGGCGCTCGGTCAGAAGCCGAAGCTGGTGAGCCCCGGGTGATCGTCGGGTCGCCGGCCGAGCGGCCAATGGTACGTCCGGTCGCTCGCCGCGATGGGGAGGTCGTTGATGCTGGCGTGCCGCACCGCCATCAGGCCCTGCGCGTCGAACTCCCAGTTCTCGTTGCCGTAGGAGCGGAACCAGTTGCCGGCGTCGTCGTGCCACTCGTAGGCGAAGCGAACCGCGATGCGGTTGTCGCAAAACGCCCACAGCTCCTTGATGAGCCGGTAGTCGAGCTCGCGCGTCCACTTGCGATGCAGCAGCTCCACGATCTGCGCGCGGCCGACGGCGAACTCGGCGCGGTTCCGCCAGCGGCTGTCCGGGCTGTAGGCGAGTGACACCTTCTCGGGGTTGCGCGAGTTCCAGCCGTCCTCGGCCAGCCGGACCTTGATGATCGCGGTCTCGCGCGTGAAGGGCGGCAACGGTGGTCGATTCTCGGTGGTCTCCATGGCGGCGTCCTCCGCCCCGAACAGGCGCGCCGCCGGCAGCTGCTGCAATGGGGGGCTGCTGTGGTGGCCTCGACCGATCGAAGCCGTATGGCGCGCCGGCTTCGCCGTGGCTTCGCCGGCCGCGCCAGGGTGCTCTCACGCGACGGGTCGCCCCACGCTCGCGTTCGTCCCGACCCGAGACATGGTCTTTGGTCGCGTCCGAGTACGGCGTGCCGTGCGCCCGCGCTGCCGCCAGCGCACCGGCGTACCATTCGAGCTCGTCGAGGAAGTGCCGCACGCGTCGCGACGTCGCGGGGCGTCGGTTCCGTCGTTACCCGGGCGGGAGGACGACGTCGAAGACCATGATCGGTCCGACGTGCGAGCGCAGGACGAGGTCCGTGCGGCCGCTGGTGGGGATCGCGAGCCATGCGGCTCTGCGATCAGGATCGCGCACCTCGTCGAGATGGACGACGATGGTCGCGAGCTGCGTCTCGCGCCGCAGCGTCACGAGGGCGTCGGCGTCGGGCAGGCGGCTCGCGACCGCCATGCGCTCCGGAAATCCGGCCGGCCAGTAGCTGCTGTAGCCGTTCACGAGCGGGCGATGGTGGAAGATGGAGCGGTACATGGCGCGCGCATGGCGGCCCGGTAGGACGCCGTCCGCCGCCACGGGCAGCTCGAGGACGGGACCGGCGCCGCTCGCGAGCACCGCGGCGGTGGCGTCGTCGAGCGCCGGTGGCGCCAGGAGCGCATAGCTGGGTGGCAGGGCCATGCGATCGGGTGCCCACATCCCACCGCGATACTCGACGTGGATCGCGGCCAGCACCGCCGTGGCGAGCGCCAACGATCGCAGCCGCCGGACCGCCGGGACGGTGACGCCGCGCAGACACTCGGCGAAGCCGAGACCGATCAGCAGGCAGAGGCCGATCAGCGCGACGACGCCGAGTCGCTCGGGCGAGCGGAGGACGCCGTAGATGGGCACCCACGCGTTCAGCCAGCCGTGTGGCAGGAGCGTGGGGCCGCTCGTCCCCCAGAGCTGGACCATCGGCGGCGTCGAGAGCGCGAGACCCGCCACCGTCCAGTAGGCGGCGTGGCGCCACGGCGTCGCGGGTGCCGTCGATTCGCCGCGTGTCCGCCGGCGGCGGCGCAGCCACGCGCCGACGAAAACGAGCGCCAGTCCTGCGGCCGGTACGGCGGTCGGATAGGTGCCGTGGAGGAATATGCCGGGGAAGGGGACGGTAGGGGGCAGGTCGCCGACGCGCCACACCGTCTGCTCGCGTAGCGCGGGGTTGTCGAGGCGGACGGCGAGCAGTCCGGCATACAGCGGCGACAGGAGGAGCAGCGCGACGCCGAGCGCGCCCGCGAGTCGCCATCCCGCGGCGCGTGTGGCGGGTCGCACGACGCGCACCAGGGCGAGCACGGCTATCGGGACGATCACCGCCGGGGCGACGTACACCAGGTCGAGCGCCGACTGCAGTGCGATGAGCGGTGCCAGCCACAGCGCGCGCCGGAACGAGGGGGCCGGCGTCGACGCCAGGAGGATGATGAGCGGCAACCAGAAGAGGGGCGCGTACTGTGGCGCCGTCGGATTCCAGAACCACAGCACCCAGCGCGTGGCGAGATAGGCGACGCCCGCCACGACGCCGGCGAGCCAGCGGTCGGTCCAGTGCACGACCACCAGATGCAGCGACAGCGCGGTGAGGATCGCGCCGCCGAGGAAGGTGGCGTTGAGCGCCAGGATCGGGTTGCCGCTGACGAGGAAGACGGGCGCGAAGAGCACGAGCGCGCCGAAGCCGGTCGAGCCGTAGAAGAGGGTGCCCGTCGTCGGGAAGAAGATGTTGGTGTCGAGGATGGTCCACGGCGCGGTGGTGAGCGCCGTCGTCTCCCAGGCGAGCGTCCAGGCGGCGAAGATGGCGTCGAAGCGGCACGCGATCTGGACGTCGGGGAGGTTCGTCGTGACGTGGGCGGCGAGCGGCCACGTCATGGCCGCGGCGACGGCGGCGAGCGCCAGCGCGGCGGCCACCGCGCCACCGAGCCGGGAGACGGAGTGCGACACGCCTCGCCGTCACCAGCCGGCGGCGGCGAGGACCTCTTCGAGACGCTCCTCGGTGGAGCCGTAGTGCGCCTCCAGCGTCTTGGCACGCTTCACGAAGATGTGCAGGTCGAGCTCCCAGGTGAAGCCGATGCCGCCGTGCATCTGGATGGCCTCGCCGCAGACGAGCCGTGCGGCGTCGCCGGCGTAGGCCTTCGCCGTCGCACAGGCGAGCGCGGCGTCGGGGGCGTCCGTCGCGAGACACCAGGCGGCGCGGTACACCGCCGATCGCGTCGACTCGGCGCGCAGCAACATGTCGCTCAGGCGATGCTGCAGCGCCTGGAACGCGCCGATGGGCTTCGAGAACGCGACGCGCGTCTGCACGTACTCGAGCGTCATCTCGAGCGAGCGCGTCATCAGGCCGAGGAGCATGGCGGCGGCGCCGACGGCGGCGAGACGGTCGACGTGCTCGAGGAGGCTCGTCGGTCCGAGGCGGACGGCCGCCTGGTCGAACGTCACCTCGGCGAAGCGCTGTGCCAGGTCGATGGTCTGCACCGGCGTGACGGTGAAGGGCGGCGAGGCCAGGCAGAGCCCGTCGGGCGTGACGACGACGAGCGCGTCGGCCGCGGCGGCGAACGGCACGAAGTACTTCGTGCCGCGCACGCGGCCGTCCTGGAACCGCGTCACCGCGGTGGCGGTCCCCGCGAACGGCGAGTCCGCGCGCGCGATCGTCACCAGCTTGGTGCCCGCGGCCATGTCCTTCAGCAGCGCGTCCTGGCCGCCGGCGGCGGCCAGCGCGGCGCCGGCGAGGATGGCATCGAGCAGCGGACCGGGCAGGGCGACGCGACCCACCTCCTCGCACACGATGGCGAGCTCGATCGGGCCGAGGCCCTGACCGCCGGCCGCCTCGGGCACGAGCAGGCCGACGAATCCCATGTCGGCGAGCTGGCGCCATTGCGGCGATTCGAAGCCGCGCGGGTCGTGCTCCATGATGCGCCGGCTCTTCTCGAGCGGCGCGTCCTTGGCGAGGTAGTCACGGGTGGTGTTGCGCAGCAGCTGCTGATCGTCGGACAGCTCGAACTTCATGTGGCGATATCCTCGTCCGCTCAGGCCTGCGGCAGGCCGAGCACGCGCTTGGCGATGATGTTGCGCTGCACCTCGGACGAGCCGGAATAGATGGTGCCGGCGCGCGACCAGAGATACTCGCGGGCCCAGTCCACGTCGGCGCGCGCGCCGGGGCTCTGGCGCAGGAGCTGGCCGCCGGGACCGAGGACGTCGAGCGCGGTTTCGCGGAAGCGCTTGTCGAACTCGCTCCAGTAGATCTTCTCGATCGACGACTCGGGGCCGGGCACCTTGCCGTCGGCGAAGTTGGCGAGCGTGCGGATGCCGTTGGCGCGCATCACCTCGTTGTCGACCATGAGGCGCGCGAGCTTCTCGCGCACCGCACCGGTGAGCCGGCCCTGTGTGCGGCACGCGCCCGCGAGCAGCTCGAGGTCGCGGCCGAAGCGCACCGAGTAGGCCAGGGACATGGCGCCGCGCTCGTAGGCGAGCACCGTCATCGCGATGCGCCAGCCCTCGCCGACCTTGCCGACGAGGTTCTCCTTGGGAACCCGGGCGTCCTCGAAGAAGACCTCGCCGAACTCGCTCTCGCCGGTGATCTGGCGCAGCGGGCGCACGGTGACGCCGGGGGTGTCGAGCTTGCAGAGGAGGAAGGAGATGCCGTTGTAGCGATCCTTCGGATCGGTGCGGCCGAGGACGAAGATCCAGTCGGACCATGGCCCGAGGGTGGTCCACACCTTCTGCCCGTTCAGCACGAAGTGGTCGCCGTCGAGAACCATGCTGGTCTTGAGCGAGGCGAGGTCGCTGCCCGAGCCCGGCTCGCTGAAGCCCTGACACCAGATCTCGGTGCCCTCGAGCATGGGCGGGATGAAGCGCCGGCGCTGCCCTTCGCTGCCGTGATGGATCAGCGCCGGCCCGAGGAGCCCGATGCCGAGGATGTTCAGGATGGGCGGGGCGTCGGCGAGTGCCAGCTCGGCCTCGAAGATCGACTTCTCGACCTCGGTGGCGCCGCGGCCGCCCCACTCGGCGGGCCAGTCCATGCCGAGGTAGCCGGCGTGGTACAGCTTCGCCTGCCAGTCGCGACGCAGCGCGATCAGGCTGTCCTCGGTGGCGGCGCCGTCGCGCAACTCCTCGCGCCACGGGCGTCGGATGTTGGTGCGCAGCCAGGCGCGCAGCTCGTCGCGGAAGGCCAGGGCTCTGGGGGGCAGCTCGAGATCCATGCGGGCTGGTGTAGGGCCCGCGTGAAGTCCCTGTCAACGGGGACGGAAGAGGCCGAACGCGCTGGTGTAGCCGTGCAGGAAGGTGGTGCCGTGCACCGGGCCGATCTCGCCGTTGCAGAAGAAGCCGCCGAGGGCCACGGGGCCGAAGCGGGCGTGGAACGCGTCGGTGTCGTGATCGGCGACGCCGTACAGGTTCTTGCCGCGGCCGAGGCACGAGAACAGCAACGCGCCGTGCGGCGTGCCCTCGTGGCGGCGCAGCAGCTCGTCGAGGTCGTCGGCCGAGGTGCGGGCGTCGCGCAGGTGGAACTGCACCACCATGCCGTCGCGCACCAGCGCGCCCACCACCAGCGATCCCGTCTTGGGCTCGATGCCGAGCACGTTGCGGATCAGGAAGTCGCCCTGCTGATACTGCTCGCGGGCCTCGCGCATGACGATGCCGAGGAAGAGCGACTCGCGGAACAGGCGCTGGTCGGGCCCCTCGGAGCGCGCGTACAGATCCTGCAGGATGACGGCGGCGCGGCGACCGTCGAGATCGTGGATGACGTTGCGCTCGCTGCGGGTGACGAACATGGGCTCGCCGATCGGCCGGCAGCCCTGCGCGACGATGGTGTCGACCGCGACGTCGCCGTCGAGCGCCAGGCCGACGACGCCGCCCCGATGCGTGCGGTCGTCGAGCCAGAGCGCGTTGCTGCCCGGCTCGCGCCCGCCGCTGGCGACGCCACCGAGGACGGTGCTGGCGGGGTAGGCCTCGTCGAGCGTGTGCACGAAGGCGTCGGCGTCGAACGAAAACGGATCGGGCAGGAGCAGGAAGTGCTGCGGCGGGGCCGGCAGCGCCGGCACCTCCGGCAGGTCGCGATGGAACGGCGTCAGCGTGACGTTCGGCAGCACCGCCGCGGTGAGGGCGATGCCGGGCTCCTCCTCGATCTCGTGGCCACCACCGATGACGCCACCCGCCGAGCAGCCGATCAGCGTGCGCGGGCCGAGCGCCGCGCGCACCAGCGCCGGCAGGGCGTCGTACTCGGCCCGATGGTGCGGCGAGACGAAGGCCACGACCAGGTCGGGCGTGACGCCGTCGAGCTGGGATCGGATGGGGGCGGCGGCCTCGTCGACCGCCGTGGCAAGCTGCGCTGCGCGCGACGCCGACGAGCTCCACTGCATTGCCCCAGTCGTATCACACCGGTCTTCACTGGCCAGCGCGGGCCGGTTAGCCTCGGCCGCACATGATCGAGACCGATCCCGCGTCGCTCGCTGCCTGGGCCATCGCGGCCGAGGCGATCCGGGCGACGCGCTCGCGCCTCGCGAAGGGGGCCGTGCTGCGGCAGTACCTGGCGGCGCTCGACGACGACAGCCTCGCGGTCGGGGCGCGGTTCTTCGCCGGCACGGTGTTCCCGCGGCACGACGCACGCACCGTGCAGGTGGGGCCGGCCCTCCTCTTTCGCACCATGACGGCGGTGGCGGGTGCCGACCCGTCGACGCTCGGCGACCGCTGGGTGGCGCATGGCGACGGCGGCGACGTGGCCGCCGAGCTGTTCGCGGCACGGCCGTCGGGCGGGCTCCCGCTCCTGGCGGTGGCCGAGCAGATCGCCGGCCTGGCGTCGGCCGACGGAACGAGTGATCGCACCGCGCGCCTCACGACGCTGCTGGCGGCGCTCGATGCCGAGGAGGCGCGCTATCTGGTGCGGCTGCTGCTCGGGGAGCTGCGCATCGGGCTCAAGGAGGCGCAGGTCGAGGAGGCCGTCGCCGCGGTGGCGGAGCGTCCCCTGGACGACGTCCGTCGCGCCAACCTGCTGCGCGGCGACATCGGCGAGGTGGCGGTGCTCGCGCGTCGTGATGCGCTCGCCGGCGCCCACCTCACGCTGTTCCACCCGCTCGGCTTCATGCTGGCGCAGCCGCTCCCCACCGCCGCCGACGTCGTGGCGGCGCTGCCGGCGCCGTTCGTGCTCGAGGACAAGTACGACGGCATCCGCGCCCAGGCACACGTCGGCGCCGCGCGCGTCGTGCTCTTCTCGCGCACGCTCGACGACATCACGGGTGGCTACCCCGACGTCGCGACGGCGCTCGCCGGGCTCGGCGACGGCCTCGTCCTCGACGGCGAGCTGCTCGCCGTCGACCCGGCCGATCCGTCCCGCGCGCAGCCGTTCCGTGCCCTGCAGCAACGGCTCGGCCGCAAGCGTCCGTCGGCGGCGCTCCTCGCCGACGTGCCGGTCGAGCTCGTGGTGTTCGACGTGCTCGCCGACGGCGGCGTCCTCGTCATCGACGAGCCGTGGCACGCGCGCCGGGCGCGGCTGGCGGCGTTGCCGTGGCCGGCGACGGGTGTCCGCCTGGCACCGGCACGCGACGGCACCGACGCCGCGTCGGTGGACGTCGCCTTCGATGCCGCGCGCGCCGCCGGCAACGAGGGGCTGGTCGCGAAGGACCCGGCGTCGGCGTACGCGCCCGGTCGTCGCGGCGGGGCATGGATCAAGCTCAAGCGCGCGCTGGCGACGCTCGACGTCGTCGTCACCGCCGTCGAGCGCGGGCACGGACGGCGGCGCGACGTGCTGTCGGACTATACCTTCGCCGTCCGCGCCGGCGACGACGACGCGACGCTGCTCGACGTCGGCAAGGCGTTCACCGGCCTCACCGATCGCGAGATCGCGTCGCTGACGGAGCGCTTCGAGGCGCTCACCGTCGAGCGCCGCGGCGGCTGGCACCGCGTCCGGCCGGACGTGGTGCTGGAGGTGACGTTCGACGTCGTGCAGCCGTCGACGCGCCACGCCGCCGGGTTTGCGCTGCGGTTCCCGCGCATCGTGCGGGTGCGCGACGACAAGCCGGCGGCGGAGATCGACACGCTCGCCCGCGTTCGCGCGCTCGCCGACGGCGGGACCTGACTTGTGCGCACCACGCCGGCCGGGTATCGCGGGCGCGACGAGACTGCATGACGACGCGTGCCCCGATCCCCGGCTGGTTCCTCCTGACCCTGCTGATCGCGCTCGCGGCCAACGCGCTCGCGACCTGCACGACGACGTTCACCATCGACATCATGCGTGGCGTCACACCGTTCGCGCTCATGGTGCGCGAATGGGAGGTCGGCACCATCATCCCGGTGTTCAACCCGCTCGTGTACTCGACGGGCACCGTCCTCGTGGTCGGGTATCTGTGGCCGATCGTGGCGCACTTTCGTGCCGGATGCCCGGTGCCCGCGCCGCTCGCGATCCGGCGACGGGTCATCAGCGCGCCGCTCGTGGTGGCGGGTATCGGTCTCGCACTCTGGGGCGTCGGCATCGTGATGTCGCCGACGATGACGCTCTGGCGCTACGGTCGCTGGACGCCCGACCTGAGCTCCCAGCAGGTGATCTCGCCGCTCGTGAACGGCTTCCTCGCCGCCACCATCATCTATCTGCTGGTCGACCTGGTCTTCCGCCGCCGCGTCGTGCCGCGCGTGTTCCCCGACGGCGGGCTGACCGAGGTGCCCGGCGCGTTCGGGCTGAGCGTCCGCGGGCGCCTGGTGGTGTTCCTGATCGCCGTCGGCTTCGTGCCGCTGTTCACGCTCTTCGGCCTGGTGCGTGCGGCGCTGGCGCGCGTCGAGGCGGGCCTGCCGGCGGCGACCGTCGTGCAGGAGCTCGCCAGCGCGGCGGGGCTGGTGTTCGCGCTCTACCTGGTGATGGGCATCGGCCTGACGCTGGCACTCGCGCGCACGTTCACGGATCCGCTCGAGACGATCGCCGCCGTGCTGCGTCGCATCCGCGCCGGCGACCTCGGCGTGCGGCCCACGGTCACGTCGAGCGACGAGGTCGGCGTGGTGGAGGACGGCGTCACGGCACTCGTCGGCGCGCTGCGCGAGAAGGAGCGCATCCTGCGCACGTTCGGACGCGTGGTGGAGCCGTCGATCCGCGACCGGCTGCTGGCGGGCGACATCGCTCCCGGTGGCGAGCTGCGCACGGCGACCGTGCTCTTCTGCGACCTGCGCGGCTTCAGCGGGCTCGCCGAGCGCTCGTCACCCGACGAGCTGGTACGCACGCTGAACGAGTTCTTCGACGCCATGACGCTCTGGGTGCGCGACTGCGGCGGCTTCGTCGACAAGTTCATCGGCGACGCGTTGCTGGTGGTGTTCGGTCTGTTCGACGAGGTGGGGGGCGACGGTCGTGACAGCGCCGCCGCCGGGCTTCGGTGTGCGCGCGGCATGCGCGAGCGGGTGGGGTTGTTGAACGTGACGCGTGGCGACGGCGGGCGCGTGCCGTTGTCGCTCAAGATCGGCGTGCACACCGGACCGGTCGTCGCGGGCACGATCGGTGCGTCGGAGCGACACGAATACACCGTCATCGGGGACACGGTGAACGTCGCGGCGCGGCTCGAAGGGCTCTGCAACGAGCACGGCCAGGACCTGCTGGTATCGGAGACGACGTGGGCCCTTGCGACCGCGGTCGACGGGCCGTGCGAGGCCACGATGCGCGATGCGGTCGCGCTCAAGGGACGGTCGCAGCCGGTGCGGGTCTTCGCGCTGGCGTAGCAGTCGACGCTGATTTCTTCCTTGACGCACGGCGGGACACGTGGGATTCCGTTGACGGCCCGCGAGTCGGGATCTGGAGGACACCATGCGACGCCTGCTGCTCGGACTTCTCACGGCTCTTCTCCCCGTGCTCGGCCTGCCCGATCGGTCGACCGCGTGGGAGGTCCGTCTCGACGACGACTCCGCGTGCACGTACCGCGTGGCGCGCGACGGGGCCGGCGATGTGCTCGCCTCGTCCGGAGCCGGGCTCGTCAAGCTCGACCGGGGAAGCGGAGCCGTGGTGTGGGAGCAGCACGACTTCGCGCTCCCGCTGCTCGCCGTCACGTCCCTTCCGGGGAACGACGTCATCGCCGGCAGCGACAGCGTGCAGCGTCTGGCCTCGGCCACCGGTGGCGTGGTGTGGGCGCATCCGCTGCCCGTCCGCCAGACATCCCAGGTGGTCGCGCACGATGGGAGCGGCGGTGTGATGGTCGCCACGCTGATCGGCGCGTCGGGAAGCGTTCCTCCGAGGATTGCGGTGCGCAAGCTCGACGCCGCCACGGGCAGCCTGGTGTGGGAGGCGATCGTGGCGTTCACCGGGCGGGGCGTGGGGGAGCGTGGTCTCGTCATCGCACCGAACGGCGACGCGATCGTGGCAGGGACGGCGGTGTCCGGCTTCGGCGAATCCGTCGTCACGATTCGTCGCCTGGCCGGCGCCACCGGCGCCGAGGTGTGGCGCACCGACATCGACGGCGACGGCCCCGAGGAGGCCACCTCCGTGGACCAGGTGATCCTCGACGCGTCCGGGGACGTGCTGGTCGGTGGACACATCGGCAACTCCACCACGACCGACCTGGCGTTCGTGAAGCTCGCCGGAGCCACCGGAGTGGAGGTCTGGCGCCACGAGATCGCCGGCGTGCGCCCCGGTGCGGATCCGGCGGAAGCCCTGGTGGCGAATGTACCCGACGGCGACGTGATGGTCGCCGGGGTGGTGAACGACACCCTCGTCGGTCCGCGCGGCCACCACATCGCGTTCGCCCGGCTCGACGGTGCGACCGGGAACGCCGTGTGGAGCGATGCGATCGACGAATCGGGCCCGACCGCGACCGAGCGGTTGAGCGCGCTCCTCGTCGACGCCGCCGGGGACCTCTACCTGAGCGGTTCGGTCGTGATCGCGCCCACGGTATCCGTCACGGCCGGGGTCGTCTTCGCGTTCTCGGGTGCGGACGGCAGTCTCAGGTGGCGTCAGGACCGACCGGGCCGCGTCACGAATGCGGACGGCTTTCTCGCCGGTAGCGTCGCCGCGCTGGGACCCGACGACGAGATCGCCGTCGGCACCTGCGAGGCGATCCGTCCGCTGCCGGGCGACGACGAGATCGTGGGCGTCGTGGCCACGCTCACGCGCGACGGCGCCGACCCGCTCGCCGGGTCGACGCTCGTCGTCGCCGATCGTGCCGGCCGGCCGTCGAGTCGCAGCGTCAAGCTGACGGCGAAGATCGGCACCGACCTCGACGTCGGTCTTGGTGCCGACCCACGCCTCGGCGGTGGCGCCCTCGAGCTGCGCAACCCCGTGACGGGCGAGCTGTCGAGCTTCCCGCTCCCCGCGAGCGGCTGGACGGCACGCGAAGGCGCCAAGGGCCTCGACTACTACTCGTATCGCGATCGCAAGCGGGTGGCGGGGCCCTGCACCAGCATCGCCATCAAGGGTGGCTCGCTGAAGGCCACGTGCAAGGGAGAGCAGATCGGGTTCACGCTCGACGAACCGTCACAGGGATCGCTCGCGCTGCGGCTCACCACCGGCACCGGCGCGCGTGCCCGTCGCTACTGCCTCGAGTTCGGCGGCGACGTCTCGCAGGACGGGCCAGGGTCGTTCCGAGCGCGTGGATCGGACGCGCCGTCCGTCTGCCCGTTCCCGTGAGGCGGCTCGGCGCAACGTCCTGCGTCATGACGTTGCAGCTCGGAGCGCCCGACGTCTCGTCACTGCTGACCCGACGGTAGGGAACGTCGCTTGCTTCCTCCGCCAGCGTGGAGGGCGCGTCGGGATGCCACGGGTTCGAGCAGCGACACGGATTGAAGCGCAGGGCGCGCGGGTCTACCGTCGCGGCATGGATCTCGCCGCCCGCGCCCTCGCAGACCCCGACAACCGCGTGTTCCTGCACCAGGTGTCGTGGGAGCAGTACGAGGCGATCCTGGCGATCCGTGGCGACGATCCTTCGCCTAAGCTCATGTACCTCGACGGGGAGCTCGAGTTGATGAGCCCGTCGCGTACGCACGAGTGGGTGAAGACGACGCTGGCGCGGCTGCTGGAGGCGTGGGCCGACGAGCGCGGCGTCGCGATCGAGGGGTACGGCGGCATGACCATGCGGCGTCGTCGCCGCATGCGCGGGCTCGAGCCCGACGAGTGCTACGTCGTGGGCGAGCCCAAGAAGACCCCCGATCTGGCGATCGAGGTGATCTGGACGTCGGGCGGCATCGAGAAGCTCGACATCTATCGGGGACTCGGCGTGCGCGAAGTCTGGCGCTGGGAGGATGGCGTCATCGAGGTCTGGGTCCTGCGTGGGGGTGCCTACGTGCGGCGTCCGGCCAGCGCCGTGCTGCCTGACGTCGACCTCGCACTGCTGGCGCGGTTGCTCGAGGAGCCCACGCAGACGGCCGCGGTACGACAGCTCCGCGCGACGCTGCGTCGCACCTAGAACGTGTACTCGAGCCCGACCAGCGGGATCACGTTGCTGCGGAAGCCGTCGTCGTTGAGCGGGATGATGACGTTGCCGAACGCGAACAACGAGTCACGCCAGAGCGACACGCGGCCGCCGACCGCGAAGTCGTAGTAGCTCGGGCGTCCGGCGTCGATCCCGAACAGCGGCTTCACGCTGGCGCGGCCGGGCCCGCCACGCACGAAGTCGAACGTGCCCGGCGCGGCATAGCGCTGGAAGGCCTCGCGGCCGAGGAAGGCCACGCCGAGCGTCACGCGCTCGGCGATGGCGAGGTCGAGGCCGAGCCCCCACCGCGCCTGGCTGTCGGCGGCGTCGCTCAGGTTCACGTCGACGGCGGCGTTCACGTAGCCCTGGAGGCGGAACTTCCAGCCGATGGGGATCTGGCGCGTCGACGCGTACAGCGCCGGCGTGATCTCCCAGTCGCCCGTTCCCTGGAAGTCGTCCTGGCTGCCAGCGGGCGCGCGCAGGACGAGGCCGGTGGCCACGTCGCCCCAGGCACCGGAGAGGAAGCGATACTTGCCGCGCAGGAAGATGTCGCCGACGCCGAAGTGCGAGCCACCCTCGACGGCGCGCTGCGGGCGAGCGAGCGAGCCCGTCTCCTGCTGTAGGAGCGCGTTGAACGCGAGGCGACTGTAGATGAGCGGAATGGTCAGGTTGAGCTCGACGTCGTCCGACAACCCATACGTGACGTTGTTGATGATCTGGTGCGTCTCGAGATCGAGCCGGACCTGCGGCACCGTGTAGAGCGCGCGCCCGCCGGAGCCGGGCTCGCGGATCGGCGGCGCGGTGTCGTGCAGGTCGTCGAGGTCCTTGCCGTCGATCGTGTCGAAGCGGACGTACTGGTAGGCCAGGTTGAAGTTCCACCGGCCACGTCCGATCGGGCGCGCGCGCTCGAGCAGCAGTTGGCCCAGGATCTCGGTGTCGCGCACGAAGGCGCCGCTGGCGGGGTCGAAGGTGAACGTCACGCCCGGCGAGGCCGACGTCAACGGGAACGAGCGCCCGACGGCCTCTGCCATCGCCTCGCCGGTGGCGCGCGTGACGGGGGTGCTCCGCATGGTGTTGCGGAACGAGTCGGCGCCGGCGTGCGTCACGCCGAGCACGAGCAGCAGGAGGGCGGTGAGGCGTCTCACTTCGGGTTCCTGAGGCCGGCGATCTTCCAGGCGCCGTCGGCTTTGCGCATCACGCCCGTGATGCGGACCTCGAGGTGCATGGGACGCTGGCTGCCGGTGTCGGTGAACGCGTCCTCGCGGGTGAAGGTGGCGAGCGCCTCGTCGCCTTCGATGAGCACGTCGACGTCGAGGATGCGGACCTTCAAGTCGCCGGCCTGATCGAAGTAGCGCTGCAACGACGTCCGCTGCGCCGCGGTCATCTCCACCTGGAGCGTCGCCAGCTGCTCGACGCTCTTCGACTCGAGCGCCACGCCGTAGCGGCCGAGCAGGGCGCGGATGGCGTCCTCCTCCTGATCGGGCTCGAGCGCCCACGCGAGCGAGCCGAAGCGGAGCCACGAGGTTCCGGGCGCGCGATCGCTGCCGCCGTCGGTGGGTGCCGGTGCCGGTGGCGGCTCCGGGGGGGCGGGCTCGCCGAGGGTTTCCGCGAGCAGGCGATAGGCGCTCAGCGTCTCGTTGCCGCGGCTGGCCATGATCGAGTCGACCTGGGCCGGCGTCGGGTCGATGCCGAGGATGCGCAGCGCCCGCACCGCGAGGTCGGTCTGGAGCGCCATGAGCTGATCCTCGGGACCGCGCACGCGCTCCCATCCTTCGAGCAGACCGGTGTCGATGTCGACCACCTCCAGCTCGAGCAGCACCTCGCCCCGGTCGACCGAGACCGTCGCCGTCAGCATCTTGCTCATGCCGAGCGACTCGGCCGCCTCGATCTCGCTGATGCCGCGCTTCTCGCGCACGAAATCGATCTTCTGACGCGAGAACACCTTGATGGGGGCGAACTTGCTGAGGATCGTGTTGAGGCCGTCGCGGGTGAGCTCGCGCATCCATTCGGGAGCGCCGCGTCCGCGCACCTCCATCACGCCGACCACCATCGGGGCGGGGATGGTCGGACGCAGCATCTGGGCGATGCCCGCCATGAGGAAGATCGCCACCGCGACCAGCGCGATGCGCCAGGCGCGCGCACGCGACCGCGGCGCCGGCGGCTCGGCGGTGACCGCCGGGACTGGGGCGGCGACGACCGCGGGCGCCTGGATCGCCGTGGGCGCCGGTGTGGTGGTGCGCAGCAGCACCTGGCCCGGGTTGCCGTAGAGGACGAACGACAACCATGCCGGCGACCGCACGCTGTCGCGGTCGTCGCGACACGCGACGCGGGCGGCGCGCAGCGCCTCGCCGATCGACACCGGCTCGAGCACGCGACGGTAGAACGCCTCCGCGAGCGTCGCGGCATGGCGATCGCCGACGTCGCTCAGCGTTCCGACGACGGCGGCGGCACCGCCGAAGAGGAAGCCGTGTGCGACGCTCGACACGGTCGCTTCCCAGTCGCCGGCGGGCGCCGGGGCATCACCGCCGCGCGCGCTGGCGCAGCCGTTCAGGAACACCAGCGGGCGCCCGGCGACGTTGGCCTCGATCAGTGCCGCGGACAGCGGCTGCTCGCCGGCGAGGAGCAGGGCCGGGGCGCCGTCGGCGGCGGTGACGACGTGGCCGCAGAAGTGGATGAGGTCGAAGCCTTCGGCGAGCAGTCTGCTCACGGTGTCGAACGTGGCGACGTGGTCGGCGACGCAGGTGATGTCGGCGTACGCCTCGAGCACCTCGCAGACGGCGTCGGCCTCGCGCCGCGCGAAGGGCAGGTCGCCGCGTGGATCGGCGGCGACGACGAGCGCGCGTGGTCGCGCCCGCAGCGACGGGGTGCGTGGCGCCGGCAGGGCGCGGCCTGTGACCAGGCGCTTGCCCATGGCGTAGCGCAGTCCCCAGAACTCCTCGTCGTCGTGCAGCAGCTCCCACGGCAGGCCGGTGAGCGACGTGGTGATCAGGAGCGGCGCGCGCAGCGCGCGCAGCTGCGGGCGCAGCCGTGCCGGCACCAGGGTGCGGTAGAGGACGTTGCCGCGGGCGCGCGCCTCGTCCGCGAAGCCGTCGCGTTCCGTGAGGCGCAGCAGCGTGTCGGCGCTCTGCACGAGTGCCCGCAGCGTGGCCTCGTCGATGGCCTGGCGGAACTCCTCCTGCAGCGGCTCGCCGAGATCCTGGTCGGGGAGGTCGAGCCGGAAGCGGAGACCGCCGGCGGTGGGCTCGATCGAGAGCGTCGCTATGGCGCGCATCTTCAGCCGGAGCGCCAGCGCGTCCCGGCCGATGCCGCGGCGTCGCGTGCCCGGCTGCCCGCGCCGCACCCGGGGGGCGGGGCGCACGACGGACGACGGGGTCTCAGGCCGGCAGGGTCGAGCACGTAGGTCGTCTCGGTGCTGCGCACCTAGCATCGTAAGGGCCGTGGGTCCACTCGGTGGACGGCGAGGTTCACGTCGCGTGACCACCGCTCGGACCGATCACACGGTTCGCTCGACGTCGAAAGGCAGGGTGAAGCAGCGCGACTGGCTGCGGTCGTGCAGCTCGAGCACGTATCGGCCGGGGCGAATGCCACGCACGCGCACCGGCTCGTCGCCGCGCAGCGTGTGGCGTGCGACGAGTGCCGCCGGCTCGGTGGCGCTGTCACGGAGGTGGACCGAGAGCGCCGTGTCGCCGCCGCCGGTGACGTGCAGGGTGAGGCCGACGAGATCGTCGCCCTCGGGCTCGAGCGACAGCTCGGCCCAGAGGCCGGCTTCGGCCAACGCGAACTGCACCTGCCGGCCAAGCGCGGGAACGCCGGGGAGGGGAGCCACCGACGCGTCACCGCGCACGGCCGTTGCGGGTGCAGGCAGGGGGGAGACCAGAAAGCCGTCGGGCACGACGGTGAACGCCGCCGCCGCGCGACGGACCCCGACGACCATCCGGCCCATCACTTCGCGGACGGACTCGCCGGCGCGTGCGGCGACCTCCCGCCAGCGCGCCCCGGCGGGCGCGAACAGGGGTGGACCATACGCGAGGCCGGCCGCCTCGGCCTCGACGGCGACCACCTCGGCGGCGCGCTCGAGACACCCATGGCACCACGCGAGGTGGCGGGTGAGGTCGGGCTCGGCGACCCGCAGAGCCGCGATCGGCGTGTCTGCCAGGAGGTGGAGGCGGTCGCGCACGCCGTCGCAGCCGTAGAGAGTGGTCATGCGGTCGGCGTCGGACGGGGGAGAGCCGGTGGCGAGCTCATGGGCCAGCCGGAGCACCACGTAACAATCGGAGCAGCGGGCGGTATGCTCCATTGCGGCCTGACGGTGGTCCGCGGAGGCCAGCTGGTCGGTTGACCGACCCAGGGTCCTGGCCAGAAGGATGGCTATGGCATCGTCGTGTCTCACGATCGTGCCCCCTCTGACGCCGCGTCCATCGGGCATGTGTCGCTCATTCCGAATCATCTCCGAAGGCGTCGCGGAGGCCCTTGCGGATCCGCTTCAGCTGGCCGGCGACGCCGTCCCGGGTGAGGTTCTGGCGGGCGGCGATCTCCTTCTCCGGCAGGTCCTCGACGAACTTGAGGCGGGCCACCTCGAGCCGGTCGACGCACCGGGACACGATCGCGAGGCGCTCCCGGTAGGCCAGGGTCTCCTCGGGGGTGGGCTTGTCGGAGGGCAGCTGCTCGCGCAGTGCCTGCTCGGGGTCGTCGTCGGGCTGGCCGAGATAGGCCCGGCCGCGCACGTGGCGACGGCCGTCGCGCGCCACGTCGAGGACCGTATTGATGAAGAGGCTGCGGGCCCAGGCGGACAGGCGGGCGGGATCCTTCAGCGAATCGAGCTTCTCCGGCGAGACCAGCTTCATCAGTGCGGTCTGGATGGCGTCCTCGACGTCGTCGGCGAGGCCGGGGTAGCGCTTGCGGGCGAGGGCGAACCAGTGACGGCGAAAGTCCGCCAGCACCTCGTCGAGCCGAGGATGCGGGGTGGCGTCCTGCGCAGAGCGCAAGATGGCGACGATCTCGTGAGGGGTCCCGGTGAGCACGGTCGGGGATGGGACGATGACGCACGGCCGCGCAGCAGGTCAAGGTGAGGCGCCGACACATGTGGCGGACGCCGTGCGTCCTGGCAGGCGGACGTCGAATGTCACGGGAATTTACGTCGCCGGCCCACCGGACGAGCCCCTCAAGGCGAGCGCTTTGGGACTTCCGGCGGCGGGCGCCACGGAGTAGTCTCCGACGCGCGTGCGTTTCGTGTCTCCGTTGATGTCGCAGGCCCGCTGGCGGCTGCCGTTCCTGGTGCTGATCGCGC
Organism: uncultured Binatia bacterium (SeqCode); assembly: GCA_964404165.1. Lineage (GTDB taxonomy): Bacteria > Desulfobacterota > Binatia > DP-6 > DP-6 > DASYLJ01. The sequence goes on along the minus strand of CAYOIZ010000044.1, from coordinate 37,140 downwards.
TTGCGATGCTCGGTGCCTCGAGGCCGGCGTCGGGGCAGATACTCTGCGGACAGACGCTCCAGCGCTCGGTCGTCGACACGGATCGCCCCGATGTCCTCGTCTTCCTCGCTGCACCCGGTGAGGTCGTCAGCATCACGGTGGTGGCGGCGCCCGGCACGCACCATCTCTTCACGCCGCGCTGGGAGGTCTTCGATCCGCTCGGTGCGCGCGTCCTGACGAGCACCGGCGAGCGCCGATGCACCGGACGCTGCGAGACCGTCCCGCTGCCCACGCGTGGCCTGTTCGTCCTGCAGGTCTTCGATCCCGGCCGCGCCGGTGCGGGCGACTACACCGTGTCGCTCGAGGCCGTCTCCGGTTCGGCCATCGGATTCTCCAACGGTCCCCCGGTCCCGATCTGCGCGCGCTTCCCGGGCGGCTACTCGGATGGAACGCAGCCGATCGCGCTCGGCGTCCCCGTCGAGGGGCGCATCGCGCCCGTCGGCGAGACCGACACGTTCACCTTCGCCGGGGCGGTGGGCGACCGCATCACGATCGGGCTCACGACCGACGGCACCGTGACCGACGCGGCGTTCTCGCCGCGCTGGGTGCTGTTCGATCCGCAGGGGCGCGTCGTCGCCACCGAGGCACCCGTGCCACCGCTGCCGGACGTGGGCGTCTACACCGTCCTCGTCTTCGACGCGGACGACGATGCCACCGGTACCTACACGCTGCGGGTCGACGTCGATCACGAGTTCCCGACCACCACGTCGACGAGCGTCACCACCACCACCGAGCCCACCGTCAGCACGACGACCAGCAGCTCGACGACGACGCTCGTCACCGTCACCACGACGACCACCTCCGTCACCATCGCGCCGCCGACGTTCCCGCCGCAGCCACCCGCGCTCGTCCTCGAGAGCACGCTGCGGCCGGTCGGGCCGCGCGAGGCGATCGGCGCGGCGCTAGCCGCCACCGAGACGCGCGTCGTGCTGGGCGCCCCCGGCGTCGAGTCGGTCTACGTGCTCGACGTCGAGGGCACACCCGAGGCGCCCGGGTTCGGCACCCTGGTGTCGACCCTCGTCCCGCCGCAGCCGAGCGCGGGCTTCGGCAGCGCGCTCGCGATCGCGGGCAGCGTGGTCGCGGTGGGTGCGCCCGGTGCGGGCAGCGCGTACCTGTTCGGCGTGCCCGGCACCACCGCCCCGGTGCTCCTGCAGCCGCCCATTGCCACCGGTGGCGACGCGTTCGGCGCCGCGCTGGCCGGTGTCGGCACCGATCTCGTGATCGGTGCCCCGGCCGCCGCACGCGACGGCGTCGTCGCGGCGGGCCGCGCGTATCGTTTCGGACCCACGGGGGAGCCGTTGGCGGTGCTCGAGGCGCCCGGCGAGCCGCAGCCCGGAACCCTCTTCGGCGCGGCGATCGCGTCCCTGGGCGACACCGTGTTCGTCGGCGCGCCTGGCGGCGACGGTGGTGGTCGCGTGTACGCCTTCAGCGGCGACGAGCTCGTCGCCGTCTACGGCGGTGACGACGGTCTCGGCGCCGGCGCCGCCTTCGGCACGACCATCGCGGTCAGCGATCGACGCGTCTACATCGGCGCACCGGGGGCGCGTGGCGGCGCCGGCGTCGTGCTCGTCCTCGAGGCCCGCCAGGGCGGACTGGTGCGCGAGATCACGCCGCCGGCCGGATCGACGGTGCGCGGCTTCGGGACGGCGCTTCGGCTCAACGAGGAGGCGCTCCTCGTTGGCGCGCCGGGGGCCGACGATGCGCCCGGTGGCGTCTTCGTGTTCGACCCGGAGGGCACCAAGCTGCTCGACACCATCGTCGCCGGTGACGAGGCGGGGGACCGGTTCGGTGCCGCCCTCGCCGTGTCGGCGGGGCGCCTGCTGGTCGGGGCCCCGCGCGCCGACGCCGGCACCCTCGACGGAGGCGCCGCCTACCTCTATCCGACGCTGGGCGATTCCGACGGCCCGGAGGCGGTGTTCCGGCAGCGTCTCTCGAGCGCGGCCTTCGGTGCGGCGGTCGTCGCCAGCGGCGGCGACGCCATCGTCGGTGATCCCTTGGTCGACGGCGCGCGTGGTGCCGTCGAGCGCTTCGCGATCGCGGACGGCGCCATGCGCGAGCGCGTCGGCGGCCCGGCGGCCGACGATGCGCGCTTCGGTGCCGCGCTGGCCGCGGCGTCCGACGAGGTGCTGGTCGGCGCCCCGTTCGAGGACGGTGCGGCCGGCGCCGACGTCGGGGCGGTCTACGCCCTCGCCGGCGGTGCGCTCCGCCGGCGCATCGACGATCCGTTCCCCGTGGCCGGCGACCAGTTCGGCTTCTCGGTCGCGGTGTCGGGAAGCGAGGCCGTCGTGGGTGCGCCGCTCGCCGGCGATCTCGACACCGGCGCCGTGCACGTCTTCGATCGCGCGTCGGGCGTGCGGCTGCTGACGCTGCGCAAGCCCGTGCCGCTGACCGGCGACTTCTTCGGTGCCGCGGTCGCCGTCGAGGGCGATCAGGTCCTGGTGGGTGCGCCGCTCGACAGCGGGACGGCCGAGAACGGGGGTGCCGTCTATCTGTTCCGACGCAGCACGGCCATGCTCGATCGCGCCATCGCTGCGCCCGACGGCGCCGCCGGCGATCTCTTCGGCTCGGCGGTGGCGCTCACGGCGACGCACGTGATCGTCGGCGCGCCGCTCACCGACGTCTCGGGGGTCGAGACCGGTCGCGTCTACGTGTTCGATCGCAGCGACGGCAGCCTGCGCTTCACGCTCGACAATCCGACGCCCGACGCCGGCGACCAGTTCGGTGCGTCGCTCGCGGTCGTCGGGGGCGGCATCCTGGTGGGCGCGCCACGGGACGACGAAGGAGCCGCCGACACCGGTGCGGCGCACCTGTTCGACGCCAGCACCGGCGTCCTCCGCCAGACGCTGCGCAACCCCGCGCAGGGTGGGTTCGATCGGTTCGGGGCTGCGGTCGCTCCACGCGAGGCCGGCGCCCTGGTCGGTGCACCGGGCGTCTCACGCGTGTACGCCTTCACGCCCAGCGCGACGCCGTTGGCGGCGGCCCGTCGGGCCCGCACGCTCGCCGCCGCGGCCTACGACGTCGTCTGCGGCAACGGGCTCGTCGAGGGCGCCGAGGCGTGCGACGACGGCAACACCATCGACGCGGACGACTGCCACAACGACTGCACGCTGCCGGCGTGCTGCACGATCAGCCCGCTGGCGGCAGCGCAGTGCGACGACGGCAACGCCTGCACGACCGATACCGTCGATCCCCTCACCGGCTGCACCTCCACCGACAACGGCAGCTGCTGCGACGAGGACGCCGACTGCGCGAGTGGCAAGTGTCGGCTCTGCCTCGGCTGCTCGCTCTATCCGTGGGACTGCTGCGAGCGCGGCTCGCAGTGCCTCGCCGTCTCGCCGGAGTGTGCGGCGACCGACTGCTTCGAGCTCGCCTACTGCGCGTGCGCCGGCGGCCTCTCGTGCGACGACGGCACCGTGCCGGAGGCCATCGACCAGCCGTTCCTCGACGGCTGCAACCAGCTCCGGCTCGAGGAGAGCTTCGCGAGCGACGTCTCGCTCCAGGGCAACGAGCGCCTCAAGCTGTCGCGGAGTCGCGCCAAGGCGGCGCGGCAGATGGTGCGCAAGGCCGCGCGCATGACGCGCAAGCTGGCGAACCAGAAGGTCGTCACCAAGGCGTGCCGCCAGGCCATCCTCGGTCGCACCCGCACCGTGAAGCAGGCCATTCCGAAGGGCCGACGCCTCAAGCGCTGCGTGCTGAATCCCGAGACGCCGTAGGACGGCGGGAACCGGGATCGGGTCGCCGGGCTCGCCGACGGTCCACCAGAGGGACCGTCGGGGCGGCAGACGGCGCGGGTGCGAGGCACACCGCGCCCAGGGATCAGACGGCGCGGGCCTCGCGCAGGTAACGGGTCTTGGCGGCGAGGCGGCGGTAGGCCAGCACGACGGCGGCCTCGCGGGTCATGTCCTCGGCGTGCCCGTCGCGATGGACGAGCCGCACGAGGACGCCGGGCAGGTCGCGGACCTTGCAGCCGATGCCCTCGAGGAACTCGCGGGCGATGCGCAGGTCGCCCGCCGAGACCGTCATGCGGCCCGCTTCGAGCCAGCCGTCGGCCATGCGTACGGCGGCCACCTCGAAGTGGGTGGCGACGGTGTGGGGTGCGTCCTTCAATACGTCCTGGTGATCCACTGGTGCTCCTCCTTGCCTACGACTGACGGGAGCAGCACGGCGGATGTGTCGGACGGGCTCGCCTATGGCACCACCCAGGTGTCGCCGCCACGCAGCAGCGCGCCGAGATCGGCGGGTTCCGCGGCGCGTGCGGTGGCCACCTGTCGCGTGACGCCGTCCTCGTAGCAGGCGCGCTGGGCGGAGAAGAGGACGCCGATCGGGACCGGAAACGCCGGCGGACCGAGCCGGGCGAGCAGCGCGGCCACGCCCGGGTCGTGCTCGTCATGCACCAGCAGATCGGCCTCCCGGACGTCATCCCCGAGCGTCACCACCTCGAGCGCGGTGCCGCGCAGGCGGAGCCCACGCTCCCGATCACGACCGAAGCGCATCGGGGCGCCGTGCTCGAGCACCAGGGTGTGGTCGGCCTTCTTCGTCTTGTCGGTCAGGTCGTCGAAGGCCCCGTCGTTGAAGACGTTGCAGTTCTGGAGGATCTCGACGAGGGCCGTGCCGCGGTGCGCGTGGGCACGACGGAGGACCTCCTGCAGGTGCTTCGCGCCCACGTCGACGCTGCGCGCGACGAAGGTCGCGCCGGCACCGAGCGCCAGGGCCAGGGGATCGAACGGATGGTCCACCGACCCGCGCGGCGTCGACTTGGTGTGCTTCCCGACTTCCGACGTCGGCGAGTACTGGCCCTTCGTCAGACCGTAGATGCGGTTGTTGAAGAGCAGGATGTTCATGTCGACGTTGCGGCGGAGCGCATGGATCAGGTGGTTGCCGCCGATCGACAGCGCGTCGCCGTCGCCGGTGACCACCCACACCGACAGCTCCGGCCGTGACACCTTGAGGCCGGTGGCGATCGCGGGCGCACGGCCGTGGATGGAGTGGAAGCCGTACGTGTTGACGTAGTACGGGAAGCGGCTCGAGCAGCCGATCCCCGAGACGAAGACGAAGTTCTCGCGCGGGATGCCCAGCTCGGGCAGTACCTTCTGCACCTGCGCCAGGATGGCGTAGTCGCCGCACCCCGGACACCAGCGCACGTCCTGATCGGTGGCGAACTCCTGCTTGCTGCGCGTCGGCTCGCTCATGCCAGCACCTCGGGGGCCACGTCGCCCTGAAGCAGCCGCAGGCTGCGGGCGATCAGCTCGCTGACCTTGAAGGGACGTCCCTGGATCTTCTGGTAGCCGACGGCGGGCACGAGGTACTCGGCGCGCAGCAGGCGGACGAGCTGTCCGAGATTGCACTCCGGCACCAGCACGTGCCGGTGCCGGCGCAGGATGTCGCCGAGATCCTCCGGCAGGGGATGGAGGTTTCGCAGATGGACGTGCGCCACGCGGTGGCCCGTCTGCCCGAGCTCGGTGACCGCCTGCCGGATGGCGCCGTACGTGCTGCCCCAGCCGACGATCAGCAGATCGGCGTCGTCGGGGCCGAACACCTCCGTCGGTGGATACTCGTGCGCGATACCCGCCACCTTGCGCTGCCGGATGCGCACCATCTGCTCGTGGTTGAGCGGGGCGTAGCTGACGTTGCCGGTGACGGCCTCCTTCGAGAGGCCGCCGATGCGATGCTCGAGCCCCGGCGTGCCTGGGCGCACCCACGGACGCGACAGCGTCGTCTCGTCGCGCACGTACGGGAAGAAGCCCTGCGGGTCGGTGCGCGAGGCGACGGCGATGGACGGAAGTGACGCCGCGTCGGGGACGAGCCACGGCTCGGCGCCGTTGGCGAGGAAGCCGTCGCTCAGGATGATGACGGGCGTCATGTAGGTGATGGCGATGCGGACCGCTTCGAACGCCACCGCGAAGCAGTCGGCGGGCGTCGCGGGCGCCAGGATGGGCACTGGGGCTTCACCGTGACGGCCGTACATGGCCATCAGGAGATCGGCCTGCTCGGTCTTGGTGGGCATGCCCGTCGACGGGCCCGCGCGCTGGATGTCGGCGATGACGAGCGGCAGCTCGACCGCGACCGCGAGCCCCATCGTCTCGGCCTTCAGGTCCATGCCGGGACCGCTCGTCGTGGTGACGCCGATGGCACCGCCGAAGGCCGCGCCCAACGCCGCGCCGATGCCGCCGATCTCGTCCTCGGCCTGGAAGGTGACGACGTCGAACTGCTTCAGCGCCGCCAGCTCGTGCAGGATGTCGCTGGCGGGCGTGATGGGGTAGCTGCCGAGGAAGATGGGACGCTCGGCGCGGTGCGCCCCGGCGACGAGGCCGAGCGCGAGTGCCGCGTTGCCGGTGATGTTGCGGTACGTGCCGGGTGCGATGGTGGCGGGCCGGACCTCGTACGAGACGGCGAGCAGCTCGGTGTTCTCGGCGAAGTTCCAGCCGGCGCGCAGCGCACGCAGGTTGGCGTCGACGATGGTGGGACGCTTCCCGAACTTGTCGTTGATGTACGACTCGGCGGCCTCGAGCGGGCGATGGAACAGCCAGGAGGTGATGCCGAGGCAGAAGAAGTTGCGGCAGCGGAACGTCTCGCGGGCGGACAGGCCGAGGCCGGCGAGCGCCGTCGAGGTCAGCTTCGTGATGTCGATGGGGAAGACCTGCCAGGCCTTCAACGACCCGTCCTGCAGGGGATTGCTGGTGTAACCGGCCTTGCGCAGGTTGAGCTCGCCGAACGCCTCGCGGTCGACGAGCAGCAGGCCGCCGGGACGGAGGTCGTCGACGTTGGTGCGCAGCGCGGCCGGGTTCATGGCCACGAGCACGTCGAGGTCGTCGCCGGGTGTGAACACGGGACGGGCCGAGAACTGGAGCTGGAACGCGCTGACGCCGGCGAGCGTGCCGGCGGGAGCGCGGATCTCGGCGGGGAAGTCGGGCAGGGTCGCGAGGTCGTTGCCGGCGAGGGCGGATTCGCTCGTGAACTGGACGCCCGTCACCTGCATGCCGTCGCCGGAATCGCCGGCGAACCGGATCACGACCCCGTCGCGGGTCTCGATCCGCTTCGCCGGTGCCTGGGAGCCGTCGGACATCGTCTACCCCCTTGCCGGGAGATCGACGTCGCGGGTGCAGGTGTCGCAGGGAGGAGGAGGTGACGGGACGCGACGCGAGAGAACCGGCTGACCCGAAGGTATCGCTCACGAGGAACGATCGCAACGAAATCGAGGGAGCACGGTACCGCCGCGCCGCGTCGCGGTGGCGTCGCCTAGAAGTCCATCTTCGGCTCGCGCCCGAGGAGCTTGCAGTGCAGGTACGCCTGCGCGGAGTCCTCGACGATCTCGGCGCGGTTGTACGCCTCGAGGAGGTTCGGTCCGCTGGCCGCGAGCCCATGGTTCGCGAGCAGCACGATGCGGGTGTCGGGCGAGCGCTTGTAGACGTCGACGACGAGGTCACGCAGCTTGTCGGAGCCGGCGTCCGCGTAGGGGACGATCTGGATCTCCTTCAGGTGCGCCCGCGCCTGTCCCGTCATGTGGGGCGGCGTGATGCCGCAGCAGCCGAACGCCATGGTGGCGGTGGAGTGGCTGTGCACGACGCCATGGGCGTCCGGGCAGGTGGCGAAGATGCCGGCGTGCCAGCGATGCTCCTTCGACGGCTTCCACTCCGACGGGGCGACCGGCTCGAGCGTCGTCAGGCTCATCTCGACGACGTTCTCCACCGCGGTGTCGCGGAAGGTCACGCCGGTGGCCGTGCAGAGGTAGCGATCGGTGTTCGGGATGCGCACGCTGATGTTGCCGCCGGACCCGGCGGTGAGCCAGCGCTCGCTCGCGCGGTGGCAGATGTCGACCAGTTGCTTCTTGTAATCGAGAGGCGTCATGGCTTCGAAATATCCGCGATCGGCGCGGGTTTCTCAAACGGACGGGGCAGGACGCCTCGCTACTGAATTTCGCAGCAGCGGGCCGTGCAAGCTCGTACCCGCCGGTCCAATTTCGAGCCCGCCCGCGTAGCGCACGTCACGGCGTAGTCCGTTGACATCGCGCAGGCCGCACGCCGCGCGCCCCGTCCCTGCGTGCTCGGCGGCGCACCGCGTCGCACGGGCACGACCGTTGCACACTGCCGACGCGAACATCGAGCGGCGGCGCGACGCGAGAGCGCGCCGCGGGAGGAGGCGACATGGGGAAGGGATTCGTGCGGAGAGGGGTGTACGCGGCGGTGCTCGCGGGGATGCTGGCGGCGGTGACGCCGTCGGCGGCGAACGCCGACGACACGGAATGCGGGCCGCGCCAGACGCTGGTGCGCATCGACCAGAAGGTGTGTCCCGCGAACGATCGCCGGCCGGCCATCGTACGCGAGCGCGCCTGTTGCGAGAAGGCGAACGGCAGCGTGCGCTGCGGGCACATGCCGCACTGCCCGCGCAATTCGCCGTCCTGAGGGACGGCCGGGGATGGGGAGGTGCCCATGACGGGACGAGTTCGGAACGTGTGGGCGGCGGCCGTGGGGGTCGCCGTCCTTGGGGTGGTCGCGGCGAGTCCCGCCGCGGCCGCATCCGAGCCCAAGTGTGGACCGCGCCAGACGCTGGTGCGTGTCGACGAGAAGATCTGTCCGGCCACCGCGCGACGGCCGGCGGTGGTCCTGCAGCGCGCCTGCTGCGGGAAACCGAACGGTAAGGTGCGCTGCAAGGCCTTCAAGAAGTGTCCGCGACGCTCACCCTCCGCGTGAGGGTGGGCCCACACAGGGAGGTGACGATGTCGGAGCGCGATCGGGGGCGGTGGTGCATCCACCGCGTGGGAGTGACGCTGGGGCTCGGCCTCGTGCTGGGCTGTGGCATGCGATCGGGGGCACCTCCCGCCCCGACGCCCACCGCCGGTGCCGGCGACGAACGGCTGGTATCGGCACCCGATCGCGCGCGTCTCGCGGCCCTGGTGGCATCGCGCCACCAGGGCACCGAGGAGAGCGGGTACCGCATCGGACCCGACGATCTCCTCGACGTCCGCATTCCCGATCTGTTGCCGCAGGCGCCGAGCAGCGCGGCGGCGCGGGCGGGGAACGTCGTCGCCGAATCGCCGACCTTCCAGCAGGGCGTGCGCGTGAACGCGCAGGGCGACGTGTCGATTCCGCTCCTCGGTGTCGTGCCCGCGGCGGGCCGCACGCCGTCGGAGCTCGAGATCGACATCGCACAGCTGCTGCAGGCACGCGGGCTGCTCCGCCAGCCGCAGGTGACGGTGGCCGTGGTCGAGTACCGCAGCCGCGTGGTCGCGGTCGTCGGCAGCGTGGAGAAGCCGGGGCTCTATCCGCTGACGCGGCCCGGGGCGACGCTCGCCGACATGCTGTGGTCGGCGGGCGGCCCGTCGAAGGACGCCGGCCGCATCGTGGAGTTCCTGCCGGAGTCGGATACCGCCGCCGCCGATCGCACGCCGATCCGCCTCGACCTCGACGTCCTGCAGCAGGACCTCGCGAGCGGCCCGGAGTCGGTCCTGAATCCGCCGGCGCGGCCGGGCGACATCCTGCGCGTGTCGGCTGCCGGCAGCGTGCAGGTGGAGGGGTGGGTCGACAAGCCCGGCGCCTATCCGGTGACGCGCGGCCTCACGGTGCGCGGCGCCATCGCCGCCGCCGGCGGCACGCTCTATCCGGGCGACCTCGAGCAGGTGCACGTGCAGCGCACGGTCGGACCCGGCTCGCAGCAGGTCTTCACCGTCGACCTCGCCAGCATCGGCGACGGCACGGTCGCCGACCTGCCGCTGGTCGACGGCGACGTGGTGTGGCTGCCGGCCTCGAACGCGCGCCTCGTCCCCTACGGGCTGTGGGAGCTGACCCGCACGATGGTCCACATCGGCGGCAGCATCCCGCTGTTCTGACATGCGCATACCGACGACCCTCGCAGCGGCGCCTCCCGCGTCGCTCGCGCCCGACGTGCTCGAGGCCGAATTCTCCGAGGCCCCGCAGCGCCATCTCCGCGACCATCTGCGCGTCCTCTACAAGTACCGCTGGCTCGCCAGCACGTGCTTCGCACTGACGGTCGGCGCCGCGGTCCTGCTGACGCTGATGACGCCGCGGCAGTTCACGGCGTCGACGCGGCTTCAGGTGGCGCGCGAATCGAACATCCAGCTCCGCCTCGCCGAGAACGTGCTGCGGCCCGACGAGCCCGACCGCGTCGTCAACGGCGGCTCGAGCTTCCTCGCGACGCAGGTCGCGATCCTCCAGAGCCGCGACCTCGCCGAGCGCGTGATCCGCGGCCAGCACCTGGCGCAGAACGAGGCCTTTCTGCATCCGACGGCGGAGCGTGCCGGCCTCTTCGCGCTCGGCGAGCGGGTGATGGGCGCGGTGCGCCCGCGCGGCTGGAACGCCGCCGCACCGGTCGTGAGCGACGCCGGCGGCAGCGGCGAGGCGCCCGACGTCGAGCTGCTCGACCGCTACATGCGGTGGCTCAGCGTGCGCGACGTGCGCGGCACGGATCTCGTCGAGATCCGCTTCACGACGCCGAACGCCGCGCTGTCGGCGCTCCTCGCCGCCGCGCATGCGCAGGCCTATCTCGAGGCCAACGAGGAGGTTCGGCTCGAGGCCAACGTCACCGCGAAGGACTTCCTCGGCAAGCAGATGCACGAGTCGCGGGCGCGCGTGGAGCAGGCCGAGGATGCGCTCGGCCGCTTCGCGGCGGCGCATCCGAACATCGCCATCAACGAGGAGCACAAGCTCGTGCCGCAGCGGCTGCAGGAGTTGCAGACGCTGCTCACGAAGGCGGAGAGCGGGCGCCAGTCGCTCGAGACCAAGATCGACTTCCTCGGTGGCGCCGACGGCGAGCGCCTGGCGTACTTCCTCGATCGCCCGGGCGTGCAGAAGCTCCGCCTGAGCGAGGTCGAGATCGGCGCCCAGATGGCGGCGCTGTCGGCGCGGCTCGGGCCGAACCATCCGCAGATGGTCGAGCTCGGCACGCAGCTCGGGGCCGTCCGCAAGCAGATCGCCACCGAGGTGACGCAGGAGATGGCGAGCCTCCGGGCGCGCTTCGCGGCGGCGGCGTTGCGCGAGGGCGGGCTGCGGCAGACGATCGCCACGCAGGAGGCGAGCGCCATCGCGGCGCGCGACCTCGGCGCGCGCTGGGAGCTGCTGCGGCGCGACGCCGACACGGCGCACGCGCTGCACCAGTCGCTGCTGACGCAGCAGCTGCAGACGGCGGTGACGTCGGAGCTGGCGGCGTCGAACGTGCGCGTCGTCGAGCGCTCGGAGCTGCCGGCGGGGCCGAGCAGCCCGAACGTCCCGCTGAACCTCGTCCTCGGCGTGCTCGGCGGCCTCGGCCTCGCGGTCGGTGCGGCGTTCGCGTGCGAGTACTTCGACAGCAGCCTCAAGAGCGGCGAGGAGGTCGAGGACCTGCTGCAGCTGGCGCCGCTCGCGACCATCCCGAACTTCGCGATGGCGCGGCGCTCGGCGGCGAAGCTGGGGCTCGGCGCGCGCGCCGGCGGCGTGGCGCCGCAGATCGGCGAGGGGCCCGGTCCGGAGCTGGTCGTCCTGCACGAGCCGTGGTCGGTGGTGTCGGAGGCCTTCCGCGGGCTCCGCACCGCGGTGCTGTTCTCGGCGGCGAACGCGCCGCCACGCGTGATCCTCGTCACCAGCGCCGGCGCGGGGGAGGGCAAGACGGTCAGCAGCCTCAACCTGGCGACGACGCTCGCCGACGCCGGGTCGCGCGTGCTGCTCGTCGACGTCGATCTGCGGCGCCCGAGCTGCCACCGCGTGCTGCGCCTCGAGAACGAGCGCGGCCTGTCGAGCGTGCTGGCCGGGCAGGTGACGTTCGCCGACGCCTGCCGGCATCTCGAATCGCCGCGGCTCGACTTCGTGCCGGCGGGCCCGACGCCGCCCAACCCCGCCGAGCTGGTCGGGTCGCAGCGGATGCGGGATCTGCTCGTGGAGCTCCGCTCGCAGTACGACTACGTCATCCTCGACTCGCCCCCGACGCTGCCCGTCACCGACTCGGTGGTGCTGGCGCGCGAGGTCGACGGCGTCGTGCTGGTGGTGAAGGGACACGACACGCCGCGCGAGCTGGTACGACGGGCGCGCGATCGTCTCGTCGGCGCCGGCGCACCGATGCTCGGCGCCGTCATCAACAACGTCGACCTCGGCTGGGGCGACCTCTACTTCTACAACCGCTACTACAACTACCACTACGTACAGGGGCCGCAGGCCCTGGAGGCGCGGTCATGACGGGCGTCGATCGCTGGGTCCTGCGCGCGCTCCAAGCGCTCGTGCTGCTGGTCCCGCTCTGTCTCGGTGGACGGCATCCACTGGCGTTGCTCGTCGGCTGTCCGCTCACGATCGGGCTGCTCGCGGTGACGTGGCGCGAGCGGCGCCAGCGCGGCGACGCGTCGCACGTGCCCGGGCTGGCGTTGCTCGCGGGTCTGGTGGCGCTGGCGCTCGCCACCACCGTGCCGGTGCCGCCGTCGTGGATCGCCGTGCTCGCGCCGGCGACGTCGCGTCTCTACGCCGACATGCTGCCGGGCTGGCCCGACGGTGGCGGCTGGAGCGCGTGGCGTCCGCTCGCGATCGATCCGTACGGCGTCTGGTCGGAGATGGCGCGCTGGTCGCTCGGCCTCGGCGTGTTCGCGGTGGTGGTGGCGTTCCCGTGGCGTGGCGACGGGGCCGACGAGGAGACCCGCGCCGACGTCACCGCGCGGCTCCTCGCCACCGTGCTCGCCGGTGGCGTCGCGCTCGCCCTGCTCGGCTTCGTACAGCAGGTCGCCGGCAACGGACAGGTGCTGTGGATCACCGACGCCGACGAGGCCGTCGGTCGCGCCTCGGGGCCGTTCGTCAATCCGAACCACTTCGCGGCCTGGCTCGAGATGGCGCTGCCGCTGGCGCTCGCCGTGTTCGTCGCCGCGTTCGGCCGCGTGCGACGCAGCATCCAGCGCGCCGCCGAGTCGGGACGACGGCTGGGCGTGCCCGCGCGTCGCGCATGGGCGTCGGCGCTCATCGCGCAGCAGCGTCGCCTGCTGACGCCGCTGCTGGCACTCGCGGCGCTCCTGGTGATGGCCGCGGCGCATGCGGCCAGCGGCTCGCGCGGCGGCACGGCCGCGTTGCTGGTCGGTGTCGGCGTGACGGCGGCCGGGCTCGCGAGCCACGTGGGGCGCGGCAACGGCAGGTTCCGTCGCGCGGCGCCGCTGATCCTGGGCGGGGTGCTGGTGGCTGCGAGCCTCGGCTCGCTGGGCCTGTGGACGATGGCGGACGCCGATTCGGCCGGCATCGCCGCGGCGGACGACGTCGACGTCAACCTCGGCAGCCGTCTCGCCGTCATGGCGGCGGGGGTGGGGGTGGTGCGCGACCATGCCCTGGTCGGCACCGGGGCGGGCTCGTGGTTGCACGCGTTCCGTCCCTACCAGATGCCGCCGGTCGACGGCGGCATCTGGGATCACGCGCACAACGACTACCTCGAGTTCGCTGCCGACACCGGTGTGCTCGGCGTGCTGCTCGTGATCGCCTTCGTGGTCGTGGTGGCGCGCGCGGTGCGACGCCACGACGGACCCGCGCGGGACCGCCGTCCGCCCGGCTTCGAGGTCGCCGACTGGCGAGCCGCGCTGGGCGAGCGACGCGCGCTGCGCTGGGGCATCGCGGGCGGCATTGCCGCGATCCTCCTCCACAGCACGGTCGACTTCGGGCTGCGGATGCCCGCCAACCTGGTGCTGCTGATGCTGCTGGTCGGCGTGCTCGTGCTGACGGCACCGCGGCAGCCGGTGCGGCGCGACGGCGCGCTCGCGGTGCTCGTCGTGCTCCTCGCGCTGGTGATGGTGCCGCTGGTCGCGGATCGCGTCCGCACCATGACGGGCGCGGTGCCGCTGTCGCCGACCGCGGCGCTCGAACAGGCCGACATCCTGCTGGCGGAGGAGGGCGAGGCCGCGCAGCCGCAGGCGCTCGCCCTGGTGCACGCGGCGCTCGAGCGCTCGCCCGCCGATCGCGAGGCGCACGAGATGCAGGCGACGGTGCTGGGCGCCGGCCCCGAGGCCGACGCGGCACTCCGTCGTGCCATGGCGCTCGACCCGCGCGCGCCGGAGCTGCGCGACCGGCTCGCGTTCGAGCTGCGCGAGCGCGGCGAGCACGACGCGGCCACGCGCGAGCTCGAAGCCTCGATGGCGGAGTTCCCCTGGCTGGTGTCGCACGCGTGGCTCACCGAGAGCGAGGAGGCCGAGCCGCAGGCACCGGCGACGCTGATCCGTACCCTCGCCGAGGGCGACGGCGTGGGCGTGCGTCTGGCGGCGCTCGACGAGGACGAGACCGGTGCCATCGTGCGCGGGCTGCGGCGCGCCCTGGCGTCGGCGCCGTCGGGGGAGATGCGGCTCGGCATCACCGACGACCTGGCCACGGTGCTCGAGGCACGCGGCGAGTGGCATGCGGCCGCGGAGCTGTTGCGTACCGAAGCCGAGCGCTCGCTCGACGGTGGCGGACGCCTCGCCCGCGCCGCGCGCGACTATCTGACCGCCGGCGACGATGCCGGCGCCGAGCGCGCGCTCCTCGCGGCGCTGGTGCGCACGCCGGAGCGCGGCGATCTCTACCGGCGCCTCGCGGTCGAGGTCTACGCCGCGCGCGGCGACTTCCCGACCGCCGAGCGCGTGCTCGACGCCGGCGAGCGCAACGCCGTCGACATGACGCCGGTGTGGCAGGCGACGACCGAGGTCCTGGCGCGGCGCGAAGCGGCGTGGGCATCGCGGCTCGGTGACACCGAGCGGCCCGAGCCGTTGGCGGCGCTCGACGACGAGGTGGCGCCGTGACGCGGCGTCTCCTGGTCGCGTCCGAGACGCGCTTCGTGCGCGCCGCCGACGGCAGCATCCACGCGCCGTCGGGCGTCGACGGCTACGCCTTCTGGTCGCGCTACCTCGACGCCTTCGACGCGGTGACGGTGGCGGCGCGTACGCGTCCCGGGATCGTCGGTCCGGCCGCGATCGCCGTGGAGGGCCGGGGCGTGCGGGTGGCGCCGCTGCCCGACTACGTCGGACCGTGGGGCTTCTGGCAGACGCGACGGCGGCTGCGCCAGGTGCTGCGGGTGGCGGTGGCGCCGGTGGATGCGCTCTGCCTGCGCGCGCCGGGGGCGGTCGCCGCCGTGGCGTGTACGCTGGCGGCGGGACGTCCCGTCGGTGTCGAGGTGGTGGGAGATCCGCTCGACGCGCTCGCGCCGGGCGCGGTGCGTAGCCTGGTGCGGCCCGCCGCGCGCCTGCTGATCGCCCGCCAGCTGCGGGCGCTCTGCCGCGACGCGACGGCCGTCGCCTACGTCACCGGCGGCGCGCTGCAGCGTCGCTATCCGACGCATGCCTGGTCGACCGTCTACTCGTCGATCGATCTCGGCGCCGAGGCGTTCGCCGGCGACGACCTGCTCCGCCGGCGGCTGATGCGCGCAGGCGCACCGGGGCGCGGTACGCCGCGGGATCCGTGGCGCGTGCTCTTCGTCGGCTCGCTGGCGCAGCGCTACAAGGGGCTCGACGTCCTGCTCGCGGCGCTGGCCCGCGTACAGGCCGACGGGCTTGCCGTCGAGCTCACCGTGGCCGGGGACGGACGGCATCGCGGCGAGCTGGAGGCGCAGGCGCGTGCGCTCGGCGTCGTCGTGCACTTCGTCGGGCATCAACCGGCGGGCGCCGGCGTGCGCGCGCTGCTCGACGTCGTCGACGCCTTCGTCCTGCCGTCGCGTGGCGAGGGGCTGCCGCGCGCGCTCATCGAGGCGATGGCGCGTGGGCTGCCCTGCCTCGCGACCGCGGTGGGTGGGGTGCCGGAGCTGCTCGACGCCGCCGACCTGGTGCCGCCGAACGACGTCGCGGGACTGGCGGCGGGCATGACGGCGCTGCTCGGCCGCGGACCGCTGGCGCTCGCGCGCGACGGCCGGCGTCACCGCGAGGTGGCGCGCGGCTATGCGCGCGAGCGGCTCGTGCCGCGGCGGCAGGCCTTCTATGCCCGCCTGCGGGACGCGGTCGTGCCCCGACCCGCCGTCACGCTGCTCCGGCGCGAGGCGGAGGGCGCGTGAACGCGGTCGTCTCCCCCGCGCTCGCCACCGCCACGGGCGGCACCCGCCCGCTGCTGGCGCAGGTGGCGCGCAACGCGCAGTGGGCGCTGGCGGCGAACGCCTACTACGTCGCGTGTCAGGCCGCCGTGCTGGTGGTCGTCGCGCGGCAGGGATCGCCGCTCCTCGTGGGGCAGCTGGCGCTCGCGCTCGCGGTGGCGGCGCCGGTGCAGCTGCTCGCGAGCCTGCAGCTGCGCTCGGCGCAGGCCACCGACGTCGCCGGCGACTTCGCGTTCGGCGAGTACCTGACGGTGCGGGCCGCGGGCGCGCTCGCGTCGGTCGTGGTGGTGGCGGTGTTCGCCGTGGTGCTCGGGCTCGACGCGCGCGTCGCCGTCGCCGTCGGCGTCATGAAGGCCGTCGAGAGCCTGTCCGACGTCGCTTACGGCCGCCTGCAGCGCGATCAGCGGTACGATCGGCTCGGGGCGTCGCTGGTGCTGCGCGGGACGCTGGCGGTGGTCGTCACCTCCGCCGTGCTCGGCGCGGGCGGCGGGCTCGCGACCGCGATGCTCGGCACCGCCGGCGCCTGGCTCGCCGTGTGTGCCGGGCTGGATCTGGCCGGCATGCCGCGCGACGATCGCGCCGCCGCGACACCCGCCCGCATGGCCACCCTGGTGCGCGCCAGCCTGCCGCTCGGCATCGCCGCGTGCCTCGGCAGTGTCGCGGCGAGCCTGCCACGCTGGCTGCTCTGGGATGCGGTGGGGGAGGAGGCCGTCGGCTACTTCGCGGCGCTGTCCTACGTCGTCGTGCTGGGCGCGTTGTTCGCGTCCGCGCTCGGGCAGGCGGTGTGTCCGCTGCTGGCGGCGAGCCATCGGGCGGCGCGGTCGCGATTCCTCCGGCTGACGGTCGGACTGGCCGCGACGGTGGCCCTGGGCTCGGCCCTCGCACTCGCCGTGGCTGTACGGCACGGTGCGGCGCTGCTCGCGCTCCTCTACGGGAGCGGTTACGCCGCCTACGCACCCGTCTTCACGTGGATGGTCCTCGCCGGTGGGCTGGCGGCGATCACGTCCTTCCTGAACTACGCGCTGACGGCGACGCGTCGCTTCACCCACGTGCTCGCGGTGCAGCTCGCCGCAGGCGCGGGTGCGCTGCTGATCGGCCTGGAGCGGATTCCCGCCGAGGGCGTGCTCGGTGCGGCGCAGGCGACCGTCGGGGCCAATGCGATCGCGCTCGCGGTCCTGGTCGTCCTGCTCGGCCGCGCGCTCGGAGGCGGCGATGACTGAGCTCCTGATGCCGCTCCTGGTGCAGGCGGTGATCGCCGTCGCGACGCCGCTCGCGGTCCGCGCGGCGGGCGAGCGGCCGGGGCCGTTCCATCCCGCGGTGGCGTTTGCGCTCCCGTACGCCGTCATCACGACCGGACCCGCGGTGCGCTACCTCATCTTCGGCGTGACGCCGTACGGGATCCATCTCGACATGCTGGCGCGCGCGCTGACGGTCGCGTGCATGGCGCAGGCGGGCATCCTGGTCGGCTGCGTCGTGGCGGCGCGACGACGGCACGTGCCGGGCCACTGGCTGGCCCTGGCCCGCCCGCGGGCGTTCCGGCGCCTCGCGCTCGGCGTCTTCGCGGCGTCGATCGGCCTGGCGGTGGTCGCGCTCGGCGCGCGCTGGGGCGAGCTCACGACCGTCGGCAAGCTCGACGCCGGGGCCAGCGGCGACATCTGGGTGCGCGTGCACTATGCCGTCTCGCTCGTGCTGCTGGCGCTGCTGCCGGCGATCCTCGTCGTCGACCAGCGCATCGAGCGGCGCGTGCTGCCGCGTCGCTCGCAGCTCGCCCTCGGGGCCTTCGCGGGCCTGTGCCTGCTGGAGGGCGAGCGCGACGTGGCGCTGGCGCTCCTCATGGTGCCGATCGCCTGGTCGACGGCGGGTGTCGTGACGTCGCGACGCCCGCGAGCCGGGCTGATGCGTCAGGCGCTGCGCGTCGGGGCGGCGTTCGTCGTCGCGGCCGTCGTGCTCGTGGGCATGGAGTGGGCACGGAGCGGCGGCGCGTTGTCGATGTCGGCGCAGATGTCGTCGATCAGCGAGCGGGCGCGCGAGGAGAGCGTGGTGCAGAGTGTGCTCGGGCTGGGCTCGAACCTCTTCGTCACCAGCCGCGTCGTCGAATGGGTGCCGCAGGAGGTCCCGTTCCGCTTCGGCGAGACCTACCTGCACACGGCGGTGAACCTGTTGCCGTCGTTCCTGCTGCCCGACCTGCGCTTCGAGTCGCTGCTGACGTGGTTCAAGGAACGCTACGCGGCGACGTCGCAGACCGGCTACGGCTTCGGGATGGAGGCGGAGGCGTACCTGAACTTCGGCCTCGCCGGACCGCTGCTCGTCTTCGCGCTGTGGGCGTTCGGCCTGGCGCGACTCCACGAGGGCGCGCGGCGCCTGCCGCAGGCCGTCCTCTATCGCTACGCCTTCACCTTCATGGTGCCGTTCTCGCTGTACTGCATCCGCGGCGACTCGCTCATGTGGTCGAAGGGGTTCCTCTACGCCGTCGGCATCGTGTGGGTGCTGGCGCGCATCGTCGGCGTCCGGCGCTTCGTGCGACAGACGGTGATGACGCGCCGTCGGCCCGCGACCGGCCGGGTTCCGCAGGAGGTGGCGGCATGAAGGTCCTGCATCTCGTGAAGACGGCGCGTGGCGCCGAGTGGGCACGGCGCCAGGTGGCGGTGCTGGTGGCGTCGGGGGTCGAGGTCGTGGTGGCACTGCCCGGCGGTGCGAAAGGGCCGGAAGCCGGGGCGTGGAAGCGCACGGGTGCGGCGCTCGCGGACGCCGACCTCGACATCACGGCGCGACAGCCGTGGAAGGCGGCCGCGGCGGTGCAGCGGTGCCGCGCGCTGGTCGACGCGGTGCGGCCCGACCTGATCCACAGCCACTTCGTCAGTACGACGGTGGCGGCGCGGCTCGCGCTCGGCCGCACGCATCCGATCCCGCGGCTGTTCCAGGTGGCGGGGCCGCTGCACCTCGAGCATCGCGCCTTCCGGCGGCTCGATCTCGCCACCGCCGGGCCGCGCGACGGCTGGATCGCGACGTGTCGCTGGACCGCCGACGCGTACCGCCGCTTCGGGGTGCCGGCACAGCGCGTGTGGACGTCGTACTACGGCACCGACCTGACGTCGTTCGCGAGCGCGCCGCGCGGGCGCTTCCGCGGCGATCTCGGCGTGACGCCGATGACGCCGCTGGTCGGCATCGTGGCGTACATGTACGCGCCGCGCGCGTATCTCGGGCAGCGCGTCGGCATCAAGGGCCACGAGGACTTCATCGAGGCCATGCGCCGCGTGCGCGGGCTCCGGCGCGGCGTGGTCGGCGTCGTCGTCGGTGGCCCGTGGGCGGGAGGCACGCGCTATGCCGAGCAGCTCCGGCACCTCGCCGGCACCGCCTGCGGCACCGGCATCCGGTTCGCCGGCGTCCGCGACGACGTGCCGGCGGTGTACCGCGACCTCGACGTCGCCGTGCACCCGTCGCTCTCCGAGAACTGCGGCGGGGCGGTGGAATCGCTGGCGGCGGCGTGTCCCACCATCGCGACCACGGTGGGCGGGCTGCCCGACGTGGTGGTGCCCGGCAAGACGGGCTGGCTGATCCCGCCACGCGACCCGGATGCGCTCGCCGCCGCGATCCTCGGCGTGCTCACCGATCCGCTCGAGGCGCGCCGGCGTGCGCGCGCCGGGCAGGACCACGTGCAGGCGCTCTTCGACGTCGAGCGCACCGGGCGTGAGGTCCTCGGCATCTATCACGAGGTGCTGGACCGGGCGCCGGCACCGGCACTGCGGCTCGCGGCGGGGGGGCACGCATGACGAAGCGCTGCCTCGACGTCGCCGGTTCCGCCGTCGTCCTCGTGCTGGCGGCGCCGCTGCTGATCCTGGCGATGCTCGCGGTGCGCTGCACGCTGGGCGCCCCGGTGTTCTTCCGGCAGGCGCGCGTCGGGCAGGGCGATCGCGTCTTCACGCTGCTGAAGCTTCGCACCATGCGCGCCGGCGCCGGCGACGACGCCGCGCGCCTGACGGCGCTCGGCCGCGCGCTGCGCGCCAGCAGCGTCGACGAGCTGCCGCAGCTCTGGAACGTGCTGCGCGGCGACATGTCGCTGGTCGGCCCGCGACCGCTCCTGCCGGAGTATCTCGGCCGCTACAGCGCCGAGCAGGCGCGACGCCACGCCGTGCGGCCCGGCATCACCGGCCTGGCGCAGGTGAACGGACGCAACGCGCTCGGCTGGGCGGAGCGCCTGGCGCTCGACGTGCGCTACGTCGACACGTGCTCGACGCGCCTCGACCTCGAGATCCTGGTGCGCACCGTCGGCTGTCTCGTGGCGCGCCGCGGTGTGAGCGCGCCGGGACACGCCACCATGCCGGCCTTCGCCGGCGAGACGCTCGCAGAGAAAGGACGGGAACGATGCGTTACCTCGTGATCGGTGCAGCCGGCTACGCGCAGGAGGTGGCCTGGTCGCTGCAGGCGCAATGTGCGGCGGAGGGACGACCGTGCCACCTCGCCTTCTTCGACGACCGCGTGCCGCTGGGCCCGCTGGCGTCGGGGTTGGGGCCCGTGATCGGTGGCCTCGACCTCGTCACGGAGCACGCCCGCTGGGGCGACGCGCAGCTCGTGCTCGGCGTGGGGCTGCCACGCACCAAGGCGGCCGTGGTCGCGCGCCTGGCGGCGCTCGATCTGCCGTGGGCGACGGTGGTCCATCCGACGGCGATCGTCGGCCCCAACGTGACCATCGGCGACGGCTCGTACGTGGGCGCGGGCAGCGTCCTCACCGTCAACGTCGCGGTGGGCCGCTTCGTCACCGTCAACCTGCACTGTCAGGTGGCGCACGACGACGTCGTCGAGGACTTCGCCACCCTGCATCCCGACACGCACCTGAGCGGCGGCGTCGTGATCGAGGAGGGCAGCGAGCTCGGCACCGGTGCCATCGTCATCCCCGGCGTGCGCGTCGGGCCGTGGAGCATCCTCGGGGCGGGTGCCGTGGCGGTGCGGTCGCTCGAGGGATGGAGCACCTACACCGGCCTGCCGGCGCGGCCGCTGCCGGGACGGGTCGACGACGCGCACCTCGTGGCCGTGCGCCGCGCGAGCTGAAAGGAGACCAGATGGCCATTCCCATGTCCGAGCCCGACATCACGAGCGTGGAGCGGGCCGCCGTGCAGCAGGTCCTCGGCACCACGACGCTCAGCATCGGGCCGTGGACCGATCGCTTCGAGCAGGCCCTGGCGGCGCGGCTCGGCGTGCGTCACGCCGCCGCCGTCAGCAGCGGCACCGCGGGCCTGCACCTCGCGATGCTGGCCGCCGGCATCGAGGAGGACGACCTCGTCATCACGACGCCGTTCAGCTTCGTGGCGTCGGTGAACTGCATCCTCTATGCGCGCGCCCGCCCGGTGCTGGTGGACGTCGAGCCGACCGCGCTCACCATCGACCCCGACGCCATCGAGCGCCGCGTGCGCGAGCTGGTGCGCAGCGGGGGCGGGCGGCATCGCCGCCTGAAGGCGATCCTGCCGGTGCACGTCTTCGGCCAGACCGCCGACATGGACCCGATCCTCGACATCGCGCGCCGGCACGATCTCGCCGTCGTCGAGGACGCGTGCGAGGCGATCGGTGCCACCTACAAGGGGCGCCCGGCGGGCACCCTCGGCGACGCCGCGGTGTTCGCCTTCTACCCGAACAAGCAGGTGACGACCGGCGAGGGCGGCATGGTGGTGACGCCGCGCGCCGACTGGGACGCGCTCTTCCGCAGCCTGCGCAACCAGGGCCGCGACGTGTTCGACGGTTGGCTGTCGCACACACGCCTCGGCTACAACTACCGCCTCGACGAGCTCAGCGCCGCGCTCGGCACGGCACAGCTCGCGCGGCTCGACGAGCTGCTGGCGCGTCGCGCCCAGGTCGCCGGCTGGTACGGCCGCCGCCTCGAGCGCATCGAGGACGTGACGCCGCCGGCGGTGGCGCCGTGGACGACCCGCATGAGCTGGTTCGTCTACGTCGTACGCGTGCCGGCTGTGGACCGTGACCGCGTCATCCACGAGCTCGCGCGGCGCGACATCCCGGCGCGGCCGTACTTTCCGCCGATCCATCTCCAGCCGTACCACCGGCGCGTGCTGCACGCGCGGCCCGGTGACTTCCCGGTCACCGAGGCCGCCGGCGAGACGTGCCTGGCGCTGCCCTTCTTCGGCACCATGCGCGAGGCGCAGGTGGACGAGGTGTGTGGCGCGCTCGACGAGGCGTTGCACGGGGCCGTCCCCCGTCGCGCCAGTGCCTGACAGAGGAGATCCGCATGCCCGTTCGACGATCGTTCTTCGCGCGCAACCCGCGCCTGCTGTCGCTCCTGGCGAGCCTCGAGCTCGCCACGGCGGCCTACGTCGCGGCGTTCGCGCTGCGTTTCGACCTGGTCATTCCCGATCGCTACGCGACCGCCATCCTGGCGTCCCTGCCGGCGCTGCTGGCGTGCAAGCTCATCGGCTTCGGGGCCGTCGGCATGTACTCGGGCTGGTGGCGCCACGTCAGCATGCGCGAGCTGCGCGACATCGTCGCCGGCAACGCGTTGGCGTCGGCACTCTTCCTGGCGTCGATGGTCTTCGGCCTCGGCCTCGACGGCTTCCCGCGCTCCATCTTCCTGCTCGACCTGCTGTGCTGCACGGCGCTCACCGTCGGCCTGCGACTCGCGATCCGGCTCGGCCGCGAGTCGGAGGATCGATCCAAGGGCGTGCGGCGCATCGACACGCTGGTGTTGATCGTCGGCGCCGGGTCCACCGGTATCCGGCTGCTCGAGGAGATCGAGAGCCGCTCGCACCTGAAGCTGGCGGTGGTGGGCTTCGTCGACGACGATCCCGGCAAGATCGGGCTCCGCATCGGCGGCGTGCCGGTGCTGGGCTCGATCGACGAGGTGCCGGCGCTGGTGCCGCGGCACGACGTCGGCGAGGTGCTGATCGCCATCCCGTCGGCGACGGGGCCACTCCTGCGGCGCATCGTCCAGCGCTGCACCGAGGCGGGCGTGCGGCATCGCGTCGTACCGACGCTCGGCGAGCTGGTGACCGGCCGCGTGATGATGGCGCAGATGCGCGAGGTGAAGGTCGACGACCTGCTGGCGCGCGAGCCCGTCCGGCTCGACCTGCCGGTGGTGCGCGAGCACATCGGCGGGCAGCGCGTGCTGGTGACCGGCGCCGCCGGCTCGATCGGCTCCGAGCTCTGCCGCCAGCTCGCGGGCTACGGTCCCGAGGTCCTGGTGCTCTACGACCGGCACGAGAACGGGATGTTCGCGCTCGAGATGGAGCTCCGGCAGCGCTTCCCGAAGGTCCGCTTCGAAGCGGTGCTCGGCGACGTGCTGCTGCCCGACCAGCTCGACGCCGTCTTCGGCACGCACCGGCCTGCGCTCGTGTTCCATGCCGCGGCGTACAAGCACGTGCCGCTCGCGGAGGCGAACCTGCTCGAGGCGGTGCGCAACAACGTGCTCGGCACGCGCAACGTCGCGCAGGCCGCCATCATGCACCACGCCCGCGACTTCGTGCTGGTGTCCACCGACAAGGCGGTGCGGCCGACGAGCGTCATGGGCGTCACCAAGCGCATCGCCGAGCTGGTGGTGCAGGGCATCCCGTCGCAGGGCGTGCGCTTCGTGGCGGTGCGCTTCGGCAACGTGCTGGGCTCGAACGGCAGCGTGGTGCCGCTCTTCCGCGACCAGATCGCGCGCGGCGGTCCGGTGACGGTGACCGATCCCGACGTGACGCGCTACTTCATGACCATCCCCGAGGCGTCGCAGCTCATCCTGCAGGCCGCGGGACTGGGACAGGGGAGCGAGATCTACATCCTCGAGATGGGCGAGCCGGTGCGCATCGCCGACCTGGCGCGCAACATGATCCGCCTCTCGGGCTTCGCGCCCGACGAGGATATCCCGATCGTCTTCACCGGCCTGCGGCCGGGCGAGAAGATGTTCGAGGAGCTGGTCGACGACGGCGAGGCGGTGGCGCCGACGCCGCACGATCGCATCCGCGTCCTGCGCGCGGCGTCCGCGCCGCTGCGGCCGGCCGAATGGCTGCCGCGGCTCGAGGCCGCCGTCCTCACCGGTGATGCGCGTGCCACCGTGCGCATGCTGCAGACCCTGGTCCCGGGCTACCGCGTGAGCGCCGAACTGCTCGCCGGCATGCCGCCGGAGCGTACCGTCCCGGCGCGCGACGCGCTGACGTCGGCCGCATGACGTCGGCCGTGCTCCTCGGCGCGGCGCTCCTCGCCGCGGCCGGGGGGCCCGGAAGCCTGCAGCGCGCGCTCGACGCGGGAGGGCCGGTGACGGTGCCGGCGGGCGTCTGGGAGGTGGCACCGCGGCGCGGCACCAACGCGCCGATGCTGTCGATCCGGGGCGGCACCACGCTGCGCTGCGCGCCCGGGGCCGTCATCCGGCTGCGCGACGGCGCGTTCGGTCACGGCGAGACGCTGAACGAGGCGCGCATGCTGGCCAACATCGACGTCGGCGGTCGGGTGCTCGACGGCACCGACATCCGCATCGAGGGCTGCACCTTCGACGGCAACGACCGTGGCAACGCCGATCCGAGCGCCGGCTCGCCCGAGCTGATCACGTGCGTGCGCTGCGAGCGCTTCGTCGTGCGCGACAGCGTGCTGCAGGACGTCACCTACCAGGCGGTGGCGACGTACCTCGGCGCGGGACACGTCGTCGAGGGCAACCGCCTGTACGGCGTCGGCCAGACGCACAACGCCGACGCCGTCCAGCTGAACGGAGGGCGTGCGGTGCGCATCACCGGCAACACCTGCACCAACTGCTCGGAGGCGTTCGTCGTCCAGCACGCGACGGGGCGCGACGGCGCGCCGGCGCAGGGCGCGGTGATCGCCGACAACACGGCGGTCGGGCTCGCCGCCGACGCGGCGTGCAGCGGCGTCGGCACGCCGTTCGCGTGTTGCACCGGCGGCCGGCGCGGAAGCGGCCGCGACCTGTGCGCCGCGGGGCGCGCCGTCGGCAGCTCCATCATCGTGGTCGCCGACGACGTGGTGGTGCGCGGCAACACGGTGCGGAACGCAAACCAGATCAGCGTGCAGGCGGGTCGCGGGTTCCCGGTGCGCCGCGTCCTGGTGGAGGAGAACCGCGTCCTCGGCGGGCGCGCGAACGGCATCCTGGTGTACGCCGGCCGCGACGCCCCGGCGCTCGACGACGTGGTGGTGCAGGGCAACGAGGTGCACGGCGTCGCCGCGAGCGGCGTGCAGCTGCGGGGCGCGGCGCGCGGCGTGGTCGTCGTCGACAACACCCTCGCCGACAACTGCGCGCGCGGGGCGTGTGCCTCCGGCGTGCTCGTGGACGATGCCGTCGAGCGGCTCGTGCTGCACGCGAACCGGATCGCCGTCGCGCCGGGCGGGCGACCCGCCGTGGTGCGGGGCGATGCGCCCCGATCGGCGCGTGCGCGGGGCGTTCCGCCCCGGAGTTGAACCCCCCGACGATCGAGACGTGCATTCTCGTGCCGACCCAGTCGCAATTGCGACGGGCCCGTGGCGCGCTCCCCACGGCGGACGCGCGGGGCAGGGCGCCCCATCGTGGATACGTACAGGGTGCTGTCGCGTCTGCGATGTGGCGGCATGTGGGTTGCAGTCGGTCATCTCCGCGATGTGACGGCGGAGCGCGCCCCGTCAGGTCGCGCATCCCTGGCGCGCGAAAGGACGGACCGATGCGAGTACTGCACCTGCTGAAGGCGAACCGGGGTGGCACGTGGGCATGGCGGCAGGCTGCGGTGCTGAAAGCCGCGGGCGCGGACGTGGTGGTGGCGCTGCCGCCGGGCACGGGGCTCACGCCGGCGTTCCGTCGTGCCGGTGCCACCGTCGTCGAAGCCGATCTCGGCGTGTCGGTGGACGAGCCGTGGCGGGCGGCGAGTGCGCTCGGACGCGTGCGCCGGCTGGTCGACGAGCTCAAGCCCGACGTCATCCACACGCACGCCGCGGGCATGGCGGCGGTGGCGCGTCTCGCGCTCGGTCGGTCGCATCCCGTGCCGCGCGTCTTCCAGGTACGGAGCCCGGAGCACCTCGAGCATCCGGCGCTGCGACGGCTCGATCTGGCGACGGCGGGGCCGAACGACGCGTGGATCGCCACCTGCCGGTGGATCCAGCAGGCCTATCTGCAGCAGGGCGTGTCGCCGGGGCGGGTCTTCCTGTCGCACCACGGGGCCGACCTCGACCGCTTCACTCACGCGGCGGCCGGCGGGTTCCGCAAGGCCCTCGGCGTCAACGAGGCGACCGCGATCGTCGGCATGGTGGCGCACATGCAGAAGCCGCGCACGCTGCTCGGCGCGCGGCGCGGGCCGAAGGGGCACGAGGTCTTCATCGAGGCCTTCGCGCGCGTCGCCAAGTCGCGCCAGAACGTGCTCGGGGTGATCGTGGGCGGGGCCTGGGACGGCGCGTCGGCGTACGAGGCGCGGCTCAAGACGCGTGGTCGCGAGCTGTGCGGCAACGCGCTGCGCTTCACCGGCCCGCGCGACGACGTCCCGGTCGTGTACCGTGACCTCGACGTCGCGGTGCACCCGTCGCGCTCGGACTGCGGTACGGGCGCGGTCGAGTCGCTGGCGGCCGGATGCCCCACGGTGTCGACCGACGTCGGCGGCCTGCGCGACGTCGTGATCCACGGCCGCACCGGCTGGGTCGTGCAGGCGGGGGACGCCGACCGGCTCGCGAGCGCCATCCTGCAGGCGCTCGGCGACCGCGGCGAGGCCCGGCGGCGGGCGTCGTCGGGCCAGGAGCTGGTACGCGACCTGTTCGACGTGGAGCGCACCGGGCGCGAGGTGATGGCGATCTACCGTCGGCTCACCGGTATGGCTGCGGTGGAGGAGGAAGCCGCAGAGCGCACGGCGATTGCGGTGTGAGATCCCGGTCGTGGGGGATTGTCGCCGAGCGCACGCGGGAGTAGCTTCGGCTCCGTGGTGGCGGTGTGGGGAACCGGGAGTGAGGGTTCCGCGTGCCACACGGATATCGAAGCATCGCTGTCGTCCTGCTGCTGGCGATCGGGCTCGCGAGCCCGCCGACGTTGCGCGCCGAGCCGCTGATCGAGCTCGCGGACGAGGGACGCACGCTGATCTACACCGCGCGTCCCGGCGACAGCCCGGGGGCGGTGGCCGCGGCGTTCGGGCTGCCGCCCGAGGCGTTGCCGGGCTTCCTCGCCGCCAACGGCATCACGGACGACACGGCGGTGCCGCGTGGCTTCCGCTATCGCATTCCGAACCCGGTCGCCGCCGAGGCGGCGGCGCTGGTGGCGCGGCAGGCGGCGCTGGTGGCCGACGGCGACGCTGCCAAGACCCGTGTCGCCGATCTCGAGCGCTCGCTTGCGGCGCTGCGCGAGAACGCCGACTTCACCGCCGCGCAACGCCGGCGGCTCGAGCAGCTCGAGCTGCGCTGGAGCGTCGTGACATGGGTCGTGACGCTGCTGATCGGCGCGGTGGTGATCGCGATCGGGTTCGCCGTAGCCGCCGTCCGCAAGGAGCAGCAGGCCGAGCGCTGGGCGCGCGCGCTGGCGCAGGAGGCGGAGGAGAAGCGCCGTACCGGGCTCGCCGAGCGCCAGCACACGGCGAAGCACGTCGTGGAGCTCGAGGCACGCGTGCGCGAGCTGGAGCAGCAGGTGGTGGCGCGGGTGCGCGCGATCGGCCGCTGACGCATTGCCCCCGTCGCAACCGGGATGGTAACTCGTCCCTCGTCGCCGGCGACGAGGAGGACGAGGATGGGGACCGCACACACCCGCTGGAGCGCGATCGCTGCGATGGCGCTCGCCACCGCCGTCATCGTGCACGCCGGTGCACCGTTCTGGGGTGCCACCGAGTCGATGCCCGCCGAGACCGCGCCCGCGGCGCTGAAGCCGGGCGAGTTCGTGTGGGACGCGGCCGCCGCGCCGGCGGGGCCGATCGTGGTCGTCGTCAGCCTCACCGAGCAGCGCGCCTACGTCTATCGCAACGGGCTCCGCATCGGCGTGACCACCGTCAGCACCGGCAAGCCGGGCCACGCGACGCCGACGGGTGCGTTCATGGTGCTGTCGAAAGACAAGAACCATCGCTCGTCCACGTACAACGACGCACCCATGCCCTATCAGGAGCGGCTCACCTGGGACGGCGTCGCGCTGCACGCGGGCGGGCTGCCGGGTTATCCGTCGTCGCACGGCTGCGTGCACCTGCCGTCGGAGTTCGCGCGCCGGCTGTTCGACGTGAGCCCGCGCGGGATGACCGTCGTCATCGCGAAGGACGGCGAGGCGCCGCGTGACGTCGTGCACCCGGCGGTGCTGTCGCCGGTGGCGGCGGTGGGCGGCGCGCCGATCGAGGAGCCGCGGCTGTCGGCGAGCGAGGCGTTCCGCTGGCAGCCCGCGCTGGCGGGCGACGGGCCGGTGTCGCTCGTCGTGAGCGGCGCCGACCGGCGCGTGCTGGTGTATCGCGACGGCGTCGAGATCGGCCGGGCGCGCCTCACGCTGCGTGATCCCGGCCGTCCGCTCGGGACGCACGTGTTCACCGCCATCGACGGCGGACCGGACGGCGCGCCGCGATGGAGCGCCGTCGGCATTCCCGGCCACGCCGGGGACGACGCGCGGCCGCTGGATCCCGACGAGGCGAAGCGCGTCACGATCCCGCCCGCGTTCCTGGCGGCGGTGCGCCCGCTGATCGTCGCCGGCACGACGCTGCTGGTCACCGACGCGCCGGTGCTGCCGAGCACGACGGGGGTCCCGCTGCAGCTCGTCACGGACGATCCGCCCGTCACCGGCTGAGCCGAAATGCGTTGACGGTTCCCGCCGCGCGCGGTACGTCGCCGCGCAGGGGGGACCGCGATGCCACCAGCGCGCTCGACCGTCTTGCTGTTCGTCATACTTTCGGGTGTGGTAGCGTCGAGCGCCCTGGCCGCCCCGCCGATTCTGCAGGCGGGCGCCCGACTGGTCGATCCGCCCGCGGTGCACGACCCGCGCCGGATCGCGGTCAGTCCCGACGGGGCGCACCTGTATCTCCGCGCCTTCGCTGATCAGACGCTGACGGTGCTCGCGCGCGCCGCCGCCCCCGGGACGGTCGCGCGCCTGGCCGTCTACCAGGACGGTGTCGGCGGCATCGACGGTCTGGAATGGTCGGGTGCCGTCGTGGTGAGCCCCGACGGGGCGAACGTGTACACCACCTCCGTCGCCGGTGACGCCGTCTCCGTGTTCACGCGCGATGCCGCCACCGGCCTGCTGACGCAGACCGCGGTCTTCCGTGACGGGGTGGGCGGCATCGACGGCCTCGCCCAGGCGAACGACCTGGCCATCGCGCCCGACGGGTCCAGCGTCTACGTCACCGCGGCGGTCGACGAGGCCGTCACCGTCTTCGCACGCGACGCCGGGACGGGCGCCCTCACGCTGGTCGAGACCATACGCGACGGCGCCGGCGGGCTCGAGAGCCTGCGGGGCGTCGTGGTCAGCCCCGACGGGCTGCACGTCTACGTGGTCGGCGACAACACGGTCGTCTACGTGCGCGACGCCGTCACGGGCGCTTTGACGCTTGCCAGCACGCTCGGGACCGGTGGCGATCAGGTGCTCGTGCCGGCGAGCGGAAGCCACCTGTACGTCTACTCGACGGCGGGATTCGGCGACGGGTCGATCATCGTCATGGCGCGCAATGCGACGACCGGCGCGCTCGCCGTCACCGCCACGCTGCCCCAGGGGAACCAGTCGGGGGCGACGAACCCCATCGCGCTGTCGCCCGACGACGCGTTCCTCTACGCCGGACGGCGGGGCGCGAGACAGATCGTGACGTACGCGCGCAACCCGACCACGGGGGCCCTCACCGCCGTCGACACCGTCGCCGTGCTGCCCGCCGGGAGCGGCAACTTCGCGACCGCGCCGACCATGCCGGTGGTCGCGCCCGACGGCGCGCATCTCTACGTGCTGGCCAGCGTCGGCGACGGGTTGCTCGCGTTCGAGCGCGACACGACGACCGGGCTGCTGACGTCCGTCGACGCCGATCCGTCGTCGCTGGTGGCGGGGGACGGCCTCGACGGCGTCCGGGGCGTCGCCCTCGATCCCGACGGCGACCACGTCTATGCGGCCAGCGAGCGCGACGACGCCGTCGTCGTCTACGATCGCGATCCGGTGACCGGCGACCTGACGTGGCTGCAGGCGATCTCGGGTGGAACCGTGGGGATGCCACGCTTCCTCGGCCTCGGAGCGGTGGTGGTCGCGCCGGATGGACGCCACGTCTACGTCGGCGGAGTCGACGCGGTGGCGCGGTTCGAGCGCGACCCGTCCACGGGACTGCTCACGTACCTGGGCACGCTCACCCTCGGTGCGGCGGCGGGAGCCCTCTGTGACCTCGTCATGGATCCGACCGGCGTGTCGATCTACACCGGGTGTGGCGACACCCTGGCTCGCGATCCGATCGACGGCGCGCTGACCATCGTCGAGGACTCCTTCCTGGCGGTGAACGACGTGACGATCAGTGGGGACGGTCGCTTCGTCTACACGCTGCGTTTCGACACGATCTTCGTGTGGTCCCGCAACCCGGTGACCGGCGCCCTGACGTTGGTGGAGAGCATCGTCGAGAGCGAGGTCCCACTCGACACGACCTCCGACGTGACGTTCCTGGTCTCCCCCGACGATCGCTTCCTGTTCACGGCCGGACGCTACCTGTCCGTCTTCGAACGCGACCCGTCGACGGGGCGCCTCCGGTTCCGCGGCCAGCAGAGCGGACCCGCGGCGGTGGGGACGGCCGCGATCACGCCCGACGGCGCCTATCTCCTGCCCGTGCGGGACCTCGGCGTCGACGTCTGGGCGGCCAACCCGACCAACGGTGCCCTGCTGCCCGTCAGCACGCTCCCGGAGGAGGATCTCGCGACCTTCACGCCGCAGCGGATCGACACCCTGTCGGTGTCGGGCGATGCGCGAGTCGCCTACTACGCCCACGGCAGGGACTCCACGCTCGGGCGCATCGACATCGACCCGTGTGGCCCCGTCGTCGTGAAGTCGTCCTTCGCCGCCACCAAGACGATCGCCGATCCCACGCCCGGCAACGACACGCTGAGCATCAAGGGGGCCTTCGTGTTGCGCGGTGCGCCGTTCGCGTCGCTCGACCTGGTGGCGACGGGGGCGCGCGTCCGGGTCGACGCGGCGAACGGTACGTCGCGCGCGGACGTCACGCTGCCGCCCGGCGCGTACGCAGGCAACGGCACGCGCGGATGGGAGCAGAAGGGGCGCACCTGGCTGTATCGCGATCGCACCGGTGCGCTCCTGAACGGCATCGGCAGCGTGAAGCTCGTCGAAGGCGCCAACACGGCCGCGGGTACGGTGGCGGTGACGTTGAAGGCGAAGAACGGCAGCTACCCGTTGCTGGCCGGCGATGCGGCCCCGGTGGTCGTCGTGACCATCGGTGCTCCGGAGCAGTGCGGTCGCACCATCTTCGACGCCGACGACTGCACCACCGGCACGACGTCGATGAAATGTCGCCCGCGCTGACGGACGTCAGCGTGCCGACACGTCGAACGTCATCAGGATCAGCATCGGGCTGCCGCTGCCCGCCTCGATGCGCCGCATGCTGAGCAGCAGACGCAGCCGGCCGACGCGCGGGAACTCCTGCTCGATCTCGATGCCGTCGAGGCGTCCGTCGGTGGGAAGACCGCCGTCGAGGTACTGGCGCAGGAGCGGGGTGTCCCAGGTGCCGGCGTCGAGCGCGTAGAGGTGACGACCGACGACGTCGGCGTCGTCGAGGGCGAAGGTGCGGAGAAAGGCCGGGTTGGCGAGTCGGACGTGCAGATCGGCGTCGAGGATCACGACCGGGCGGCCGAGCGTCTCCGTCATCGCATCGACGTAGCGGCGGATCGCCCGGAGCTCTTCCTCGCGACGGTGGACCTCGTCGATGTCGAACAACGCCAGCACCGCGCCGTCGATGCGGTTGTCGGCGCTCTTGTACGGACGGATGCGGAGCGCGTAGCACGTGCCCGTGCGGTCCCGAACCTCGCGCTCGACCATCGACACGGTGTCGATGGCCTCGCGGATCAGTCGCTCGAGGTCGGGGCAGTCGATGTCGGGAACGATGTGGCCGATCGGTCGGCCGATGTCGCCGGGGAGGAGGTTCAGGACGCGCTCCGCCATCGGCGTGAACCGCCGGATGCGGAGATCGGTGGAGACGATCACGATCGCGATGCGCACGCTGCCGAGGATGTTGAGGAGGTCGCTGTTGGCGCGGCTCAGCTCATCGTTGCGCTCGCGCAGCTCGTCGTTGACGGTGTTGAGCTCCTCGTTGGTGGACTGCAGCTCCTCCTTCGCCGTGTCGAGCTCCTCGTTCGTCGACTGGAGCTCCTCGTTGCTGGACAGGATCTCCTCGTTGGCCGACTGCAGCTCCTCGTTTGCGGCCTCGAGCTCCTGGATGACCGACTGCAGATAGTTCCGGCTCGCCGCGAGCTCCTCCGCGAGCGGCGACACCAGCGCCGGCTCGACGAGCGGTGGCACCACCCGCGCGGCCGGCGACGCGACCGGCGACTCGAACAGCACCAGCAGATGTCGCGCGCTGCTCCCCTGAAGGGGCAGGACCTCGATGTCGACGCTCCGCCACGCCCCGTCGCGCTCGACGCGGAGCCCCTCCCGTCGCGCCGGGCGACCGGTGCGCCGGACCTCGTCGATGGCTTCGCGCAGCCCGACCAGCAGCCCTTCGCGAGCCATCTTGAAGAGGCTGAGACTCGGATCGCCGGATGCCGGCTCGAGATACGGACCCGTCTGGCCACGGAAGTGGGTGATCTGGAGGTCCGCGTCCACGACCACGCCTGGAGGCGAATAGCGGTCGAGCAGGACGCGATTGGCCTCGTTCTGCACGGCGCGCGTGTCCTCGCGCGCGATTCCCGGGGGCCGCGACGTGGAGGCGTGTGCCGCGCGGGCTGCGAGCGGAAACCCGGCGATCGCGATCCGGTGCGTGGCCTTGCGGATGTAGAGGCGATGATGCCGGTCGAGGAGGTCGAAGAGGTCCGCGTGCGTGCCGATGGTCTCCGCATGTCCCAGCATCAGGAAGCGATGCGACGTCAGCGCGTAGTGGAAGACGCCGAGCAGCTTCGATTGCAGGCTGGCCTTCAGATAGATGAGCACGTTGCGGCAGAGGATCAGGTCGAGCTTCGAGAACGGCGGGTCGCGTGTGATGTCCTGGCGTGCGAACACGCACAGGTCCCGCACCGCCTTCGAGATGCGGTAGCCGCCGTCCACCTTGAGGAAGTAGCGACGCAGGCGCTCGGGCGAGACGTCGGCCGCGATGGACGCCGGGTACGTCCCGATCCGTGCCCGATGGACGGCATCCTCGCTCACGTCGGTGGCGAAGATCTGGATGGGAACCCGGCTGCCCTGCTCATCGAGGTACTCGAGCATCGTGATGGCGAGCGAGTAGGCTTCCTCGCCGGTGGCGCATCCCACCACCCACGCCCGCACCGGGCCGTCGGTGTGCTCGTCGAACACCGGCGGGAGGACGTGCTGCGCGAGCGCCGCGAAGGAGTCCGGCTCGCGGAAGAAGCGCGTCACGTGGATCAGGATGTCGCGGTAGAGCGCCTGCACCTCGTCGGGCTGGTCGTGCAGGAGACGCAGGTAGTCCTCGAGGCGGGTGAGGCGATGGAGGACGAGGCGTCGTTGCAGCCGGCGCTCGATGGTCGCGAGCTTGTAGTGCCGGAAGTCGACGCCGGTCGCGGTGCGCAGCATGCCGAAGACGCGGAGGAACTGCTCGTCACGGACCGCGGCCGCCGGCTCGTCGCCGTCGAGCGGCGCGTCCAGCAGCCGGCGCGGAACCTGGCCGGCGATCCGGGCGACCTCCGGTCCGAGGGCTGCGGCAGGGAGGACGACGTCCACCGCGCCGGTGCCCACCGCGGCACGTGGCATGCCGTCGTTGCGGGCCGTGGCCGGGTCCTGCGCCAGGGCGATGCCGCCGGCTGCCTTCACGTCGCGCACGCCCTCGGCACCGTCGACGCCGTTGCCCGACAGGACGACGGCGAGGGCGCGGTGCCCGGCCTCGTCGGCCAGCGAGCGGAAGAAGTGATCGATCGGCCGGTGCTGCGAGGGGTCTACCGGCCGCGGCACACACACCAGCGACTGGCCGCGCAGCTCGAGCTGTGCGTTCGGTGGATTCACGTAGACGTGGTTCGGCTCGAGGACGACGGGGTCGGTCGCCTGCGTGACCGGCATCGTGGTGTGTGGCTGCAGCAGGGCCGGCAGCATGCTCTCCTGCTCCGGAGCCATGTGCTGCACGATGACGACCGCGATGCCGGTGTCCGCCGGGATCCCGGCGATCAGCTGGGAGAGCGCGTCGAGCCCGCCGGCCGACGCCCCGCAGCCGAGGACGAGCATCGCGGTCGGTGACGCCTCAGGTGGTCGATCGTCCATGCAGGTCGCTCGCGTCGTGCCACCCGCCCGGCAACGGCGTGCCGGCGAGGCGGAGGAGGAGCGGGCCGATCTCGGCCGCGGGCAGGATGTGGTCGACGGCCACGGCGCGGATGGCGCTCGCCGGCATGCCGGGCACCAGGGCGTCGTCGGGATGCTGGACGATGGTCACCCCGCCGTAGTGCTTCACCATCGCCAGCCCGAGGACCCCGTCGGCGAGCCCTCCCGAGAGGATGACGCCGATCACGCGTCGTCCGTGGGCGCGTGCCGCGGAGCGGAAGAGGGGATCGATCGCGGGGCGGAACCCGTGTTCGAGGGGACCGTGCGTCACCCGCAGGCGATCGCCGTCGACGACGAGATGGTGGTCCGGCGATGCCAGGAACACGTGTCCGGGGCGGAGCGGCTCGCCGTCGACGGCGTAGCTCGCCGGCAGCGCCCCGGCGCGCTCGATCACCTGCGGCAGGACGCCCGGCGTGGCGGGACCGCGGTGGATGGCGACCAGGAGCGTGAGGTTCGAGGCCGTGCTCAGGCCCGCGATGATCTGCCGCAAGGCATCGATGCCGCCGGCGGAGGCGCCGACGACGACGAGATCGCGGCCTGTCATCCCGCCCCTTAGATGCCCGCAGCGGTCGGGGGTCAACCGTGCCAGGCATCACTTTCGGCGAAAGGATGGTATGGCGGGGTCTGGGCATGGCCGATCGCACGACATCGGGTTCCGGGCGCGGCCGAGGGCTTCGTGCCATCCTCCCCCGTTGTGACGTCTGCGGACGTGCCATGCGCGCAACCGTCGCGCCGGACATCACCGGTGTGCGGCCGGTGCGGCGGTGCAGTCGATGCGAGCGACCGGGCTCCGGCGCCCAGTCCGACGTGACGCCCATCGACGGCCCGGTCGCGACCCGGAAGCGGCAGGAGGCGTGGATGCAGAGCCTCGGCCACCACGTACGACGGACGCGCGAGCTCCTCGGCCTGACCCAGGGACAGCTCGCGACGATCGCGGGAACGAGTCAGGCGGCCGTCAGCCGTCTCGAGCTCGGCGGCGCGCTCGGTACGCCGTATCTCGTCGTGCTCGCCGTCCAGAGTGCGCTCTGCAGCAAGCTGCGAGAGCTGTCGGGGACGTTTCCCGCGTCGGATGCGGAGCACTGTTTCGATCATCCGAGCATGATGGCCGAGCTGACGGACGCGCGGCCGGTGCCGCCCGTCGTCGTGGCCGAGGAGCTGCTGCGCTACGTCGCCATCTTCAACGAAGCGCCGCCGCCGCTGCGCGCGCAGCTCCTCACGATCGTCGAAGCGGTGGTGGCGCCGGCGAGACCCTCGTCGCCCTGAGGCGGCGGGTCAGCCGAACGCGCGCGTCGCGAACCAGAAGACCCCCAGTCCGGCGAGCGCTGCGGAGCCCACCTCGGCGACCAGCGGCCGCCAGCGTCCCGCGACCGCGATCAGCGGGAACACGAGGACGACGATCGCGAGCTGTCCGAGCTCGACGCCGACGTTGAAGCCCAGCAGCACACGCGCCAGATCGAGCGGCGGGAAGGCGGCTTCGACCAGCACGCTGGCGAAGCCGAAGCCGTGCAGCAGCCCGAAGGCGAACGCGGCGCCCCACCGCAGTCGGAGCGGCGTGCCGCTGCGGCGCAGGCGCAGCAGGTGGCAGGCGGAGAAGATCGCGATCCCCGCGAGCGCCAGTGCCGGCACGTTGCCGATGCCCGCCGCGGCGAACAGCGACAGCACCAGCAGCACGCTCGCGGTGAGGAGGGGCAGTGCAGTGCCGCGCGTGCCCGCGAGCCAGACGTTCTCGGCCGCCACGAGGGCCACGGAGAGGCCGATCAACGCCTCCACCGGTGCCTGCGCCGGCCGGACGACGCCCCACGTCGCCAGGGCCAGCGTCAGGCTGTGTGCGATCGTGAAGCCCGTGACGATGCGCAGCGTCTCGCCGACGGTGCCGCCGAGGAGCAGCAGGGCCAGCACGAAGGCGAGGTGATCGGGGCCGGAGACGATGTGCTCGAGCCCGAGACGGATCGACTCCACGAGCGACGGCGCGCCGTCGTCGCCGAGCCGCCACACGCGCCGCCCGTCGGAGAGTACGCGCTCGCTGCCGGTGCCGTCGGCCTGGCGCACCCGGACGAAGTGCAGGTGGCTCGGCGCGACGTCGAGGAACGCCGTGCTCTCGATGCGGAGCGGTCCGTCCGCGTCGCAGCGAACGCGCCAGGTGAGGGCGAGACGGCCGGGCGGCGTGGCCAGCGCCTGTGGCGGGGCGATCGGCGTGCACGGCGTGTCGCCGGCGACGAGCCGGACGCGCTCCGCGAGGTAGTCGCCGAAGCGCGCGGTGTCGCCGGGAGGCCACGGCAGCCGCGACGCCTCGAGCGCCGAGGTGCGGACCGTCACGCGCGCCTCGTGCGGGCCGAGCTCCCACACCGCCCACGAGGTGCTGCGCTCGTGGGCGGCGGCGGGAGCGGCCAGCGCGAGCAGGAGCAGGAGGATGCGCATCGTCGTCACGGGGCCTGCGCCAGGCGCACGTCGGCGCGCGCACGCAGCTCGTCCAGATAGCGGCGCAGGCTGCGCTCGCCGGCGCGTCGCTGCCATTCCGCGCGCACCTCGGTGGCGATCGCGGCCAGGGGCGGCGTGCTGGCCTCGTCGCGCGACACCAGCGCGAGCACCCACAGCGCTCCCGCGGCACGCACCGGGTCGCTCACGCCGCCCGGGGCGAGCTCGAGCGCGGTGCGCAGCCCCGTCGCGCCGAGATAGTCGGCGACCTTCGCCGGTGGCAGCGGGCCGTCGGGGAGCGGCGGCAGGCCGGGGTCGCCGAGGGCGGCGCGGACGCTGCCGACGTCCTCGCCGGCGCG
>CAYOIZ010000043.1:0-58497 GCA_964404165.1 uncultured Binatia bacterium (SeqCode) | reverse complement strand
AAGGAGATGCCGAAGTTCAACTCGATCTCGATCTCCGGCTACCACATGCAGGAGGCGGGGGCGACGTGCGACCTCGAGCTGGCGTTCACCATCGCCGACGGCCTCGACTACGTGCGCGCCGCGCTCTCGAAGGGCCTCGACATCGACGCCTTCGCCGGGCGCCTGTCGTTCTTCTTCGCGATCGGGATGAGCTTCTACATGGAGGTGGCGAAGCTGCGCGCGGCGCGGCTGCTGTGGGCAACGCTCGTCCAGAAGCACTTCGCGCCGAAGAAGGCCACGTCGCTCATGCTGCGCACGCACTGCCAGACGTCCGGCGCGAGCCTCACCGAGCAGGACCCGTACAACAACATCATCCGCACCACGGTCGAGGCCATGGCGGCGGTGATGGGCGGCACGCAGAGCCTGCACACCAACTCGTTCGACGAGGCCATTGCGCTGCCCACCGACGCGTCGGCGCGGGTGGCGCGCAACACGCAGCTGATCCTGCAGCTCGAGACCGGCATCCCGAAGGTGGTCGACCCGTGGGGCGGCTCGTACTTCATGGAGTCGCTGACGCATGCGCTCGCCCGCAAGGCGCTCGGCATCGTCGAAGAGGTCGAGGCCATGGGCGGCATGACGAAGGCCATCGAGGCCGGCATGCCGAAGCTGCGCATCGAGGAGACGGCGGCCCGTCGCCAGGCGCGCATCGACCGCGGCGAGGACGTGATCGTCGGCGTCAACAAGTTCCAGCTCGCCGAGGAGCCGGCCATCGACACCCGCGAGATCGACAACACGGCGGTGCGTCTGTCGCAGGTCGCGCGCCTGGAGAAGATCCGCGCCACGCGCGACGCCGGCCGGTGCGAGGCGGCGCTGAACGCGCTGACCAAGGCCGCCGGGGACGGCAGCGGCAACCTCCTGGCCCTGGCGGTCGAGGCCGCCCGCGCCCGCGCCTCGGTGGGGGAGATCTCCGACGCCATGGAGAAGGTCTTCGGTCGCTACCAGGCGCAGGTGCGCTCGATCTCCGGCGTGTACGGGCAGGCCTACGAGGAGGATGCCGACTGGAAGGCGCTGCAGACCGAGATCGAGCAGTTCTCCACCGACC
Organism: uncultured Binatia bacterium (SeqCode); assembly: GCA_964404165.1. Taxonomy (GTDB): domain Bacteria; phylum Desulfobacterota; class Binatia; order DP-6; family DP-6; genus DASYLJ01. The sequence continues at coordinate 57,416 of CAYOIZ010000043.1, read as the reverse complement.
ACGGGCGCCGGCCGCGCATGCTCGTCGCCAAGGTCGGGCAGGACGGGCACGACCGCGGCGCCAAGGTCATCGCCACCGCGTTCGCCGACCTCGGCTTCGACGTCGACGTCGGCACGCTCTTCCAGACGCCCGAGGAGGTCGCGCGGCAGGCGGTGGAGAACGACGTCCACGTCGTCGGCATCTCCACGCAGTCGGGCGGCCACAAGACGCTGGTGCCGCAGATCATCGCCGAGCTCGGCCGCCTCGGGGCACGCGACATCGTCGTCACGGTGGGCGGCATCATCCCGGCCAAGGACTACGGCTTCCTCGAGCAGGCGGGCGTGAAGGCGATCTTCGGGCCGGGCACGCAGATTCCCAAGGCGGCGCGCCGCGTGCTCGCGCTGATCAACGAGGCGGCGGGGCTGAGCGGCGGGAAGTCCGCGGATGCCGCCTCCGCCTGACGGCGCGGTGACTCCGGTCCAGGCGCTCGCGGCCGACGTGCGCGCCGGCAGCCGTCGCGCCCTGGCCAAGGCGATCACCCTCGTCGAGAGCACGCGGCCCGATCACCAGGAGCAGGCGCAACGGCTCCTGGAGGCGCTGCTGCCGCACACCGGCACCGCGGCGCGCGTCGGCATCAGCGGCGTGCCGGGGGCGGGCAAGAGCACGTTCATCGAGGCGTTCGGGCTCCACCTGATCGCGCAGGGAAAGCGCGTGGCCGTCCTCGCCGTCGATCCGTCGAGCGCGCGCTCGGGTGGCAGCATCCTCGGCGACAAGACGCGCATGCAGCGCCTGTCGGCGGCGCCGGAGGCGTTCATCCGGCCGAGCCCGTCGGCGGGCTCGCTGGGCGGCGTCGCCCGCCGCACGCGCGAGGCGATGCTGGTATGCGAGGCCGCCGGCTACGACGTCGTGCTGGTCGAGACCGTCGGCGTCGGGCAGTCGGAGGTGGCCGTCTCGGCCATGGTCGACTTCTTCCTCGTCCTCATGATCTCGGGTGCCGGTGACGAGCTGCAGGGCATCAAGAAGGGCATCATCGAGCTCGCCGACGCGCTCGCCGTCAACAAGGCCGACGGCGACAACGTGCGTCGCGCCGAGCAGGCGGCGACGGAGTACCGCAGCGCGCTGCGCCTGTTCCGTCACACGACGACGACCTGGGACCCGCCGGTCACGGTGGTGAGCGCACTCGAGGGTCGCGGCATGGACGCGGTGTGGGCGATCGTCCAGGACCACCGGACGCGGCTCGAGGGCACCGGCGAACTCGCGGCCAAGCGACGCACGCAGCAGCGGTCGTGGCTGTGGTCGATGCTCGACGAGGGGCTCAAGCGGCACTTCGTCCAGCGTGCCGACGTCCAGCGGTTGCTTCCCGAGATGGAAGCGGCGGTCGCCGAGGCCCGGCTGACGCCCACCGAGGCCGCGCGCCGGCTGCTGGCGCTGCTCGAGCCGGACGGCGATGCGCCGGCGTCGCGTCGCACGCGGTCGGCGTAGGCCCGTCCCGAGCAACGCGACGGGGCGGGACGGCCTGCGCCGTCCCACCCCGGTGTAGTCGGTCGTCGGGCCTCAGCGAGAGGCGTGTACGCCCACGGCCGACGGCGCGAGGGCGGCGGCGGCGCCGTGGACATGATTCTCGGGCTGGAAGTCCGGATAGCCCAGCGTGCCCATCTCGGGCACATCGAGACCCTCGAGCTCGACGGCACGCGACACCCGGATCGGCGTGATCATGTCGCTCAGCTTGAACCACGCGTACGCCATGACGAAGCCGAACGTCGCGACCACGATGCAGCTCAGCGCCTGCGCGACGATCTGGGACGAGTCACCATATAGGAGACCCCGCACGCCATCGGCACCGTACTTGGCGACCATGTCTTCCCGCACCACGCCGTTCCAGCCGGCGCCGTACTTGCCATTCGCGAAGATGCCGAGGGACAACACGCCCCAGAGGCCGTTCACGCCGTGCACGGAGATGGCTCCGACCGGATCGTCCACGCCGATCTTGTCCCAGAAGAAGACGGACAGGACCACGACCACGCCGGCGATTGCGCCGATCAGCGCCGCCGCCCATGAGTCGACGAAGGCGCACGGGGCGGTGATGGCGACGAGGCCGGCGAGCATGCCGTTGCAGATCATCGAGGGGTCGGGCTTCAGGCCGGTCAGCATCAGGTAGGACATGCAGGCGAGGGCTCCGGTGACGCTCGCCAGCATCGTGTTCACGACGACGGACGAGATGCGCAGGTCGGTGCCGGACAGGGTCGAGCCGGGATTGAAGCCGAACCAACCGAACGCGAGGATGAACGTCCCCAGGATGACGAGGGGGATGTTGTGTCCTGGAATCGCCTGCGGCTTGCCGTCGATGTACTTGCCCGCGCGTGGGCCGATCACGAGCGCACCGGCGAGGGCGATGACGCCTCCCATCGCGTGGACCACGCCGGAGCCGGCGAAGTCGACCGCACCGTGTCCGAGGCCCCAGTTCTTTCCGGCCTGCGCGAGGAAGCCGCCGCCCCAGACCCAGTTCGCATACAGGCAGTAGGGGAGCGCCACCCACAGACCGTACAGGCAGAAATTCTTCCACGACCAGCGCTCGGCCATGGAGCCCGTCGGAATCGTCGCGGTCGTGTCCATGAAGACCATCATGAAGAAGAAGAGCGCCATGACGCTGACGTCATCGACGCCGGCGAGGAAGAAGCCCTTGGTGCCCATGAGGCCATACGTGGGAACGTTCGGATCCCCGCCGATCCCGATACCGGAATTGAGCAGGGAGAGGCCGGGACCCAACGACGGATACCATCCGGGTGGCACTGGGCCGTTCCACCAGTTCCCCCAGCCGATCGCGAAACCGTAGGCCCAGAATGCGATGCAGCCGAGTGGATAGACGAGCAGGTTCATCGCGAAGGTGTGCGACGAGTTCTTCGCTCGACAGAGTCCACCTTCGACCATGGCGAATCCGGCCTGCATGAACATCACCAGGAAGCCCGCGACCAGCGTCCACACCATGTTGATGGAGTAGAGGTTGTGGGTGATCCGATCGTAGAGCTGGGTGGACGTGAGCTTGGCGGGATCGTCGTCGCCCACCGGACCGGGAGACGGTGTCGCCCAGTACCCCGCAGCTCCGCCCGTGGGATCGGGCCACAGGGGCTTGTCGGCGTCTGGGCTCGTCGCCGTGATGTAGGGTGGCAGCGGCGCTGCCTCGTCCGCCGACGCCAGGCGTACCGCGCCTGTCAGGCTCACGCCGATCAGGCATGCGAGTACAGCGGATCGATATCCGAGCAGGGGTGTCCTCATCGTCTCTCCAGATGCGTCTCCACCCTAGGGTGGGGTTGGCCGCGCGCGCGGGGTCGGTTGCGTCGTTGCGAATTGCAAACAGCAACGTTCGTGCCGCCGCGCGTCGGCTGGAGAGCGGTTCTACGGGTGCAACGGAGCGATGATTGTCGCTCCACCTATGGATGGCGAAGCACCGTCCTGCGCCGTGACAACAGGCATGCCCCGAAACTGGGCAAGTTAAGCGACTTTCGCAGAAACGGACGGGGCCGACATGGCACCTGCGCACCATGTCGGCCCCGGTGTGTTCGCGAGTCGCGGATCAGGCCGCGTGGTGGTGCGAACCGGCGCCGCCCATGCTGGCCGACTCGGCCGCCGAGCTGTAGGCGCTCTCGCTGTGCTCGGAGAGGTCGAGGCCGATCACCTCGTCCTCCTCGCTGACCCGCAGCGAGCCGAAGACGGCCTTCAGCACCAGCAGGATGACGACGGTCATGACGGGGGCGAAGACGGCGACGAAGCCCATGCCCTCGAGCTGGACCATGATCTGCTGGGCATTGGTCTCGATCCCCGAGCCGAGCGTCACGGCGAAGATACCGGAGGCGAGGGCGCCCCAGGCGCCGCCGAGGGCGTGGACGCCGAAGACGTCCAGGGAGTCGTCGTAGCCGAATGCCGGCTTGAGGAACGTGCAGGCGGCGTAGGAGATGATGGCCACGCCGAAGCCGATCGCGATCGATCCCATCGGGGTCACCGCGCCGCAGGCGGGCGTGATCGCGACCAGGCCGGCGACGGCCGCCGTTGCACCGCCGAGGGCCGTGGGCTTGCCGCGATGGATCAGCTCGATGAGTGCCCACAGGACGACGGCGGCCGACGCGGCCGTGGTCGTGTTGACGAAGGCCATCGCGGCGAGCGGGCTGGCGCTGAGCGCGCTGCCGGCGTTGAAGCCGAACCATCCCGTCCACAGCAGGCCGGCGCCGATCAGGCACAGGGGCAGGCTGTGCGGCACCATCGGCTCCTTGCCGAAGCCGCGCCGCTTCCCGAGCATGATGGCGGCCACCAGGGCCGAGAATCCGCTCGACATGTGGACCACGAGGCCCCCGGCGAAGTCGATCGCCCCCGACTTGAAGATCCACCCCTCCGACGCCCACACCATGTGCGCGATCGGGCAGTAGACGACCAGGAACCAGATCGTGATGAAGGCCGTCCACACGCTGAACTTCATGCGCTCGGCGATCGCGCCCAGCATGAGGGCGGGGGTGATGATGGCGAACATGCCCTGGAAGACGGCAAAGGCCAGCTCGGGGATGTTCCGCGGCGGGGTGGCGAAGTTGGCCGTCACGGCGTCGAGCGTGACGCCGGCGAAGCCCGCCTTGGAGAGGTCGCCGATCCACGCGTTGCCGGTCCCGAACGCCAGGCTGTAGCCGACGAGGATCCAGAGCACGCCGACGATGCCGGCGGAGATGAAGCACTGCATGAGGACGTTCAGGACGTTCTTCGACCGGACGAGTCCGCCGTAGAAGAGGGCCAGGCCAGGCAGGGTCATCATGAGGACCAGGGCCGACGAGGCGAGCACCCAGGCGGTGTCACCGCTGTCGATCACCGCCGGGGCGGCGTCTTCGGCCCACGCCGTTGCGCTCCAGAGCGCCGTCGACATCGCGGTCGCGGCCGCGAGCCGATGTCGTCGGGGGAGTCCACTGATGGCTACGTCGATCATTCGCATGTCCCTCCTTTGGGCTGCTTGGCCACTGAGCATCGAGGCAAAGAGCAAAGCGCGAGCCAGCCGCGGGATTTGTCCCTGTCGAAAGTGACCTGCCTAACTCGCTGAAAACATTGCGACGCTCACGGTGGCTGCCACCGGATTGGGCAACGCTGGCGCCGTCCGACGGATCTGCTGCCCAAGCGCGAGGCACGATGCCCGCAAAGCATGCATCGCGGAGGTCCGTGACGTTGCGGCCAGGTCGAGCGCGCGGGGCTTGGATGCGGCCATGACGCGGGGCTAGACTGCGGCGATGACTCGCGACGACGCGCACGTGCTCCACGCCAAGGACGGCTCGCCCACCCGGGACGCGCCGTGGATCTTCCGCACCTACGCCGGTCACACCAACGTGCGCGCGTCGAACGCCCTCTATCGGGCGAACCTGTCGCGGGGGCAGACGGGGCTCTCCATCGCCTTCGATCTGCCGACGCAGTGTGGCTACAGCTCGGACGACCCCCTGGCGGGGCCCGAGATCGGCAAGGTCGGGGTGCCGATCAACACGCTCGACGACTTCGCGATCCTCTTCCAGGACATCCCCATCGACGAGATCAACACGTCGATGACCATCAACGCGACGTCGATGTGGCTGCTGTCGCTCTACGTGGCGCTCGCCGAGCAGCGCGGGATCGACGCCACCAAGCTGCAGGGCACGACGCAGAACGACATCATCAAGGAGTATCTCGCGCGCGGCACGTACATCTTCCCGCCGCGGCAGTCGATGCGGCTCATCGTCGACATGTACGAGTACTGCCTGCAGGCGATTCCGCGCTGGAACGCCTCGAACATCTGCTCGTACCACCTGCAGGAAGCCGGGGCGACGCCGACGCAGGAGCTGGCGTTCGCGCTGGCGACGGCCATGGCGGTGCTCGACGCCATCAAGGAGCGCGGCAACATCAGCCACGACGACTTCGAGCGCTGCGTCGGCCGCGTGTCGTTCTTCGTCAACGCCGGCATCCGGTTCGTCGAAGAGATGTGCAAGATGCGCGCGTTCGGCGAGATGTGGGACGAGATCACGCGCGACCGCTACGGCGTGACGAACCCCAAGTACCGCCTCTTCCGCTACGGCGTGCAGGTGAACTCGCTCGGGCTCACCGAGGAGCAGCCCGAGAACAACGCCTGGCGCATCCTGATCGAGGCGCTCGGCGTCACGCTGAGCCGCGACGCCCGGTGTCGCGCGCTGCAGCTGCCGACGTGGAACGAGGCGCTCAGCCTGCCGCGGCCGTGGGACCAGCAGTGGTCGCTGCGCCTGCAGCAGATCCTCGCCTTCGAGACCGACCTCCTCGAGTATCCCGACCTCTTCACCGGCTCGCCGGTGGTGGCGTCGAAGGTGGCGGCGCTCAAGGCCGACGCCTCCGCCGAGATCGCGCGCATGCACGAGGCAGGCGGCGCCCTCGAGGCGATCGAGTCCGGCTACATGAAGGCCGCGCTCGTGCGCAGCCAGGCCGAGCGCATGGCCCGCATCAACCAGGGCGACGTCGTCGTCGTCGGCCGCAACAAGTGGACCGAGGGCCTGCCGTCGCCGCTGCTCGGCGGCGAGGACGGCGGACTGTTCAAGGTCGATCCCGCGTCGGCGGCGGAGACCCTCGAGATGCTGGCGGCGTCGAAGCGCCGTCGCAGCCAGACCGAGGTCGACGCCAGCCTGCGCGCGCTGAAGGACGCGGCGGTCGCCGGCACGAACCTGATGCCGCTCTCGATCCGCTGCGCGAAGGCGGGCGTCACCACCGGCGAGTGGTCGAACACCCTGCGCGCGGTCTTCGGCGAGTTCCGCCCGGCGACGGGCGTCGAGGGCCAGCAGCTCCGCATCGAGGGCGCGCGCGTCGACGCCGTCCGGCGTCGCGCCGACGGGTGGGCCGCGCAGCACGGGATGCGGCCGCGGCTCGTCGTCGGCAAGCCCGGGCTCGACGGCCATTCGAACGGCTCGGAGATGATCGCGGTGGCGGCGAAGCACGCCGGCTTCGACGTCGTCTACGGCGGCATCCGCATGACCGCGGCCGAGATCGTGCAGTCGGCGGTCGAGGAGGACGCGGCCGTGCTCGGGCTCTCGGTGCTCTCCGGGTCGCACCTCGAGATCGCGCGCCTCGTCCTCGACGAGCTCGAGCGCCACGGCGCGCGCGACGCCATCCCCGTCGTGCTGGGCGGCATCGTGCCCGACAGCGACGTCGCGGCGCTCGAGGCGCTCGGCATCCGCGCCATCTTCACGCCGCGCGACTTCGATCTCATGGACGTGATGGACCGCATCCTCGACGTGATCGGCGCCCCGCACGATGAGCCGCAGCCCCGCGTCGCCAGCGCGTGAGGCCGTGGCCTCGGGCCTCGATGCCGAGCTGGAACGCCTGCTCGCCGGGGCGTCGCGGCTCGAGAAGCATCCGCTCGCGCGCCTGATCTCGCTCGTCGAGCAGGAGCGCGACGCGGTGCTGCCGCGCAAGGCGGCGCTCTTCCGTCACCTCGCCGCGCATCCGGAGACGTTCCCGCGTCGCGCGGGGGTGGTCGGCGTCACCGGCACCCCGGGCTCCGGCAAGTCCTCGCTCATCGGCCGCCTGGCGCTCGAGCTGCTCGGGGCCGACCCGGCGCTGCGCGTGGCCGTCCTCGCCATCGATCCGAGCAGCGCCGTGTCCGGCGGTGCGCTCCTCGGCGATCGGCTGCGGACACACTTCCCGGTCGGCGAGCGCCGCATCTTCTTCCGTTCGCAGGCGACGCAGGGCGACCTCGGCGGGGTGGGGCGTCGTACGTTCGCGGCGACGCGCCTGCTGCGCCATCTCTTCGACCTCGTCTTCATCGAGACGGTCGGCATCGGCCAGAGCGAGATCGAGGTGACGCAGCTCGCCGACACCGTGGCGCTCGTGATGCAGCCGCTGGCGGGTGATCACGTGCAGTTCCTGAAGGCCGGGGTCATGGAGATCCCGGACGTCTTCGTCGTCAACAAGTGCGACGAGGCGGCGCTGGCGCGGCGTGCCGCCCACGAGCTGCGCTCGGCGCTGGCCTACGCCAAGATCGGCGGCCCCGGCGACGGCGGCGAGCATCGCGTGTTCCTCACCAGCGCCGTCACCGGGCGGGGAATCCCCGAGCTGGCCGGGTTCCTGCGCACGTCGACGCACCCCGAAGACCCGGAGACGCAGCGCCGGCACGAGCTCCACTTCCTGCGGAAGGCGGTCGCGGAGCGCTACGGGCGCTTCGGGCTCGACGAGGTCGAGCGCGCCGCGGCGAGCTGGCCGGCCGGCGATGCGACCGTCTACGAGGAACGCGAGGCGGCGGTGCTCGAGGCCATCCGGGCGCGTGTGCGCTGAGCCCGCGCACGTACAGAAGTGTTCCGGATGGCGGGTGCGGTGTCGGAATTCCGACAGCGCCGCCACGCCAGCGACGCGCTCAGGCGGCGCGGATCGGCGCCAGCCGGACCGGACCGCGCTGCTCGGCGTTGCCGAACGGGAGCCGTCCGCCGTGGCGGGATCGATACGATTCGACCCGCGTCTCGAGCGCCGTCTCCTCGGTGGTCGTGAGCTCGAAGCGGAAGTAATACCCGCCAATACTGGCCGGAAGCGTCTGCGGGAGATGGCCCAGGGAGCCGATCCGCTTGCGCAGGCTGCCGTCGCCACGGCCGATGTACATGATGTTCCGGACCAGGTTCGCGATCTCGAATACCCCGGCGGCGTCCGGCAGGCCCGCGATGTTGTCCGGGTTGAGCCGCAGCCAGCGGCCGGGTTCGATGTCCATGCGCGTGCAATCGAGCAACCGGCATGCCAGTCGGGGGTGAGGGCTGGCGTGGGGGCGTCTTGCGGGGCTCGTCGATGGCGTGACGGTCTCGGTCGGGGTGCGGGCGGCGGCGGGCGGTGAGGGCCTCCGGCTGCGCGCGGCACTCGCACGGCACCACAACCCCCCACTCCCTCCTCCCGCGTGCTCATGACGCGCTCGCTCGGAGGTCCTCACCGCCCGCCGCCACCCGCACCCCATGCGACGGTCTACCGCGTCGAGGCGCGTCGCCGCCCCGCGCCAGCCATTCGCGGCGTGCCGGTCGAGGCGATTGGCCTGCTTACTGTGGGTGGGCGAGCGTGGTAGCCAGCTCGCATGCTGAGGCTGTTCGATTATCTGGCGTCGGGGAATGGGTACAAGGTGCGGTTGCTGCTCCGGCAGCTCGGGGTGCCGTTCGAGCGCGTCGAGCTGGACATCGTGAAGGGAGCGACGCGGACGGCGGAGTTCCTGGCGAAGAATCCGAATGGACGGATTCCGACATTGCAGCTGGAGAGCGGGGAGTACCTCGCGGAGTCGAACGCCATCATGTGGTTCCTCGCGGAAGGGACGCCGTTTCTTCCCGACGATCGGCTCGGGCGGGCGCGGGCGCTGCAGTGGATGTTCTTCGAGCAGTACAGCCACGAGCCCAACATCGCGACCGTGCGGTTCTGGCTGCACACCGAGATGACGGAGGAACGGCAGCGACTGTTGCCAGGGAAGCGCGCGCAGGGATACGCGGCGCTCGACGTGATGGAGCAGCACCTCGCACGCGAGCCGTTCTTCGTCGGCGGACGCTACTCGATCGCCGACATCGCGCTCTACGCGTATACGCACGTCGCCGAGGAAGGGGACTTCGACCTCGGCAAGTACGCCGCGATCCGTGCCTGGTTCGAGCGCGTGCGGGCGCAGCCGAACCACGTGCCGATCACGCAGGGCTAGTCCGGGTCGGCGAACGTCGGGGCGCGCTTCTCGAGGTTCGCCTGCACGGCTTCGAGCTGGTTCGGGCTGCCGATCAGGCTGCGCTGCAGCTCCTCCTCGAGGCGGAGTCCGTCGTCTCGATCCGCGACGACGGTCTCGTCGAGCAGCCGCTTCCCGGCGCGGATCGCGTGCGGCGACTTGCCGGCGATCTCGCGGGCGAGGGCCATGGCCTCGGTGTACGGATCGGCGGCGACGCGGGTCGCGAGCCCCAGGGCGACCGCCTCGGTTCCCGAGACGACCCGGCCGGTGAACGTCAGCTCCTTGGCGACGTCGAGGCGAACGAGATGGCGGAGCGTCTGGGTGCCGGACATGTCGGGGATGAGCCCCCACTTGATCTCCATGACCGACAGCTTCGCGTCGGGCGTGACGAGCCGGATGTCGGCCGCGAGCGCGATCTGCAGGCCCCCACCGAAGGCGACCCCGTGCACCGCGGCGATCACCGGGACGGGCACTTCGGTCCATATCCAGGCCGCGCGCTGGGCCCGGTTCGCGGGGCTCAGCGGGTCGCGGGCCATGAGCCGGGGAGCGCCGTCGTCGCTGCCCATCGCCATGAAGCTCATGAAATCGAGCCCGGCACAGAACGCCCGGCCGTTGCCCGACAGCACGACGGCGCGGACGCTGCGGTCGGACGCCAGGTGCCGGCCGGTCGAGATCAGGCTCTCGAACATCCCCGCGTCGATGGCGTTCATCTTGTCGGGACGGTCGAGACGGACGTCGGCCACGCCGTCGGTGATGGCTACGGATACGCGCTCGCTCATGCAGGCCGTGTTACCCCGGCCCGCGGCGTCGCTTCAACCGACGTCAGGCGGCGCGTTCGCGGCGCGCCTTCACGACCTCGAACACCATGGGCAGGATCGAGATCACGATGATGGCGAGGACCACGGTCTCGAAGTTGCGCTGGATGATCGGGATCTGTCCGAAGTAGTACCCGGCGAGCGTGAGCGCCGTGACCCAGACGATGCCGCCGGTGACGTTCCACATCGCGAAGTGCCGGTACGACATGCTGCCGACGCCGGCGATGAAGGGTGCGAACGTGCGCACGATCGGGACGAAGCGGGCCAGGAAGATCGTCTTGCCGCCGTACTTTTCGTAGAACTCGTGGGTGCGCTGCAGGTGCTTCGGGTTGAGCAGCCGGGAGTTCTGGCTGTTGAACACGCGTGGGCCGATCATGTGGCCGATGGAATAGTTGACCGCGTCGCCGAGGACCGCGGCGATGACCAGCAGCACCACGAGCGGCCCGATGTGGAGCGGCGAGCCCTCGATGGAGGCCAGCGCGCCGATGGCGAAGAGCAGGGAGTCGCCCGGGAGGAACGGGGTCACGACGAGCCCCGTCTCGGCGAAGATGATCAGGAAGAGGACCACGTACAGCCACGGCCCGAGCACCGTGGCCCAGTCGTTCAGGTGCTTGTCGAGGTGTAGGACGACGTCGACCAGGGACATGATCCAATCCATATGGGCCCAGGGGCCTAACGGATCCGTCCCCGGCGGACAAACTCAGCAGACGGGCAGCATCTGGGCGGCGCGCGAGCGCGCCATGTGACGCTGCATGACGTTGAGCGGCCAGAAGGCGGTGGTCTGGATCCAGCTCGACTCGCGGCGGACGGTGTAGCGCCGCCACATCGACTTCCAGTCGTAGAAGCGGTTCCAGGCCCGCATCCACCCCTCGCGCAGGCGGTCGGGAGTGAAGTGGGTGGGGACGAAGAACGGGCCGGTGGTCTCGTGGTCGGCCCGCAGCCACCAGTGGGGATCGGTGAGGCGGCCCTCGGCCGCGAGGCGACGGTAGAGCGCCGTCCCCGGGTAGGGGCAGAGGAGCGCGAAGCTCGCCATGGTGAGCTTCATCTCGATGGCGAACTCGACGGTGCGGTCGAACACCTCGGGATCGTCCGTGTCGAAGCCGAAGACGAAGCTGCCCCATACGGAGATGCCGTGCTCGAGCAGCATGTCGATGGTCTCCTTGTACTGCGACGGCTTGTTCTGCTTCTTGCCGGTGAACCGCGTCGTCTCCTCGTCGATGCTCTCGAAGCCGACAAAGAGCGCCTTGCAGCCGCTCGCGGCCATGAGCTGCACGTTCTCGAGCCGCTTCACCGCCGCCAGCGAGCACTGGCCGATCCAGTGCTTCTTCATCGGGATCATGCGGGTGAAGAGATCCTTCGAGTAGGCGCGATGGATCATGACGTTGTCGTCGCCGAACATCACCATGCGGCCGAGCGTGTCGAGCTCGGCGAGCACGTCGTCGGCGGGACGGAAGCGCATGGTGGTGCCGTTGGCCGTCGACACGCTGCAGAACTCGCACGGGTACGGGCAGCCGCGCATCGTCTGCAGGACCTCGAACGGGATGTACTTGCGCGACTTGAAGATGTCGCGGCGCGCGAACGGCCGGTTCGAGAGCTCGGGCAGGGCGGGGCGGTAGAACGGGGCCAGCTCGCCGCGCTTGTGGTCCTCGAGCAGCCGCGGCCACGCATCCTCGGCCTCGCCCACCACCACGGCGTCGGCGTGCGCCGCTGCCTCGTCTGGACACGCCGTCGGATGGATGCCGCCCAGCACGACGGGAATGCCGCGTCGCCGGTAGGCGTCGGCGATGTCGTAGCTGCGCTGCGCGGTCTTGCTGTCGACGCTGATCCCGACCAGGTCGACGTCCTTCACGTCGCGCTCGATGTCGAAGCGGCGGACGACCTCGTCGGTGTAGATGATCTCCTCTTCCGGTGGGGTGAGGGCGGCGAGGATCCCGAGGCCGAGGCGCGGCATCGAGGCGGATGCCGAGCTCACGGGCGCGATCAGCTCGATCTGCATGCGCCCCCTGTAGCATCGAATGTCGGGGCCGCCCATCCTTTGCCGCGACCGTCGCGCCCGGGTTATGGTCCGGCCCATGCGTCCATTCCGTATCCTGGGTCTGCAGCAGATCGCCGTCGGCGCCGACGACAAGGGCAAGCTCGCCCGCTTCTGGGTCGAGCTCCTCGGTCTCGAGAAGACGGGCACGTTCCGCAGCGAGCGTGAGAACGTCGACGAGGACATCCTGCGCATCGGGCAGGGGCCGCACGCGGTCGAGGTCGACATCATGATGCCGCTCGATCCGGCGAAGAAGCCGCGCGTCGACGAGCCGCGCCTCAATCACGTCGGGCTCTGGGTCGACGATCTGGCGGCGTGCGTCGCGTGGCTCACCGCGAAGGGCGTCCGCTTCACGCCGGGCGGCATCCGCAAGGGGGCGGCGGGCTACGACGTCTGCTTCATCCACCCGAAGGGCAACGACGAGTTCCCGCTCTCCAGCGAAGGCGTCCTCGTCGAGCTGGTGCAGGCGCCGCCCGACGTGATCGCGGCCCACCGGTGAGCCTCGACGGCGTCCTGGGCTTCCAGCTCGTCAGCGCCACGCGTGACGAGGTGGTGATCGAGTACACCGTCGACGAGCGGCACCATCAGCCGTACGGCATCGTCCACGGTGGCGTGCACTGCGCCGCCGTCGAGTCGGCGTGCTCGACGGGTGCCGGCGTCGACGCCATGGTGCGCGGCCTGTCCGTCGTCGGCGTGGAGAACCACACCAGCTTCGTGCGAGCGATCCGGGCAGGCCGCGTGCGCGTCGTCGCCACGCCGATCACGCGGGGACGGCGCGCCCAGCTGTGGGAGGCCACGGCACGCGACGACGACGGGCGCATCATCGCCACCGGTCGCGTGCGGCTCCTGTGCCTCGAGACGGGGAGCGACCTCGCCGGTGAGGCCGTCGGCGTCACGCGGTGAGCGGGCGATGGCGTCGTCGCGGTTGTAGCCGATCGTGGATCAGGCTACCGGAGTGCCTCCACCCCGAACCTCGGAGGCTCCATGACGCCGTCTCGGTCAATCTCATCGACGCTCGCCCTGCTGCTCGGGTCGACGCTGGTCCTCGCCACAGCGCCGCTTGCCCGCGCGGACAGTGCGTCCACGATCAGCCGCGACGCGAGCACGGCCCTGAGCTCGCTGTACGCGCGCGTGCCCGGCACCCGCGAGCTGGGTGCCAAGGCGAAGGGTATCCTGGTGTTCCCGAAGATCGTGAAGGCGGGGTTCATCTTCGGCGGGCAGGGGGGCGACGGCGCGCTCCGCAAGGGCGGCAAGACCGTGGCGTACTATCGCAACGTCGCCGCGTCCTACGGCTTCCAGGCCGGCATCCAGTCGTTCGGCTACGCGCTCTTCTTCATGGACGACGACGCGCTCGGCTATCTGAACAAGAGCGGGGGCTGGGAGCTCGGCACCGGCCCGAGCCTGGTGATCGTCGACGAGGGCTTCGCCAAGTCGCTCACCACGACGACGCTGCAGAAGGGCGTCTACGCGTTCATCTTCGACCAGAAGGGCCTGATGGGTGGCATCGGCGTCCAGGGCTCGAAGATCACCCGGATCCACCCGAAGTAGGCTGCGTCACGCGCCGAAGGCGTCCGGGAAGGCCTTCCGGAGCTCCTGCTTCATGATCTTCCCGTTCGCGTTGCGCGGCAGCGTCTCGGGCCAGAAGGCGATGCGGACGGGAACCTTGAACGCGGCGATCTTCTGGGAGACCCAGTGCCGCAGCTCCTGCTCGTCGGCGGTCATCCCCGGTTTCAGCGTGACCACCGCGGCGGGCTCCTCGCCGAGCGTGCGGTGCGGCAGGCCGATCACCGCCGCGTCCATCACGGCCTGGTGGTCATAGAGCGCGTTCTCGACCTCGACGCAGTAGATGTTCTCGCCGCCGCGGATCAGCATGTCCTTGGCGCGGTCGACGATGAAGATGAAGCCCTCCTCGTCCATGCGGGCGAGGTCGCCGGTCTTCACCCAGCCGTCGACGAACGTCTCGGCCGTGGCCTGCGGCTTCTGCCAGTAGCAGCGCACGACGATCGGGCCCTTGTACCAGAGCTCGCCCACCGCCCCGACCGGGAGCCGCTGGCCCTCGGGCGACATGATCATCGCCTCGCCCGTCATCGACGGCACGCCGCAGCTCGTCGGTCGCAGCTCGTAGTCCTCGGCGATGTTCGATACCGCCGTCGCCGACGTCTCCGTCATGCCCCAGCCCTGGCCGGGCTGCACCTTCGGGAAGCGCTCGCGGATGCGTCGCACCAGCTCGGGCGCCGCCGGGGCGCCGCCGTACGAGAGTGTCTCGAGCGACGACAGGTCGTACTCGTCGAACCGGGGATGCTCGAGGATCTGCCACGCGATCGTCGGCACGCCGCCGGCGCTGGTGACGCGCTCGCGCGCGATAAGGGCCAGGGCGGCGTCGACGTCCCAGCGCCGCTGCATGACGAGCTTGGCGCCGCCGAGCGTCGCCGGGAGCAGGACGGCGAAGCATCCGGTGGCGTGGAAGAAGGGCACCGAGATGAGGATGGCCTTCTGCGCCGCGCTCGGATCCGGCACGGGCGGCTTCTCGCCGCGGCGCAGGTAGGCGCGGGCCTGTGCGTTGGCGGCGTTGAACATGTTGGAGACGATGTTGCGGTGGGTGATGACGGCGCCCTTCGGCTTCCCGGTGGTGCCCGAGGTGTAGAAGATCGTGACGTCGTCGTCGGGTGCGAGCGGGACGTCCGGCAGCGGCCCCTCGACGAGCGACGCCCAGTCGTTCGGACCGCCGATGACGCTCTCGAGGCGCTTCACGCGCGGATCGGCGACCTCGTCGCTGGTGCGCGTGACATAGATCGTCTGCAGGGCGGGGCAGGCGTCGACGTGTTCGCGCACGCGCTCCCATCGCTCGACGTCCATGAGCGCCACCGTGGCGCCGGAGTCGACCAGGCCGTACTCCAGCTCGGGACCGGTCCACCAGGCGTTGAGCGGCGTCACGATGGCGCCCGCGAGCATGGCACCCCAGAACGCGATCGGCCATTCGGGCAGGTTCCGCATCAGGATGGCGACGCGGTCGCCCTTCGTGACCCCGTCGGCGACGAGCTGCGCGGCGAGGGCGATGGCGGCGGCGCGATAGGCGCCGTAGGTGACGCGCTCGCCCTCGTGGACCAGCGCGTCGCGCCCGGCGAACCGCGCGGTGGCGGCAAAGACGTCGCGCAGTGTGGGCGGCGCGTTCTTCCACACCTTCGTGCGGATGCCGCGGATCGTCTCCTCGCCGACCTCGAGCGGGCTGCCCGGCTGGCTCAGCAGCGCGTGCGCCTGCGCGATCGACATGGCCGGGAACTTGGGGGCGGGCATCGGCTGATCCACGAAGGTCCTCCTCGGGTGCGGTCGGGTACTGGGGCCAGTGGAGCAGGGTGCGCGTCGGATGGAAAGAGGCGCGCCATCAGGCCGTGCGAGCGGCGTCGGTGCGAGTCGGCAGGTCGACCGTGATCACGGTCCCGACCCCCACCTCGCTCTGGAGCGCGACGGTGCCGCCGATGTCGTCGGCGAAACGCCGGACGACGTAGAGCCCGATCCCAGTCCCGGTGCGGTGTTGCGTCGCCGCGTGCGTCCCACGCTCGTAGAGCTGAAACACACGTTCCTGCAGCTCGGGCGGAATACCAATTCCAGTGTCCTGCACGCGTAGGCGCAGGTCGTCACCCACGAGCTGGCAGGAGACGGTTACCTGTCCCCGGTCGGTGAACTTGAGCGCGTTGGCCACCAGGTTGCGGACGATGATCTCCAAGCGCGCGCGGTCCGTCGACAGGGTGACGTTCGGAACCCGGGCGTCCCAATGGAGCAGGGTGTCCCGGCTGTGCGCCAGGTCCTTGCAGGTCCGCTGCAGGTCCCGCCAGAGGGGCGGGAGCCACCAACGCTCCAAGGTGACCGGGAGCCCGCTCCCGGTTCGTCCCAGGTCGATGGCCTGATCGACCATGGCGAGGATATGTCGGGCGGAGCGCTCGATCATCGTGAGGACGGCCGGGTGATCGATCGGCGGTTCGCGTCGATCCTCGCGCACGATCTCGACGCCCCCGAGGATGGAGGCCACCGGGTTGCGGATCTCGTGTGTGATGGCTCGGAGCAGCAGGTCGCGATCGTCCTGGCGCCTTCGCAGTGCCGTCTCCGCTCGCGCCTGTTCTTCGATGGCGGCGGCGATGGCGAGGAACGTGATCGCGACGCCGGAGATCATCGCCTGCAGGGCGTACGCCACGTCGGGGGTATACGAGCGGCCCTCCAGCAGGGTGCCTGCACCGTGTGCATGGGCGAGGAGTGAGAGCGACGCCGTCACGAGGAGCGCCCAGCCCGTGGCACAGACCCCGAGTCGGAGCGCAGCCCATCCAGCGAGCGGAACCACGAGCAGGAGGGGAGGCATGAGGGGGCGTTCGCCGCCGAGTATGCCGATCGTGACGCCAGCGCCGATGACGATGCAGACCACGGCGAATGCGACACCCTCGCTGCCGATCTCGTGGGTGGCACGCTCGTCTGCGGAACGGAACCAGGGCAGTGCCACCGGCGTGACCAGGATGAGGCCGAGCAGATCGGCCGCCCACCACGACAGCCATGCATCGAGCAACGGTAGTGATGTGTCGCCGGCGCGGGCGATGATCGCGCCGAGGATTGCCGCTGTTCCGGTGACCGTGAGGGCCACCCCGCCGAACGCCAGGACGTCGCGAATGCGTGGCAGCGCATGAACGCGCAGCGATCCGCGGGTGAGCACCGCCGCCGCGATGAGCGCCTCGACCGCATTGACCGACCAGAAGGCGAGGTTGATCGCCGACGGCTGTCCCTCGATCAGGTTGAATGCGACGTTGGCCGGGCAGGTGGCGAGGACGAGCACGGGCCAGTACCTGCGAGGTGAGGCGAGCAGTGCCGCCAGCAGGATGCCGTTCGGCGGCCAGAAAGTCGCGAACGCATTCGGAGCCGAAAGCCATCCGCCGAAGACCGCGCCCAAGAAGTACGCAGCAGCGACACTGCATATCCGACTCATGGTCACCAGCCCCCCCCGGGCGGCTTCTAGTCGATCATGTCGGCAGCGTCGAGGGGGCTGCGGCGATCAGAGGCCGTACAGGGCTTTGAGCTCGGGATCTCTCGCTGCCAGCAGCTGGGCCAGGTTCACCATCACCTTGCACTGCTTCCAGGTGGCGTCGTCCTGCATCTTGCCGTCGAGCATGACCACGCCGCGGCCGTCGGGCATGGCCTCGAGCACGCGCAGCGCGAACTTGACCTCGTCGGGCGGCGGGCTGAACACCTTCTTGGCGATGGCGATCTGGCTCGGATGCAGCGACCAGGCGCCGACGCAGCCGAGCAGGAACGCGGCGCGGAACTGGTCTTCGCAGCCGAGCCCGTCGGAGATGTCGCCGAAGGGGCCGTAGAAGGGCAGCGCGCCCGTGGCGGCACAGGCGTCGACCATGCGCGCGATGGAGTAGTGCCAGGGGTCCTGCTGCGACGCCGCGCGCGGCGCCTCGGGGTGCGCCTTGTCGGGGTCGTTGCGCACCAGGTAGGCGGGGTGGCCGCCGCCGACGCGCGTGGTCTTCATGCGACGCGACGCCGCGAGGTCGGCCGGGCCGAAGCTGATGCCCTGCATGCGCGGGCTGGCGGCGCAGATCTCCTCGACGTTGGTGACGCCGAGCGCGGTTTCGAGCAGCGCGTGTACCAGGATGGGGCGCTGGATCTTGTGCTTCGCCTCGAGCTGCGCGAGGAGCCGGTCGACGTAGTGGATGTCCCACGGTCCTTCGACCTTGGGTACCATCACCACCTCGAGCTGGTTGCCGATGGCGCCGACGAGCGTGCTGATGTCGTCGAGAAACCACGGGCTGTCGAGGCTGTTGATGCGGGTCCAGAGCGGCGTGCCGCCGAGATCGACCTCGCGCCCGATCTGCGCCAGCCCGTCACGCGCGGCGATCTTCTTGTCGGCCGGGATCGCGTCCTCGAGGTTGCCGAGCAGAATGTCCGCCTGCTTCGCCAGCTCGGGGAGCTTGGCGGCCATCTTCGGATTGCTCGGGTCGAAGAAGTGGATCATGCGCGACGGCTTGACCGGAATGGCGTGGAGCGGGTCCGGGGCGCCGATGGCGAGCGGCTTGAAGAAATCGCGGGGGCTTCGCATGGCTCAGCTTTCGTACAGCTTGACGACGCGGACCTCGCCGGGCGCCGCCTGGATGCACAGGTCGCACAGCGTGCACTCGTCGAGGTTCTTCTCGACGATGCGGACGGGGCCGCCGTCGGCGGCGAAGATGTTGACGGGGCAGACCTCGGCGAGCTTCTTCGCGAGCGCGGGATCCGTGGCGGCCTTGCCGCTCACCTGTACGTCGATGAACATGCCAGCCATGCTCAGTGTCCCTTCAGCCGTTCCTTGACGAGCGCCGGGATGTCCTCGATGCGCTCGGCGACGGAGATGCCGGCCGCGTTCATGCGTTCGATCTTGTCGGC
Source organism: uncultured Binatia bacterium (SeqCode) (assembly GCA_964404165.1). Lineage (GTDB taxonomy): Bacteria > Desulfobacterota > Binatia > DP-6 > DP-6 > DASYLJ01. Next base: position 38,503 of record CAYOIZ010000043.1, on the reverse strand, counting down.
CGTGGTGTCGGCCTTGCCTTCCACGATGGTGCCGGCGTGGCCGAAGCGCATGCCGGGCATCTCGTCCATGAAGCGGCCCGCCATGAACGCGATGATGGGCAGGCGCGACTTGTGCTCGCGGACCCAGTCGGCCAGCTCGGCCTCCATGCGGCCGCCGGGCTCGGAGTAGATGGCGATGGCCTTCGTCTCCGGGTCGGCTTCGAACAGCGGCATCAGCTCGGCGTAGGTCGAGCCGATGACGGCGTCGCCGCCGATGGACACGCACGTGGACTGGCCGAGCCCTGCCGCCGTGAGCGTGTTGGCGATCTCGGTGGTCATGCCGCCCGAGCGCGACATCACGCCGATGGGGCCCTTCACGAAGGCGCGCCGTACGTTCTTGGCCGGGCCGCCGAGCCCGCCCACCTTGGCCTCGTCCGGCGAGAGGACGCCGAGGCAGTTCGGACCGATGATGCGCGCGCCGCGGAGCTTCGCCAGCTCGACCATCTGCGCCACCTCGCCGCGCGGGATGCGCTCGGTGACGACGACGACGAGCTTGACGCCCGCCTCGATGGCCTCGAACACGGCGTCGCGCGTGAACTTCGGCGGCACCGTGACGATCGAGGCGTCGATCTGCTGCTTCGCGGTGATGTCGCGCACGCAGTCGTAGACCGGGACGCCGTAGACGTCGCGGCCGGCGCGTCCCGGCGTGACCCCGCCGACGATCTTCGTGCCGTAGTCGAGGCCCTCACGGGTGAGGTTCACCGCCTCGCGGCCGGTGATGCCCTGGATGATGACGGTGGTGTTCTTGTTGATGAGGATCGACATGGGTGGCCTCGAGAATCGGGGCGACCTAACACGCAGCGTCGCGCAGCGTCAAGGCGAGACCGGACGGCGTCGGATGGGCCAGGCGGGCCCCGGCACGGGCTCCGCGGCCCGGGAGCCGACCGCGAGCCTCAGGACGTCGGCCAGGGACAGCGAGAGGAGCGAGCGGCGGCCGTCGTTGACGGCAAGGAGGCGGCTGAACAGCGCCGGTTCGCGCGCCAGCCGCGCGATCGCGCGACGGGCCAGCCGCGGGTGACGCGCCAGGAAGACGAGCCCGTGCGTGAGGAGCGCGTGGTCGCGGACCGCGGTGGCGCGCATGCGGGTGTACGTGTCCCATGCGGCATCCACCGAGCAGCCCGCCTGCGCCACCGCGGCGATGGCGTCGGCGGCGAGGCCCGCCGTGCGCAGCGCCAGGCTCATGCCTTCGCCGGTGATGGCGTCGACGTAGCCGGCGGCGTCGCCGACGAGGACGACACGGCCGCGCGCCACGGCGCGGGCACGGACCCGCAGCGGGCCGCAGGCGAGGACGCGGTCGATCGGTCGAGCGCCGGCGAGGCGCTCGGCCACGGCCGGCGAACGGTCGACGAGTGCCGCGAGCCGCTGCGCGGCGGTGCCGTGTCCCCGTTCGAGGACGTGCTGCTCGACGATGGCGGCGACGCCGACGACGCCGGGCGCCACCGGCGTCACGTAGAGCTCGAACCCGCCGCCGACGAGCAGCTCCACGCGCTCCGGCAGCGGTGCGCCCGGCGGCAGCGCGAAATGGCCGCGCAACGCCCACCGTCCCCGGCGCGGCGGAGGGCGGTCGAGCCCGAGCGCGCGCCGCACCGTGCTCCGCGGGCCGTCGGCGCCGACGACGAAGCGGGCCGCGAGCGACGTCCCGTCCGCGAGCGCGACGCGTGCGCCGGTGGCGGTGGTGGTCACGCCCGTCACGTGGCCGTCGGCGAAGGCGACGTCGCGATGGGTGGCGACGGCGGCGCGGATGCCGGCGTCGAGCCGCAGCCGACAGACGCCGCGTCCGACCGCGCCATCCGGGAAATCGCCCGGTGCCGCGACGTCGCCGCACCGGAACAGGACACCGCGAAACGCCGGCGCGTCGGCGTCGTCGAGGACGTCGCCGAGCCCGAGGGCCGCGAGCGCCTCCACGCCGTGCGGCAGCAGTCCCTCGCCGCAGGGCTTGTCGCGCGGGAACGTGGCGCGATCGAGGACGACGCTCCGCAGGCCGCGACGGGCGAGCTGGAGCGCGGTCACGCTGCCGGCGAGCCCGCCGCCGACGACGACGACGTCCGGTCCGGCGCTCATGGCTTCGGTCGCTCGAGTGCCGCGGGATCGAGCCAGCGGACGCCGGGGAGCCAGTACGGGACGCGCGTCCGATAGTGTCGGAAGCGCTCGCCGTGCCAGGCGATGTACCGGTGCTCCTTCAGGGCGGCGCCGCCGAAGCAGTAGGCTGTCCACAGCACCGCGAGCAGCAGGTGATCGAGCGTCCACACCGGCCCGGTCCAGAGCGTGCAGCTGAAGGCGAGATAGATCGGCTGGCGCACGACCCGGAAGGTGCCGTGCTGCGGGAACGGGCCGTACGTGGGGGCGTGCCCGCGCACGACCGCGCCCCAGCCGAGGAAGCCCGTCTGCAGGGCGAGGCCGGCGTCGCTCATGGCCTTCATGAGGAAGAGCCACGAGGCGGCATACGCGACGGTGAGGGCGATGCGTGCGCCACCCTGCGCCGCCCACCATACGCCGCCGAGCGGTGCCCAGAGCAGGAAGGTGGCGGCGAGCTGCAACGACGCGACGAGCGCGAACACCGTGGTCTGGAGCTCGGCACCGAGCCCGCATGGGGCGAGCCGTCCGAGCAGCCGGCGGCCGCGGGACGACAGCAGGAACGAGTGGCTGCCGGCGAACTGCGCCAGCAGGACGAGGTCGAGCAGGACCGCCGCCGGACCATGGAGGGACGTCACCCCGACGCGCATGCCGCCGTAGAGCCCGGCGATCATTGCGGCGATCGCGATCGCGAACGTCGTGTGGCAGACGACGCCGTAGCCCAGCGCCACCAGCCGTTGCCTGGTGGTGTAGCGCGTCACGATGGCCCCCCGAGCCGCGGCGCGAGCGGCCCCAGCACCGCATCGATCGTGTCGCCCTCGCGATCGAAGGCATCGGCGACGATGAGGCGCATGTTGCGCCGCACGTAGTCGCGCGACAGGTCCGAGAGGGTGATGCGGGGACGCCGCGCGACGAGATGCATCGGCCCGTCGTCGTCCGTGGCGTCGTAGTCGCCGATCAGGACCACGCCCGTGTCGTCACCGAGGACGAACTCGATCAGGACGCACTGCCGCCGGTCGACGGCCTCGGGGTCGCGTGCCTGTGCGAGCTCGTCACGGATGCGTTCGAGCGCGTCGACGTAGCGGACGGCGTCGGCGTGTCCGGGGCTGCCTTCGGGCCAGTTGGCGAGCTCCTTGCGGCGGATCTCGCCCACCACCCGCGCCAGCAGCGACGTGCGAAGCAACGTCTGGACCGTGGCGTCGTCGCCGCGCTGGAGGAGCCGCACCTCGCCGACGCGACGGGTCTCGTCCGGCACCGCCACCCAGGTGACGAGCCGATCCTCCGTCGTGGCGGTCGCCGGTGGTGGCGCGTCCGGTGCGGCGACGGCCGGCCGCGCCACGAACAGCGCCGCGACCAATGCCGCCGTCGCCGCGACGACGCGCCAGCCACGGCGGTCGAGCGCCACCAGGCAGGCCGGCGTGATGAAGAGGTCGCAGAACATCGCCGTCGCCATCGTGATGCCGGAGAGCAGCGAGAAGTAGATCGTGGGCTTGAAGCTGCCGAAGCAGCCCACCCAGAAGCCGAGGATGAGGACGATGTTGTTCATGCTGAGCGCCGTGCCGATGCCGGTGGACGTCTGCAGCACGGCGGCGCGCGGATCGCCGGCGTAGGCGCGACGATACTCCGTCAGGTAGTGGATCGTGTCGTCGACGACGAGGCCGATGACCGCCGACGCGATCATCGCGGTGCCGCTGCTGAGATCGATGCCGGCGATGCCCATCAACCCGCCGGTCCAGGCGATCGGGATGACGTTGGGAATGAGCGCCACCACCGTCACCGCCACCGAGCGGAACAGCAGGCCGATGGCGAGGAAGACCAGCACCAACGCCAGCGAGAAGCTGTCGACCTGCGACTGCACGAGCCGGTTCGAGTCGCGCGCGACGTGGTAGAAGGCCCCGGTGGCGTCGAGCCGGTAGGCGGGGCCGAGCTGCGCGCGACCGTCGGTCACGATGCGCTCGACGAGCGGCGCCGCCACCGCCGTGCCGACGGCATGGAGGTGCACGTTGAGCCGTGCCTGGCGCAGGTCGCGTGCCGCCAGCTTGCGGACGATGGGCTCGTCGCCCGCGGCCGTCACCAGGTCGAAGGCCGCGGACGTGGCGGCGGGCGTGTCGGGGAGCGCGAGCCGCGTGGTGCCGGTCTGCGCGCGTTGGATCTGCCGCAGCACGCCGAGGATGCTCGCCACCGACGTCACCGGCTGCTCCGCGAGGATCACGCGTTCGAGCGCCGCCAGCCGCTCGACGTCCTCGAGGCGCGTGAGCGGCGTGCCGTCGACGCGGGAGACCACGAAGTCGAGCGTGGTGGTGCCGGTGAAGTGCGTGTCGAGGAAGAGCGTGTCGCGATAGAGCGGCGCCTCGGGCTTGAGGAAGCGCACCAGATCGGTGTTGTTCTGGATGCGGGGGATGGCGACCACGCTGGCGGCGGTGAGGGCGCCGGCGATGGCGAGCACCGTCCACGGGCGCTCCGTCGCGGTCACCGCCGACCACTGCAGCAGGCCCTGGAGGAGGCGATGCGGCCGCGCCGTCGACGGCCCTGCCGGCGGCTCGAGCCAGGTCAGCCCGATCGGTACCAGCGTCATGCCGACGACGAAGGCGACCACGACACCGAGCGCGGCGAACACCCCGAACTGCTGCACCGCCGGGAGGTCGCTGGTGATCAGCGAGGCGAAGCCGATCGCCGTCGTGAGCGAGCAGAAGAAGCACGGAAACCGCAGGTGCCGCACGACGCCGCGGAGGCGCTCGACGCGGTCGGGCTCGGTGGCGTCGAGCCAGCCCTTGATGACGTGCACGCTCACGGCGAGCGACAGCACCATCAGGACCGGCGGGAGCAGGGCGGTGATCGGGTTCACCGAGAGGCCGGCGAGCCCGTAGGCCCCGAGCGTCCACGCCACCGTGATGCCGGTGACGGCGAGGGGCAGCAGCACGCCGAGCGGCCGCCGGAAGAACCACCACAGCGTCGCCGCGAGCACGCCGAGCGCCAGCGGCAGCAGAACGCGTTGGTCGCGGGTGACGTAGGCGGTGACGTCGTGCTTCTGGACGGTGATGCCCGTCAGATGCAGCTCGCCGCCCTCGGCGGCGACCGCCGGCGCCATGCCGCGGATCGCCGCGATCAGCGCGGTCCGGTAGTGGTCGTCGTCGGGACGGACGTCGATCTCGACCAGGAACCCCGCCGTCCGTCGATCGGCCGAGACGAGGATGCCGGCGTACTCGGGGTTCTCGTCGAGGCGGGCGCGCACGCGCGCGCCGAGGTCGGGCGCGTCGTCGAGCGGGGGCAGGAGCGGGGCGTCCACGGGACCGTCCGGCGACGGCACGAGCCGGCGCGCCGTCGTCATGCTGAAGACGTGGTGGACGCCGTCGAGCGCGCCCAGGTCGTGGGTCAGCCGCGCGACGAGGCGGAGCCCGGCGGGCTCGAGCAGCGTCGGGCTCGTCACCGCGACGAGCATGTCCTCGTCCGATCCGAACGTGGTCTGGAACGCCTCGTAGCGGGCGATCGTCTCGGGGTCCTGGGTGTTGAGCGAGGCGTTGTCGCGCTCGACGCCGACGCGCGCGGCATGCCAGCCGAGCCACGCCGTCAGCACCGCGATGACGGCCAGGGTCGGGAAGCGCCCGCGGGTGAGGAGCCAGCGCATCGTCGATCACTCGCGCCGGAGCCGGACGTCCACGCGGACGTGGACCACGTCGCCGACGCGCATGAACAGCGTGCGTGGCGGCGCGAGGCCGACGGCGGTGAGGGAGACGTCGAGGTCGGCGTGCAGGGTCAGCGTGTCGTCGTCCTGGTCCCAGCGGCCGATGCGCGCCGTCGTCGCCTGCGTCACGCCGGCGATGGAGAGCGCGAGCGGCAGCGTGCCGTCGCGGCGCACGGTCTCGGGGTCGATGGCGGTGAGCTGCGCCGTGATGTCGGGATGCGTGTCGGCACGCAGCAGGGTGCGCATCGCCGCGTCCCGCCAGCCGTTGCCGGTGTCGAGCGACGCCACGGGCACGCGCACCTCGGCGCCCCAGCGGCCGTCGGCCTCGGGCCGCAGCGTGACGTCGACACCGGGGGCGCGTCCGTCGATGTCGTGCAGCGTCGACGTCGCGGTGAACGCCACGTCGACGTGGCCGCGAATCATGGCCGCCTGCGCCGGCGGTGTGACGAGAAGGGTGCCCACGAGCCCCACCATGACCGATGTGCGCACGTCAGCCGAGCCCGGGCAGGAACCGTGGCTTGCCCGCCATGAGGCGATCGTACTCCGGGAGCCCGTGCAGGAGTCGCTCCTCGGCGGCGATCCGTCTGGCGAGCACCGCCGCGTCGAGCAGGCTGACGACGACCGCCGTCAGCCACGCCCCGCCGGCGAGCGGGAGCAGCAGCAGCTCGCCGGCGACGATGGCGTAGTTCGGGTGGCGGACCCACCGATAGGGCCCCACGCTGACGACGTGGGACGGCGCGACGATGCGCACGTTCCACATCGTGCCGAGGCTGCGGAGCGTCCAGATGCGCAGCGCGCCCAGGACCGCCAGGCCCGTCGCACAGACCGCGAACACCGGCGCCGGTGCGCCATGGCCGCGCCACGCGATCTCGAGCGGCGCCAGCACGAAGGGCAGCACGTGCAGCACCACCATGACGGCGAACAGCGGCTCGGGCTGGGGTGCGGCGCCGCGCGCGGCCGCGCGACGGGTCAGCCGCCGCGCCCAGGCGAGCTCCGCGAGTCGCGCCCCCGCCATGAGGGCCAGCAGGGCCGCGTAGGCCCCGCTCATCCTTCGCCCACCCACGTGCCGAGGGCCATCTCGGCGGCGAAGCCGGGCCCGAAGGCGGTGAGCAGGCCCGTGGCGCCGTGGCGCGGGGTGTAGCGATCGAAGAGGTTCTGCAGGACGACGAAGATCGAGGCCGATGACAGGTTGCCGACCTCGGCGAGGCAGTCGCGGCTGGCGCGTGTGTCCTCCGGGTCGAGGGCGAAGACGCGCGCCAGCTCGTCGAGCACCTTGCGGCCACCGGGGTGGAGGCAGAAGAACTCGACGTCGGCGGGCACCAGGCCGTGCTCGTGCAGGAAGTGCTCGAGCACCGGCTTCACACGTCGCTCGACGGCGCCGGGGATGCCGCGATCGAGGATCAGATGGAGTCCCGAGGCGCGGACGTCGAAGCCCATGTAGCCCCAGCTGTCGGGGAAGAGGAAGCTGGCGTTGACGTCGAGGCGCAGGCCGCGGTCCGGGGCGCGGCCGTCGCCGCGTACCACCACCCCGGCGGCGCCGTCGCCGAAGAGGAGGGCGCCGACGAGGCTCTGCATCGTGCGGTCGCCCGGCTGATAGGTGAGCGAGCACAGCTCGTGCGCGACCACCAGCACGTTCGCCCCGGGGTAGCAGGCGATGAACTCGCGGGCGCGCGACAAGGCCACCGTCCCGGCGGCGCAGCCGAGCTCCGTGATCGGGAGGCGCTTCGTCGTGGGCCGGAAGCCGAGGGCCGGCATCAGGTGCGCACACACCGACGGGATCATGAAGCCGGTGCACGACGTCGTGATGATGAGGTCGATGTCCTCGGGCTCGACGTCGGCGTTCTCGAGCGCGGCGCGCGCGGCGTCCTCGACCAGCCGCTTGCTCTCGCGCACGTAGACGTCGTTGCGCGTGCCGAAGTCCTCGGCCATGAGCGTCTCGCGCAGCGGCCGCACCAGGTGACGGCGCTCGATGCCGCTGTGCTCGGCGATGCGCAGCAGGCGCCCGAGGTTGGGGAAATCCGGCCCGAGGGCGTCGGTCAACGCGTCTTTCAGCGTGTCGCGGGTGAGGACGTGGGGAGGCACCACGAGGGCGGGACGACAGGCAATGGCGGTGTGCACGTGCATCGAGGTACCGGCGGCCCGGTCACGAGGCAACGGACGATTCTCATGCAATTCTCACGCAGGCGCCGCGACGGTGTCCGCCGGGAGCACGAGGACGAAGGTCGCGCCGTGCCCCGGCACGCTGTCGACGGTGAGCCGTCCGCCATGGGCCTCGGCGATGGCGCGCGCGATGGCGAGCCCGAGCCCGAGGCCGCCCGCGTCACGCTCGCGGGCGTCGTCGGCGCGGTAGAATCGATCGAAAGCGTGCGCCTGCTCGTCCGCCGACAGGCCCTTGCCCGTGTCATGCACCGCCAGCTGGACGCCGGTCGCGTCGGCTCCGAGCGTCAGCGTCACCGTCGAGCCACGCGGCGCGTGGCGGAGGGCGTTGTCGACGAGATTGTCGGCGATCTCCCGCACGCGATCGGCGTCGGCCACGACCGCGAGCGCGTCGGGGGCGTCGAGCGCCAGCCGGACGCCCGCGTCGCCGGCGCGCGCCGCATGCGCGCTCACCGTACGGCGGGCGACGTCGGTCAGGTCCATGGGACGCCGATCGAGCACGATCTGTCCGGCATCGGTCCGCGACAGCAGCAGCAGTCCGCTCACCAGACGCCCGAGGCGCTCGACCTCACCGAGCGCCGTGTCGATGGCCTCGCGATACGCGTCGGCGCTGCGGGGCCGCCGCAGCGCCACCTCGAGCGTGCCGCGCACGTTCGCCAGCGGCGAGCGCAGCTCGTGCGACGCGTCGGCGACGAACCGTCGCTGGGCGGTGAAGGCGGACTCCAGGCGCGTGAGCATCGCGTTCAGGAGGTCGGTGAGGCGGCGGAGCTCGGCGTCGGGCGACACCGCGGGGATGCGCTCGTGCAGGCTGGTCGAGCCCACGGTTTCCGCGGCGGCGGCGATCTCCTCGAGCGGCCGGGTGAGGCGCCCGGCCAGGCGACGGGCGCCCCAGGCGGCGCCGAGCACGCCCAGCAGGACGGCGAGGTAGATCACCTGGCGCAGGGCGGCGAGCGTCTCCCCGAGCGGGGCATCCGGCGTCGCGACGATGGCGACGAGGTCGTGCCCCTCGGGATCGCGGAGCGGATAGTAGATCGCCCGCAGCAGGGTTTCGCCCTGCCGCGCACTGCCGAAGGCCACCTGGCCCCCGAACGCGCGCCCTTCCTGGGCGGCGTCGGTGGTGAGCGGCGGCGCGTCGGCGAGATTGCTGGTGTAGACGGCGATGCGGCCGTCGCGGCTCTTGATGATGGCGAACTTCTCGTAGCCGGAGCCGTTCGGGAGCGAGAGCATCGCCGGCTCGTCGTGCACGTGGATGGTGCCGTCGGGGTCGTCCATCGCCGAGGCGACCTCGGCGCGTGCGATGGCCAACAGGGCGTCGTCACGCGTGGCGCGGAGGGCACGCCGGCCGGCGAGGTACACGATCGCGCTCGTCGCGGTGAGCACGACGATGGCGAGCACGAGCATGCTCGCGGTGAGGCGGGCGCGGAACGTCGGCCACGGGCGCCGCGGGCGGATGCTGCTCACGGGGCGGCGCCGGGAACGTCGAGGGCGTAGCCTTCGCCACGGACGGTGCGGATCAGGTCGGGGCGTCGGCCGAGCTTGTTGCGCAGGTAGCGCACGTAGACGTCGACGACGTTCGAGTCGGGCGCCGCGTCGCTCGCCCACACGTGCTCCCACAGCGCGGCGCGGGAGATGACGCGGCCCGGGTTGCGCACCAGCAGCTCGAGGATCTGGTACTCGCGTCGCGTGAGCGCGACCACCTGGCCGTCGCGGCGCGCCTCCCGGCGGGCGGTGTCGAGCACGAGGGGGCCGATGCGGAGCTCGTCGGGTGGCAGCGTGGCCGGGGTACGGCGGAGCAGGGCGCGTAGCCGGGCCACCAGCTCCGCGAACGCGAACGGCTTCACCAGGTAGTCGTCGGCGCCGAGCTCGAGTCCGCGCACACGATCCGCGACGTCGTCGCGCGCGGTCAGGAAGAGGATCGGCGTCTGGATGCCGGCGGCGCGCCATCGCCGGCAGAGGGTGAAGCCGTCGCCGCCCGGAAGCTGTACGTCGAGGACGATGGCGTCGTACTCGTGCGCCCGCACCGCGTCCTCGGCGGCGCCGGCCGTACGCACGACGTCGACGGCGAAGCCGTCCTCGGCCAGACCAGCCTCCAGGTAGCGTCCGGCGAGCACCTCGTCCTCGACCACGAGCAGCTTCATGGGCGAATGGCGCGCGACGGATGCCGGGGACGTCCCGTGTCAGCCCGCTTGCATCTTGGCGACGGCACGGCCCGCCGCCTCGTACATCGACACCGTGCGATCGCAGTACTCGACGCCGTACTTCGCGAGGATCTTGAAGCCGTCGTCCTCCCACGAGCCGGGGATGCGGAAGATCGCGATGGTCTTCGACGGATCGCGCCCCGACTCGACGCAGCCCTTGATGACGCCGCGGGCGACGATGTCGACGCGGGTGTTCGACACCACGTTCATCATGACCGCGATCTTCTCGACGCCGGGCTTCGAGAGGATGAGCTTGGTGAGCTCGCAGGTCTTGCTGACGCTCGGGTTGCCGCCGATCTCGCAGTAGTTGGCGGGCTTGCCGCCGTGCTTGCGGATGGCGTCGAACAGGGTCAGCGAGCCGCCGCCGGCGCCGATGACGAGGCCCAGGTTGCCGTCGAACTCCTTCACGTTGCCGGCGACGCCGCGGTGGTCGGCGGCGTCGACCTCGGCGCCGCGGATCTCGAACGGCGTCGGCGGACGCGCCTCGCGCGTCTCCTCCTTGCCGATGCCGAGGTCGGCGATGACCTTGGCGTGCTTGTCGCGCGCGTCGCCCTCGAGGTCGATGTGGCCGTCGAGCACGAGGATGCGTCCGTCCTTCAGGCGGCCGATCGGGTTGATCTCGGCGAGCGTCAGGTCGTAGCGCAGGAAGACGTCGACCAGCATCGTCAGGATGGGGATCATCTTGTTGAGCACGTCGCCGGTGACGCCCGTGCCAGAGATCGCCTCCTTCGCCTTGAACGGGCTGAAGGGGACCAGCGTGGAGAGATGGACCTGGCTGACGTGGTCGGGATGCTTCTCGGCGACCTCTTCGATGTCGATGCCGCCCATGTCGCTGAAGATCAGCACGGGGAGCTTCTTGCGGCCGTCCCAGGTGATGGCGGCGAAGTACTCCTGCTCGACGGGGGCGCACTGCTCGACGAGCACGCCGCGCGGCTTCTGGCCCTTGATCTCGAGCTTCAGGATGAAATCGGCGGCCTTCTCGGCCTCGTCGGGCGTGTCGGCGAACTTGACGCCGCCGGCCTTCATGCGGCCGCCGGTCAGCACCTGCGACTTCAGGACGACGCGCTCACCGATCTCGGCGGCGATCTCGCGCGCCTCGGCGGGGGTCTTCGCCACGCGACCCTTCAGCAGCGGGACCCCGTGGCGGGCGAAGAGGGCTTTGGCTTCGTACTCGTAGAATCGCATGGCACTCCCGTTCCCAGTCCCAGGGAAACGGCGCTGGCTAACACGCAGCGTCGCGCAGCGTCAAGGCGATCCCCGGCGTGCTCAGCCGGCGCGCCGCGGGTCGTCGCCGGTGGTCGCGATGAGATCGACCTGCTCGACGGCGCGAATCACCTCTTCGGTGGCGCTGCCGGGCTGGGCGGGGACGCCTTCGCTTTCGAGCGCCTCTTCGGCGCGCTGGTCGGCGGTCTCCAATGCGTCGAGGGCCGGGCATATCTCGCCGAGCAGCGAGGCACGCTGTTGCCGGGTCGACCCGGGCGGCGGGTGCTGCAGATTCAGCAACATGGCCGCGACCCGGTCGACCGCCGTCTCGATCTGCTGGTCGAGGGCGTCGCCGACGTGGTCGGGGACGGTGGGGTCGATCCCCATGCGTGTGTCGCGCATCCGCAGCCGCCGTCGCACCCGGTGGCGCAGCGCCTGCACGCGCGCGTCGAGCCCCGAGAGCGGCTCGTCGGTGGCCGTCGCCATCGGCTGCGGCTCGAACATCAAGCGGTCGACGACCACCTGCACCACGCCGGCGAGTGGGATCGCGATGAAGACGCCCATGATGCCGTAGAGAATGCCCATGGCGAGCACGGCGATCAGGCCGACGAGCGCGCTGACGCCGACGGCGCGGCTCATGATGCGCGGAATGAGGACGTAGCCCTCGAGCGTCTGCACGACGATCGTCCAGCCGATCACGAGCAGCACGGTGGTGGTGCCGAGCGGCAGCGCGACCAGGATCGCCGGCACCGCGGCCAGCGTCGGACCCAGCATCGGGACGGCTTCGAGGAGCCCGGCCAGGATGGCCAGCGTCAGTGCGTTCGGCAGACCGATCAGGAGGTAGCCGAGGCCGCACGCGGCGCCGACCGCCACCATGGCGATCCCCTGGCCGCGCATGAAGGCGCCGAGCTTGGACTCGATCTCGTGCCACGTTGCGAGCACGCTCGCGCGCCGGTCCACTGACAGGAGCGACGCGACCACGCGTTCGAAGCGCGGCACCTCGAGGGTCCAGTAGAAGCCGATGGCGAGCACCGTCACCGCATAGGTGAAGAACGCCAGCACCCCGGTGGTGAGCCCGAAGATGCCGCTCACCGACTCCGGGGCCATCGACGTCAGCGCTGTCGGCAACGCCTCGAGCGGCGGGAGACGGCGGCCGATCTGTGCCACCAGGCGCGACGGGTTCTCCCGCAGGGTGGTGACGATCTGCGTGTAGTGCTCGGGAATGGTGGTGACGAAGCTCACGATCTGCGCGCTGACCACGGGCACTACGAGCACCATCAGCCCGGCGAGGGCGCCGCCGAACAGCAGGTAGATGAGCAGCACCGACAGCCCGCGCGGCACGCCGACGCGTCCGAGCTGGACGTGCCACGGCTGCACGGCGGAGGCGAGCACGATGCCGAGGAAGACGAGCAGGACGACGTCGAGGAGCTGGTAGAGCACCCACGCCGCCGCGCCCATGGCGATCGCCATCGCGATCACCGTCGCGGCCCAGGCGAGCGAGGGCGGCTGGCGGTCGGGTGCGACGCCGGTGGTCATCGACGTCGCACGCGGGCGGTGAAGGCGGGCACGGCCTGCAGCTTAGAGGCTCGGCCCGACTTCGTGAAGCACCCTATCGACGCTACTTCACCAGGGCGTCGTGCGGGGTAGGCGGGTTCTGCTTGTACTCGTAGAAGCCGGCGCCGCTCTTCCGTCCGAGGTAGCCGGCGAGCACCATGCGGCGCAGCAGCGCCGGCGGCGCGAAGCGGGCCTCCTTGTATTCCTCCTGCAGGAGGGAGGCCATGTGGAAGACGATGTCGAGGCCGATGAAGTCGGCCAGCGCCAGCGGGCCCATCGGATGGTTGGCGCCGTTCATCATGGCGGCGTCGATGTCGGCGATCGAGCCGAGCCGGCGCTCGAGACACGCGATCGCATCCACCATGTAGGGCACGAGGAGGCGGTTCACGATGTAGCCGGTGTTGTCGCTCACCACGACGGGAAGCTTGCCGAGCTTCTTCGCGAACGCGACGCAGGTGTCGACGGTGTCCTGCGCGGTGCGCAGCCCGGGGGCGACCTCGACCAGCTTCATCGCGTGCACCGGGTTGAAGAAGTGCAGGCCGACGAAGCGCTCGGGGCGGCGCGTCGCGGCGGCGATCTCTGCGACGGTCAGCGTCGACGTGTTGGTGGCGAAGATGGCGCCGTCCTTCACGACGTCGTCGAGACGCTCGAACGTCTCGCGCTTGATCGGCAGCTCCTCGACGATCGACTCGATCACGAGGTCGACGTCGGCGAGGTCGTGGAGCGTCGTCGACCAGTGCAGGCGCTCGAGCAGCGCGCCATGGTCGGCGGCGGTGAGCTTGCCCTTCTCGACGTCCTTGGCGAGCTGCTTCTCGACCTTCGCCTTCTGGGCATCGAGCGCGCCCGGGGTGGCCTTGGCCATGATCGTGTCGAAGCCGGCGCGGGCCGCGGCCTGCGCGATTCCGAGCCCCATCTGCCCGGCGCCGAGGACGCCGACCTTGCGAATCTCCATGTGCATCTCCCCCTTGGGCGGTTTCGAGTCGGGCGGGGAGGTACGACATTCCCGGTTGGGGCGTCAAACGGCGGCCGGCCCGACGTGATAGGAGGCGACCCGCATGTCGCGACCCATCCCGATCGAGCGTCTCGGACCGGCCCTCCTTGGTGTAGAGGGGCTGGCGTCCGCCGCGGTCGCGGAGCGCCGGCGACGCTGGGGACCGAACGCGGTCCTGGAGGTGTCGACCGGATCGTTGTGGGGCGTGGTGCTCGACACCCTCCGCGATCCGATGATCTGGTTTCTCGTCGGGACCGGGGTGGCCTACGCCGTGCTCGGCGAGCGGCTCGAGGCCGTGACGCTGCTGGTGGCGGCCGTGCCGCTCGTGGCGATGGATGCCTGGCTGCATCGACGGACGCAGGCATCGCTCGCGTCGCTGGGGGCGACGCTCGCGACGCGAGCGCGGGTCGTGCGCGACGGCGTGGCCGTGGACGTTCCGTCGAAGGACGTCGTGGCCGGCGATCTGGTCGTGGTGGAGGCGAGCGAGCCGATTCCGGCGGACGGCCTCGTCGTTGGCGGAAGCGAGCTCCAGGTGGACGAGTCGGCGCTCACCGGGGAATCGTATCCCGTCCGCAAGCGGATATTCGCGCCGCCGTCCGTCGCGGGCAGTGACGTGATCGCCGACGATGTCCACTGGGGGCTCGCCGGGACCCGTCTCCTGAGCGGTCGGGCCGAGCTCCGGGTGGCATTCACCGGACGGGAGACGCTCTACGGCGAGATCGTTCGCGAAGCCGTGCGCGGCGGGCAGGGCCGCACGCCGCTGCAGGCGGCCGTCGGGAATCTGGTGTCGGTCCTGCTCGTGGTGGCGGGCGTGGTGTGTGCGGTCGTCGGCTATGTGCGCTGGCAGCAGGGGCACGGTCTGCTCGACGCGCTCGTCAGCGCCGCGACGCTGGCGGTCGCTGCATTGCCGGAGGAATTCCCGGTGGTGCTCACCGTGTTCCTCGGCGTTGGCGTGCATCGGCTCGCGCGCCGGAAGGCCCTGGTGCGCCGCGCGGTGTCCGTCGAGACCATCGGCCGTGTCTCCTGCATCTGCTCCGACAAGACGGGCACCATCACGGAGGGGACCCTGCGCGTGGGACACGTCCTGCCAGCGACCGGCGTCGAGGAGCAGCGCGTGCTCGCGCTGGCGGCCATGGCGTCGCGGGCCGAGACTCGCGATCCGATGGACGTGGCGATCCTCGCTGCCCGCGGCCCGGACGTCGAGCGTCCGGAGGTGCTCGGCCTGTATCCGTTCACGGAGGACCGTCGCCGCGAGACGGCGGTCATGCGCACGGCGGCGGGCGTGGTCGCCATCATGAAGGGGGCGCCCGAAGTGGTGTTCGCGGCGTCGACGCTGTCGGCGGCGGAGGCCGCGTCCTGGACGGCCCGCGTCGAAGAACTCGCGGCCGGCGCCCACAAGGTGATCGCGTGCGCGCAGCGATCGATCGAGACCTGGCCCGGCGGCGAGCCCGACCGGGGCTTCGTCCTGGCGGGCCTCCTCGCCCTCGAGGATCCGGTGCGTGACGGCGTCGTCGAGTCCGTCGCCCGCTGCCGTGACGCGGGCATCCACGTCGTCATGGTGACGGGGGACCACCCGGCGACCGCGGCGGCGGTGGCGCGCGAGATCGGCCTCGGCGGCGGGGCGGCGCCGCGCGTCGTCCTCGGGGAGGCGCTCGACGCCTGGATCGCCGCTACCGGGGCGCAAGCTGTCGGGGTGGACGTCGTCGCGCGTGCGCGGCCGATGCAGAAGCTGGCGCTCGTCCGCGCGCTGCAGGCGAGCGGCGAGCGCGTCGCCGTCACGGGCGACGGGGTGAACGACGTGCCGGCGCTGCAGGTGGCCGACGTCGGCCTGGCGATGGGCCGGCGCGGCACGCAGAGCGCGCGTGAGGTGGCGAGCATCGTCCTGCTCGACGACAACTTCCGCACCATCGTCGGGGCGATCGCGGAGGGACGACAGCTCTTCCGCAACCTGCAGCTGAGCTTCCTCTACCTGCTGACCATCCACGTGCCGCTGGTGCTGACGGCGACGGTGGTGCCGCTGGTCGGTCTGCCGCTCCTCTATCTGCCGATCCACATCGTGTGGCTCGAGATGCTGATCCATCCGACCGCCATGCTGGTCTTCCAGGAGCTGCCGGCGAGCGATCGGCTGGCGCCCGTGAAGCGGCGGGGTCGCGCCCGGTTCTTCACCCCGGCCGAATGGGCCACGATCGCGGCCATGGGCCTGCTCCTGGGCGCGCTCGTCCTCGCGCTCTACCGGCGCAGCCTCGGGCCCCTGCCGCACGACCTGGCGCATGCGCGGGCAATGGCGATGGCGACGATGAGCCTCGCGAGCGCCATGCTGACCGTCGCGCTGAGCGGTCTCCGCACGCGCCTCGCCGTCCTCGTGGCGGCCGCGACCGTGGTGGCGGCGATCGTGTTGCTGCAGGTCCCGCCAGTGGCCGTCGTGCTGCACGTCTCGCCGTTGCACGCCGACGACTGGGCGCTGGCGCTCGCCGGCACGGTCCTGGCGGTCGGCGGCCCGCTGTCGATCGCGCGGCTCCTCGGCCGGGAGCCCAGCTCGTCCAGCGTTTGACCGTGGTGCACTGGCGAGAGCCGTTTCGGCGATGGTAAACCGACGCCCATGTCGAACGAGATCGCCGCCATTCTTCCCGCCCTCCGTGCCACCATCGACACCGCCCTCGAGATCGGGCGACGGGTCACCAACGGCGGCAAGGCCATCGACGACCATCAGGTGCATGCCGAGCGCCTCGCCTACGCCGCGACCGAGGTCACCGCCGCCGAGGCGCTGGCCGAGTACGCAGCCAGCCGTCGCGAGGCCGGGCAGCCCGACGAGCATGCCGAGCGCATGGCCGCCGCCTTCGCCGGCGAGATCGCGGCCAAGCTCCGCGGGCAGATCGAGGCGCACCGGGACGATTTCGGCGTCCCCGACGAGTTCATGGAGCGCACGCTCGGCTCGGCCGAGGTCCTCGGCGCGGTGCGCGCCGCGCAACACGAGTCGCGCTTCCGCCAGGTGGGGGCCGAGGTGCTGCGCACCCGCGGCGCCAACAACGCGTACATCGACGGCGACATGGCCGAGATGGTGCGCGACTCGGCCCGCGCCTTCGCGCGCAAGGAAGTGATGCCCATCGCCGAGCGCATCCATCGTCACGACGAGCTGGTGCCGGAGTCGATCCTCGGCGCCATGCGCGAGCTCGGCTACTTCGGCATGTCGGTCCCCGAGGAATACGGCGGCCAGGGCATGGGCAACCTGCCGATGATCGTCATCACCGAGGAGCTCTCGAGCGCCTCGCTGGCGGCGGCGGGCAGCCTCATCACGCGTCCGGAGATCCTCACCAAGGCGCTGCTGAAGGGCGGTACCGAGGCGCAGAAGAAGCAGTGGCTGCCGCCGGTGGCGGCGGGCGAGCTCATGGTTGGCATCTCGGTCACCGAGCCCGACACCGGCTCCGACGTGTCGTCGGTACGCTGCAAGGCCGAGCGCGGCGACCAGGACGGGACGCCCGGCTTCTTCATCACCGGCGCCAAGGCGTGGTGCACGTTCGCCGGACGCGCGAACGTGCTGGCGCTGCTGGCGCGCACGAATCCCGACGTGAAGCTGGGTGCCAAGGGCCTGTCGATGCTCATCGTCCCGAAGGACCAGTTCGACGGTCACGAGTTCGCCATGACGCAGCCGGGTGGCGGCACGCTCCACGGGAAGGCGGACGCCACGCCCGGGTACCGTGGCATGCACTCCTTCACGCTGGGCTTCGACCGCTTCTTCGTACCGGCAGGCAATCTGATCGGCGAGGCGGCCGGCGAGGGCAAGGGCTTCTACCTCCAGATGGCGGGGTTCGCCGCGGGCCGTCTGCAAACGGGTGGTCGCGCCAGCGGGCTCGCACAGGCGGCGCTCGAGACGACCGCCACCTACGCGTCGGAGCGCAAGCAGTTCGGCCAGGCGATCGGCAACTTCCAGCTGACGCAGTACAAGCTCGGCCGCATGGCGACGCATCTCGCCGCCGCGCGCCAGATCACCTACAAGGCGGCGCGCCTGATGGACGCCGACGAGTCGATCTCGATCGAGCCGGCGATGGCGAAGCTGTTCGCGTCGGACGTCGCCGTGTGGGTGACGCAGGAAGGGCAGCTCATCCACGGTGGCTGGGGCTATGCCGAGGAGTTCCCCATCGCGCGCCACGTCGTCGACGCCACGGTGCTGCCGATCTTCGAGGGTGTGAAGCCGATCCTCGAGCTCAAGGTCATCGCGCGCGGACTGCTCGCCGGCTAGGCCGGCGTCCCCCCGGAAGGGGGGGAGCCGGCCGTCGAGATCGGGAGAGGGGCGACGACCGGCTCCCCGTTCAGTGCCCGCTCACGGGCACTGAAGCACGATGCTGTGGTCGGTATTGAGCTTGTCGACACAGAATGTGCCGGCCACACGCGCCGCGCGCCCGAGGCTCATGCGCGCGTCCGGTGCCGACAGCAGGGCCTCCATCGCGGTACCGGCACCCAGCCGGACCTGGTGCCCGCCGACCCGGATGGTCGGCCGTGGCGTCCCGGCGTCGGGGCCGATGAAGCTCTCGTTGCCGAGCTTCATCACGCCGTGGATCTCGATGCTCGTCGCGACGGCGCCCGTCGTGCGGACGGTGACGTTGCGGCCGCCGCCCAGGCTGCAGAAGTGGTACGCCCCCGGGCCGAGGAGCAACGTGCCGCCGTTCGGGATGCGCACGTTGCGGTAGGTGCCCGGCATGATCGGCCCGGTGATGCCGCTCGCCGGGACGATCAGGTCCTGGCCGGCGCAGGCGGCGAAGGCCGGCACCGGGCAGTAGGGCGTGCGCAACGGCAGGACGACCGGGCCCGTCGTGCCGCGCACGACGACGTCCTGGCCGACCGTCAAGTTGTTCGCGCGCACGTCGAAGACGCTGGTGGCGTTGCCGAGCGAGACGCGGTCCCCGAAGAGCGTGGTGCCGTCGGTCATGAAGTTGCTGCGGCCGAACAGCACGCGGGCCCCCGACGCGTTCGCGCCGGAGTCGCCCTCGATGTGCGCGCCGTCCTTCACCTTGAACTCCACGTCCGCCATGAACGGCGGCGTGCCGGGGAGGCAGCCTCCCTGCGCGGTGCAGGTCTCGACGCCGTTGCAGGGGTCGTTGTCGTCACACTGCGGACCCTGTGCCGGCTGGCAGCCGGTCTGCGGGTTGCACGTCTCGGTGCCGTTGCAGGCGTTGCCGTCGTTGCAGGCGAGCGGGGTGCCGGCGGCGCAGCCCGTCTGCGCGTTGCAGGTCTCGGTGCCGTTGCAGACGTTGCCGTCGTCGCAGGTCGGCGCCGTGCCCGGCTGGCAGCCGTTCGTCGGGTCACAGGTCTCGGTGCCGTTGCAGGCGTTGCCGTCGCTGCACGACAGCGTCGTGCCGGGCTGGCAGCCGGTCTGGGGGTCGCAGGTTTCGAGCCCGTTGCAGATGTTGCTGTCGTTGCAGACGAGCGGGGTGCCCATCGTGCAGCCCGTCTGCGGGTTGCAGCTCTCGGCGCCGTTGCACGGGTTGCCGTCGTCACAGGTGGGCGGCGGGCCGGGGATGCAGCCCACCGGTCCACACATCTCGACGCCGTTGCACGGATTGCCGTCGTCGCAGACGTTCTGGCAGCCCGTCGGCGGATCGAAGTCGACGCCCGCCTGGGCGGAGGCGACGATGATGTCGCCCTGGCCGAGGATGCCGTTCAGGTGCACGTGCAGCAGGTTGACGGTGAGCCCGCGCGTCGTCGTGCCGTTGCCGGTCGCGATCTGCTCGTTGAGCGTCACGCTCCCGACCAGCGGGAGCGGGATGACCGTGTTGGGCGCGGGCACGAGGTTGATCGCCACGACCCCGACGACCAGGTTCACGAGCGTCGTCCCCGCGGTCGAGCAGCTCGCCGTCGTGCCGTTGCCGGTGCACGTCACCGCCGCCTGGACGGCGTCGGCGTGGATCAGGCCGCCGAGGAGGCTCAGCTGCTCGACCGCCGTCACGCTCTGCGACGTCGCCATCGTCGGGGTGATGGCCCCGGTGCTGGTCGACGTGACGGTGCCGGTGCTGAGCAGCGTGGTCACGTTGAGCCCGAGCGCCTGTCCCTGCGCGCTGCCACCCTGCGACGACAGGATCGCCTGTGGGTTGCGTGCGAGGTCGATGTTGAGCACGTCGACGAACGCCCCGTACGACTCGCCGCTGACGGTGTTGTCGTCGGCGGGACACGCGCAGGTGTTGCTGAGCGGACGGACGTCGACCTCGCTGGTCGCCGAGCCGACCGTCACGTCACCGTCGAGGAGCCCGTTCAGGACGACGTGGATCATGTTGACCGTGAGCGAGCTGCTGGCGATGCCGTCACCGCCGGTGACCTGCTCGTTCAGGATGACGGCGCCGACGCCGGGGATCGGGATGACCGTGTTCGGCGGCGGGTTGAGCGCGATCGGGATGCCGGCGACGACCAGGTTCACGAACGTCGAGCCGGCGGCCGAGCTCGAGGCGGTGACGCCGTTGCCGGTGCTGCTGGCATGCGCCACCAGCAGGTCGGCGGTGATGAGGCCGTTCAGGAGGTTCAGCCCCTCGACGCGCCCCTCGCTGTCCGCGGCGGCGCTGGCGAGGCCCACCGTGCCGGAGCTCTCGGCCGTGAGGGTGCCGGTGCTGACGACGCCCGGGAGCGTGATGGCGACGACGTGGGCCTCGGTGGCGCCCCCTTCGTCGGGCAGGACGACCTCCGGGTTCGGCTCGACGTCGGCGAGGTTGTCGATGTGGATGGTCAGGGCCGAGGCGCTTCCGCCGACGCGGGTCTGCGCCCCTGCGGCGGGCACCCAGAGGATGCCGAGCGAGATCGCGATGGCGCTTCGCAGAAGCCATGTCCTGCTCATGTGTCGTCCCTCCAGAATCAGCTCGTCATGAGCGGTGTTTCGCTCATGCATCGATCGGGAGGGACTGTGCGCCCTACGCGCTTACCTGGGCCTCACCCCAACGCGGGAGATTGCCCGCCCATCGGGGTGACTACGAACGACTGACGATGCACAGTGGCATTCAGTCGTGTGTATCCAGCAAAGCGTATGTCGTCGCGCCTGGATTCTGTTTGAAATTGCGACTCAGCGCGGTTTGGTGATGGCGCCCTCGGCCGCCGACGAGACGAGGCAGGCGTACTTCGCGAGCACGCCCGTGTCGTAGCGCGGTGCCGGAGGCTGCCAGCGGGTGCGACGCTCGGCGAGTACGGCCGCCGGCACGTCCAGGTCGAGTGTCCGCGCCGTGACGTCGAACACGATCGGGTCGCCCTCCTCGACGAGGGCGATGGGGCCGCCGAGGAACGCCTCGGGTGCGACGTGGCCGGCCATCAGGCCGCGTGTGGCGCCACTGAACCGACCGTCGGTGAGGAGCGACACCGTCTCGCCGAGGCCCTCGCCCATGATGGCCGCCGTCACGCCGAGCATCTCGCGCATGCCGGGACCGCCGCGCGGGCCCTCGTAGCGGATCACCACGACGTCGCCGGCGACGATCTTGCCGGCGATCACCGCGGCCATGGCGTCCTCCTCGCGCTCGAAGACGCGCGCCGGCCCGCGATGGTTGGTACGCTCGTGGCCGGCGACCTTCACGACGCATCCCTCGGGGGCGAGCGAGCCCTTCAGGATGACGAGCCCGCCGCTCTTCTTGAGCGGCCGATCGAGCGGCAGGACGACGTCCTGTCCCGGCGTCTCCTTCGCGCGCGCCGCCTCTTCGGCGAAGGTGCGACCACTCACCGTCATCGCATCGCCCGCGACCAGCTTGGCGTCGACGAGGCGTCGGGCGACGACGGCGGTGCCGCCGGCACGACCGAGATCGACGGCGGTGTAACGTCCGCCCGGCTGCATGTCGGCCCACAGCGGTGTGCGGCGACCGATCGGATCGAAGTCGTCCATCGTCAGCGGCACGCCGGCTTCGCGCGCGATCGCCAGCAGGTGCAGGACCGCGTTCGTCGAGCCGCCGGTGGCATTCACGCCGGCGATGGCGTTCTCGAGCGCGGCGCGCGTCACGACCTGGCGCGGGCGCAGGTCGCGGCGCAGCAGCTCCATCACGAGCGTGCCGGCATCGGCGCCGACGGCGTCCTTGCCCGGATCGGTGGCGGCGACGCTGGCGCTGCCCATCGGCGACAGACCGAGGAACTCGAGCGCGAGCGCCATGGTGTTCGCGGTGAACTGCCCGCCGCAGGCGCCGGGGCCGGGACAGGCATGGTTCTCGAGGTCGAGCAGGTCGGCGTCGGAGAGCTTGCCGGCGGCATGTGCACCGACGGCCTCGAACAGGTTCAGCACGGTGACGTCCTGGCCGCGGAAGCGGCCGGGCTGGATCGAGCCGCCGTAGATGACGAGGCCGGGGATGTCGACCCGCAGCAGGGCCATGGCGCCCCCCGGGATGGTCTTGTCGCAACCCACCAGCACGACCAGCGCGTCGAACATGTGGCCGCGGGCCACCAGCTCGATGGAGTCGGCGATGACCTCGCGCGACACCAACGACGTCTTCATGCCCTCGGTGCCCATGGTGATGCCGTCGCTGATGGCGACGGTGTTGAACTCCATGGGGGTGCCGCCCGCTGCGCGCACGCCGCGCTTCACGTGCTCGGCCAGCGCGCGCAACGTGAAGTTGCACGGCATCGTCTCCGTCCACGTGTTGGCGATGCCGACGATGGGCTTCTGGATGTCCTCGTCGGTGAGGCCGATGGCCTTCAGGTACGAGCGCGCCGGCGCTCGATTGGGGCCGTCGTACAGGGTGCGGCTCTTGTGGCGCAGGTCGGATGCCATGACGAGCGACATTGACGCGGACGGTGACGCCGGTCAAATAGAGGCCCACCCGACCCGGAGGAGGACGACATGGCGATGAAGGCAGGCGATACGCTTCCCGCAGACGTGAAGCTCAAGGAGATGGGCGACGGCGGTCCGAAGGACGTCACCGTCGGTGAGCTCACCCACGGCAAGCGCGTGGTGATCTTCGCCGTGCCGGGTGCCTTCACGCCGACGTGCTCCATGAAGCACCTCCCCGGGTTCGTCCAGAAGGCCGCCGAGCTGCGCGCGAAGGGCGTGCAGGACATCATCTGCCTGTCGGTGAACGACGCCTTCGTGATGGGCGCGTGGGGCAAGGAGCAGGGCGCCGGCGGCAAGGTCCGCATGGTCGCCGACGGCAACGGCGAGTTCACGCGCGCCATGGGCCTGCAGATGGACGCGTCGGGCTTCGGCATGGGGTCGCGCTCGAAGCGCTACGCCATGATCGTCAACGACGGC
The DNA here is from genome assembly GCA_964404165.1 of uncultured Binatia bacterium (SeqCode). Lineage (GTDB taxonomy): Bacteria > Desulfobacterota > Binatia > DP-6 > DP-6 > DASYLJ01. The sequence goes on along the minus strand of CAYOIZ010000043.1, from coordinate 15,410 downwards.
ACCGTGCAGGAGCTCCTCGTCGAGCCCGCCGGTGGCCTCAACGTGTCGAGCGCGGAGTCCATACTCGAGAAACTCTGAGGCAAGACTTCGTCTTGCCTCAGAAGGCGAGGGTGTCGCGGGCGTGTCCGCGCGACCCTCGTGCCGCGGCCGGCGAAGCCGGCGCGGCATGCGTGGTACGCACGGGAACGGTCACTTCTTCACCAGGGTTTCCAGCGTCGCCAGGAGCTTGTCGGTATCGGCTTTGGTGAGCGCTCCTGATTGCTGGGAGACGATCATGCCGTTGGCGTCGAGCAACAGGACGCTGCCGGTGTCGCCGGGGAGGTTCCACGGCGGGGCGGTGAGGACGCCTCGCAGGTCGAGGAGGATCGGGATGCCGATCCGCTTCTCGAGCTGGCTGATGAACGTCACAGCGAACGTGCGGGCGGGGAAGAAGTCGTAGGCCTGGATGTTGGCGACGGCGATCACGTTGGCCGCCGTTTCGAGGCCGTCGCGCTTGGCGCGCGCATAGACGGCGTCCTTCACGGACTGATTCAGGCTGGTCGAGGCCCGGTCCTCGTAGAACAGGACCGACGGCTTGCCCTGGTAGGTGGCGAGGCCGACCGCGGTGCCGTCGGTGCGCTCGAGTTGGACCACGAGTGGCCCGGAGAGGGCGGCCGCCACGCTCCACGTGGCCAGGAGCCATCCGATCATCGCCGCATGTCGTTTCATTGAGCCTCCATCAACCCTGAACTAATCTTTGACACAACCTGAACATGAGTTCATACGTGGGGGCGATGGATGCGCCGCGGATGCAGCTCGATGCCATCCCCGAGCCGCCGGCGGCGGCGTGGCTCGGTCTCGTCCAGCGACGCGTCACCGACGGGCTCGCCGACTTGCTGGCGCTGCCCGACGAGGCGGGGATCGACCCGCGGTGGACCCTGGCGCTCGAGGAAGCGCGAGCCTTCGCGCTCCGCCCCGCGAAGCGCCTGCGTCCCGCGCTCGTGCTGCTGGGGCACGGGCTCGCCCGTCCCGATGGACCGGTCGCCGACGGGCTGTGGCGCTTCGCTGCCAGCGTCGAGCTGCTGCACACCTTCCTGTTGATCCACGACGACGTCGCCGATGCCGCCGACACGCGGCGCGGCGGCCCGGCGCTGCATCATCGGCTCGGTGCGGGGCGCCGCGGCGCCGATCTCGCCATCGTCGTCGGTGACCACCTGTTCGCACGCGCCGTCGAGGGCATGCTGACGTCGTGCGTCCCGCACGCGGCCGAAGCGCTGCGCTACTACCTCCGCGTCTGCCGGCTGACGGCGGCCGGACAGTATCTCGACCTGGCGCAGTCGGGCGCGTCGCTGGGCGACGTCACGTTGTTCCAGACGCTCAAGGTCGCGCTGCTGAAGACCGCCCGCTACGGCTTCGCGGCGCCGCTCGTGAGCGGCGCGTTGCTCGGTGGCGCCAATCCCGGGCTCGAAGCCACGCTCGAGCGGGCAGGGCGCCAGATGGGCATCGCGTTCCAGCTCCGCGACGACCTGCTCGGCCTGTTCGGGGCGAGCGAGCACACCGGCAAGCCGACCGGCGATCTCGCCGCCGGCAAGCCCACGTTCCCGGTCGTCGCGGCGTACGTTCGCGCGCCCGCGGCGGTGCGTCGCGAGCTCGATCGGCTGTGGGGCGCCGACGACGAGACCGCCCGCGTGCGCGTGCTCGACCTGGTCGAGGTGCACGGCGGACGGGCAGCCACCGAGCGCGCCATCGAGCGTGCCTCGCGGGCGGCGCGGCGCACGCTCCGGCGGCTGCCGTCGGGCACCGGATGTCGAGCCCTGCTCGACGAGCTCATCGACAACCTGGCGGATCGCACCGCCTGAGGAGGACGACGGATGGCCGCATCGCAACGCGCGCGAGTAGCGCTGGTCGGCGCCGGGGTGGGCGGTCTCGCTGCCGCGGCACGCCTGGCAGCGCAGGGTTTCGCCGTCGAGGTGTACGAGAAGGGTGATGCCCCCGGTGGCCGCTGCGGCCGGCTCGGCGTCGACGGCTACACGTTCGACACCGGCCCGACCCTGCTGCTGATGCCCGAAGTCCTGGCGGAGACCTTCGCCGCGTGCGGGCGGCGCCTCGAGGACTATCTCACGCTGCAGCGCTGCGACCCGAACTACCGCATCCACTTCCGCGACGGTTCGGACGTGACGTTCACCACCGAGCTCACGGCGATGAGCCGGGAGCTGGAGCGCATCGAGCCGGGCAGCTTCCAGCGCTACCTCTCGTTCCTGGCGCAGGGCAAGGTGCAGTACCAGACCTCGCTCGATCGCTTCGTCGGTCGCAACTTCGATCACCTCGGGCAGTTCCTCACGCCGTCCAGCCTCCGCGGCGTGTTCTCGGTGCGTGCGCACCGTCGCATGTATCCGGAGGTGAGCCGCTTCTTCAAAGACCCGCGGCTGCGCGCGGCGATGAGCTTCCAGACCATGTACCTCGGCATCTCGCCGTACGAGAGCCCGGCGGTCTACGGGCTGCTGCCGTACACCGAGCTGGCGATGGGCATCTGGTATCCGCGCGGCGGCATGTTCCAGCTGCCGCTCGCGCTCGCACGGCTCTGCGACGAGCTCGGCGTCGCCGTCCACTACGGCGAGACGGTCGAGCGCATCGACGTCGAAGGCGGACGGGCGCGTGGCCTGGTGCTCGCCGGTGGACGCCGCGTCGCGGCCGACGTGGTGCTGTGCAATGCCGACCTGCCATGGGCGTATCGGCACCTGCTCGACCCGCGCGACACCACGCTGCCGCGCGCCGACAAGCTGCGCTACACGTCGAGCGCCTTCATGATGTACCTCGGCGTGTCGCGCCGGTATCCGCAGCTCCTGCATCACAACGTCTTCTTCGGTCGCGACTACCGTGCCTCGTTCGACGACATCTTCAAGCGCTTCCGCGTCCCCGCCGATCCGAGCTTCTACGTGAACGTCTCGTCGCGGACCGACGCCGCCCTGGCGCCGGCCGGGACCGACGGCCTCTACGTCCTGGTGCCGGTGCCGCACCGGCACGACGCGCTCGATTGGAGCGTCGAGGGACCGAAGCTGCGGGCGCAGGTGTTCCGCCGTCTGGCCGAGATCGGCTGCGACGACGTCGAGCGGCACGTCGTCATGGAGCGCTACTTCACGCCCGACGACTACGAGACGATCCTGAACCTGGACAAGGGCTCCGCCTTCGGCCTGTCGCACAACTTCTTCCAGGTGGGCCCGTTCCGTCCCGCGAATCAGGATCGTCGCATCCGCAACCTGTTCTTCGTCGGGGCGTCGACGCAGCCGGGCACGGGCCTGCCCATGGTCATGCTGTCGGCGCGCCTCGTCACGGAGCGCATCGTTCAGCACGCCGGCGTCCAGCCGGAGCCGCGACGACTGGCGGTGGTGGCGTCGCCTGCGGCGGCCGAGACGGCGCACTCGGCGGCGTAGAGGAGACGCGGCCACGGACGCGGTCGGCGAGGGCTATCGTCGGGCGCGCGCCCTCACGCGCGCGCACGCGAAGAGCTTCCATTTCGCATCCTTCGCGCTCGGTGGTGCGCGACGGCGGGGTGCGCTCGCGCTCTACGCCTTCTGCCGGCGGCTCGACGATCTCGTCGACGACCCTGGTGGTGACCACGTCGGCCTCGACCTGCCCGGTCGCCTGGCGCTGGCGCGCACGCTGGTGTCGGCCGTACACGCGACGCGCTGGTCGCCGGACGAGGTCGTGCCCGCGCCCTGGCATCCCGCCGAGATCGCCGCGCTGCGCGACACCGTGCATCGCTTCGGCATTCCCGAGCCCCCGTTCCAGGAGCTCATCGACGGCGTCGCGATGGACCTCACGATCAGCCGCTATCCGGACTTCGCGTCGCTCGAGTGCTACTGCTACCGCGTCGCCGGCACGGTGGGGCTCATGATGACGCCCGTCCTCGGCTACACCGACGTCGCCGCACTCGCACCCGCCGCCGATCTCGGCCGGGCGATGCAGCTGACCAACATCCTGCGCGACGTCGCCGAGGATCTGGGGCGCGACCGCGTCTATCTGCCGCAGGACGAGCTGGCGGCGGCGGGGCTCGACGACGCGTTCCTGCGCCGCGGGCAGTGCGACGAGCGCTTCCGCACCTTCATGCGGGCACAGGTCGCGCGGGCGCGTGACTACTATGCCCGCGCCCGCCGCGGCGTCCCGTACCTCGCCAGCGCGCGCTCGCGCCGGACGGTCGCGCTCATGGCCGCGCTCTACGGCGACATCCTGCGCGTCATCGAGGCGCAGGACTACGACGTGTTTCGCGCCCGCGCGGTGGTGCCGGGCCGGCGCAAGCTGGCGCTCGCCGCCGGCGTGCTGGGCGTGGGGGCGGCGTCGTGACGGTGGCCCGTGCAGCGGTCGTCGGGGGCGGCATCGGGGGCCTCGTCGCCGCCGGCGTGCTGGCGCGCGCCGGGGCCGCGGTGACGCTCTTCGAGGCGGCGGACGTGCTCGGCGGCAAGGCGCGGCGCCTGCGCACGGGTGGCCTCACGCTCGACACGGGGCCGACGCTGCTGACGATGCCGGCCGTCGTCGCCGCCACGTTCGAGGCCCTCGGTGCGCGCGATCTCCTGCCGTCGCTCCACGAGCTGCGGGACCAGTGCACGTACCACTTCGCCGACGGACGACGCTTCACCGCGCGGCGCGACGTCGCCGGCATGGCCGACGAGGCCGACGCGCTCGAGCCCGACGGGAGCACGGCGCTGCGCGGCTTCTACGGCGATGCCGCCGCCATCTATGCCGCCGCCGGCGCGCCGTATCTCGAGGCCCCGTTCGACGGCATGGTCGGCTTCATGCGCCGGGTGGCGCGACGGGGCCCGGCCGCCGTCCTGCGCGGCATGGCGATGGGGACGCTCGCCGGGCTCGCGGCGCGCCGCTTCCGCGGGCCTGCGCTCCGCCAGTTCGCCGGCCGGTTCGCCACCTACGTCGGCGCCGCGCCCGAGCAGGTCAGCGCGGCCTTCGCGCTCATCCCGCACCTCGAGCAGGCGCAGGGCGTGTACCACGTCGCCGGCGGCATGACGGCACTGGTGGACGCGATGACGGCAGCGCTCGAGCGTCTCGGCGTGACGATCCATCGCGGCGCGGCGGCGCGCTGGACCGGGCGCGGCCGTGGCTTCGTCGTCGGGCCATCGGGCGGCGAGATCGAGGCCGACGTCGTGGTGGTGAATGCCGATCCGCTCGGCCCCGCGCCGGGCGGACCACTGGCACTGTCGGGGTACGTCCTGCTGCTCGACGTGCCGCGCCGCCTGGCGGTGCCGCACCATACGGTGCTGTTCTCGGCGGACTACCCGCGCGAGTTCCGCCAGCTCCTCGCCGGCGGTGCCCCCGACGATCCCACGGTCTACGTCTGCCATCCTGCGACCACCGACCCGACCATGGCACCTGCCGGGCGCAGCGGGCTGTTCGTCATGGCGAACGCGGCGCCCCTCGCCGGGGAGGCGTCGCACTGGCGTGACGCCGAGACCATGCGCGCGCGCTGCCTGCGGCGTCTCGCGCAGCTGGTGCCGGGCATCGCGCAGGAGGCGGTCGTCATCGGCGAACGCACCCCCGCCGACTTCGCGCGCGACGGGGCGCCGCGGGGCTCCCTCTACGGCTTCCTGCCGCGGGGACGCTTCGGACCGTTCCGCCGCCCGCGCATGCGGGGCAACCCGCCGGGCGTGTTCTTCGCCGGCGGCGGCACGCATCCCGGGGGCGGTGTGCCGATGGTGATGCTGTCGGGACGCTGGGCGGCGGGAATGGCGCTCGCGCATGCGGGCATGGCGGTGCCGTCGTGACGTTGCCGCCGCTCCCCGTCCGCGGCGGGGCCTATCGGTGGTTCTACGCCGACGCCCACGCCGGCGAGTACACCGTCGTCTGCATCTTCATGATCGGCGCGGTGTTCTCGCCGCGGGCGACGGTGGCCGCGGCGCGCGGCGTGTCGCCGCAGGCGCACTGTGCCGTCAACTGCGCCGTCTACCGCGGCGGTCGCCGTGTGGCGTGGGTGTTCACGGAGCACGCCGGCGCGCGTGTCGACGGCGACACGCTCCGCATCGGGCGCTCGACGTTCGCATACGCCGCCGACGGCAGCGTCCGCGTCGCGATCACCGAGCGCACCGCGCCGTTCGGCGCCCCGGTGCGGGTCGATCTCACGCTCGTGCCCGAGGCGCCGGCGGCACCCGCGGTGCTGCTCCAGCCCGGCGGTGCGCACGAGTGGCACGCCGTGATGCCGCGCGCTCGCGCCACGATCGCCGTGCCGACCCACGGCATCACCGCGGACGGGGTCGGCTATCACGACGTCAACCACGGCGCGCATCCGCTGGGCGCGGAGCTGCCGGGCTGGCGCTGGACGCGGGTGCACGCGGCGTCGCGCACCGAGATCCACTATCGGCTGCCCGCGCCAGCGGAGGACGTCGTGGTGCGGGAGCGCGGTGGCGACGTGCGGCTCGAACGCTGCGCGCTCGACGCCGAGCCGCTGCGGCGCTCGCGCTGGGGCCTCGACGTGCCGGAGCGTCTGGCGCTGGCGGAGTGCGATCCGGGACCGCTCCGCATGCTCGAGTCGTCGCCGTTCTACGCTCGCCTCGAGGCGGACGGGGGCGGCGTGCACGCGCTGGGCGAGGTCGCCGACTTCCGGCGCTTCGCACGACCCTGGATCCGGTGGATGGCGCACTTCCGCCTGCGCGTGGAGCGTGTGGCATGACGGTGCTCGTGGTCGTCTGGGCGCTCCTCGCGCTCGGCTTCACCATGGTGACGGTGCGCGCGCTCGGGCGACGGCCGGTGCCCGGCATCGCGACGGCGACGCCGTCGATCCTGCTGCTCCGCCCTGCGGATGCCCCGACGTCGCGCGAGCGCGCCAGCCTCGCGGTGCCGCTCGTGTACGCGGGTCCGGTCGAGCACGTCGTGCTGTCGCCGGCGCCGCCGGTGCTGCCGGCGGGTGTGCGTTGGGTACGCTCCGATCCCGTCACGCCGAATCGCAAGGTGGGGCACGTCCTCCACGGGCTCGCGGTCGTGCCGCCGGCGGGGCGGGTGGTGGTGGTGATCGACGCCGACGTCGTCGTCGACGGGGCGCTGCTGTCGGCGCTGGCGGGGCCGCTCGCGGACGGCGCTGCGCTCGTCAGCGCGGCGCCGGCGCCGCAGCCGGCCGCGGGGCTCGTGGCCGCGGCGGTCCGCGCGCTGCTGCGACACACCCACCTGAGCTTCGACGCGCTCGACGCGATGACCGTCGGTGCCCACGCCATCTGCGGCAAGGCCATGGCGCTGTCGCCGGCGGCGATCGACGGGCTCGGCGCCGTCGCCGACCACCTGGGCGAGGATCTCGAGCTCGCGAAGTGGTTGCACGAGCGGGGCCTGACCGTGGCGCTCGCCGGCGTCGTCGCGCGCGTGCCGCAGACACCGCACGCCCCCGTCGCGCCGGCGCTCGAGCGCTTCACGCGCTGGATGCAGGTGCTGCGCGCGCACCGTCCCGGGCTCTATCCCACCGTGCCGCTGCTCTTCACCCCGAGCCTGCCGCTGCTGCTCGCGGCCATCGTGCTCGACACGCCGTCGGCGTTGGCTGCCGTCGCCGCGCTCTGGGCCGGACGCACGCTGCTGGCCTGGCGCCTCGCACCGCTCGGGGCGTTCGCCTGGCCGCTGGGCGAGGCGCTGCTGCTGGTGGCGTTCGTGCGCTCGCTCGCCCGACGCACCGTGGTCTGGCGCGGGCGTCGCTTCCGCCTGGCGCGCGACGGACGCATGGAGCCGGTGACGTCGTGACCTACGCGGCGTACCTGCTGCTGTTCGTCGTGCCGCCGCTGCTGCTCGTGCTGTGGCGATACGGCGACGTGCTGCGCGATCGCGGCTGGGCGCCGTTGGCGCTGTTGCTGGTCGTCGTCTACGGCGCCACGATCCCGTGGGATGGCGTGGCCATCGCGGGCGGACTGTGGAGCTTCGATCCGGAACGTCTCGCGGGGCCGCACCTCTGGGTCATCCCGATCGAGGAGCTGGCGTTCTTCGGACTGCAGACGATGCTCACGGGCGTCTGGGTCCTGCACCGGCTGGCACATCGATGACGATGGGACGCTGGAGCTATCTCGCGCACCTGCTCGTCTGGACGCTCCCCGTCCTCGCGGGCCAGGTGTGGCTCCTCCGCCACCGCTACGGCGCCGACACGACGCGTGTCCTGCGGGCCATCCTGCCGCCGGCCCTGATCGTGAGCGTCTGGCTGGCGGCGGCGGATCACATCGCCGTGCGCGAGGGCATCTGGCGCTTCGGCGAGGGACGGTCGCTCGGGATCACCGTCGGGGCGGTCCCGGTCGAGGAGATCGCCTTCTTCCTGGTGACGAACCTGCTGGTGGCGTTCGGCCTGGCGTTGTTCGAGGGCTTCGGCCGGCGGAGGACCGGATGATCGCGGCCGACAAGACGGGGCCGGCCGCCTGGCTCGTCGAGCGCTACGTGGCGCGGAAGACCCGCCACGCCTTCCGCGGTCTGTGGCTGCGGGGCGAGCTGCCGCCGCCCGACGCCGCGCTCGTCCTCTACGCCAACCACACCAATTTCTGGGACGGATTCGTCGGCGCCGCGCTCTGTCACGCGGCGGGGTGGGACGGCTACTGCATGATGGAGGAGCGCCAGCTGGCGCGGTACCGGTTCCTCCGCCGCCTGGGCGCGTTCTCGGTCCGGCGCGGCGACCCGCACTCGGCGCTCGAGACGCTGCGCTACGCGCGCGGCCTGCTGGCACGGCCCGGCACCGCGGTCATCGTCTTTCCCGAGGGCGTGCTGCGACCGTTCGCGGGTGGGATCCACCCGCTCGAACGCGGCATCGAGGTGCTGGCGCGCAGCGCGCGGGTACGGTGCCTGCCGGTCGGCATCCGCTACCGCTTCTTCGAGCACGAGCTGCCCGACGTCGTCCTCGCGGTCGGGGCGGCGCACGAGGCCACGACGCTCGACGACTTCGCGCAGCGGCTCGGCGCGGTCGTCGGCGAGCTGGCCGACAGCCGGACGCTCCATGACTTCCGTCCGTTGGTGCACGGCGGACGCTCGGTGATGGATCGATGGGACGCCGTCCGCGGCAGGGGGGGGCAGGGGTGATGCGGACCTATCGCATCGGCGTCGCGGCGGAGCGGGCGGGGCTCAGCGAGGAGGTGCTCCGCGCCTGGGAGCGCCGCTACCACGTCGTGACGCCGTCGCGTACGCCGGGCGGCTACCGGGTCTACACCGACGCCGACATCGCGCTCTTGCGCCGTCTGCGGCAGCTGACGCACGAGGGCGTGGCCATTGGCGAAGCGGCGGCGATGGTCCCCGACCTGCGCCGCGAGATCGCCGCCAACCACGACGGCGAGGCCGACGTCACGCAGGTGACGCGATGGCGCGACGCCATCCTCGACGCGGCGACGGAGCTCGACCAGGAGGCGGTCGATCGCGTGCTCGACGCCGCCCTCGCCGTGCTCTCGCCGCTGCGCATGTATGAGCAGCTGGTCGTCGACCTCGAGCGCGGCATCGGCGAGCGCGCCGCCGAGGGCACGCCCGGCCTCGCCCAGGAGCGCCTCGTCAACCAGGCGGTGCGGGCGCGGCTCCTCGGTCTGCTGCGCACCGCGCCCAGCGGCAGTCGCCGGCACGTGGTGTGTGCCTGCCTGCCCGAGGAGGAGCACGACGTCGGCCTGCTCGGGGCCGCGCTGCGCTTCCGTCACGCCGGCCACCGCGTGACCTTCCTCGGCGCGCGGACCCCCATCGACCACCTGCTGCACGTCGTGCGCACGCTGCGCCCGCAGCTGGTGGCCCTCTCGTGCGTCTACGACATCGGCGCCGCCACGCTGCGCCGCACCCTCGCCGCGATCACCAGCGGTCTCCCCCGCGGCACCCGCACCATCATCGGCGGCGCCGCCGCCGACCGCCACCACTCCATCTGCACCAAGCTCGGCGTCACGGTGGTCACGACCGACGCCACCTGGTCCCGCCTACTTCAGTAGGCCGACGCACCGCACCGTCGCCGGCGCAGAGGTCCGCGCGGCGGCATTCCGCGGATGGGTGGTGCGGTGGTTGGGGTCTCCGAGGAGCGCGTTGCGAGTGGCGGGGAAGGGGGCGGTGGGGTGCCGAGCGAGCTCCGCGCGGACCGGAGACCCCAACCGCCACACCACCCACCCGCGGCAATAACGCGCCCTACCGCACCAGATCCATCTGCCCCGGAGACGTCGCATTCACGAGGCACGCCATGTTGCCGTGCGGATGCCGGTTCTCGTGCATCAGCTGGTGCACGTGCGGGATCTCCTCGAACGTGTACGTCTTCGACAGACACGGATCGACCTTGCGGGCGAGCACCAGGTCGTTGAGCTTGGTGGCGTCGTGGTCGTTCGCGAAGTGTGAGCCCTGGAAGCGCTTCTGCCGCATCCAGTGGTAGCGCAGGTCCATCGTCGCGTTGTAGCCGGTGGTGCCGGCGCAGATGACCACCATGCCGCCGGTGTCGCAGGCGAAGATCGACGTCGGCACGGTGTCCTCGCCGGGATGCTCGAAGACGATGCGCGGGCTGCGTCGCTCGCCGACGGCTTCCCAGATCGCGGCGCCGAAGGCGCGGGCGCCCTTCGCCCACGCGCCGTACGCGGCCTCGTCCTTCCAGTGCGGCAGCATGCCCCAGTGGCTGAAGGCCTTGCGGTTGATCGTGCCCTTGGCGCCGAGATTGGTGCAGAACTCGATCTTGTCGTCGCTGGAGATGACGGCGATCGGGATGCCGCCCGCCGCCTTGGCGATCTGGATGGCCTGACAGCCGAGGCCGCCCGCGCCGCCCCACACCAGCACGACGTCGTTCGGCTGCACGGTGTGCGGCGCCCAGCTCATCAGCATGCGGTAGGCGGTGGCGCCCACCAGCATGTAGGCGGCCGACGCGTCCCACGACAGGTGCTTCGGGCGCGGCAGACACTGGTGTGCCTGCACGCGCGTGAACTGCGCGAAGCTGCCCCAGTTGGTCTCGTAGCCCCAGATACGGAAGGACGCGTCGAACATCGGATCGCCGCCGGCCTTCACGGTGGCGCCGTCGTGCTTCCACACCCCGCAGTGCATCACGACCTCGTCACCGACCTTGACGTTCGTGACCGCGCTGCCGACCTTCCACACCACGCCCGACGCGTCGCTGCCGCCGACGTGGAACGGCGCTTCGTCGGGCCACTCCTTGTCGCGCGCGCGCGCCTTGATGACGTCGACCGGTGAGCCGAGGCCGGCCCAGACGTTGTTGTAGTTGATGCCGGCGGCCATGACCCACACCAGCACCTCGTCGGGGCGCAGGTCGGCGGGCACCGGCAGCTCCTCGATCTTGAACGCCGTCGTCGGCGGCCCGAAGCGATCCTGGCGGATCACCTGGGCGAGCATCTTGGCCGGCACCTGGCCGAGCGGGGGCGTCTCTCCGAGCTGGTAGAGGTCCTTCATTGCGATGTCTCCGTGGGCCGCGGTGTCAGGACCGCAGCGGACTCATGACGGCGAGAAAGTCGTCGAGGTTCTGGAAGCGCATCATCATGTTGGTGCGCTTCTCGTCGCCCAGCGTGGAGCGCGAGCGGGGGGCGTAGTTGTGGCCGGGGAAGAGGAGGGTGTCGTCGGGCATGGCGCCGAGGACGTCGTGCAGGCTGCGGTACATGTCCTCGGGGTTCGAGCCGGGGAGGTCGACGCGGCCGCAGGAGCCGATGAAGAGCGTGTCGCCCGATACCAGCGCGTTGCCGACGAGGAAGCACTGCGAGCCGGGCGTGTGTCCCGGTGTGTGCACGAGCTTCACCTTCAGGTTGCCGACCATGTGCTCGTCGCCGCCCTCGACGCCGACGACGTCGGACGCCGACAGGCCGCTGATGCGATGCACGAAGGGCAGCTCCTGCTTGTGGATGATGGTCTTCGCCGGTACGCGCGCCGCGAGCTCGGCGGCGCCGACGATGCTGTGCCCCATCAGGTTGCCGCCGAGGTGATCGGGGTGGAAGTGCGTCACCAGGTTCGAGGTGATGCGGTAGCCGTCGGCCTCGGCGGTGGCGACGATGGCGTCGATGTCCCACGCCGCGTCGACCACCGCGGCCTCGTGCGTCGTGGGGTCGCCGAGCAGATACACGTAGTTCTGCATCGGACCCAGCTCGAGCTGTTTGAACCAGATGGGTTGCTTCATGCCGACGGCTTCTTGCGGGCGGCGGCGAGCGCGGCCTCGCGCTCGAGCGGGCGCTCCCAGAGGTATTCGGTTTCGCCGAGGTGGTGTCCGATCCAGCGCGACAGCACGAAGAGCAGATCGGACAGCCGGTTCAGATACGCGAGCGGCTGGTCGCCGATCGCCTCGTGCCGCATGAGTCGGAGGACGTCGCGCTCGGCGCGGCGGCAGACGGTGCGCCCGACGTGCAGCAGCCCGCTGACGCGCCCGCCGCCCGGGAGTACGAACGACTTGAGCGGGGCCAGGTCCTCCTGGCAGCGGTCGACCATCGTCTCGAGGGTCGACACCAGCGCGGCGTCGACCTTGAACATGCCCGGCTGCCAGGCCGACGGCGGCGTGGCCAGCTCGCTACCGAGGTCGAACAGCTCGTTCTGGAGCTTGCGCAGCATGGCGTCGAGCTCGACGCAGGCCGGCGACCGCTGCAGCTCGGTCTCGTTGAAGGCGCGCGCCACGCCGAGGGCCGCATTGAGCTCGTCGACCGCGCCGTAGGCGTCGAGCCGCGGGCTGTCCTTCGGCACGCGCTCGCCCCCGACGAGATCGGTCTCGCCGGCGTCGCCACGGCGCGTGTAGACCTGCGTGATCCGGATCGCCACGGGCCCCTACCTAGCGTCGGCCGACGAGGGAGTCCACACCCGCCGGGTCGGGTGCGGCGGCCACCACGAGGAGGTTCTCGGCGACGTGTGCGGGCTCGTGCATGCCCACCAGGGCGGCCGTCACGCCGGGGACGGAACGCACGAACTGCAGCGCGCGCTGGGCCGGGGTGGTGAAGCCGGGGAGGGCGTCGGCGACGATGCGTGGCAGGCGGTGCGCCAGGTGGCCCTGGCGCAGCGTCGTACTCGCGACCACCGCCACGTCGAGCCGGGCGGCGGCTTCGAGCAGCGTGCAGAGGCGGCCGTCGATGAGCTGGGTCGGGTCGATCGCCGCTTCGGGCATGGCCAGGCTGAGCGGCACCTGCACGACGGCGAAGTGGTGGCGCGATCCCGCCACGTCGATCGCGGTGCGTACCAGCTCGGCGAGCGACAGATGGTCTGGGGCGTCCGGTGCGGCGCGGAACCCCGCGCGCGACGCGACACCGTAGCGGCCGATGCGGCCCGCAGCGACCTCCTGCTCGAGGTGCGCGAACGCGGCGTGGAGCCGGTCGGCGAACACCGCGGGCCGCAGGGCGGCGCGCTGCAGCTCCGGATCCTGCAGGTAGTAGACGTCGATGTGCGAGGTGCCGAGGTTGCGCAGGCTGCGGCCGAGCTGGTCGCCGAGCCAGCGCGGCGACATGGCGTGCCGTCCGCCGACGATGTCGTCCGGGGCGAGGATGCCGGGGGCGACGTAGGTGTGCTCGACGAAGGCGTCGGGATCGGCCGGCACGAAGTCGTCGAACGGGAGATGGCCGCCCTTGGTGCACACCACCAGTGCCTCGCGCCCGATGCCGTGCGCCGACGCCAGGCCGGCAAGGGCGCGCCCGAGCGCCCGCTCGCTGCGTTGCGCGCGGTAGTCGATCGCGGTGTCGAGCAGGTTGATGCCGCTGGTGACCGCGGTCGTCACGGCCTCGGCGTAGGCGCGATCGGTGGCGTCGTCGACGTCGCCCTGGTGGGTCCGCAGTCCCACCGACGACACCAGCACGCCACCGAGGGATCGGAAGTGCGCGTCGGGCAGGGCGGGGTGTCGCGCGCGCCAGCGCGCCGTGCCCTCCGCCGTCGCCCCCGGGGTCACGGCTCGACGCCGTCCGGGAGCCGCGCGTGCTTCTTGATGATGGCGCGCAGCTTGGGGGGATCGATCGGCTTCTTGTAGATGACGTCGTCGAGCCCCTCGAGCTTGCTCCGCTTGATGATGTGGTCCTTGTCGTAGTGGAACGCCGTCATCAGGACGACCGGCAGCCCGGGATGGCGGGCCCGCACCTCGAGGTACAGCTCGTGGCCGTCGAGGTCGGGCATGACGACGTCGCTCAGCACGAGATCGACGGCCTCGGTGTCGAGCTTGGCGAGGCCCTCGCGGCCGCCGGTGGCGACCAGCACGTCGCAGCCCTCCTGCGTCAGGAGATCGCGCAGCGACTGGCAGACGCCGAGGTCGTCGTCGACCACCAGGATGCGGACGCCGGCCAGCGCCGGGTCGATGCCGCCCATGCGCTCGCCCGCGGCGGCGGTGGTGGTGATGCCGAGGTCGGTCATCTGCGTGCCCGGCAGGTACTCGCGCGTGGCGTACTCGGTGCCGTGCGCCTTCTCGTTGAGCTTGTCGACGATGGCGTGGATGCGACGCAGCGCCGTGTGCGTCGACTCGAGGCGCTCGCTCTCGACCACGAAGTCCTCGTCGGAGCTGACGCGCGCGATGTGCTTCTCGATGAGGTTCAGGTTGTTGACGATGACCTCGAGCGGGTTGTTGATCTCGTGCGCGAGGCTGACGGCGACCTGGCCGAGCGTGGCCAGCTGATCGTGGCGGCGGATCTCGCGCAGGTCCTTCGCGAAGCCGATCGAGCCCATCTCCTCGCCGCCGGCGGTGCGGATGAGCGACCCCGAAATGGCGACCGGAATGCGCACGCCGCTCTTGGTGACGAACGTGGTCTCCCAGTTGCGCACCTGGCCCGGCTGCTCCGCGCCGCGTCCCTCGCGCATCGCCTCCATGACCTTGCGACCCTCGGCCAGGTCGGGATAGAGCCGCGTCACGTGCTGCCCGAGCACCTCGTCGGGCGAGTAGCCGAGCGTGCTGCGCGCGCCATCGTTGTAGAAGGTGATGGTGCCGTGGCAATCGACGGCCACGATGATGTCGGGAGAGCTCTCGAGCAGCTTCTCGAAGTAGATGGTGGGAAGGCGGGCGAAGGACTCCATGCGGAGAGGAACTGGGGGCATGGTAGGCGTGGGGCCGGGAACCGTCAAGGCAATCGCGTTGCTGATCGTCGTGTTGGCGATCGGTTGCTTCTGGCGCAGCTATGCGCCACGCATGACGACACACGCCCAGCTGCTGGTTTCCATGGCCAGGAAGGGGGTGGACCTCGTCGGCGCGAACCGGGTGACGGCCGAGAGCATGCCCGAGCTGACGTATCCGCTGGAGCGCGCACAGGCTTTTGCCCTCGACGCACATGCGCGGGCGGGGGCCGATGCGCCGCCGTCGCTGGCGGCGTTCGACGAGCTCGTGGCCCGCTATCGCGCCTTCGTCGACGCGCTCGATCGCGACCGGCGCGACCAGCGCGGGGCGGCGGCGGCGGCGGCGTTGGCGCCGGCCCTCGCGGCGGTGGAGGCCGCGGCGGCGGCGGTCGAGGCGGCGCTCGCGGCCGAGCACGCGCGCTGAGCGCGGCTCACCGACGCGCCGGCCGGCAGCCGTCCGCCTGCGCGTCGTC
>CAYOIZ010000042.1:0-61121 GCA_964404165.1 uncultured Binatia bacterium (SeqCode) | reverse complement strand
CTGACCGGCTAGGCCGTCCGCGCGCGCAGCCGCGCCGACAGCGTGTCGTCGCTGGCCAGGTCGATCGCCGTCCACGCCAGCGCCGTGGCGCCGTCGAGCACCGCCTTGTCGGCCGGCGGCGTCGCGCAGTGCGCCGCGAACTCGGGCTGGTGGTTCACGGCCGGCAGCGACGCGATGCCGATCATCGGATGGATCGACGGGATCACCTGCGACACGTTGCCCATGTCGGTCGACGCCGCCATGCGCTCGATCGACCGGCCGAGATCCGGGAAGTAGCGGCCGAGCGCCTCGGCGTTGCGCTGATAGAGCGCCGCCATGGCGCCGTCGTGCAGCATCTCGGCGTAGGGCGCGCCGGTGTCCTGCACCTCCATGGTGCAGCCGGTGGCGACGGCGCCCGCCTCGAAACAGCGCATGACCTTTGCCCGCACGTCGGCGAGATCGTTCACGCTCGACGCGCGCACCACCCACCGCCCGCTGGTGCGCGCCGGGACGACGTTCGGTGCCTCGCCGCCGCGCGTGACGATGCCATGGATGCGATCGGTGGGGCAGATGTGCTGGCGCAGGAGGCCGATGGCGGTCTGGGCGACGGTGAGCGCGTCGGCGGCGTTTATGCCGCGCTCCGGCGCGGCCGAGGCGTGCGACGCCTTGCCGGTGTAATGCACGTCGAACTCGGTGAACGCGATGATCGGCGGCTCGGCCATGTCGAGCGGAGCGGGGTGCACCATCATCGCCGCGTGCACACCGTCGAACGCGCCGCGCTCGAGCATCAGGATCTTGCCGCCGCCGCCTTCCTCCGCCGGAGTGCCGATGATGCGGATGGTGAGACCGACGTCGTCCGCGACTCGGGCGAGCGACGTGGCCGCGCCGACGGCGATGGCCGCGATCAGATTGTGGCCGCAGGCGTGGCCGATGTCGGGCAGGCAGTCGTACTCGGCGCAGATGGCGATCTCGAGCGGCCCCGAGCCGACGCGCGCCATGAACGCCGTCGGCAGGTCGCAGATGCCACGCTCGACGCGGAAGCCCTGGGCGTCGAGGCTGTCGGCGAGCCAGCCGACGGCACGCTCCTCCTCGAATCCCAGCTCGGGATGGCCGTGGATGCGATGGCTCAGCGCGATCAGCGCCGCCTCGCTCCGGCGGATGTGCTCCTGCACGCCGTCCTTCGCGTTCATGCGCGAACCCTCGCCCATGCCCCGCCCGGGCGTCAAGCGACCTGGATTGACGCTTCGAGACGACCGCCGTTATACGACCCCCCATGTACGACGGTCTGCGCGTGATCGACGCCGACGCCCACAAGATGGAGAACCCGGTGGTCTTCTTCGACTACCTCGATCCCATCTATCGCGACCGCTTCGAGTCGCGGCGCGATCGCTTCGGGCAGCAACGGCTCGTCATCCGCGACCGGGATCCGCGCACGGGGCGTGCCGACCTGGAGCGCGTGTTCCCACAGCCCGAGGGGGCGGGGAAGGGCGCGTTCGCGGCCATCCATCCCGAGACCGCCATCGGCGGCGTCTTCAACCGCGTGCGCATCGCGCACATGGATCGCGAGGGCATCGACGCGCAGGTGCTCTACGGCTCGATGACGCTCAGCTTCGAGGCGCTGCTCGACCGCGACCTCGCCGTCGCGTGCATGCGCGCCTACAACGACTACATGGCCGACGACTGCCGCGGCTTCAAAGGGCGGCTGCTGCCGGTGGGCTTCATCTCGCTCACCGACGTCGACGAGGCCGTGCGGGAGGTGCGTCGCTGCGTCGAGGAGCTCGGCATGATCGGCATCCATGTGCCGCCGAGCCTGCCCGTCCCGAACCCGGCGGCACCCGATGCCTTTCCGAACGTGCGTCTGCCGAAGCACCTGAGCCATCCCGACTTCCGGCCCATCCTGCAGGCCGCCGCCGATCTCGACGTCGCGGTCGGGGTGCACGGCTCGCCCGGCGTCTACATGCCCGGCGGCATTTCGGAGCAGGTCGACTCGTTCATCCTGTCGCACATCTTCGGTCATCGGAACCAGATGCAGATGGCGCTCGCGACGTGCGTCTTCGACGGCGTGTTCGATCGCTTCCCGACGCTCCGCATGGGCTTCCTCGAAGCCGGCTGCGGCTGGCTCCCGGACCTCGTGCACGCGTTCCACGAGCACTGGGAGAAGCGCATCCGCGACTTCACGCCCGACACGCGCGTACCGATGGGGCAGTTCACGCGCGAGCTGCTCCGGGAGCGGGGCGGCCGCGACGGCAAGCGCAACATCATGGCGAAGGCGCGTCGCGCCTACGACCTCTACCGGCGCTCGTCGCGCGAGGAGCGCACGCCCGACACCGAGGCGTTCCTGTTCGAGCACCGTCACCTCGACCACGATCCCACCGACTTCCTGCGCCGCGGCCAGATCTTCGTGAGCTTCGAGTCGGACGATCCCGGGCCGGCCTACCTGCGCGAGGCGCTCGGCGAGATCGGCGAGGACGTGGCGTGCTTCAGTGCCGACTACGGGCACTGGGACGGCGTGCTCAAAGACTGCGTGAAGAACGTCGCCACCGTCCGGCCCTACGGGCGCGAGCATCTCGGCAAGCTGCTCGCGGGCAACTGTCTCAGGTTCTACGGGCGGCGGCTCGAGGCCGCCGTCGAGCGGCTCGCCGCGTAGCCGATTCCGCGGCTCGCCTTGCCCCACCCGTCGATTGTGGGTTACGACCCAAACGCATGTTTGGGCTCGATTTCACGGCCGAGGAAGAAGCATTCCGCCAGGAGCTGCGCACCTGGCTCGCCGCGCACCTGCCGGCCAACCGTCCGCCCGACGACGAGGACGAGCGTCGCGAATTCCAGCGCGCGTGGCAGCGCGAGCTGGCGTCCGGTGGGTGGGTGGGCATCCAGTGGCCGCGCCAGCACGGTGGTCGCGGCGCCTCGCTGAACCAGCAGATCATCTTCACCGAGGAGATGGCCGCCGCGCGCGCGCCGGAGATCCTCGACGCCGTCGCCGTCAACATCGTCGGCTCGGTCCTGATCCATGCCGGCACGCCGGAGCAGCAGGCGCGCTACCTGCCGCGCATCCTGCCGGCCGACGACGTCTGGTGCCTCGGCTTCTCCGAGCCCAACGCGGGCTCCGACCTGGCGTCGCTGCGCTGCCGCGCCGTGCGCGACGGCGACCACTGGGTCGTCACCGGGCAGAAGGTGTGGTCGAGCAAGGCGCACTTCGCCGACTGGCTCCTGCTGCTCGTGCGCACCGATCCCGACGTCGCGCGCCACAAGGGCATCACGTGCATGGTCGTCGACATGCACGCGCCCGGCGTCACCTGGCGGCCCCTGGTGCAGATCAGCGGGCGGCGCGAGTTCAACGAGGTGTTCCTCGAGGACGTGCGCGTCCCGGTCGAGAACACGATCGGCCCCGTCAACGCGGGCTGGCCGCTCATCCGCACGGCCCTGGCGCACGAGCGCGGCACGCTGTGGGCGTTCGACTTCAAGATCCGCCTCCAGAACGGCGCGCTCGCGCTCGCCGACCTCTATCGTCGCGCGCAGGCCGGTGGTGCCGGTCGTGGCAGCGACGTGTCGACGCTGCGCGAGCAGGTGGCGCAGGCATGGATCGAGTCGCAGGTGTTCGCGGCCCACACGCTGCGCATCCTGCCCAAGCTCCACTCCGGACAGGACGCCGGCACCGACGCGGCGCTGCAGAAGCTCTTCGGCAGCGAGATCCAGCAGCGCGCGTGCGAGGTCGGCATGCAGCTCGCGGGCGCCTACGGTCAGCTCGGCATCGGCGAAGACCTCGGGCTCGATCGCGGCGAGCTGCTCGAGCGCTATCTCTACTCGCGCTCGGTGACGATCTCGTCGGGGACGTCGGAGGTGCTGCGGAACCTCCTGGCCCAGCAGGCGCTCGGACTACCGCGTAGCTGACGTCGCCGCGGCGGTCAGGTCCTGCGTCGGCGTCACGCAGGGCAGGCCCGGGCGGTGGAGGTAGCGGACGACGCGACGATCGGCGTCGAGCGCCACCACCGTCGACGATACCGTGCCGTAGGTCTCGCCGTGGTGGCAGAGGCCTTCCGGCGGGCCGTGGTCGGCGAGCAGGTCGAAGTCGGGGACGTGCGCGTCGAGGATCGCGCGTGCGCGCTCGGCGCGCGTACAGGTGCCGACGCCGAACGGCTCGTTCACGACGACGTGCGTCCCGGGACCGAGGGCGACGGGTCCGACCATGCGCCCGTCGCCCAGATGCGTCAGCACGCGCGCACCGCCGGGGTCGACGACGAGGAGGTTGAAGGCGTTGTAGTCGCGATAGTCCCGCGGCAGCGTGCCGTCGAGCGCCGCGAGCGGCAGCGCACCGCGGCTGCGCGCGTTCGCGATGCGTGGCGCGGCGGAAATGTTGGTGATGGCCGCGAGGCCACCGTATCCGACCGCCAGCCAGGTGCCGCCCGCTTCGCGATCCCGTCCCGCGAACACGCCGGGCGCGATCACCATCGGGTCGTCGGTGGGTCGCGCGCGGAACTCGTCACGGTTGGCGCCGAGCACGACGGGCTCGGCCGTGCCCGGGGCGAGCCGCAGCAGGATGGTGCACATGGCTACGCCGCGCGCGCGCCGTCGTGCACCGCGGGCAGAACCTCGGCGATGAGCCGCTCGGTCTGGTCGAAGACGTCGGCGTCGCCGACGGCGATCGGACGCAGGACGAACTTCGAGGCGCCGGCCTCGACGAACTCGTGGATGCGACGCAGCACGTCCTGGGCGCTGCCGACGGCGGCGTAGCGCTTCGGCTCGCCCTGTCCGAGTGCGGCGAGGACGGTGGCCGTCTTCTGCACCAGCGGCTCGTCCCAGTCGCCGAAGCGGTAGGCGAAGGTGGCGCCGTAGTGGTCGGGGTCGATCGGGCGCCCGGCCTCCGCGGCGGCCGCGGCGATGGCCGTGATCACCGGCGCCACCTGTTCGGGCGACTGGATGCCGCCCAGCCAGCCGGTGCCGACGCGGGCGGTGCGACGGATCGCCGGCTTGCTGCTGCCGCCGATCCACAGCGGCAGCGGCTGCTGCACCGGCAGCGGGCCGATGCGGGCGTCGGTGTACTGGTAGTGCGCTCCCGCGTGGGTGACGCGCTCACCGGTCCAGAGCCGCGCCATGATGTCGAGCGCCTCGTCGGCACGCGCCCCGCTGCCCGCCGGCGACCGCCCGGTCGCGGCCCATTCGGGCGCGATCGTCGGGCCGACGCCGAACGCTGGCAGCAGGCGACCGTTGCTGAGGAAGTCGATGGTGGCGCACTCCTTCGCGAGCACCAGCGGATCGCGGAAGGTGACGACGGCCACGTTCATGCCGAACTTGAGCCGCCGGGTGGCACCCGCGAGCGCCGCCATGACGCTCATGGTCTCGAGGTTCGGCTGCTTCGAGATCAGGCGGTCGCTCTGCCAGAGCGAGTCGACCGTGCTGTCCTCGCAGCGCTCGACGTAGCGCCAGAACGCGTGCGCGTCGCTGAAGGGGAAGTTGGCCAACCCGAGGCCGATGCGGACCTTCATGCGGCCCACCGATACTCCCGGGGTCGAGGCAGGTCTACGACGGTGCGGCCATGCCCTGGGGCATCTCCCGCAGCGCGGGGCAGGAGGCGCACGCCCTGGCGTTGCGGAGCATACCCGTCAGGACGGCGGCGCACTCCGCCGTGACCTTGCCCTCGGCGGCGGCCTCCTGGGTCTCGCGGCTGGCCCGGCGCAGCCACTTGAGGACGGTTCGCGCCGGCCGCGGCCCCGCGGGCTGCCCGTCCACCGACGCCGTGACGACGGTCTTCACCTGGCGCATGCGGCGGCGGACGTCGCGGGGGATGGCCTGGCCGGCGCACGGCTCCGGCGGGAAGCTCTCGATCGCCGGCATGCAGTCGGTCAGCGCGCACGACGTCTCCGGCTCGGTGGCACCGGCGGGCCACGCAGCGACGGCCACCGTCAACAGCAGCATCTTCATCCACATCGTCGTCCCTGTACTGGGTCGGGGCGGGTCCCGCTAGCCTCGATTCCGGGCATGGTTGTTGCGACCGGAGTGGAGCGTGTCCCACTCTGCGCACGGCGCCCGCCGCAGCAACGCCACCGCGCTGCCGGATACCCTGCAGCCCGAGCGGCTCCTCATGCTGGCGGTGCTCGAGGAAGCCGTCGGGACGTACTGCAAGCACTGCGGCGCGCGCACGCGGCGTGCCGCGCGGCTGTTCCACGAGGCCGAGACGTGGTGCGCGTCGGACGATACGCGGTGGCCGTACTCGTTCGTGAACATCTGCCATGCGCTGGGGATCGACGTCGCGTACCTCCGATCCGGTCTCGTGCGGTGGCGGAAGCGCGCGCTCACGCCGTCACCTAACGAGTAGTTTCTACAAATGCGGATGCGCGGCGCGCGCGACTGGCAACCCTTACACACGGCGGCCATGATGGCCGCCTGACGTCGCCACCGCATCGTGCGCCCACGTCGCGTGCAGCGCTCGTGTCGTGGGCGCTCTACGACTGGGCCAGCAGCGGGTTCAGCACCGTCGTCGAGACGTTCGTCTTCGCGGCCTACTTCACGCGCCAGGTGGCGCCCGACGAGGCCACCGGCAGCGTGCTGTGGGGCAACACCATCAGCGCGGCGTCGCTGGTGGTGGCGCTGGCGGGGCCGATGGTCGGCGCCATCGCCGACCAGGGCGGACGGCGCAAACCCGGCATCGCCGTGTTCACGACGTGGTGCGTGGTGGCGACGGCCCTGCTGTGGACGGTCCGTCCCGACGCGTCCTCGATGTGGCCGGCGATGCTGTTGGTGGGGGTCGCGATCGTCGGCAGCGAGCTGGCGGGCGTGCTCTACAACGCGATGCTGGCCGATCTGGTGCCGGCGGATCGACTGGGCCGCTGGTCGGGGTGGGGATGGAGCGCGGGGTATGCGGGTGGCCTGCTCTGCCTGGTGGTGGCGCTCCTGGCCTTCATCCAGGGCGGCGATGCCTGGCTGCCGCTCGACGCGGCGACGGCCGAGCCGGTGCGCGCGACGTTCGTCCTGGTGGCGCTCTGGTACGCCGTCTTCGCGCTGCCGCTGCTGCTGGTGACGCCCGACGTGCCGGCCAGGGGCGTCGCCGCTGGTGCCGCCGTGCAGGCCGGATTCCGCCAGCTCGCCGCCTCGCTGCGCGAGGTGCGTCGCTACCGCGACATCGTCCGTTTCCTGATCGCGCGCATGCTCTACATCGACGGGCTCGGCACCGTGTTCGCGTTCGGCGGCGTCTACGCCGCGGGCACGTTCGACATGACCGAGCAGCAGGTCCTGCTGTTCGGCATCGCGCTCAACCTGACGGCAGGGCTCGGCGCCGCCGGCTTCGCCTGGGTCGACGACTGGCTCGGGGCCGAGCGCACCATCGTCCTGTCCCTCGTCGGCCTGATCGTCGCCGCGTCGGTCATGCTGCTGGTGACGTCGCAGCCCGCGTTCTGGGTCTTCGGCATGCGGCTCGGCGTCTTCGTCCGCCCGGTGCAGGCGTCGGGCCGCTCGTATCTGGCCCGCGTCGCGCCACCGGCGCTGCGCACGCAGATGTTCGGCCTCTACGCGCTCTCGGGGAAGGCGACGGCCTTCGTGGGGCCGCTCGTGGTGGGATGGGTGACGTGGGGCTTCGGCAGCCAGCGCGTCGGCATGGCGAGCGTGCTGGTGTTCTTCGGCGCCGGGCTGTTGCTCATGCTGACGCTGCCCGGCATCCGCGGCAGTTTCTACAAAGGCGGGACCGCGATGACCGGTCGTCACGGAGAATGACGGTGATTCGACGCTGGTACGCTGGTTGCTCACGGTCCCCGCATGACATCCAAGACGCTGCACGAGTTCACCACCCTGCTGCGACACCAGCGAGCCGCGCGCCTGCATGGCGTCACCGGAGCAGTCGCCGATCTGCGTGCGCTGGCCGAGGAACGTGAGGCCGAGCTCGAGGAGGCGGCGCAGGAAGATCGGATGGCCGGGATCCTCTCCCATCTCGACAATCGCGGACGGCGCGCCATCGAGGACATCGACGCCGCGCTCGACCGGATCGCCGACGAGACCTTCGGCATGTGCGTCGACTGCGAGGAGGAGATTCCCGTCGAGCGCCTTCGTGTGATCCCCACGGCCATCCGTTGTGTCGAGTGTGCGAGCGTTGCCGACCGCAACGGCCGGGCCGCCGCAGCGGGCCACGCGCCCGCCCTGGGCGATTCGCCGGTCGACGTCTTCGGCGACGCCTGAGCGCGTGCACGGGAGGGCGGTTGTGGGCTAGGAAGGGCGGCCATGCCGTCGCCCAGCCGCCGCCCCGACCTGCTCGCCCGTCAGCTCGCGCATCCGCCGTTCGGGGATCGCGGGTTCAGCGCCGACGATCCGCCGGTGCGGACGGGCACGACGGGGAGCGGCGACGATCTGTTGCTGCTGGCGTGGTCGGCGACGGAGCTGGCGCGCGAGATCGACGCCGGCGCGCGCGTCCTCGGACGGCTCGGCATCGGGCCGGGCATGCGCGTCGCCAACACGCTGCCCGGCGCGCTCACCACGCCGGGGGCGTTGCTGCTGGGCGACGTCAACGAAGCCATCGGCGCGCTCGACGTGCCGCTCGGCGTGGTCGAGAGCGCGGCGGCGGCGCGCGGTGCGTGGGAGCTGGTCGATCGCGTCGAGTGCGAGGTCGTGGTGTTGGCGCCCGAGTCGGCCGCGACGTTTCTCGACGCCGCCGGCGACACGCCGCGCCCGTGGTGGAAGGGAATCGTCTGGCTCGACCGTGCCGGTCGGACGGCACGTCCTGCCGTTCCGGCGGCGTTCCGTGGCTGGCAGCGCGCCTGGCTCGCCATCCCGGAAGCGGCCTGCTTCGTCGCCGGCGCCGCCACCGACGACGGTGGATACCAGCTCGATACGGCACTGCGGGCATCGATCGTCGACGGCGAGCTCGTGCTCGACGGACCGTCGGGCGCCTACGCCACGGGGCTGCGGGGCGGCAGCGTGTCCGGCGACGTGCTGCGGCTGGCCATCCCGGGCCGATAGATAGCCCGGAATCGCGGGTGCGTCAGGCGGTCGGGAGCGCTGCGACGGCGGTGCGCAACGTCTCGAGCGGAGCGGCAAGCGCCGTGCGCGTCGCTGCGGGGACGGTCCGCTCCGCCTTCTTCGAGCGCAACGTCTTCCCGTACGCGTCGAGGCTGCGGAGCGCCTTTCGCAGCGCCGCGGCCGATGCCCGCCCCTTGCGTCGACCGAGTACCTGCTCGGCCCGCGCGACCGCCGTCTTCGCCTGCGCCAGGCGCTTCCGCAGGCGTCCCGCGAGGGCGCCGGCATCGCTCGCGGTCACCTGGGCCGCCAGCGCGTCCAGCCCGCAGCGAACGGCCGCATGGGCCGTCAGCAGGTCGCATCCGCCGGGCAGCGTGGTGGTGGTGGTGGTTCCGCCCGGGAGCGTCGTGGTGGTCGTCGAGCTCGACGTCGGGGACGTGGGAACGGCGTACACCGGCGTCCCCTGGGCGTCGGTGAGCGAATACTGCTGCCCCGGGATCGGCTGGCCATTCTCGTCGAGCGGCTCGATCGCCAGAAGCCGCAACGTGTCGGCGAAGTCGGCCGTCGCCTCGGCGTCCCAGCCCGTGACGCTCGCCTGATTCGCGAACGCGGCGTCGGCACGCAGCCGGAGCGTATTGCAGGAGCCGGGTACGAAGTTCGACACCTCCACGGAGCAGACCGAGTCGCCGACGCACTGGATCGGGACGCCGTTGAAGAACACCGTCCCGAACGCCTGCACGAGGATACCGGCGGGCGCCGTGGTCTTCGAGGCCGTCCCGCTGAGCCCGATGTCGAACTTGACGATGCTCGCGGGCGTCGCGATCGCCCCCGCCAGCCCGCACATCGTCACCGAGGCATCCCCGTGCGCAAGGTACGAAACCCCGAGCGTCGTGCCGTCGTGCCGGGCGACGTGCGCCGACGCGCGCAGCGCGACGCCGTCGGCGTCGAGCGTCGCCTGGGCGAAGACGTTGGCGCAGAAGTAGTCGGTGGTCCCCGCCGCCGGGCAGAGGGCGCCGCCGAACGAGAAGTCGCCGCTCGAGGACGTCACGGGCGGCGTCTGGCTCTCGTGCGGGATGCTACCCTCGCCCCCGGGAATCAGCCACCCGGCCTCGGTGGTGTAGGTGGTGAGCGCCGACGCGCGGCGCGGCACGAGGAGCAGCCCGGCGACGAGCGCGATTCCGACGACGATCCGGCGAATCATGGTGGTACTTTCGACAACACCGCCGTTCTTACAGGGGCCGCACCTTCGCCTTCAACCGCCCGCTCGCGTCGACCTTCGCGCCCGCGGTGTCGAACGTCGTCGCTGCGGACCACCGTCCAACGGGAGCGCGCGCCGGTGGCAATCGCCCCCGCCGCGCGTCGCCATCGCCTCAGCGGTCGTTCGCCAGCGCGATGCTGCCCAGGAAGTGTTCGAGCGCGTTCGACTCCTCGGCCGTCATGACGGGCTCGCCGCCGCAGGCGGTCATCCAGAGACCCGTCACGCGGAAGGCGCGGCGCGCGTTGGGGTTCATCGAATCGCCCGTCAAGCCCCGGTCGTGGAAGAACGACACCAGTCGCCTCTACGCGTTGCCACCACCCACCTTGCCGCTGATCTCGACGCCTCGACCCCTGACCTTGCCGAGCTGCGTCGTCGGGCTTTCCTTTTCGATCGAGTCCACTGCCGACAGTTCGAAGTCGAGCAACTCCTTCGAGTCGGCGGTGGCCGTCGGCGTGTCGGGCGGCTCCTCGGTCGTGCGGATCGTCAGATCGACGATCGTGACGACTTCTCCAGCGCACGGCACGCGTCGCTTGAGCGCCACGGACACCGCGCCCGACGTCGCTTCGTCGTTCCACGACCGCCACGGCTGCGGGTCTCGAAGGTAAAGGCCTTCCCGTCGAGGCGGGTGAGCGTACTCCTTGCGCTCGCCGCAACCGCTGCGGGAGCAACCGCTGCGGTGGGACATGCGGCCGCGGATGGTGGGAGGGGACTGTGCATTCGTTCCTGCGCTCGGGAATGCGCGTCGACGGATCGTGGCGCGGCGGTGGCACGTCGCGTGCAGCGTAGGCACGAGCGTCGGTGAGGCTACCGTCAAGGTGCGGTCGCCGACGAGGGGGTGTCGAAGTGCAAACGGAGAGCGATCGTCCCGAGCGAATGAACGCAACGGATGCGCTGTTCTGGTACCTCGACCTCCTCCCGGACCTGCGCTCGACCATCGGTGCGCTCTTCATCCTCGAGCGGCCTCCCGCGCCCGACCGCTTGCGTGCGGACGTGGAGCGGCTGGTGGCGAGCATCCCGCGACTCCACCAGCGCGTCGTCGATACCCCGTTGAACCTCGCGCCGCCCGAGTGGATCGACGACGCCGGTTTCGATCTGGACTATCACCTGCGTGCCATGGCGGTCCCCGAACCCGCCACGATGGCCGATCTGCTCTCGGCGCTCGGCCCGCTCTTCGCGACCCCGCTCGACCGCAACCGGCCCCTTTGGGAGCTGTACGCCGCCGAGCGTCTCCTCGACGGCCGTTCCGCGGTGTTCGTGAAGATGCACCACTGCCTCATGGACGGCGTGGGGGGGACTCGGCTCATGGAGGCGCTGCTCGGCGCGGCCCGCGACGCGGATACCACACCGACCGCGCGACCGCCCCCGGACGACTTCGCACTCGCGCCCACGGCGCGCATCCAGCGCGCGCTCGCGCACGATGTCCGGGACCTGGTGTCGGGCAGTGGCGAGGTGCTGTGCATGCTCGGGAACGCGGCACGCCATCCGCTGTCGGCAATGGGGGATATCGCAACCGCGGCGCAGCGTGTGGTTGGTCTCTCGAGCGAATTCACCCTGCCGCGCGCCGCGAGCCCTCTACATCACCATCGCAGCATGTCGCGCCGCCTCGCGACGTTCGACATGTCCCTCGCCGAGATCGACGCAGCGCGCGTGCGCCTGCGCGCGACCAACAACGACGTGGTGCTGACGGTCGTGAGCGGCGCGCTGCACCGATGGCATACCTCACGCGGCGCCGACGTGAAGGAGCTCAGGGTTCTCGTCCCCGTGAATCTCCGCGGTGGCGCGGAGGATGCGGCCGGGAACCGGCTCGCGCTGATCGCCGTCTCGCTGCCCGTCGGCGAGCCGAGCCCCGTTCGACGGCTGCGCGCGATCCAGGAGCGCACCGGACGCATGAAGGCTGATCACCGCGCGACGCTCTACCCCCTGGTCGCGCGGCTCGTGCTCGCGCTGCCGCTCGCGATCGCCGTCCGCATCGGTCGCCAGCAGACCTACCGCACGAACCTGGTCTGCACGAACGTCCCCGGCCCGCGTCACACCTGCTATCTCGGGGCGCAGGCCATCGAGCGCATCTACGCCTATGCACCCATGGTGGGGGATCACCCACTCGCGATCGCGGTGTATAGCTATCGTGACACGCTGCACGTCGGGCTCGACGTCGATCCGCTCGCGATGCCCGACTTGCCCCACTTTCTCGACGCTCTGGCCGAATCCTATGCCGAGGTGATGGACCTCGGTGGGGAATCCGAGGCCCGCATCGAGGCCCCCTGAGGAGGCCTCATCGGCCGATCCTACGTCAGCGAAATTCAGGGGGATGTGCCATGGATGGTTCTCATTGGCTCCGGCGACTGTGGGCGTTCGCGATCTTCGTCGCGCTGCTCGGCCCTCCCGCACGCCAGGCTGCGGCGGCGGGCTTCCAGATCCAGGAGCAGAGCGCACGCGCGCTCGGGAGCGCGTTCGTCGGCGAGGCCGCAGCAGCCCAGGACGCGACAACTCTCTTCTACAATCCCGCCGGGGCGACCCTCCTCGAGGGATTGCAGCTCGATTTCTCCGGTACGCTCGTCCGCGTCACCGGCCAGTTCACGAACACCGGATCCACGTTGAACCCGAGGGTCGGCGGCGGGCCGCTCCTCGGCGAGAACGAGGTCGACGGTGGGGAGATCGGCTTCGTCGGCTCGGGATTCCTCGTGTACGAGGTGTCGGACCGCTGGCGGCTCGGCCTCGGGGTCACGGCGCCCTGGGGTCTCTCGGTGGGCTTCGATCGCCCCTGGGTCGGACGCTACAACGGCCTTACCGCGGACCTGAAGACGATCGACGTCGCGCCGACGGTGGCGGTCAAGCTTCTCGATCAGCTCTCGTTCGGCGTCGGCCTCGACGTGCAGTACGCGTACGTGAAGCTGACGAACATGATCGACCTCGGCTCCGTCTGCGAGCTGAACGCGTCACAGTTCGGCATCCCGCCGGAGGCGTGCGGCGCGGTGGGGCTCACGCCGCAGTCGACCGACGGACACATCCGGATTCGCGGCACGTCGTGGGCGGTCGGATACAACCTGGGCTTCCTCTGGCATCCGACGTCGCGCACGCGCGTCGGGCTGTCGTATCGATCGCGCATCGACCAGGACATCGGCGCCGACGTGACCTTCGATCTGCCGAAACGTGCGCAGGTGCTCCGCCAGACGTCTGGAGCGCTCAAGAACGGGGGGGCGGACGCTACGCTCAACCTTCCCGAGGTGGTCCGGCTTGGCATCTACCACGCGTTCACGGAGCAGTGGGCGATCCAGACGGGCGTCGATTGGACGCACTGGTCGCGCTTCGACGAGCTCGTGCTGAACTTCGACAACCCGGCGCAGCCCGCGCTCGCCGAGCAGGAGCAGTGGCACGACACCTGGCGCACCGGTCTCGCCGTGCTCTACCATCCGTTCGAGCGCTGGGGCTTCAGGATGGGTTTCGCCTACGACCCGACCCCGGTGCCGAACGCCGAGCATCGCACGCCTCGCATCCCGGATCACGATCGCTACTGGCTCGCGGCCGGCGTCGGCTACGCACTGACGGAACAGATCAAGCTCCAGTTCGGGTACGCGCACGTCTTCTCGCAGAACGCGCGCTCCAATGCCGCCGACCCGCTGACCGGGAACACTCTTCGCGGCTACTACGCCGGCAACGCCGACCTCTTCTCCGCGCAGGTCTCATGGCAGTTCCAATAGGATACGGCGCGGGGCTCGTGCTGCCGCTCCTCCTGGCGATCGGTGCGCCCCCGCCGGCCGGCGACGTGGTCGCCAAGGTGGACGCGCTGTATCGGCAGCGCGATACCGCCACGGGGCTCGCACAGATGGAGGAGCTGCTCCGCGACGGCATCGCGGCGTCGCCCGACGACTACGGCCTGTTGTGGCGGATGGCGCGCCTCAGCTGGTGGAAAGCGGACGACGCGCCCGCGGATCGGAAGCGAGCGCTCGGCAAGGAGGGCCGGGGATTCGCCGAGCGCGCGATCGCGGTCGACCAATCGGCGCCCGAAGGTCACTACTACGCCGCGATCTGCATCGGAGCCTACTCGCAGGGGGTCGGGATACTGCGGGCGCTGGCGGAGGGGCTGGAGTCGCGCTTCAACGACCACCTGGACCGCGCCCTGCGCGACGCGCCCGATTTCGATCTCGGCGGCGCGTCCGTCGCCAAAGGTCGCTATTGGTACGAGCTGCCGTGGCCGAAACGATCGCTCCGCAAGTCGGCGGACACACTGTCGCAGGTCGTCGAGCGCCATCCCGAAAACCTGCGTGCGTGGCTGTACCTCGCCGAGACGCAGCTCGCCGACGGAGACGCCGACGCGGCCGCCGCCACCGTCGCCCGGTTGCTTCGCGGCGACGTCGGCTACGATCCGCCCGAAGGGCAGCGCATCCAGCGGCTGGCGCGCGCGCTCCAGGAGCGGCTCACCAGCGCGAAGTGACCGCGTCGCCGCCCGTCACTCGTACATCGCATCGATCTGTACCCGGTATCGGTCGACACAGACCTGACGCTTCACCTTGAAGGTGGGCGTGAGCTGGTCTCCCACCTCGAAGTCGTGGTCGAGGATCGCCACGCGCTTCAAGGTGGCGTAGCTCGGGAGCTGGCGGTTGAGCTCGTCGACGGCGCGTTGGATCTCGCGCTGCAGCTCGGGATGCCGTGAGAGCACGGCATGGTCGGCGGCCGGCCCCGCGATCCCCCGCTGCCGGGCCCAGACCGCGACCGCCTCGGCGTCGAGCGTGACGAGCGCCGTCAGGTAGCGGCGCGTGTCGCCGTGCACCACGACCTGGCTGACGATCGGGCTCAAGCTCTTGAGGACGCTCTCGAGATTCTGGGGAGCGATCTTCTTCCCGCCCGCCGTCACGATGATGTCCTTCTTGCGGTCGGTGATCCGCACGAAGCCCTCGGCGTCGATCGCGCCGATGTCCCCGGTGTGGAACCACCCGTCCGCGTCGATGGCCTCGCGCGTCGCGGCCTCGCGGTTCCAGTAGCCGCGCATCACACCCCGCCCACGGATCAGCAGCTCGCCGTCGTCGGCGACGCGGAACTCGGTGCCCGGAAGCGGCTGGCCGACGGTGCCGGGCCGGATGCGATCGGGCCGGTTGATGGAGCTCCCCGCCGACGTCTCGGTCAGGCCGTATCCCTCGCACACGCGCACGCCGGCGTACTGGAAGAAATAGGCGATCTCGCGTGGGAGCGGCGCACCGCCCGACACGCAGAAGCGCAGCCGGCCGCCGAAGCGCTCGGCGAGACGCCGGCCGATCTTCCCGAAGACGAGCCGGCGGGCGATTGCCCATCCCGGGTCGCTCGGACGCCCACCGGCAGCCTCGGCGGCAGCCGCCTCCCGGCCCTTGGCGAGGCCCCAGCGGGCGAGCCGGCCCATGATGCCCGGCGTCCGCTCGACGTCCTCGACGATGCGGGCATGCACCTTCTCGAAGATGCGCGGCACGGCGGGGAAGACGGTGGGATGCACCTCCCCGAGCTCGTCGATGATCTTCTTCTGGTCGCCCTCCCAGAACGCCATCACGTGGCCGGTGGTGAACCAGGCCACCTCCAGTCCCTTCGCGAAGGCATGCGCCATCGGCAGGAAGAGGTACTCCACATCGTCGGGGCCGACCATGCCGACCTCGCGGATCGCCTCGGCCTCGTAGAGCATGTTGTCGTGGACGAGCGCCGCGCCCTTCGGCGGCCCGGTGGTGCCCGACGTGTAGATGATGGTGAGCAGCGCCTGCGGATCGAGCGCGGCCGCGCGCGAGGCGACCTCGCTCGCATGCTCGGCGAGCCAGGCCTTCCCTGCGGCGAGAAAGTCGTCCCACGCGATCTCCCGGTCGCTGCCGTGGTCGACCGCATCGCCCGTGAAGCAGATCACGGCGCGTACCTGCGGCGTGGCGTCGCGAACCTGGCGGAGCTTCGCGAGCTGTGCGGCGTCCTCGGCGAACACGACGACCGAGCCGGCGTCGTTGATGATGTAGGCGCACTCCGACGGCAGGTTGGACTGATAGATCGGCACGGTCGCGGCAGCCGCGCCCATGATGCCGAGGTCAGCGAGACACCACTCGAGGCGCGAGTTGGCGAGGATGCCGACCCGGTCGCCCGCCTCCACGCCGAGGCGCATCAGGCCGGCGGCGACGTGCTCGACGACGGTGGCGATCTCGCCCCAGGTGACGTCACGCCACCGCCCGTCGACCTTGTGGCGCGCAGCGACGGCCTGCGGTCGGGACATCGCAGTTTCTCGAAACAGCGCGTACACACTGCGTCCCATCGCGTATCCACAACGCGCGCCGTTTGCCCAATTCGTCAAGGGGGGTTGGCGAAGCGCTGAGGCTCCGATCGCGGTTGCATGGACCGGAATGCCACGGTCGCAGCGTGCCCGGAGGTCGGGGTTTCGGGGGCAGGAAACCACCGGCGTCCCCACACGACCTCATCGGCAGGCAGCGCGCCGAATCCGCGAGGGATGAACCACTCCAGTGTTTTCGAGAAGACGGTTCCCTCCGACCGTCCGCGGCCAGGGCTGCGAACCCCTCGCAAGTACTGGCGCAATTGTGGGAATCGGCAGCGGGAAACACGAGGGCCCTGGCGCGGCACAGCGGTTGCTCCCCATCGGCATGACGTTGCACACGCCGAAGTCGGAGAGATGTTCTGCCTGCGTCGTCGCTGCTGGGGCGGCACTGCTCCTCGCCGCCGCGCCCGGCGCGGCCGAAAACCTGTTGGTGAACGGCGATTTCTCGGACGGTCTCGCCGGCTGGAGCACGGTGAGCGTGGCCGGAGGCGGCTTCGCCGGCTTCCCGCGATTCCAGGTCGACCCCGGGGTCGCCTGCCTGTCGTCGCGCAACGGCAATGCCCGGCTCATGATCAACGTGCCCGACGAGGCCGACGGCTACGTGGTCCAGACGCTGACGCTCCCCGGCGAGCCGGCTACGCTGTCGCTGCTGTCGTGGGGCAATCTCGATCCGACGACCGCGACCGTGAGCGTCCAGACGCTCGACGACGGCATCGTGCACGACCTCGAGGTCTGGGATCCCCCGCCCGTGGAGGAATACGGGCTGAACTGCTCGGGAGCACAGCCGATCCCGAAGACCTGGGATATCGCGGCCTTTGCGGGGCAGGCGATCGCCGTGCGACTGCGCGCGCGGGGCGGCTACGGCTACAACGGCACGATCGCCGACTTCGACGACGTGGCGATCGTCGCGGCGGAGCCGACCACGACGACCACCTCCACGTCGACCACGACCACCGTGCCCCGGCTGTGTGGCGGGATGTCGGCCGGTGCGGCCGTCGCGTGCCTGTGCGAGGCCGCGGTTCCCGCGGAGTGCAGCGCATCCGACGTTCCGCGGCGGATCGGGAAGCGCTTCGAAGCCACCTGCCGGACTGTGCGGCGTGGGGTCGAGGCGGGGCCGACGCGCAAGGCCCGCAGGCTGCTCGGCAAGGCCCGCCGGAAGATGAACGGGCTGGTGCGCACGGTCGGGCGGCTGAAGCTGGACGCGGCCTGCGTCGCCGCGCTGATCGAACGCGGCGAGCTCGTGGAGACCGGCATCGACGAGGCGCGCGCCGCCGCCACCACGCCCTGACGCGTTCCGGGCGCCGCTGGATCGCCGTCTCTCCCATCCGCGCACCGTTCCCCGACCCCGTCCCAACGGCGGGAACGAACGTCCGCCGGAGGCGAAGGATCTGCTGCGTGCTCGAGCAGGTGGTGAAGCTCGGCCGGCCGCTCCTGATCGTCGCGGAGGACGTCGAGGGCGAGGCGCTCGCGACGCTGGTCGTCAACAAGTTGCGTGGCAACTTCCCCTGCGCCACGGCCAAGTCGCCGGGATTCGGCGACCGCCGCAAGGCGATGCTGGAGGACATGGCCGTGACCGGCGGCCACGTCGTCGGCAAACGTCGCGAACAGAAGAAGCAGGGTGAACGGATCGGCGTTCGCAGTGCGTGGCATGGGGGGAGCCCGCCGCATGGCATCGTCGAGAATCCGGAGCGGGTGGCCGCCCATGCCTCGCTGGCCCCCGTCTTGCTCCGAGCTGCCGTATGCGTTGGTCCCGGCGTCCGCTCGCAGCCCTGGTGCTCACCTACTGTACGGCAGCGCTGGCCGCAGGCCCCGCGCGCGCGCGGGCTGCGACGTTCGTCGTCGATTCGACCGCCTGTACCCCCGATGCCAATGCGGAGGCGTTCGAGCCCGCCAACGGTGCCTGCGCGACCACCGGCGGCAAGTGTACGCTCCACGCTGCCGTCTTCGAGTGCGCCGCCGCCGGCAGCGGCTGCGTGATCCAATTCACGATCCCGACCGTACCGACCGACGTCCCCGGTGTGTGCGCGCCGGCGGCACTCCCGACGGCCACCTACGACGGCACGACCCAGGCGAGCGGCTTCGTCCGCATCGATCCGACCATCGAGAGCTTCAGCATTGCCGGCGGCAGCGTGTTGCGGGGCCTCCATCTCCCCAACGTGCGGCTCGGCGACGGCTCGTTGGTGGAGGGCTGCCGCTTCATCGGCGGGGGCGGGCTGACGATCGGTTCCTCGACGACCGTCGGCGGGACCACGCTCGCCGCCCGCAACGAGTTCGTCGGCGGACACGACTGCATCACGGTCGAAGGGAACGACAACCTCATCCAGGGCAACTTCATCGGACTCGGCCTCGACGGGGACGGAGCGGATCACAACTGTTGGGCGGGTGTATGGGTGCGGAAGCCGGCCGCGCGCAACCGGATCGGCGGCGTCGTGCCTGGCGCACGCAACGTCATCGTCAATCGCGGCGGGCCGACGTACGGCGTGGTGACGATCGATCCGGGTACGAGCGGCACCATCGTGGAGGGCAACTACATCGGCACCGATCCGACCGGCCTGCTCATCCGCGCCACGGGTGCGGCCTCCGGCGTGTGGGCCGGTGGCGTCGGTACGCGGATCGGCGGTCCCAGCGCGGCGGCTCGCAACGTGATCGTCGGGCCGGGCGCGGTGGCGATCGGCGCCGCCGGCATCATGATCGACGGTGGCACCACCGGCAGCGATGCGGACACCTCCAACGTCGTCGTGCAGGGTAACTGGATCGGCATCGACGCGAGCGGCGCGAACGGGCTCGGTCACTTCAGCGACGGCATCCATCTGACCCGGATGGCGCACGGCGTGACGATCGGCGGCACCACGCCGGGCGCCGGCAATGTGATCGCCGGCAACACGGTCACTGGCATCTACCTCGACGGGCGCGTCGGCAACTCCGGCGCACTCGGCACCTGCCACGACAACCTGATCCAGGGGAACCTGCTCGGTACCACCGCGCTCGGGACGGCCATCGTGGGGAACGCCATCGGCATCCGCGTCAAGGCCTGTTGGGACAATCTGATCGGCGGCACCGAGACGGGCGCGGCCAACGTGATCGCCGGCAACGCGCCCGCGCCCAGCTACGGCGTCGGCATCCAGATCTATGACGACGCGGCCACCGGCAACGTCGTGCAAGGCAACTGGATCGGCCTCGGCACCGACGGCGCGGCCCTGGCGAACGCGTGGGATGGCATCGACATCCTCGCGCCGCAGACGACCGTCGGCGGCCCGGCCGCGAATGCCGGCAACGTGGTCGGGAACAGCGGCGGCTGCGGCATCCGGCTGCGCGGCAACGAGATCGTGGCGCAAGGCAATCTCGTCGGCGTCGGTCCGGACGGCGAGACCGCGGCGGGCAACCAGTGGGGCCTCTGCGTGCAGGGGTTCGGCAACCTCGTCGGCGGCAGCGAGGCCGCCGACGCGAACGTGATCGCGAACAGCAGCAAACAGGGAATCATCGTCACCGGCGTGAGCGCCGACAACGCGTTGCTGCGCAACGAGCTCGCGGCGAACCACATGGGCATCGACCTCGGCAACGACGGCATCACCTCGAACGACAGCCTCGACGTCGACGATGGCGCAAACCATCTTCAGAACGCCCCCGTTCTCACCGCGATCGAGGTCGCGACCGGCGTCACCGTCTATGGCAGCCTCCACTCCGCGCCCGAGACGACCTTCCGTCTCGATTTCTACGCGAGCTGCTCCCTCGACGCAGTCGATCAAGCCGAGGCCGAGCACTGGCTCGGGACGCAATCAATCGAGACCGGTTCGCTCGGCGACTTCCTGTTCACGGCGTTCCTCCCACTCCACGAGTGTCCTCTCGTCACTGCCACGGCCACCGACCCGGACGGCAACACCTCGGAGCTCTCGCTCTGGGTGAGCCCGCCCACCACCGTGCCGTCGACCTCGACGACCAGCAGTACGAGCACCTCCACCAGCAGTACGACCACCTCGACCAGCACCACGCTGCCGTGCCGCACACCGCGGTGTCTGCTCGAAGACGCACGCACCGGCGAGGACTGCGCCGGCACGCCGTTGCCACACGCGGTCACGACCGGCATCGCCCGGGCGCTGGTGAAGGTCGATGCCGCCGCGCTCACGACGCCGGGGAAGGCGCGCCGACTCCGCCGCACCGCCCGCACCCTCCTCGCGAAGACCGGGCGCGCGGCGATGCGGGCCAGCTCGGGCAAACATCCGAAGCTGACGCGTTCGTGTGCGTCCACCCTGCGCCAGGCCTGTACGCTGGCCGCCGAGGGGCTGCGGACACCCTGAGCGGCGTGCCCGCGACGGCAGTGTCGCCGCCCTCACGATCTCCCCAGCGCGATCTGGTCGGCGGGCTGCGAGACCCCGCCGGCCCCGGTGACGGCGATCGGCCGAAAGCGCTGCGACGCGCCGTGAACCGGGAGCCGCGGTCAGAGCGCCTCGCCGCATCGATTGCAGAAGCGCGCCTCGGGGTCGTGCCCCTCGGCGCCACACCCGCGGCACGCCTGCGTGCTCACACGCTGCGCACGACGATGCGCATCGGCGATCTCGACGGACACGATGCCGGTCGGAATGGCGATGATGCCGTACCCGGTGATCATGAGGGCCGTCGCCAACATGCGCCCGACGACGGTCTGTGGCGCGATGTCGCCGTAGCCGACGGTGGTGAGCGTGACGACCGCCCAGTAGATCGCCACCGGGATGCTCGTGAAGCCGTGCTCCTCGCCCTCGACGAGGTACATCACGGAGCCGACGATCACGACGATCGTGAGGACCGTCCACAGGAAGACCAGAATCTTCGGCCGGCTCGCGCGCAACGCCCGCACCAGGATCTCCGCCTCGCCGACGTAGCGCCCGAGCTTGAAGACGCGGAACACGCGCAGGAGGCGCAGCATCCGGATGACGATCAGCGAGTGGGTGCCCGCGACCAGCACGCTCAGGTAGGTCGGCAGGATCGCTGCCAGATCGACGATGCCGAAGAAGCTGCGGGCGTAGCGCGACGGCTGATCGACGGCGAGGAGCCGCAGGACGTACTCGATGGTGAACAGGATCGTGAAGGTCCACTCGAGGCCACGCAGCCAGCCGCCGAACTCCGCCCGCACCGCGGCGACGCTCTCCAGCGCGACCACGACCACGCTCAACAGGATGGCTACGAGGAGCCCGACGTCGAAGGCCTTTCCCGCCGGCGTCTCCGCCTCGAAGATCACTTCGTGGAGCCGCGACCGCCAGGGCTGCATCGGCGGTCTTCTAGCGGGCGCGCGCGCCGACGGCGAATGCACTGAGCGCTGGGGTGATGTGCCGCCACGAAGACGTCCCTGGTCAGGCGCCCAGCGCGGCGAGGAGCGGGCGGCGTGCCGTAGGGTCGCGATCGCGTCGCTAGAACGGCTCGACCCTGCTGCGGCGAAGCTTGTCGGTCACGTCGCCGGACAGCGTGGTGTCGTCCGGATCGAGCGTTCGCACCCGGTTGCCGGGGGCGAGTGGGAGCTTCGTCAGGTCGATCCAGATGACGTTCGGGCTCGTCGTGAGCTCGAAGAAATAGCGAAGCTTCGTCAGGTCCATGACGGTGCGGTACTCGGTGTTGTAGATGCCGAAGCCGCGGTACGGCGCGCCGAACGGTACCGAGACGTTGCGGGCGATGGCGAAGGCGCCGGCGATCGCCTGGCGGTCGTCGGTGGGTTCGGGCAGCAGGGCGGCATAGTAGGCGGCGCGCTGGAACCGGTCGCGCGGATTGACGTTCCCGGGCAGCGGCATGTCGCTGCTCGGTTTCGAGAAGTCCTGCTGCTGCAGCAGCGCCAGCTGCTGATCGTACGACGGATCGTTGGTCATGATCGTGTACTGCCGGCCGTGGTGGATCACCGCCGTGCCGTCGATGTACTCGACGATCGCCGAGTCGCCGCTGGCGTCCTCCAGCGCGAGATGCACGGTCGCCTTGCGTCCGCGGGCCTCGGCCATCACGACCTGCACGCGTTCGAGGACGGCGAGCGCCTCGGTGACCGTCGCGGCATTGTCGGCGACGTACTGTCCCCAGAGCCCGGCGTGCAGCCCGGGCTTCGCCGTGTCGCGCGGGCCGAAGTCGGTGGCGGTCAGGTAGAGCATGTGGAAGCCGAGGCCCTTCTCGTTGAAGCCGTCGGCGGCGCCGACGCCGTAGACCGTCGTGACGATGCTGCCATACTTCGACGTCCACCTGGCAGGGTTGTCGGGGACGACGATCTCGTCGCCCAGTTTGCCGCCGTTGCGCTTCATGCCGCGCGGGAAGACGGTGATGATCGGTTCGGTGGACTCCGGCCAGTCCATCGTGCGGCCGACGTAGATGCCGCGGGCGTTGGTGTTCCAGAGGAAGCGCGTGCAGGGGTGGGCGACGGTGGGGAGCAGTGCGAGGATCGCGGTGGCGATCAGGCGAGGGTGGTGCATCGGGGTTCCTCCGTGTTCGTCACGTGTGGCTTGTGGAGCGTCCCACTCGGGGTTCACTGGGTCGTCGCGGTCTTCGGTGGCATGAGCGCGAACAGACCGGTCGCGAGCACCAGCATCGCCGTGACGTCGCCGAACAGGTGGCCGTGCTGATGGAGGGTGATCGACTGCGACGCCATGAGGAGGCCGTGCGCGGCGCTCGACCAGGCGGTGAACACGAGGAGGCTGCGGTTAGCCGGCGGGTCCTTCGCGGCGAGGATCAGGAAGACGCCGAGCGTCGCGTAGACGACGAGGATCATGTGCAGGTAGTGCCGGCCTTCCATGCCCCACTCCCAGCCGGACGGCCAGAGGTAGTGGAGCGGGAGGGCGGAGAGGCAGACGAGGCCGGAGAAGACGAGGAAGGGAGGGAGGAGGTGGGACGGGGTGCTCGTCATGAGCGACCCTGGTCAGGTTCGTCGGCGCAAGTCCACGGGCCGAGCGGCTGCGGGTGGGCCACCGCCTGACCGGGATCGCGCTCGTCTCAGCCGCCGTTCGTGAGCGCGATGCTGCCGAGGAAGTGTTCGAGCGCGTTCGACTCCTCGGCCGACAGGACGGGCTCGCCGCCGCAGGCGGTCATCCAGAGACCCGTCACGCGGAAGGCGCGGCGCGCCGTGGGGTTCATCGCATCGCCCGCCAGCCCCAGGTCGTGGAAGAACGACACCAACCGCATCTGCGCCTTGCCACCATCCACCGCGCCGGTGATCTCGACGCCTCGACCGTCGACCTTGCCGAGCTGCGTCGTCGAGCGTTCCTTTTCGATCGTGTCCACTGCCGAGAGCTCGAACTCGAGCAGCTCCTTCAGGTCGGCGGTTGCCGTCGGCGTGTCGGGGGGCTCCTCGGCCGTGCGGATCGTCAGGTCGACGATCGTGACGGTCTCTCCCGCGCACGGCACGTGTCGCTTGAGCGAGACGGCCACCGCGCCCGACGTCGCTTCGTCGTTCCACAACCGCCACGGCTGCGGGTACTCGAAGGTGAAGGCCTTGCCGGCGAGACGGGTGAGCGGCAGACCGGTGTCGGTCGCGCGAGCTGGAAGGACCGTGAGGCCGACGACCGTCGCGAACGCCATCGCCAACAGGGATCGTGGTCGCATGGGCGGAGTTTCGGCGGTCTGGGTTTCCGAGTTGAGGAGGAGCCCGAAAGCCAGAAAACCGTCACGCGGGCCGTGCGCCGGTACGGCATCGTCCGGACCGCCGAGGCGTGCGCGCGCAGCGCCTAGGGTCGCACCAGGATCTTGGCGTGCTGGGCGGGGGTGGCGAGCGTGTGGAACGCCTCCGGAACCTCGTCGAGGCCGACGCGGCCGGTCACGAGCGGCGCGACGTCGATGCGGCCGTCCCCAAGGGCGGCCAACGTCTCGGCGTACTCCTCGGGCGAGTAGTAGAACGCGAAGCGCAGTTGGATCTCCTTGACGAGCGCGAAGAGCGGACGGAACGCGTCCCGCTCCATGCAGACGCCGACCACGACGACGCGGGCATGGGGCGGTGCCCCCGCGACGATGGTGTCGACCACGCCCGGGACGCCGACGCACTCGAACACGACCGCCGGCCGCAGCGGCACGTCGCTCGGCAGGAGGAAGTTCGGCGGCGTGGCCTGGTCCGCCGACGTGGCGACCGCCACCTCGCGCCAGCTCGCGTACGGCGATTGCGCCGCCGGATCGACGACGACGTCGGCACCCATGCGCACCGCGAGCGCGCGGCGGGCGGGAGAGAAGTCGGCGGCGACGATCGGCGCCGCGCCCCGCAGCTTGAGGGCGGCGATCACCGCGAGACCGACGGGGCCGCAGCCGATCACGAGCGGCACGTCGTGCGGCGCGAGGTTCGCGAGTCCGACCGCATGCAGCCCGACCGCCATGGGCTCGGTGAGCGCCGCGAGCTCGGGCGGAAGACCGTTGGGGATCGGCAGGACGAGCGCGCTCGACAGGACCATGCGCTCGCCGTAGCCGCCGGGGAGCTCGTTCGAGAACCCCAACGCCTCCATGGAGGTGGGCCGGAGCACCATCGGCACGCTGCAGACCGGCGTCCCGACCGGCCACGAGCGCACGGTGCCGGGTCCGTAGTCGAGGATCTCACCGGCGAACTCGTGGCCCATGATCACGTCGCGGCCGAGATCCATGACCTTCGGCGCCCCCATCTCGCGCTGCGCGGCGACCAGCGCCGCGCCGTGCTGCAGGGCGTGCAGGTCGGAGCCGCAGATGCCGCACGCGATCGTCCGCACCAGCACGTCGCCGGCCTGGGGCTCGGGATCGGGCACCGTGTCCACCACGAGGGCGCAGTTCCGCATCACGACGGCACGCATGGGGCTGCTCCTTTCATCGAAGTCGCTGGCATACGTCCGTGGCGGAGACCAGTACAAGCGCGACCCCGACGGTGCGGACCACGCGGAGCGCCCGATGGGGACGAGGCGACGGCGCGCGTCACCTCAGGCGGCGGCGCGGGCACCGCGCGGCCCACGCAGCGGCAATGTGACCGTGAAGGTCGAGCCGCTGCCGGGCGCGCTCTTGAGCGCGATGCGGCCGGCGAGCTGGTCGACGTAGCGCCGCACGATGTGCAGGCCGAGGCCGGTACCGCCGTAGGGACGCGCGTCGGAGCCGTCGGCCTGGTGGAACATCTCGAAGACGGCGTCGTGCTGGTCCACCGGGATGCCGATCCCGGTATCGGTGACGCGCACCACGAGGGACTCGTCGAGCCGCTCGGCCTCGACGCAGACGCTGCCGGCGGCGGTGAACTTGAGGGCGTTGTGCACCAGGTTGCGCACGATCGCACCCAGCTTGCGCACGTCGGTGACGATGGTGCCTGCGGACTCGACGCCGGCCCAGGTGAGCTCGACGCCGCCGGGACGCGCCAGCGTCTCGCACTGCGCCCGCACCTCCGCCAGCAGCTCCGGCAGTGCCACGGCGTGGAGCTGCAGGTCCTCGACACCGGCCTCGAGCCGGCTGATGTCGAGCGTGCTCTCCACCAGGGTGAGGAGCTCGCGGCCGGCCCGCTCCGCCCGTTCGAGTGCATGCTCGCGGTCGGACTCGCCGAGGCCCGGATCGCGTGCCATCTCGAGACAGCCGAGCATCACGTGCAACGGGGTGCGCAGCTCGTGCGACATCGTCGACACGAACTCGTTCTTCAGCCGATTGGTGCGACGCAGGTCGGCGACGACGCGCGCGGCGTCGAGGGCCATGCCGGTGGCCTCGGCAACGCCCCCGGCCAACCGATGCAGCCGACGCGGTAGCACCCCGATGCGCGTGCGCCAGCCGCAGGCGAGGAGTGGCGGGCGATCGTCGGCGGCTGGAAGCGCCGTGATCAGCAGGACGCGCACGTCCCACTTCCCCGCCAGCACGGCAAGGGCAACGTCGTCCGTGGCGCAGGCGGCGGCGTCGGGTCGAGGTGGCTCGGCAGCGAGGCGCACGCGCTCGGCGGTCGAGAGGCCGGTGCACGCCGCCAGGCGGTGGCACCGAGCGGACGCATCCCAGGTGAAGAGCGCGCTCCAATCGCAGGCGAGGGATTCCACGGCGACCGCGGTGGCGTCGGCGGCGATGTGGGTCGGGTCGTCCAGGTGTGCCAGGCGGCGGGTGGCGGCGAGCAGCGTGCCGCTGATCGTCGCCTCGTCGCGATCGCGTGCCATGCGTTCGAATGCCCGACGACGGTGGCGATCGAGGTACGCGGCCACCGCGGCGGCCATGAGGCCGCTCATGACCAGGACCAGCGCCAGGTAACCGGTGGCATCGGCCGACGGCATCCGTGGTCCCACGACGGCCAGGACGGCCAGGATGCCGGTGAGGGCGATCGCCTGGGGACGCCAGCCCCAGGGCAGGAAGAGGGCGGCGCCCGTCAGGACGATGGACTCACGGAGCACGAAGCGCTCGGCACGGGCCCCCACCGCCAGGTTGTAGGAGCCGCTCACCACCGCGGTGAGGACCACGAAGAGCACACCCAGCGCGATGACCGGCGTCCGCCGGGACAGGCGGCCGACCGCGAGCGCGATCACCAGGCCCGCCGCGGCATCGTTGGCTGCGTGCGAGGCGACGGCGAACAGCCGGTCGGGGTGCGACCACACCTCGTGCGCCAGCGGGAAGCACAGCGCCACCAGGTAGACGCCGATGGCACGGGGGATCGCCTCGCGCAGCCGCGAGGCGGACTCGGTGGCGTAGGCGGCGTCGAGTTCGGTGCGCTCGGCCGCGGTGAGCTGCTCGTCGCTTGGGATCACGGCACTGGCGACCGGTTCTCGGGTCCCCGCACGTATTCGGCTGGTCCGTGGCGGAACTTGAGGTGGAGGCGGACGCGTGAAACCGCCGGTATCGCTCGCCCACCACCTCCGTTAGGGTGGACGCCAGATGGAGTCTCCTTCCCTCGCCGTCCCGGGGGCGAACGCGTCGGCCCTCGTCGAGCGGGTCCGGCTCGGGTTCTTCCGGTCGTTCTCCGTGCTGCTGCTGCTCGCCATCGCGGTCGCCGAATGGGCCTGGGTGGCGTGGGTGCTGCACCGGCTCGGGGTGATGGTGCCGTTCCCCGTCCACGTCGCCGCACCGGCCGCGATCTACCTGTTGAACCGCCGCCTCGTCACACGCCCGCGCCGCGCCGACACGCCGGCGTCGCCGCTGATGCGGCTCTACACGGCGGTGGCCTTCACGAGCGTCTTCGCGGGCGTATTCCTCGCCCTGGCCGGCCTCGCGCGCGTGGCGGTTCCCCTCGTCCTCCTGCCGGCGGAGGTCGTGCTGGGCGTCACCATGCGCCTGCCCGGTGATCTCTCCGCCTTCTTCCCCTGGTTCGTCGATGCGGGCCTGCTCGGCATCGCGGGGCTGTTCGCCCTCGGCTACACCCACGGCCCCCGCAAGCTCGCGACCACCAGGCACGAGGTGGCGGTGGGCGGCCTGCCCGCACCCCTCGACGGCTTCCGCATCGTGCACCTGAGCGA
Organism: uncultured Binatia bacterium (SeqCode); assembly: GCA_964404165.1. GTDB lineage: Bacteria > Desulfobacterota > Binatia > DP-6 > DP-6 > DASYLJ01. The sequence goes on along the minus strand of CAYOIZ010000042.1, from coordinate 33,334 downwards.
TCTCCACATCGGGCAGTATCTCGGGGCCGAGGAGCTGGCCGCGCACGTCGCGCGCGTCAACGCGCTCGACCCGGACCTGATCTGCATCACCGGCGACCTCGTCGACCGCGCCGACACGTGTGCCTGGGGGTTTCCCGTCCTCGCCGGCCTGCGCGCCCGCCACGGCGTCATGGTGACCCTCGGCAACCACGATCACGGCGCCGGTGCGGCCGCCGTGACGGCCGCACTGCTGCGGCACACGTCGTTCACGGTCCTGCGCGACGAGCGTACCGCCATCGCGGTCGCAGGCACCACGCTCCACGTCGTCGGCCTCGACGATCTCGGCCGCGACTGGGCGCGTGGCGTGTCGGAGCACCCCGCAATGCCGGCGCTGGTCGACGACCTGCCGGCGGGCGCGCCGCTGCTCGTGCTGACGCACCGGCCGGACTGCTTCCCGCAGGCCGCGCGCCTGGGGGCGTCGCTGGTCCTCGCCGGGCACACCCACGGCGGCCAGCTCGGCCTTCCGGTGCCGGGCCGCGTGCGCAACCTCGCCGAGTTCATCACGCCCTTCCACCGCGGCGTGTACCGCAAGGGGGCGGCGACGTTGCTCGTGAGCAACGGTCTCGGCTTCACCGGCCAGCGCATCCGGCTCTTCACTCCGCGCGAGATCGCCTGCCTGGCGCTGCGCGCGGCCTGATCGTCGCCGGTCACCCACCGTCCGGCGACGGTGGCCACCGATACCGATCCTCACTCGTCGAGCGCCGCCAGCGACACCTGACCCGCACGCCGTGCGATGACTCGCGCGCGCGAGCTCAGGTACCGCGTCGGCGCGGCGGGGTTCCACCGGCGCGGGTCGGGTAGCATCACCGCGAGCAGCGACGCCTGCCGCGCGTCGAGCTTCGCCGCCGGCACGTGGAACCAGTGTCGTGCCGCTGCCTCGACGCCGTAGATGCCCGGACCCCACTCGACGACGTTGACGTACACCTCGAGGATGCGGCGCTTCGGCCAGACCAGCTCCATCAGCCACGCGAACCAGACCTCGAGCCCCTTCCGCACGTAGTTCCGTCCCTGCCACAGGAACACGTTGCGCGCGCACTGCATGGTGATCGTACTGCCGCCCCGGCGCCGCTTGCCGGCGTTCTTCTCGTTGTACTTGCGCGCGTCGTCGATGGCGGCGAAGTCGATGCCGCCGTGCAGGAAGAAGCGCGCGTCCTCCGACGCGATCACGGCGCGCAGCAGCGCCGGGCTGACGGCGTCGAGGTCGACCCACTGCCGGTCGATGCCGAAGCCCTCGAACCGTCGGATGACCATGAGCGGCGTCAGCGGCGGATCGACGACGCGATAGCAGACGACGCCGAGCAGCGACGCCACCACGAAGGCGGCGGCGAGGCGTGCGATCCAGGTGCGCGTTCGCCGGAACACGATGTTCGTCGGCCCTTCTGACGATCGCGCGTCACGTGCGCAAGGCGCGGGCCTTGTCAGCGACGGACGGCGCGGTGTAGCTGCCCGGCATGGCGGATACGCGCAAAGTCCCCCACGGCCTGCCGTTCGCGCCGACGAAGATCGGCGTCCTCATCGACATGGACATGGGGACGAAGGACGATTTCCTCGCCTGCCTGCGCTTCGCGTTCGACGAGGCCTACGAGCAGCGCGTGATCCTGCGACCCGTCGAGCTGGTGGTGAAGGAGGCGGTCGGCCTGCCGCGGCTCGAGGCCAGGAACACGATCGACGGCTATCTCGATCTGGTGAGCCAGGGCGTGCTCTGCACCATCGGTCCGCTCATCACCGACAACTCGATCGCGCTCGCGCCCACCATCAACGCCACCGGCGTGCCGGCAATCACGTGGACCGGCACCGATCGGTACTTCGGCGAGTACTGCTTCAACCTCGGCAACGGCGGCCTCGCCGAGGAGGCGGCCATCATGGCGACGTGGATCCGTCGCAGCGGCTACAAGAGCGTCGGCATGATCCACGAGATCAGCCCGGGCGGCGTCGAGTACGCGTCGAACTTCCGCTGGTACGCGGCGCGCGAGGGGCTCGACGTCCTGATCGAGGCCTACACCACGCAGATCCCGGACGACCTCGAGGGCGTGCTGCGCAAGATCCGCGACCAGGGGCCCGACTGCCTGGCGTACCTCGGCTACGGCTTCCCGACGATCCTGATGGGGCCGATGTGGGCGCGACTCGGCTGGAACCCGCCGCGGGTCATGACCACGGCGTTCCAGTTCTGCTACGCCAAGTCCGAGTGGATGGCGGCGCTCGAGGGCTGGGTGGGCGTGGACCAGATGTGCGAGCACAATCCGCTCCTCGGCCCGATGTTCGACCGCTTCGCGGCGCATCTCGGCCGGCGGCGTGATCACACCGTCACCGCGCTCAGCTACGACACCGCGCGCCTCGTCGCCGAAGGCCTGGCGCGTACGAACCTGCTCACGCCGAAGGGCCTCAAGGAAGGGCTCGAGAAGGTGCGCATGCTGCCGGCGGTGAACGGCGGGCCGCGCACGCACATGAGCATCGGGCCGTACGACCACAAGGCGTACAAGGGCGACTGGCTCGTGCTCCGTCGCATCGAGAACGGTCGCACGGTGTTCGTCGACTACCACGACCCGGCGAAGACGACGCCGCCCGGCACGGCATGACCGGCCCCGTGCTCGTCACCGGTGCCGCCAGCGGCATCGGGCGCGCCGTCTGCCAGCGGCTCGCGCGCGACGGCCGTGCGGTGGCGCTCCTCGACCGCGATGCGGCGCTGCTCGACGAGACGCGCCGCGGGCTCGGGAACGCGCGCGCCATCGCGATCCCCGTCGACGTCAGCGACGCCGCGGCCGTGGCGACCGCGGTCGCGCAGGCGGGCGAGGCGCTCGGCGGACTGGAGGGCGTGGTCACCAGCGCCGGCATCTTCGATCCCGGCGACCTGCGTCCGCTCGCCGACGTCGAGGTCGAGGCGTTCGAGCACGTGCTCGCCGTCAACCTGCGCGGCACCTTCCTGGCCGTGAAGTATGCGCTGCCGTATCTGACTGCGCGTGGCGGCGCGATCGTCACCGTCGCCTCGACGGCGGGCCTGCGTGGTCACGGCTTCGGTGCCGGCTACACCGCCAGCAAGGGCGGCGTCGTCGCGCTGACGCGGCTCCTGGCCATGCAGTACGGCGAGCAGGGCGTGCGCGCCAACTGCGTCTGCCCGGGCTTCACCGACACCCCGCTCACCGGCGGCGTGCAGCACGACCCCGACTTCGCCCGGCGGCTCACCCGCGGCATCCCCATGCGGCGCATCGCGCAGCCGGAGGAGATCGCGAACGTGGCATGTCATCTGCTCGGTCCGGACGCGTCGTACGTGAACGGTCAGATCATCGCCGTCGACGGCGGTGCCACCGTGGTGTGATCGAGACGCTCCGCCGTTGACCCGCCGGAGCGACGGGGACTAGAAGAACGATCGTTCGTCTCGCCCCCCATGCCGATCGTACGCCCCTCGATCCCGCTCCTGCCCACCGCGCCGGCGTTCCTGCGCCTGCAGGCGGGGCGCCGTGGGACGTCGGGTGGCCTCGTCTTCGGTGGCCACGTGCGCACGTTCGGCGAGCTGGCGGCGGCGACGGACGAGCTGTGTGCGTGGCTCGCGCGCCGCGGCGTCGGCGCCGGGAGCCCCGTCGGCATCATGGCGGCGAACGAGCCGGCCATCGTCGCGATGCTGTACGCGGTGTGGGGGCTCGGTGGCGTGGCCGTGCCGATCAGCGCGCGCTCGACCTCGGGCGAGGCGGCGCGCCTCCTGACGCACGCCCGGGCGCGGCTGCTGCTGTGCGACCCCGCCCGCACCGACGTCGCGCGCGACGCGGCGACGTCGGCCGGCGTGCCGGCCATCGTCTGTGGCCCCGATCTGCCGCTGGCGCCGAAGCTGCTGCGTCGCAGCGGTGCAGGTCGTGCCACACCCGCGCGCGCACCGTCTGCCGATCGTCTCGCGGCCATCGCGTACACGTCGGGCTCCACCGGGGCGCCGAAGGGCGTGCGGCTCACGCACGGCAACCTGCTGTGGGCGACGCTCGCCTGTGCGCAGGCGCGGGGTGACGTGCCGGACGGCGTCGGGGCGTGCCTGTCGCCGCTGACCCACGTCCCCGTGCTGGTGTCGCATCTCCTCTGCCGCATCCTGCTCGGCGCCCGCGCGGTGCTGCTCGAGAAGTTCGACGTGCCCGCGGTGCTCGACGCCGCGGAGCGCTTCGCCGTCACCGATCTGCCGCTGATCGGCGGCATGGTGTTCGACGTCCTGGCGCAGGGCAGCGTGCCGGCCGGCGTGCAGCGCACGGTGCGCAAGGTGAGCGTCGGCGGCGCGCCGACGCCCATGGCGTCGAAGCGCGCGCTGGCGGCGCTCTTCGCCGACGCCGAGATCATCGAGGCCTACGGTCAGACCGAGTCGACCGACGGCGTGCTGATGGCGCGCGGCACCAGCGTGTTCGACCACGAGGGCACCGTCGGCCGTATGAACCCGCACGTGCACGTCGCCATCCGTCGCGCCGACGGCACCCTCGCGGCACCGGGTGAGGAGGGCGAGATCGTCGTCGGCGGCCCGACGGTCATGCAGGGCTATCACCGGGATCCCGGCGCCACCGCTGCGGCGGTGCGCGACGGCTGGCTCCACACCGGCGACCTCGGCCGCTGCGACGACGGCGGCTTCTTCTTCCTCACCGGGCGCGTGAAGGACCTGATCATCACCGGTGGCGAGAACGTCTCGCCCGCCGAGGTCGAGGCGGTGCTGCGCGCGCATCCCGACGTCGCCGACGTGGCGGTGATCGGCACACCGCACCCGCGCTGGGGCGAGCAGGTCACGGCCATCGTGGTTTGTCGCGACGGTGCCGTGCTCGACGGACCGCAGCTCGGCGACTTCGCGGGCACCCGGCTCGCCGGCTACAAGAAGCCGCGACGCATCGAGTTCGTCGCCACGCTGCCGCGCAACGCCTACAACAAGGTGCAGACGCACGTCCTGCGCCAGCAGTTCGGAGGCGCATGATGGCGTGGCTCATCCTGCTCGCGGCGAGCGCCTTCGAGGTGGTGATGGCGCAGGGGCTCAAGGCGAGCCACGGCTTCACCGAGCTGCGCGGGTCGGTGGTGGCGCTGCTGGGCGCGGCGGCCAGCATGTACCTGCTGGCGGTGGCGCTGCGGTCGCTGCCGGTGGGGACGGGGTACGCGGTGTGGACGGGCCTCGGCGCCGTCGGGACGGCGGCGTTCGGGATGCTCGTGCTCGGCGAGAGCCGTGACCCCATGCGGCTCGTGGCCATCGGCGCGATCCTCGCCGGCGTCATCGGGCTCAAGCTGGTGACGCCGGAGTGACGGCAGGAGAACACATGGACTACGAGCACATCCTCTTCGAGGTCGCCGCCGGGGTGGCGACGATCACGCTGAACCGGCCCGAGCGTCGCAACGCGTGGAACCGCGCCATGGGCATCGAGATCCGCGACGCCCTGATGGCGGCCGACGTGCGCGACGACGTGCGCGCCATCGTCGTCACCGGCGCGGGCCGCGACTTCTGCGTCGGCGCCGATCTCGAGGGCGGCGGCACCGTGTTCGAGCGGGCGCGCGCGGCGGAGACGGGCGGCGGTCCACGCCTCACGCTGAAGGCGTGGGACGTGCGCAAGCCCATCATCGCCGCGCTGAACGGCGCCGTCGCGGGCGTGGGCGCGACGCTGCCGCTGCAGTGGGACATCCGGCTCGCCGGCGAGAGCACCCGCATCGGCTTCGTGTTCGTGAAGCGCGGCCTCGTGCCGGAGGCGGCCAGCACGTGGATGCTGCCACGCATCATCGGCTTGAGCCGCGCGTCCGAGCTGCTGCTGACGGGCCGGCTCGTGAACGCGCGGGAGGCGCTCGAGTACGGGCTCGTGTCGCGCGTCGTGCCCGACGCCGAGCTGGTGCCGACCGCGCAGGCGATGGCCCGCGACATCGCCACGCAGACCGCGCCGGTCGCCGTCGCGCTGACGAAGCAGCTCCTCTGGCGCTTCACCGGCGAGACCGATCCCGAGGCGGCGGAACACCTCGACTCGCAGGTGTTCGGCTGGACGACGCAGTCGCCCGACGCCAAGGAGGGCATCCGCGCCTTCCTCGACAAGCGCACCCCGCAGTGGACCATGAGCCCCACCACCGATCTCCCCGACCTCGACTGCATGCCGCCTGCCGGCGAGCCGGCGAAGAAGAAGCCGTGATGGAGACCCTGGGCGCATATCTCGACGAAGTGGCCGCCAGGTCGCCCGAGCGCGAGGCGGTGGCGTGCGCGCCGCGCGACGTCGTCACCAGTCGGATGACGTGGGCCGAGCTGCGCCGCGAGAGCCGCATCGCCGCGCGCAAGCTCGTGCTGGCCGGGGTGGGGAAGGGCACGCGCGTCGGCTTCCTGTGCGGCAACCGGCCCGAATGGCTGCCGATCGCCTTCGGCGCGCTGCGCGTCGGCGCCGTGCTGGTGCCGTTCTCGACGCTCTGGAAGCGCGAGGAGATCGCCTACGCGTTGACCCATGCCGACGTGCGCATCCTGCTCACGCGCTCGGGCTTCCTGCGGCACGACTACCTGGCGAGCCTGCGCGACATCGTTCCCGAGCTGGCCACCTCGGCACCCGGGCGGCTGTTCGCGCCCGCGGCGCCTGCGCTCCGTCGCGTCATCCTGCTCGACGGCGAGCTGGCGCGCACCGACCGGTGGGACGCGATGCCGTCGTCGCTCGACGACCGCATCCTGAACGGGCTCGAAGCCGCCGTGTCGCCCACCGACCGCGCGACGATCTTCTTCACGTCGGGCACGACGGCGCAGGCGAAGGCGGTGATGCACACGCACGCCGCGCTGACCACGTCGGGCCGTCGCGTCGGCGAATGTCTCGGCGTCACGCCCGACGATGCCTGGTGGGGCCACATGCCGCTCTTCTGGAGCGGCGGCTTCGTCATCGGCGCACTGGCGACGATGGCCGGCGGCGGACGGCTCGTGCTGCAGGAGCAGGTCGACGCCGGCAGCGCGCTGGCGCTGCTCGAAGCCGAGCGCTGCACCATCATGGCGGGCTGGCATCAGGCGGGCCCGCTGCTCGAGCACCCCGACTTCCCGAACCGGACGTTGCGGCTCTCGAAGGGGTCGAACCATCCGCTCGCCGAGCGCCTGATGGGACCCGATCACCACGCCGTCGGCATGTACGGCATGAGCGAGACCGCCACGTGCGTCACCTGTGCGCGCTCGGACGACCCGGTGGAGATCCGCCGCGAGACGTTCGGCCGTCCGCTCGCGGGCATGGAGGTCCGCATCGTCGACCCCGAGACCGGGGCAGTGGCCGAGCCGGGCACGCCGGGCGAGATCTTCGTCAAGGGTCCGACGCTGATGGAGTGCTACTACCGCGTACCGCGCACGCAGACGTTCGACGCCGAGGGCTTCTTCAAGACCGGCGACCTCGGCTACCTCGACGCCCAGGGCTGCCTGCACTTCGCGACGCGGCTCAAGGACGTCATCAAGACGGCGGGCGTGAACGTCGCCGCCGTCGAGGTCGAGGAGGCGCTGGCGAAGCATCCGACCGTGAAGGCGGCGCACGTCGTCGGCGTGCCGCACGAGACGCGGGGCGAGAACGTCGCCGCGTTCGTCGTCGTCCACGCCGGGCAGATCGCCGACGCCGACGCGCTGATCGCGTTCTGTCGCGACGCGCTCGCCAGCTACAAGGTGCCGCGCCACGTCTTCGTCATCGACGAAGGCGACGTGCCGCGCACCGGGACCGGGAAGATCGAGAAGCCCGCGCTGCGCCGCGAGGCCGAGCGCCGTCTGAAGGAGTGACCACGATGTCGAGCTACGAGACCATCCTCTTCGACGTGCAGGATCGCGTCGCCACCATCACGCTCAACCGGCCCGAGCGCATGAACGCCATGAACCAGAAGCTCAAGGACGAGCTGCGCGAGGCGTGGCGCACGGTGCGGAACGATCCCGACATCTGGGTGGCCATCATCACCGGCGCGGGGAAGGGCTTCTCCACCGGTGCCGACGTCGAGGGGCTGGCCACGGGTGGCTTCACGCGGCCCGATCGCTGGCGCGAGCTGGCGCTCATCGAGAGCATCGTCGAGCTGCCGACGCCGCGCCGCCAGCGCGTCTACAAGCCGGTGATCGCGGCGGTGAACGGCGCCGTCGCCGGCTTCTCGCTCGACCTCGTCACCGAGTCCGACATCCCGATCGCGTCCGACGCGGCGTACTTCGTCGACCCGCACGTGTCGCTCGGCCTGGTGTCGTCGCACGAGATGGTGAACATGGCCCGTCGCGTGCCGGTGGCCGTCTGCCTCCGCATGGCCCTGCTCGGCCGCCACGAGAAGATGAGCGCGCAGCGCGCCTACGAGGTGGGCCTCGTCACCGAGGTGGTGCCGCACGACCAGCTCATGACGCGCGCCCGCGAGCTCGCGGGCATGATCTGCCAGAACTCGCCCCTGGCGGTGTGGGGCACGAAGATGGGCATCCTGCAGGGGCTCGGCCTGCCGATCCCGCAGGCGGAGGAGATCGCGGCGGGATACCTCGAAGTCGTCGAGCAGACCGACGACGCCCGCGAGGGGCCGCGCTCGTTCATGGAGAAGCGCAAGCCGGAGTGGAAGGGACGCTAGTGAGCGCGACCCAAGACATGGTCTTGGGTCGCGTCACTAGAAGGCCGACAGGCGTTCGATCACCCAGTACATGGCCACCGTCCCGATGACGTAGGCCGCCGCGCGCTCCACCCGATCCGGGGCGACCGCCGGCACGACGGCGCGCAGCGCGGATCGTAGCGCCACGACGCCGAGGACGAACGCGAGCTGCCCGAGCTCGACGCCGGCGTTGAAGCACAGCAGCGCGAGCGGAATGGACCGCTGCGGGAGTCCGATCTCGTGGAGCGCGCCGGCGAACCCGAAGCCGTGCAGCAGGCCGAAGGTGAAGGCGACGACCCAGGGCCAGCGCGCCGTCATCCCGGGGTGGCCCTGGCTGCCGCGCACGATCTCGGTGGCGACGAACACGATGCTGAGCGCGATCGTGGCTTCGACCGGTTTCGTCGGCACCGTCACCCAGCCGAGCGTCGCCGCCGCGAGCGTGAGCGTGTGTGCGACCGTGAACGCCGTGATCGTGCCGACGACCCGCCGCCAGCCGTGCACGAGCAGGAGGAGTGCCAGCACGAAGAGCAGGTGGTCGACGCCGAAGAGGATGTGCTCGACGCCGAGCCGCACGTACGTCGTCACCACCTGCCATGCTCCCGGATGGGTGGCGACGACGAGCGTCGGGTCCGAAGGCAGGATCCGCGCCAGCTGGGCTGCGCCGTCGAGATCCTCGAGACGGACGAGCACGTCGGTCATGGTCGAGCGCAGCCCGTCGACGGTGATGGTCCGTCCCGCGAGGCCACCCGGACACCCGACCCGCCAGCGCTCGACGTAGGCGTCACCGGCGACGGTCGCCTCGCGCGGTGAGAGCTCCCGGCACTGCTCGGGAAGCCGGACGTAGAGCCCGAGCCGGAGCGTGCCGCGCGCGGGGACCCGCCAGAGCACGTCGTGGGTCTCGGGGCCCGTCTGCCGCAGCTCCAGATAGGCGGGGCGCAGCTCGTGGGCGTGCACCGCACCGGACGCCACGAGCAGGAATGCGATGACGATGGCGCGCATCACCGTGGGGCCGGTGCGACGCCGGAGTCGGGGCGTTCGATGTCGATGCGGTAGCGCTCCAGCAGGCGGCGAACCTGGGCGTCCGTCGCCGCGATCCGCCGCTCGTTCGCCCAGTCGCGCCGAACCGCGTCGCGTACCTCGTCGAGGGTCGCGTTCCGTCCCGGCGTCCGAGCGTCGACGTGGACCAGGTGCACGCCGTACCCGGAGGCCACCGGGCCCTCCCAGCGTCCGACCGGCAGGTCGATCAGGCGCGCCGCGAAGTCCTCGCCGAAGGTCGCGCTGGCCTCGCGGGCGGTGACGTCGTGGAACCCGGACGGCAGCAGGGACGCGTCGCCGAGCGCGGCGTCCGCCGTCCCGTTCGCGAGCGCTGCACGGATGCGCTCGACCTCCGACGGCAATCGCTCGGCGTGGCGTTGCGGGTCGAGGTAGATCTGACGGAACGAGAAGCGGTCGGGGACCCGGTACGCGTCGGCATGGTGCCCGAGATACGCGGCCAGCTCCTCCTCGCGTGGCTCGACCTCGGCCGCGGCCGACTCCGCGAGGAACTCCATCTTCTGCCGCAGGCGGCGTCGGACGATGGTGTCGTCGCGATCGAGGCCGAGGGCGAGGGCCTCCCGATAGAGCACCTCTTCGCGGACGTCGTCGTCGATCAGGCTCTGCAGCTCGTGGGGAGTCGGCGGCCGTCGCCAGGTGCGGATGAAGGTCGCCGTCAGGTGCTCGATCCGCCCCGTGCTGACGACGATGGCGACAGGATCCCTCGTGTCGCGACGGTTGGCGAGGTGGAAGAGCCCGAAGAGCCCGGCGCCGAGCAGCAGGAAGTGGAGGAACGGCTCCCGGAGCAGACGCATCGAGACGGGCTAGGTCGCGGGCGTGTACCAGATGGGCGAGGTGTAGGCGCGCTCCTGCGTCGTCATCGGCACCTCGGCCGACATCTCGACGCCGAATCGCTTCGCGTCGAAGGCGGTCCACCGCGGCGTCGGGATCTCGATGACGCGGGCGTAGTAGAAGGCCGGCTGCTTCGCGTCGAAGTCCGGGTCGACCCAGGCGGTGATGAGCTCGGGCGCGCCGATGGTGTTGCTCCACGTCGCGTTCTTCACGTCGACCGTGTTGCCGACGGCCGGCACTTTGCCCTCGGTGCCGGGCTTGCGATCACCGCTCCAGACGACGTCGTAGACCTTCTCGTGCGTCTTGCCGGCCGCATCGAGCCACCCCTTGACGATCTGGATGCGGTCGAGGTTGCCACTGTAGGGATCCTTCATCGCTGCGACGAGGAAGCTCGGCGCCTTGCCGGCCGGTGCGGCACGCAGGTCACCGCCCATCGGCACGCCTTTGGCGTAGCCGGCCGCAGCCGGGAGGCGGGACCGGGTGTCCTCCTCGCCGAACTCCCACCCACCGAAGAAACGCACGGTCATGCGCGGACCGGTGGTGGCGTAGGTCTCCTTGCGCTTCATCGCGTCGAAGATCGCCTCGCGCGTGTTCTCGGTCGCCCACACCGCGGCATAGCCCCCGGCGGCCTGCTGCCAGCCCTTGACCACGAATTTCGGGTCGGGCGATCCGATCACGACGTGCTCCCAGCGGGAGGGCTCCGGCTCGACGCCGGAGTGCTTGCCGAAGAAGTTGTCCTCTTCGACCGCGGCCATCGCCGTATGCGCATCGGTGCTGCCGACCATCCCGAACTTGTAGGGATTGACGCCGAGCTTGCGGTCGAGCAGCAGCCCGTTCTTGAGCGCCTCGCGGGCGTACTCCCACTGCAGCATCTCGGGCTTCTTGGCTTCGGTGCCGTTCAGGTTCGACTTGTCCCACTTCTCGTAGTCGGCGAACTCGTCGTTCGGCGAGAGCAGGGGATGCGCCTCGCCGTCGCCCTTGATCTGGGTGACCTCGATCAGCGGCTCGAACCGGATGCGCATCGCCGCCAGCTCGCGGGTGAGCGGCTTGCCGTCGAAGGTCTCGACCGTGAACATCCGCCCGTTGCTGAGGTTCCCGTTGTGCGGGATGGCCAGGACCTCCGCCCCGGTCTCCTTCTGGACCGCGTCGAGATGCTTCCAGAGGTCCTGCGGGTTCTTGCTGTCGAACTGGGAGAAGGGCACCGTGCGGTTCGCGACCGCCGAGTCACCCCGGAAGATCACGTTGCGGTGCAGGTTGTCGCCGCCGATCGCGGTCCACTCGAAGCCGATGAGCGCGGTGAACCGGCCGGGGTCGTTGTAGCGGTCGGCGAGCGCCGTGTACGCCTGCCAGGCGTTGCGGACGGCCTGGTCGCTCTTGATCGGCGGCGTGTCGCCGGAGAGCGACGCGACGATCTCCATCGCCGTGGCGAAAACCGTATCGGTGTTTCCGCTCTGCAGCGCGTCGTACCACTTGCGGCCGATCGGGGTGGAGACGACCTCGGGATCACCGGCCAACAGCTGCGGCATCAGCCCATACATCTCGGCGTGGTCGGTGATCACCAGGAAGTCGAGTGGCCGCGACAGCTTGGCGCGCAACCCGTGCGTGGTGGTGATCTCCTCGCCACGCGCGAAGCGGTAGGCGTCCTCCTGGCCGATCCGACACATCGTGCCGGCATCCACCGAGATGGCGGTGTGCAGGTGGGTGTCGCCCCACAGGACGCGGGTGGGGAAGCTGCGTCCGGCGTAGGGCGAATACTGCTTCGCGGTGATCTGCGCGACGGCGTCCTTGCTGGGGACGTCGTCGGCGAGGACGGGACGCTCGCACAGGACCAGGGCGAGCGCCGCCACGGCGACGCGCGCCGCCCCAGACGAGAGTTGTCGTGCCAGCATCATGGTCGTCCCACCCCCCACCGGTCCCACCCGAGCCGGTGCTGTGATCGTTCGGCGGTACGGGATACACGAATTCGACCATCGCGTCAGCGGATGGCGCGCATTCGTGGTGGCTACGGCGCGGCCAGCGTGACGTCGGCCACGGTCGCCCAGTCGCCACCGCTTCCGCCCGGCGAGCTGTTCCCGGACGCGGCCATCGAGAGCGTGCCGCGGTGGAACTCGCGCGTCTCCTGCGGCGTGCCCTCGTTGAGGATGATCACCACGCGCCACTCGACGGGGCGGGTCGGCGTCTCCTCGTCGGCCTCGTGGTCGGAGTAGTAGTGCACGCGGACGCCGTAGGTGCCGGGCAGGATCGTGTCGCCCTCCTCGGAGCTGAGGAAGTAGTTCTCGGGGCCGTGTCCCGACGTGTTGTCGACGTCGAGCCGCCCGCCGATGCTCGTCGTGCGGGCCGAGTACCACGCCGTTTCCCCGTCGGGCTGCGCGACGTAGAGGTCGACGTCGGCGCCGGGCAGGTTCCAGGTGAGCGTCGCGGAAATCGTCGTCTTCGGCGTCGTGGAGCGGATGCTGCGCTCGGCGCAGCCGCGGCGCCCGTCCTGGCCGTCGATCGCGACGCGCAGCGTGTTGTCGCCGCTGGTCAGCACGACCTGGCTCGCGAAGCTGCCACCCCCCACGGTGATCGCCTGTGGTGAGCCGTTGACCCGCAGGCTGCCGTCGTTCGCGTCCGCGTCGCCGACGGTGCCGGCGACGGTGATCACGCGCTGGTCGGTCTCGGCGTCCGTCGGCGTGGTGAAGGCGACGGGAATCACGCCCCCGTAGGCGAACGAGCACGGGCAGGCGCTGGAATCGACGACGACGCTCACGATGCGGCTCGGGTCGATGCGGTAGAACTTCGGCGTCGTCTGCCCGTAGTTCAGGAACGGACGGAAGTTGTAGCGCCGCTGGATCGGGGCGAACGGATTCAGCGCGGAGAACTTGTCGACGGTGTGCAGGCGCGGTCGGCCCTGGTTGTCCTTGCTGTACACCGTCACCGAGTCGGCGCCGTCGGAGATGGGGATCTCGACGTGTGCGGACGCGCCGTTCTCCCGCTCGTGCGCGATCACGGTGAGGGTGTCGATCTCGTCGGCGCCGATCTCGCTGCCGAACTTGCGCGCGATGTCGCGGATGATGTCTGCCCCCGAGACGTCGACGCCGTCGACCTTGCCGCCGGTGGCGTTCCCCGCGCCGAGGCTCTGCGTCAGGCCCTTGCGCGCGGCGACCGCATTCAGCAGCCGCTCGGTGACCGAGCCGCCGCAGTTCGACGCCGTGCTGACGTCGCCGGTTGGCCGATAGTCGGTGCCGCCGTAGAACTCCTCGTCGCCGTCGCGCAGGCGATCGCGCTGCCGGATCAGGGCCGCTTTGCTCGCGGCATCCGTCTCGAGGTCGATCTGCTGATCGATGTCGAAGAAGACCGTGTTGTAGCCGATGGTGATCGACTGCTGCTGGCCGTCCGCGGTGATGCCGGTGACGATGATGCTCTTGGCGCACTGGTTCTGGGCCGCGGTGATGGCGGCCAGCGGTGCCGGTGCGCGGCGGGCGTTGGTGGCCGCGGCCAGGGCCTGGCCCGCGCGCGCCTGGGCGATCGTGTCGAGCTTGTCGTCGATGAGATAGGCGTAGCTCGCCGTGTGCAGGTCGGTCTGCCCGTCCAGCACCTTGATCGTGTGCGTGACGAAGTCGGTCGACCACGGGAGCGCGGTGAAGAGGTGCGCCTCGAGCCAGTCCGTCAGGACGGGGACGGCGCGCGGGTCGCCGAGGCGCTCGAGCGCATACGCCAGCAGCGAGAGCGACGTGTCGTCGGCGAGCGTCGCGGCCGTCTCGAACGCCGGCAGGATCTGATCGAGCGCCGCCGGACCGAGGGCGATCAGCGCGACCAGCTCGGGATTGTAGAGCTCGGCGGCGGCGCGGATCATGGTCGGGAAGTTCTCGTCGGCCATGCGCTCGGCGACCGCGTCGTCGTGCAGCGAGGCCACCAGGCCGGCGCCGTCGAGCCGGGTGGCGCGCAGCGGCGTGCGCTTGGGCTTCGCCTTCTTGCCGACGAGGACGGCCGTCATGGCGTTGCACGCCGGCGCCGCCAGCTTCGCCTTCACCGTGACCTTCCCGGGGAAGCCGGGACACGAGGCCCAGGTCGCGCGGATGCTGGTAGCCTTGGCACGTGCCTTCACCGTGGCGGGAGCCGGTGTCGGGCAGGCGTCGAGCACGGCGATGCCGGCGTCGTCGAGGGTGATCCGCGTGATCGGGGTGGCGAGGCCGGTGGCGACGGCGCCCTCGACCGCGAAGAGCCCGCCAGGGCAGGGCTGCGGCTTCGGCTTCCGGGCGTGAGCGGGGTGGCTCTGGAGCAGGACGGCCAGGAGGCCCGCGATGCAGACGACGTTCCTGGCCATGCGACAGCGCTACCCGCGTCGTCTTCGCCGCGTCAAGGAATTTCGTGACGCGGCCCGACCCCTACATTGACAGTATGCCGACTAGCGGGCGCAGTATCCCGTTCACGATGTCCCGGCGGCCCGTCGTTCGGCCGCCCACGACCCCGGCGCCATGCCGTCGACGCGGACGCGGCGGGAGCCGAACCGCCAGCGACCCTCGCGTCGCACATAGTGGTCGCGATAGCGGCCCCAGTGGTCCGGGCCGCGCTCGGTGACGACGAAGAAGTAGGCCGCGCCGTGAGCCGTGTCGGGTCCGTCGACCGTGATGGAATGGCTGGTCACGTGGTGACGGATGTAGCCGCGTTGGCGTGCGGTCGTCTGGACGCTGGTCTGCGTCCCGCCGAGGAAGGCGCGGATGGCCTCCGGTCCGACCAGCGGCGGCCGGTCGTCGACTTGCAGCGAGCCGTCGGGCGCGAAGAGGGCGAGCAGCGCGTCGAAGCGGCCGCTGTCGGCGGCGTGGGCGTAGGCGGCGGCCAGCTCGCGGATGGCCTCGCGGGCGACGAGCTCGGCTGTGTCCATCGTCACGCCAGCGCCGCCAGCACGGCGTCGGACGTCGTCACCGTCGCCAGCAGCGGCATGATGTTCTCCACCGAGAAGCGGTGCCAGCTGTCGGGATAGCTGGCGCAACAGTCCTCGACGACCACCATGTCGAAGCCGCGGTTCACCGACGCGCGCACGATGCTCTCGACGGCGATGTTGGTGGAGACGCCCGTCATGAGCATCGTCGTGCGCTGCAGCATGCGGAGCACCGGGTAGAGCTGCGTGCCGTAGGAGCCGTCGACGCCGACCGTGCGCTCGAGGACGAAGTCCTGCGGTTGCGGGGTGAGGCGCTCGTGCACCTGCACGCCCCACGTCCCCTCGACGAGACGCGGCTTGCTCCCCGCCACCCGGTGGAGCCGGGTGTTGGGGCGCGGAAACCCGGGCTTGCCGCAGAAGTTGATGTAGAGCACCGGCACGCCGCGGGCGCGGGCCGCGGCGGTGAGCGTCTCCAGCTTGGCGATGATGCCGCGCTGCTGCACCTGCTGCGCCAGCACGCCGCCGAGTCCCTTCTCGCCCACGTTCGACTCGTGGACGATGTCGTTCTGCAGCTCGACGAGGCAGAGCGCGGCCCGCGTCGGGTCGAGGGTGAGCGCGGCCATCACGAACCTGCCGATCGGGGAGCGACGCCCCGGTCACTCGGCGCGACACATTCGAACGGACGCGCGGCGGCGCGTCGAGTGGGTGTTACCAATTTGTCCCTCCGCATCTGCGGTCGTCGATGGCGAGCGCGATGGCGCCGCGCACGCCACTCGCACGTGACACACGGAATTGCGGGGGGCAAGTCGCCGTGCGCCGGCGTCACCATGTCGTCGAGCGTCATCGGCGCAGCCAGCGGGCGACGCGGATGCCGCTGTGTGTTCGGGACTGCACGGGGCGTTTTGTCGCGCAAATCGCGCTGGCACGGAAGCCGCTCTTGGTCCGCCGGGGAACACGAGTGCGAGCCGAGCGGCTCGGGGAGGACACAGTCATGATGAGGGACGACCGACGTCATGTGATGCGCACCGCGATCGCCGCGGTGATTGCCATGGTGGGACTCGCGGCGACGGCTGGCGCACACGGGTCGTCCGGCGGTTCGCGCGACGAGAAGATCATGCTCAAGTGTCAGCGCCAGATCGCGGACGAGGGCATCGCGCTCACCGGGCGACTCAGCTGGAAGATGGCGCGTTGCGTGTTGCCGCTCGGCGACTGCAGCGTCGACAGCGCCGGCCGCCCGGGCGCGTGTGAGCGCGCCGCGCGCGCCTGCCGCGGCCTGCCCGGGGACGTGGCCGAGCTGAAGGGCCGGTTCGTGTCGCGGGTCGCGAGTGCGTGCACCGGTCTCGGCATGGACAAGCTGGTGGGCGGGCTCCACTTCACCGAGCAGATGGCGGACTGCACGGTGACCACGCCGGCGCAGTTCGCGGTGTGCCTGGCCGACAACCTCCACGCGTCCGAGGCCGAGTCCATCGTGCGCATGGCGCCGGCGGCGTGCACCTACATCCAGGCTGCCGGCATCGCCGACATCTTCCCGGCGTCGATGTGCCTCGACGGCGAGAGCTGCGAAGAGGACCCGGGCGATCCGACCGATCCGCCGACGTGCGAGGGCGACCTGTTCTGTGGCGGCGCCGACGGCGTCACCTGCCCGGACGGCATGGTCTGCGATCGCACCGATCCCATGTGCGGCATGCCCGACGGGGCCGGCGTCTGCGTCACGACGCCGACCGCCTGCGAGCCGGGGACGCCGGTCTGCGGCTGCGACGGTCAGACCTACGCGTCGAACTGCGCGCGGGTGATGGCCGGCGCGGTGCTCGGTCACGAGGGGGCGTGCTCGGTCGGCTGCTTCTCGAACGAGGAGTGCGGCCAGGGTGAGTTCTGCGATCTGCCCGCCGGGGACTGCGGCGAGTCGCAGATGGGGTCGTGCCAGCCCATGGACGACGCCGCGTGCGCGATGTGTGGCGAGTACCTCGGCACGGTGTGCGGGTGCGACGGTCTGACCTACGCGTCGGACTGTACCCGTCGTGCCGCGGGTGTCTCGAAGTTCTCGACCGGGTCGTGTCCCTTCTTCTAGAGGGGGCCGCCCGATCGTCCGGGAGCCGCCGTCCGCCGGTCCGCCGGTGGGCGGCGGTTCTCGTTTCCGGCTTGACCTTCGGGGTGGGCGGTTGATAGCGCGCTACGGTTCCCATGGAATGGCCACCGTCCGCTGCCGACTTCACCCGTCTCCGCGACACGCTGCGCTGGGTCTACGAGCGCTCGCCATGGTACCGGCGTGCCTTCGACCAGGCCGGGGTCCGCGTCGACGACGTCACCGACTACGACGCCTTCCGTCGCCGCATCCCGCGCACGGCGAAGGTCGACCTGGTGGAGAACCAGCGGGCGCATCCCCCGTTCGGCGAGTTCCTCGCCGCCACGCGGGCGGAGTTCGGCTCGCTGCACACGTCCCCCGGACCCATCCTGATCCCGCGCCTCGCCTCCGAGGCGGGCGGCACGCCGGTCCTGAAGGAGTCGATCAAGGCCATGGGTGTGCAGCGCGGCGACATCGCGCACATCACGCTCTCCTACCACATCATGCCGGGCGGCCTGCGGCTGCACCGGGCCTTCGAGGAGGCGGGCTGCCTCGTCATCAACGGCGGCACCGGCAACAGCCGCCTGCAGGTGGAGGTCGCCAAGGCGTGGGGCGCCACCGTCTACGCCGGTACGCCGAGCTTCCTCGCCAACCTCGGTGACACCGCGAAGGAGATGGGGCTCGATCCGCGGCGCGACCTGACGTACCGCATCGGCTTCTCGACCGCCGAGGCGCTGACGCCGCCGCTGCGGCGCGACCTGCAGGAGACCTTCGGCATCGAGCTGTTCGACCACTGCGGCGAGGCCCAGATCGGTCCGCTCGCCGGCGAATGTCGCGTGCACGACGGCATGCACCTGCATGCCGTCGATCTCTTCTGCGAATTCCTCGATCCCGAGACCGGGGAGCCGGTGGGTGAGGGCGGCACCGGCGAGCTGGTGGCGACGCAGCTCGGTCCGCGCGCGCTGCCACTGGTGCGCTACGCGCCGGGCGACGTCTTCCGCATGCTGCCCGGGGCGTGCGCGTGCGGTGATCCGTCGCCGCGGCTGGTGTTCGTCGGCCAGAAGGGTGCGATCCGCAAGATCAAGGGCGTGCTCGTCCACCCGGCGCAGGTGCACCGCGCGCTGACGGAGGTGCCCGGTGCGGGCCGCTTCCAGATCGTCGTCGACCATCCCGAAGGCGAGCGCTACGACCGCGCCGTCCTCCGTGTCGGCGTCACGGCAGAGCCCGACGACCGCGTGGCCTTCGCGCGCCTCGTCGCCGAGAAGGTGAAGGCGGTAGCGCTCATCTCGATGGACGTCGAGGTGGTCGCGGAGGCCGACGTGCCGGACGCTGCGGCGGCGCCGCGCTTCGGCGAGGCCATGCTCGATCGGAGGAAAAAGTGAGCACGCGTCCTGCGGGCGAGCGCCCGTACTACGATCCCGAGATCCAGACCATGCCGCTCGAGCGCGTGCGGGCGCTGCAGTGGGAGCGGCTCGGCCGTCAGCTCGATCGCGTGTGGAACGGCCCGGTGCCGTTCTTCCGCCAGAAGTACGAGGCGGCGGGCCTGAAACGCGCCGACCTGCGCAGCCTCGACGATCTCACCGCCATTCCCACCACGGTGAAGAGCGAGCTCCGCCGCAGCGAGGAGGAGCATCCGCCGTTCGGTGACTATCGCGGTGCGCCGGTGAGCGCCGCCGTGCGGCTCGGGGCGTCCACCGGCACCAGCGGACGGCCGACGCTGATCCTGTGGACGCGCAAGGATCTCGCCGTCGATCACGCCGCCTCGGCGCGTGGCCGGTGGCGCTGGGGGCTGCGGCCCGGCATGAGCCTCGCCAACGCGCACCCGTTCGGCATGAACGCCGGCGGCTGGCACTTCAGTCACGGCGTCGAGGCGCTCGGCGTGCTCAACATCCCGTCCGGTCCGCCCGTCGGCGACGCCCACATCCGCGACGTGCTCGAGGTGTGGCGGCGGATCCGTCCCGACATGTACCGGCTCTTCGGCAACGTCGCGACGACGTACGCCGACGCGGCGCGCGCGCGCGGGCTCGATCCGGTCCGCGATCTCAACCTCACCATCGCCGGCGATCACCCGTCGGAGCAGTACCTGATGGCCAGCTCGGGTCTGGAAGCGTTGCCGCTGCTCGGCAGCGCGTGCGACGAGCGCGACGGCGCGCATCTCGCCGAGGATCTCGCCGTCGTCGAGGTCATCGACGAGACGACGCGCAAGCCGCTCGGGCACGGCGAGCGCGGCAACCTCGTCGTCAGCGTGCTCGAGAAGGACAACTTCCTCCTGCGCTACGACCTCGAGGACGTCGTGCGTCTCAACACGACGGCGTGCTCGTGCGGCGAGACGCACCGCCGGCTCTTCTACGAAGGGCGCGTGCGCGACGTCACCATGGTCGAGGGTCGCAAGATCCTGCCGATCGACGTCTCGCTGGTGCTGTACGAGTTCCCCGAGCTGTCGACGCCGTCGGCGGAGTTCCAGATCCTCCGCCCGCCCGTCGCCGCGCCCGAGCTGCACGTGCGCTGCGAGCATGCGCCGGGCGTCGATCCCGCGGCGCTCACCGCCCGGGTCGCCGAGCGCTTCCGCGCCTTCCTGGGTGTGCCGGTGCGGCTCGAGCTGGTCGAGCGGGGAGGGCTCCCCCGGTTCGCCTACAAGGCGGCCCGGGTCATCGACGTCGAGGCGTGAGCGAAGATTTCGATTGACACCCCGGGCTCCGCCAGATAGTGCGGAGTTCAACTACGCGTAGTTGCGCTACGCAAAATCGGGGGGTCGATCCAATGTCTACGCAGGAACGCTACGCCAAGCCGTCCGACGGCATCGCCTGGAAGGTGCCCGGTACCTTCGACACGACCTTCCGCTGGGAATACCAGGACGGTCGCGAATCGCTGCTGAACCTCTACCGCAAGGGCAAGGAGAAGCAGTGGAACGCCGACACCCGCATCGACTGGTCGCAGGACCTCGACCCCGAGAACCCCGAGCAGCTGCCCGACGAGTCGATCCCGATCCATGGCTCGGCGCCGTGGGCCCGCCTCACCAAGGCGGAGAAGGCCAACGTGCGGCGCCACTTCCAGTCGTGGCAGCTGTCGCAGTTCCTGCACGGCGAACAGGGCGCGCTCATCTGCACGGCGAAGATCGTCCAGCAGGTGCCGAGCATGGACGCCAAGTTCTACGCCGCCACGCAGGTGGTCGACGAGGCGCGCCACGTCGAGGCGTACTCGCGGCTGCTGCACGACAAGTTCTCGCTGGCGTACCCGATCACGCCGACGCTGCAGCGGCTCCTCGACCAGGTGCTGAGCGACTCGCGCTGGGACATGACGTACCTCGGCATGCAGGTGCTCATCGAGGGCCTGGCGCTGGCGGCGTTCGCGCAGATCCGCGACCAGTCGCAGAACCCGCTCGCCGCCGCCGTCAACGCGTACGTCATGCAGGACGAGGCGCGGCACGTCGCGTTCGGTCGATTCGCGCTGCGCGACTACTATCCGCAGCTGACGCAGGCCGAGCGTGACGAGCGCGAGGAGTTCGCCGTCGAGGCGTGCTACCTGATGCGCGACCGCTTCCAGGCGGAAGAGGTGTGGGCCACGGTCGGTCTCCCCGTCGACGAGTGCGCCGCGTTCATGCTCGAGTCGGGCTTCATGAAGATGTACCGCTCGGCGCTCTTCAGCCGCATCGTGCCCACCATCAAGGACATCGGCCTCTGGGGTCCCAAGATCCGCAAGGGCTACGAGCAGATGGGCATCATGGGCTACGCCGACGTCGATACGGATGCCATGTCGGCGCACGACGAGCAGGTCGCCGACGAGATGGACGCGCGGCGCGACGAGGTGCATCGCGTCGCCGCGGTCGGTGCCGGCGGGTGAGCGACGCCGGGCGCTTCCGGATGCGGGACCTCGAGCGTCTCACGGGCGTGGGGCGGGAGACCATCCGCTACTACATCCGCGAGGGGCTCCTGCCCGAGCCGGAGCGCCCGCGACGCAACACCGCGTGGTACGGACCGGAGTTCGTGGAGCGGCTGCGCTCGATCCGCGAGCTGCAGCAGAAGCGCTTCCTGCCCCTGCACGTCATCAAGGCCCTCGTCGCCGGCGACGCGCCGCTGCCCGACGCCGAGGTCCGGACGCTGCACGACATCGAGGGTAAGGTGTTTTCGCAGGTCGTCGACGGCACCCCGCGTCCGCCCGAGACGCTGAGTGCCGTCGCCAGGCGCGTCGGCCTGCGGGCGACCGAGATCCGCGAGATGGCCGACATCGGAGCGGTCACCATCGTCACCCGCAACGGCACGCAGTGGCTCGAGCCCGACGGCATCCGCGTCGTCGAGCTGTGGGGACGCGCGCGTCGCGCGGGCTTCACGGAGGCGCTCGGCATCGGCACGCAGAACCTCCGGCTCTACGTCGAGATGGTGCAGTGGCTCGCGCGCGAGGAGATCCGCGTCTTCACGGCCGGCGTCACCGGCAAGGTCGACACGGAGACGTCCGCACGCATGGCCGAGGACGGCATCACGATCATGAACGACCTGATCGCCGAGCTCCGGAAGGCCACCATCCTGCGCTACATCGCGCAGGGTGGGGCATCCGACGCCGACCCCGAGGATGCACCGGAGGGGGCCAGGAAAGCGGTTGGTGTCCCGCCCCGAATCCGCTAGGAACCACCCCCGTGATTTCCACGGGTGATTTCAAGCGCGGGGGCCGTATCCTCATCGACGGCGACCCTTACACGATCCTCGACGTACACGTGCAGTCGCCGTCGGCGCGCGGCGCCAGCTCGCTGAGCAAGATCCGCGTCCGGAACCTCCGCACCGGCCAGGTGCTCGACAAGACGTTCCGCGGTGGCGACAAGCTCGAGGAGCCGAACCTCGAGCTCCGGCCGGTGCAGTTCCTGTACGCCGACGACGACGGCATGCACTTCATGGACAGCCAGAGCTACGAGCAGTTCTCGCTGTCACGTGACGACGTCGGCGACCCGGCGGGCTACCTGAAGGAAGGCCTCGAGGGCATCCGCTCCGTCGTGTTCAACGGCCGCGTCATCTCGATCGACCTGCCGATGACCGTCGTCCTGCTCGTGACCGACACGGCGCCGGCGTTGAAGGGGGCCACCGCGCAGGCGCAGACCAAGCCCGCCACGCTCGAGACCGGCCTGGTGATCCAGGTCCCGTCGTATCTCGAGTCGAACGAGCTGGTCATCGTCGACACGCGCGAGGCGCGCTTCGTCAGCCGCGCGAAGGGGTGAGCGTCAGGGTGCCGCCTGGTAGCGACAGTGGGAGTATGGGCCGTCGGGGTCGTAGACGTCCCCGATCGCGTCGTAGCAAGTGACCGCCCGGCAGGCGAGTCCACCACGGGCCGGGGAAGTGCACGCCTCCTCGGTCGGAGTGATCCGGCACTGCGGTAGGCCACCGAAGCCCGATGCGCGGCGCGCGCAGGCGACGGCGCCCGCTGGATAGCCGCATACGGACGGGATGTAGTAGCTCTTCACGTACCGGGCGCAGCCCTTGTCGAGGAGGTTGGCGCGAACGCGGTCGTTCAAGACGCCGGTGACGCACCGCTTGTACTCGCTCGGCCTCGTGGCTTCGGCACAGATGCACGTCGCCGCCAGCTCCGCTCCGGCGGCCTGCATTGCCGCGATGACGTCTGCATCGAGGGTGTCACAGGCGTACTTCGGGCCGGCGGCGACGGGGCCCGCGCAGACGATGACTCCGAGGAACGCGAACAGATCGCGACGGATCATCGGACCTCCTCCTGGTCGGGGCAGCTGGCTTTGGTAGCAAGCGCTACCAGACCAGCCAGCCCGTCAACAAGAGAAAAAAGATCGCGCCGCGTCGAGCTCAGACCAGCTTGTAGAGCTTCGCGGCGTTGAGGGCGCACATCTTGTTGCGCTCCTCGATCGAGACGTCGCGGAACATGTCGTCGACCACACGCCGCGTCTCCGGCCAGTCGCAGCCGTGGTGGGGATAGTCGGACGACCACATGATGTTGTCGACGCCGATCGTGTGGCGGTTCTTGACGGCGTAGTTGTCGATCATGAAGCTCGAGCGCCAGTTGCGGTGGTAGTAGTAGCTGGGCTCGTGCTTGAGCTTGGTGGGCAGCCACCAGCGGTTGCGCCACCAGCGGTCGTCGAGCTGCTCGAGGATGTAGGGGATCCAGCCGGCGCCGGCCTCGACCGCCACCCAGGTGAGGTCGGGGAAGCGATCGTGCACGCCCGAGCTGATGATCTCCGGCATGTCGGTGATCATGTCCGCCGCGCCGACGTTGGCGAGGCCGGTCAGATCGTCACCGCGCGCGCCCTTCGGCTTCGGCTTGTTGATCTTGCGCATCACGCGCACGTGGAAGTGTACGGGCACGCCGGCGGCCTGTGCCGCGTCCCAGAACGGATCGTCCTCGGGACGGATCTTGTCCCCGACGCTCGGCATGGTGTTGAGCCACACGCCGCGGAAACCCATCTTGAGGCAGCGGTCCATCTCCTTGATGGCCGCCTCGACGCCGAGGGCCGGGATGCACGCGAGCCCGATCAGGCGCGTCGGGTCGACGCTCACGACCTCTTCGGCGAGCCAGTTGTTGTAGGCCTGGACGCCGGCGAGCTGAAATTCGGGGTCGTCGTCCGAGTAGAAGTGGCTCATCATGCGGGCCGAGCCGAACAGCACCTCGGCGTCGACGCCGTCGAGATCCTGCTCCTCGAGCCGCGGGCCGCCACGGAAGTTGCCCTGGTTGGCCGCCGCGAACGTGACGCCCGTCCAGCGCACCTCTTCGTGCTTGCGGCCCGCCGAGGCGTAGATGCCGATCGGGGCCGGGGGGATGCCGGGCGAGAACTGCCACGCCTCGCCGCCCTCGCCGTCGGACACGACGCGCGGCACCTTCTCGTGGAACTTCTTCGCCATGTACGTCGTCCAGATGTGCGGCGGCTCGAGTACGTGCGAGTCGGCGGAGATCAGTCGGTATTCGCGGGCCATCTTCCGGAGTCCTCCCGGCGGCGAAGATACGAACAAACGATCGTTCGTTTCAAGGGGCAGCTGTCCAAGGTTGCAGCCGACCGGCGTTTCCGGCGCGCTCGAACTGCGCTCGGAGCGTCGCCAGCTCGGCCGCCCCGAAGCGGGTGAACGTCGTGGCGCCGCGCGGCTGCCACCAGAGCGGCTCCGGACCGTCGACGGCGAGGAACCCGGCGCGCTGCAGCTCGCGCTTCATCACCTTGTTGGTTTCGGAGCGCTGCAGCTCGGGGACGATGCGCACCCACGTCGGACGCCATTTGGCGGAGAGATCGGGCTGGGCATCGAGGAAGCGGGCGAAGGCGTCGGGATCGAACACGGCGCCGTCGCGCAGGGCCAGCGCCGCCATGACCCGATCGCCGGCCTCCGCGTCGGGGACGCCGTAGACGGCCACCATGAAGACGTCGGGATGGCGCTGCAGGATCAACTCGACGGGGCGGGCCAGGAAGTTCTCGCCGTCGACGCGCAGCCACTCGATGTCGCGGCCGGCGAAGTAGATGTAGCCGGCCTCGTCGCGATAGCCGAGATCGCCAGTGTGGAATCGGCCGCCGCGCGTGCGCGCCTGCGTCGCCTCTTCGTTCTTGTAGTAGCCCTCGAAGAGCCCCGTGCCGGACGTGTTGACGATCTCGCCGATCGCCTCCGCCGCGTTCGCGAGGCGACCCTGCGCGTCGAAGCGCGCGTGCGGACACTCGTTGCCTTCCTCGTCGAGGATGGCGACGCCGGGTCCCGCGACGCCGAGCGCCCCGGGCGGGTCACCGTCGCTGCGGGTGAAGGTCACGCCCACCTCGCTGGCGCCGTAGGAGTCGATGACGCGGCAGCCGAAGCGCGCGGCAAAGGCGTCGAGATACTGGCGTGGGCCCTCGTTGCCGTACGCGAGCCGCAACGGGTTGTCGGCGTCGTCGGGACGCGCCGGCGTGTCCATGATGTACGCCAGCGGGCTGCCGACGTAGTTGAACAACGTGCACCCATAGCGACGGACGTCGTCGAGGAAGCGCGACTTGTGGAAGCGACGCGCCAGCACCAGCGTGCCGCCCGCCGCCAGCGCGACGCCGAGTGCCAGGATCTGCGCGTTGGCGTGGAAGAGCGGCATGGCGCAGTAGACGACGTCGTCGGCGGTGGCCTGCGCCACCATGAAGACGGCGCCCTGCGACATCATCGTCAGCTTGCCGTGGCTGCGCAGCACGCCCTTCGGTCCCGACGTGGTGCCCGACGTGAACACGATGAGGCAGAGATCGTCGTCGTCGACGGGGCATGCGGGATCGGTCTCGGGCTGCGCGGCCAGCGCCTCGGCGAGCCCGTCCTCGGCGACGACGACGCGCGGCGCCGGTGCACCCGGCGTGGCGAGTGCCTCGGCCAGCGCGCCGGCGAACTTCTCCTCGGTGACGACGAGCTGGCAGTCGCTGTGCTCGACGTCGCGCGCGAGCGGCGCGCCCCGTCGCGTCGGGTTGAGGCCGACGATGACCGCTCCGGCCATGGCCGCCCCGAGCTGCGAGAGCACGAACTCGGGCCGGTTCTCGAGCAGCAGGCCGACGTGGAACGGGTGCTTTGGATCGCGGTGCGCCAGGAACAGGTTCGCGTACCGCGCGGCGGCGCGGGCCGTGTCGGCAAAGGTGAGCGTCTGGTCCTCGAAGCGGAGGAAGGGGCGGGAGGCGGTCGCGGGATCGGAGATGTGGGCGCGGAGCAGGTCGGCGAAGGTCATGCGGTCGCACCGAAGCACAGGGCGCTGCGGCCGCGCAACGTCTCGCCCCCTACACGCGCATCTCGAGGCTCTGCACGAACGACGGGCGGTCCTGGAGGCGGGCGAGCCAGCCGCACACGTCGGGGTGACGCGCCGGATCGAGCGGCAGCCCCACCAGGGGGAACATCGCGACGCGCGGCAGCACCGAGACGTCGGCGATCGAGAACGCGTCGCCGACGAGGAAGGCGCGGCCGCGGAGGGCCTGGTCGAGGCGGTCGAGCCGCTGCACGAGCAGCGATTCGAGATGCGTCGCCTCGGTCTCCGTCACCGCCGTTCCGTCGTAGACGCGAGCGACCCAGTCGAGATGGGCCGGATCGTCGGTCGACCGGCGGGCATCGGCGAGCACCTCGTCGCGCGATCGCGCGCGGTCGATCGGACCGATGATGCGGAGGTACATGAGCGGCCGGTAGTCCTTCGCCATCGCCAGCTCGAACGCCTGCCACATCTTGGCCTGCGCGTTCGCCCACGGGTCCGACGGGTAGAGCCGCGGTCCGGGGAACACGGTGTCCAGGTACTCGGTGATGACGTTCGACTCGTAGAGGACGCGATCGCCGTGGACCAGTGTGGGGACGACGCCGTTCGGGTTGAGCGCCAGGTACTCGGGGCGTTTCTGCTCCATGCGGGTGAGGTCGACGAGCCGCGTCTCCCATCGCAGGCCCTTCTCGAGCAGCACGATGCGGACGCGCCGGGCGCACGGCGAGCCGGGGGTGTCGTAGAGGGTGAGCACGTCGGTGGTCATCGGAACGACGCGAATCATCGATCGCGTCGTGTCGTCAAGGAGCGCGGCGGCGGAGGGCGATGTCGCCGAGCAGGGCCAGAAGCGCCAGCGGGATCAGGAACGGTGCGAGGGGAATGGCCTCGCGCACCGCGCCGGGCCGCGCGGCCACCAGGGCGGCCAGCGGCGCGTCGACGGCGCCACCGGTGCGCGCCGCGACCTGCTGCAGCAACGGCAGGTCGGCGCCGACGGTGCGCAGCTCGCGCCCGTCGCTGCTCGATGCGGGCACGACGACCGTTGTCGGCTCGTCGCGCGCGGCGGTTCGCAACACGGCGGGGACGACCCCCGGGGCGAGCGCCGGCGCGACGCCGCGGAACGTGTGCGGCGCAATCGGCCGCAGCGCGACGTCGCGGGTGCCGCCGAGTCGGAGCGTGAACGGACCGTCCTCGACGGCACCCGTGTCGAGCGTCACCTCCACGCCGGCGGTCCCGCGCCGCGTGGCCAGCCGGCGCTCGCCGCGCAGCGCCGGGGTCATGGTCCAGCGCACCACCTGCGCCCACAGCTTGCCGAAGCCGTCCCACTGCGCCCACGCCGCGGCGCCCGACTGGAAATCGACGGGCAGCGCTGCGACCCGTCCCAGCTCGACCTGCCAGGTGGCGAGGAGGGGATCGTGTCGTGTGCCGGTGTCGAGCCAGAGACGGAGCTCCGCCTCCGGCCGTGCGCGCGTGACCGCCCAGCGGGCGACGGCCGGCAGCTCGTGCTCGTCGAGCCCGGAGAGCATCGGCCCCGTCTCGCCGATCCGCGCCGGCGCGTTGACGAGGCTGCCGGGCGCGTCCATCAGGCGGCGCGTGTCGCGGATCATGAGCTGCGGCAGCGCCTCGGCGTCGGCGACGTGGTGGAACTCGCCGCCGGTCGCGCGCGCGATGTCCTGCAGCAATTCCAGATTCACCGTGTCCGAGCCGATGCGGATGCTGGTGACGGTGATGCCGTCGCGCGCCAGATCGGCGATCAGCGCGGTATGGTCGTCGGCGCGACGGTTCGAGTCGCCGTCGGTGAGCAGGATGACGTGTCGCACGCGTCGGCCACCCGCGACGAGCTGCGTGCGCGCGATCTCGAGGGCGTCCTTCCAGTCGGTGCCGCCGCCGTACTGCAGCGCCTGGATGCGCTCGGCGAGCGCGGCGCGTCCGCGCGCGGCGGGACGCAGCGCGCCCAGCTCGTAGGGCTGGGAGTCGAAGGCGACCGCGCCGACAAGGTCCCGCGGGCCGAGCTGCTCGAGCACCGCCACGGCCGCGCGCCGCGCGTACTCCATCTTCTCGCCGTGGCCGTAGCCCATGCTGTTCGAGCGGTCGATGACGAGGAAGAGCGCGATCGGCTCGCGCTCCTTCGGCTCCGGGGCCTGCGACTGCAGCGTCACCGGCAGCAGCGGCTCGAGCGGCGAGGCGACGAATCCCGGATCACCGAAGAGATGCCGGCCGCCGGTGACGACCAGTGCGCCGCCGCGACCCACCCAACGCGACAACGTGTCGAGCGCGCCGGGGGCGAAGCCGGCGTAGCCGACGTCGTCGAGGACCACGGCGTGCACCGTGTCGAGCCGGCCGAGGCGACGGGGCGAGACGCGCGTCACCGTCATGCCGCGGGCGACCAACGCTGCGGCGACGACGGAGCGCTCGCGCTCGCTCACGACCAGCACGTGCGGCGCCGTCGTGACCGTGAGCGTCGCGGTCGCGCTGCCGGCGCGGGGCTGGCCGGCGACCCCCACCTCGAGTGCGATGGGGCCGGGGGCGCCGGATCGCCACGGCAGCGCCACCACGCTCGGTCCCGGTGGCAGCGTCGCGTCGCGCTCCGCGACCACCGTGCCGTTCGCGGACAGCACGAGGGTGACGTCGATCGGCGCGGGGGCGTGACTCTCGACGACCGCTTCCACGGGCACCGCGGCCTCGGCCATCGCGGAGCCGGGCGCGAGCAGCCGGCGGATCGTCGCCGCCGGGAGCTCGGGTGCCGCCGGAGCGATGGGGAAGACCGCCATCGGGCGCGCTCCGAGCGCGGCTTCGGCGACGATGTCGCCACGCGTCTCGCGTCCGTCGCTCAGCAGCAGCAGTGCGGCCTGGCGATCGTCCGGGCAGAGAGCGCCGGCGATGGACAGCGCGGCGGCGAGGTCGGTGGCATCGGGCTCGACGTCCGCCGCCGCCGCGTCGTCGAGCAGCGTCGAGACCGCGGGACGGCCGTCGGCGGGATGCGCGATGACCTGGCTGCGGCCGCCGAACGCCACGACGCCGAGCAGATCGTCGGGACCGAGGAGGTCGTCGAGCGGCGGCAGCAGGCGCGCCGCCGTCGCCAGCGCGGCGCGCCCCACGCTCTGCGACACGTCGATGGCGGCGACGACGCAGGCGCCCGAGGCGGCGCGATCGCGCTCCAGGCGCGCGCCGGCGAGCACGAGGACGACCGTGGTGGCGGCGAGCGCCCGCAGCGCCGCCGCCCGCCGTCGGTCGCGACGCAGGCCGATCAGGAGCAGCGGCAGCGCCAGGAGCAGGAGCAGGAACCGCGGCGCGAGCACCGTCGGCGTCATCGACGTGCTCCCACCGCCCATTCGGCCGCGAGCAGCGCAGCGCCGACGGCATAGAGCCACCACCCGAGCTCGTGCTGCGACGCGACGGCCGCGATCCTGCGCGGCGGTGTCAGCGCCGGCCAGTCGCCGCCGCCGTCGCGCCCGATGTCGGATTCGGTCGCGTCGAAGAGATTCGCGAGCACGACGCGCTCGTGGCTGCCGTCACCGACGACGAGGCGCTGAACGCCGACGCGATCGACGAGCAGTGCTCCCGGCGCGCCGGCCACCAGGCGTGGAATGCCCGTCTCCACGGCCACCGGGGTGTCGCCGCCGTCGGCCGCGGCCCAGCGGAGCGCGCCGAGCGTCACCATGAGCAGGGGCAGCGCATCCGACGACGTCAGCGGAACGGGGAGGGCGGCGCCGAGGCATACCTGGCGGTGGCCGTCGCGCTCGCCGGCCACGAGCAGGGGAAAGGCCGCGCGTCGCGAGGCCGCGTCGATCACCACACGCGCCCACGGCGGACGGCCGAGCTGCGTCACGTCGCCCACCTCGAGCGCCTGCAGCGCGTCGAGCCCCTGCACGATGGGATGCGTGTCGTCCCAATCGATCGCGGCTGCGCCGTCGAGCCGTCGCACGCCACGACAGACGGGGTCGCCGGGCGGTGGTGCCATGAACACCGCGGGTCCGACGCCGTCCGGTGCTGTGTGATCGAACAGCGCCACCTGACCCGGGGCGGCGCCGCCGCGCTCCCGCCAGCCCGCCGCGTTCACCACCTCGAGCTTGGCATCGGGCAGTGCCGCGACCAGCGACGAGAACGCCGTCGCCATCGCATCGGTGTCGGTGACGAGCACCAGGTCGAGGGGATGCGCGGGCGGCATCCAGGCCACCGCCTCGTCGTCGACCGGGAGCGCATCGTCGGGGGTGATGCGGACCCGGACGACGCCGGCGCCGCGCGGGCCGTCGAACAGGACGTGTTCCGTCCCGTGCGCGGGCAGCTCCAGCGTGCGCTGCGTCCACGGGGCGCCGTCGATCGTCGCGGTGACGGTCGTCGTGCGCGGGGTGGCCCCGAAGTTCTGCACCTGCGCGAGAACGCGCCGATCGCGACCGTCGCCGAACGGCGGACTGTCGACGTCGAGGGCGGTGATGGCGACGTTGTCGGCGGCACGCCCCACCTGGATCCAGCGCACGGGGCCGCGGCGCATGCGGGGCGCGGGCGGGAGATCGGTGGCGACGAGCACCGTGACGCCGTCGCTGCGACCGGCGGCACCGAGCGCCAGCTCGACGGCCGGCTCGAGTCGCGTCGGCGTGTCGAGCGGGACGAGCGCATCGAGCGCGTCGGCGATGCGGGCGGGATCGTCGCTCCATCGCAGGACGACGTGCGGTCGCTCGGCGGCCGACACCAGCATGACGCGCGTGCCCTGCGCCAGCTCGGCGATCGCCGCGCGCACCCGCGCGCGCGCCAGCTCGAACCGCGACCCGTCGGCTTCGCGGGCCTGCATGCTGGCCGAGCAGTCGAGTACGACGACGAGCGCCCCGCTCGACGCGGGCGGCGTCGTCGCCGCGAGATACGGGCGCACGTAGCCGCCGATCAGCGCCAGCAACGTCGCCAGCTGCAGGAAGAACAGCGCATCCGGACGAAAGCGGCGGCGCTCGACGGGTGCGGTGGGGAGCTGCCGCCAGAGCAGCAGGCTCGAGACGCGGCGCGGGCGTCCGCGACGTTGACGGAGCGTGAGGGCGACGAGCACGGCCACCGCCACGAGCGCGAGCGCGCCGATCGGGTTGGCGAGGCCCATGGCCGTTACCGCGGTCGCACCAGGCCACGTCGTACGAGCTCGCCGGTGACGAACGCATCGACGGGGGTGTCGGTGAGGAGGCAGGCGTGGGTGGCGCCGGTGCGGGCCGCGACACCGGCGAGTGCCGCCTGATGCGCGGCCAGCAGCTCGCGGTAGCGCGCCAGCACGGCGGGCGTGCAGGCGACGGCGTGGAGCGCACCCGACTCGGCGTCCTCGACGGTGCCGCCGGCATCGGCGTTGGGCTCCCACTCGCTGCGACCGAGCACCTGCAGCAGGTGGACGGCGAAGCCGCGCGCATGGAGCGCCGCGAGCCCGGGCTCGAGCGACGCCGGCTCGACGAGCAGGTCGGAGAGGACGAACACGACGCCGCGCTCGCGGTGCCGGTGCGCCCAGTCGCCCAACACGGCACCGACGTCGAGCGCGCCGCGCGCGGTCGCTTCGCCGAGCATCGCGGCCAACGGGATGAGGCCGCTGCGACGATGATGCCGTGCGGAGCGGCGGCCGATGCCGCCGTCCTCGAGCAGCGTCACCCGGAGCGCGTAGCCGCTCGACACGCCGATGGTGGCGAGTGCCAGCGCCAGCTCGGCTGCGGTCGCCAGCTTGTGGTCGTCGGCGCAGGCATCCATCGACGCGCTGGTGTCGAGGAGGAGGTGGACGACCACCTCGCGCTCGGCGGTGAAGCGTCGCACCAGCAGCGCGTCGAGCCGTCCGAACGCGTTCCAGTCGAGATGCCGGAGATCGTCGCCGGGTGTGTAGGGCGTCCACGCCTCCGGCTCGATGCCGGCGACGTCGGTGCGACCCGGGATGCGACGCTCGCCGGGGCGGTCGCCGACACCGTCCGTCAGATGCAGCGACAGGTGCGCGTAGCGGGCGACGGCGGCGGCCGGATCGGGCGTCATGGTCGGAGCCGTTGCGCCGCGGCGAGCACGCGCTCGATGACGCGCGCGGCGTCGATGCCCGACGTCTCGGCCGCGAAATTCAGGACGAGCCGGTGACGCAGTGCTGCGGGGGCGAGCGCGTCGACGTCGGCGGCGGTGACGTGTGGACGGCCGTCGAGCAGCGCGCGCACCTTGGCGCCGAGGAGCAGCGCCTGGCCCGCGCGCGGGCTGGCGCCGTACGCGACCCAGCGCCGCACGTCGTCGTCGCCGTCGGCGACCGGCAGCGTGAGACGGACGAGGCCTGCCGTGTAGCGCTCGACCGCGGGGGCGACGATGACGCGACGGACGAGGTGCCGCAGCTCGTCGACGCGCGCCGCGGCACCGTCGGCGGCGAGCACGGGGCGCACCGTCGGCTGGTCGGCGCTGGTGGTTTCGGCGAGGATGCGCTCGAGCTCGGCCTGCGACGGGTAGTCGAGCACGACCTTGAACAGGAAGCGATCGAGCTGTGCTTCGGGCAGCTGGTACGTGCCCTCCATCTCGATCGGGTTCAGGGTGGCGAGGACGAAGAACGGCGACGGCAGCGCGTGCGTGGTGCCCGCCACCGTGACCTGTTGCTCGGCCATGGCCTCGAGCAGCGCCGACTGCGTCTTCGGCGTGGCGCGGTTGATCTCGTCGGCGAGCAGCACGTGCGCGAACACCGGACCGGGAACGAAGCGGAACTCGCGCCGGCCGTCGCTGCCCTCGGTGACGACGCGCGTGCCGGTGACGTCCGCCGGCATGAGGTCGATGGTGAACTGGATGCGGCTCATGCCGAGCGCCAGCGCGTCGGCGAGCGAGCGCGCGAGCAGCGTCTTCCCGGTGCCCGGCACGCCTTCGAGCAGGACGTGGCCACCGGCGAACACGGCGGTGAGGATCGTGTCGACGGCGGTGTCGTGGCCGACGACGACGCGCGCGATCTCCCGCCGCACGGCGGTGAAGGTGTCGTGGAAGTCGCGGATGGCGGCGGCGGCGAGCTCGTGGGTCATGGCGCAGGCTCCGGTCCGCCGGCGTGACGGGCGTAGAGGCGGCGCACGAGGGATTCGTACGCAGCGGGTACCGGCATGCGATGGATGGGGTCGTCGGACCGATTGCCGCCGGCGAGCGCCGGATGGCGGTCGGGCTCGGCGGCGGGCACGTCGCCGTGCGGCGTGTCGGCGCCGCCCTGCCGCGTGCGCACGCGGGCGGCGATGGCGAGCTCGAAGTGGTCGCGCACACCCTCACCGGCGACCGCCGGGGTGCCGAAGAGACGCGGGTCGGTGCCGTCACCCGCACCGGGTGCGGAGCCGGCCCCGCCACCGGCC
>CAYOIZ010000041.1:0-62127 GCA_964404165.1 uncultured Binatia bacterium (SeqCode) | reverse complement strand
AGGGTGATCCGCGGCGCGCCGCGCGGCGCGGCCACGACGCGTGGCGCGAAGCGGAGCGCGTCGCGCGGTCGGGCACGCTCCAGTGCCGGTCGCGGGGCGCGCGCGCGGTCGCGGTGCACGAACACCTCGCGGGAGAGGACGGCCGTGCAGCCGCCGGCGGTGGCGCGCGCGCACAGCTCGCCGATGGGATCCCGCGTCGCCTCGTCGAGTGGTCCGAGGCGCTCGATGACGGCACGACGGATGAGCAGGCAGGCGCCGTCGAGCCAGGCGACGCGACGGTGCTCGCCGCGATGCGCGGTCGCCCAGCGCGCCGCGAAGGCGTCGACCGCGGCCGGTCCGTCGTACGCCGGGGTGGCCCCGATGGCCTGTGGTCCGCCGGCGGCGCCGTTCATCACGGGGCCGACCAGTCCCACGCGGGTGTCGCGGGCGCGGGCGAGGAGTGCCGTGCTCCAGCCCGGCGTCACCAGCGTGTCGGCGCCCAGCAGCACCAGCCATCGACCGCGCGCGGTGCGAATGCCCTGATTGACGGCAGCCGCGTAGCCCACGTTCTCGGCAGCGCGCAGGACGCGGACCGGGACGCGGCCGTCGCCGTCCGCCAGCGTGGCGAGACGATGGGCGAAGCCGTGGGCCGGCCCGTGGTCGACGACGAGCACCTCGGCGGGCGACGGCGTGTGCCGCCGCACGCGCTCGATGCAGGCCAGCAACGCCGGCGTCGCCTCGCGGGCGACGATGATGACGGAGACACGACGCGCGGGTGCGCGCGTCACCGACTCGTCCTCGTGTCAGCGCCCTGACTCGCCGGGCGCGCGTACACCTCGATCCAGGCCACCCACCCACACCGCTGCATCATGCTTAGCAACCGCCGTACCGCGCCGCTTGACCGCACGACGCGCGCGACGCTACGCCGTCGCGATGCAGCGACGCGCTGGCTTCGATCCCGTCACCGGTGCCTACGTCGACACGCGGGTCGCGCGCGGGTTCCCGATGGGTGGCATCGGGTCGGGCGGCTTCAGCGTGGCGTCCGACGGCGGGTTCGGCGAGCTGCGCCTCAACAACAACTGGATGTCGCCCATCCTGGGCGTGCGTGGTGCGTTCCACGCGCTCTGGACGCGCCGGGGCGGGGTGGGCCGATGCGTGATGCTGCGACGGAGCCTCGACGGCGACGAGTACGCGAACGCCACCCCCGTGCGCGGCACCACGTTCACCGGCACGCTGCCGTCGTTCACGCTCGCCTTCGACGACGACCTGCCTCTGGCGGTGACCCTGCACGGTCTGACGCCGCACGTCCCGCACGACGTCCGCGACTCGACCCTGCCGGCGGCGCTCTTCCGCTTCGTGCTGGCCAATCCGGGCGACGAGGCCGTCGAGGCGTCGGTGCTGTTCTCGTTCGAGAACGTGCTCGGGCGCGGTGGCACGGGCCACCTCGGGGTCGATCTCGGCCCGGAGCACGAGATGCGCGGCGTGCACCGTCGCGTCGTGTACGACAGCATCGCCGGCGCCTGGCAGGAGGACGCCACGATCGGCGGTCACCGCGGGGTGCGCTTCCTTACCGACCAGGTGTGGGACGCGCGCTCGCATCGTCGCGGCGTCACCGGCGAGTACCTCCTGCTGGCCGACGCCACGCCCGACGTCGGCGTCACCGTGTGCGACGGCTGGGATGCGGGCGCAGCGGCGGCGTCGGTGCTCGACGACTTCGCGCGCGACGGTCGCGTGCGCTCGACGGCCACCCGTCGTCGCGGCGAGGACGGTGGTTGGCGTCCGGCAGCAGCGGTGGCGGCGGGGACGACCGTGCCGCCACGGTCCACGCGCGAGGTGACGTTCGTGCTCGCCTGGTGGACGCCCGACCACGTCACCGAGCCGAGCCTGGTGCAGCATCGCGGCGAGGGGCCCCACGACGGCACACGCGTCGGGCACGTCTACGAGACGCATTTCGACGGCGTCGACGCGGTGGCGACGCACGTGCTCGACGAGCGGCGCCGGCTCGAGACGGCGTCGGGCGAGCTGGGCGCGCTGCTCGAGGCGTCGACGCTACCGCCATGGCTGGTGCGCTCGGTCCGCAACTCGATCGACTCGACGCTCTGCAACACCGTCGTGCCGGCGAACGGTCGCATGTACACGCTGGAGGGCCTCGACTGGCACTGGCCCATGGGCGGCCTCACCGGCACCAACGACCAGCGCCTGTCGTCGCATCCCTATACGGCGACGTTCTTCCCCGAGCTCGATCTGTCCGAGCTCGACGAGTTCCGTCGTCTCGCCGACGACCGTGGCGCCATCCCGCACGGCAACGGCAACTGCGACCTCGGCCTCGGCACCACCGCCATCCCCTACGGCTGGCCCATGTTCATCAAGGACTTCCTGCCGGCCAAGGAATGGACCGACCTCACCATGTCGCTGATCCTCCAGGTGGGACGGGCCTGGCGGACGACGGGTCGCGACGACGTGCTGGAGCGGTTCTGGCCCGCGATGGTGCGCGGTCTCGACTACCTCGACACGATCGCCCCCGACGGCGTGCCGGAAGGCGGCACCACGTACGACGTCTGGGACTTCCCGGGCGCGTTCGTCTACTCGGCCACGCTCTACCTGGCGACGCTGCGGGTGATGCTGACGCTCGGCGCGACGCGCGCGCCGGAGCGCTGCCCGGTGTGGCAGGCGCGCTTCGACCGCTGCGCGCAGCGCCTCGAGCGCGACCTCTGGGACCCGCGCGGCTTCTTCCGCAGCACCGAGCACAAGGACACCATCTTCACCGCCGCGCTCGCCGGCGAGTGGGCGGTGCGCTGGGCCGGCTTCGATCCGGTGCTCGATCTCGATCGGGCCCGCAGCCACCTCGTCCACCAGCATCGCGTGCTCGTGACCCACGCCGAGGGCGGGCTGCCGCGTTCGGAGGCGACGTTCGAGGGGATCGCGGTCGACCATCCGTTCCGCGCCGGCCTGCCGCGTGGCGAGGAGTTCACCTACGTCTGGCAGGTGGTGTCGTACCAGGCGTGCCTGCAGCTCTACGTCGGCGAGGTGGAGGCCGGGCTCGAGACGCTGCGCCGGTTCTACGATCGGCTCTGGGCTGACGGCTTCGCCTGGAGCGGCGGGCTGCGCGGCAACGCGGAGTCGGTCTACATGACGCACCCGGTGGCGTGGGCCGTCCTCGCCGCGCTGACGGGCGCCGCGCTCGACGTCCCGGGGCGCACGCTGCACCTGGCGCCGCGCACGGGTGGCGAGATCGCGACGCTCCGCTGCCCGGTGTTCTTCCCGTCGTTCTGGGCCATGTGCGACCACGATCCGGCGACGGGGCACACGACGCTCGAGGTGGTGCGGACGTTCGGCGATCCGGTCACGATCGAGCGCGTCGTCGAGCGTGGCGTGCGCGAGCATCTCGTCGGGCCGACGGTCCTGGCGCCCGGCGTGCGGATCGAGTTGCGGCCGTAGCACGGAGCGCCTATCAGCGGCCCATACGCACGTTCGATGGTGGTCGTTCCTCGGCCTGCTGCTCGCCGCCGTTCCCGCCAGCGCCGCCACGCGGACGTTTCCCAGCACGCCCCCGTGCAGCACGACGCTGCAGGAATGTCTCGACGGGGCCGACGCCGGCGACCGCATCGAGATCGCCACCACCGCACCCATCGGCGGCGGGCCGTTGCAGGTCAGGAAGAGCGTCACGCTCACCGGTGCGTCGGGCGTGACGCCGCTACTGGGCGGCGGTGTGATGCCATTCGGCGTCATGATCCTCGGCAATGCGGACGGACCCAGCGTCATCCGGCTCGAGGGGCTCACCATCAGCAACGGCTCGGTCCGCGTCGTGCTGGCGCCGTCGCCGGGGGGCGACGAGGTCACCATCCAGCGGTGCTCGATCAGCAACACGTTCGCCGGCTCGGCCATCCTGGTCGATCCCGACGTCCCTGCCGACGTGCAGCTCCTCGACAACTTCCTCGCCTCCGGCGGCTACGTCATCGACACGCTGATGTCGCAGGCGAGCGGCACCATCCATCTCACCATCGCCCGCAACCGCATCAGCGCGTCGACGTCGGGCTACGACGGCGTGCAGCTCGACATGCGTGGCGCCGGGCAGACCATCGTCGACGTCGAGAACAACGTCATCCACGACGTCACGTCGAGCGCGATCGTCATGTACTCGCTCGATACCGTCGCCACGACGGTGAACGTGGTCAACAACACGATGGATCAGGCGGTGAAGGGCGTGTACGTGACCAGCGTGAGTGCGTCGAGCACCATCGCCCTGCGCCTCTTCAACAACATCGTGTCGCGCACGACCGGCGCAGGGGCGAGCTTCCCGGCATCGGCGCAGCTCTCCGTCAGCAGTGGATTCAACGCCTTCTTCGCCATCGGCGCCGCGAACGTGCTGAACGGCTTCGACCTCGGCATGCCGCTCTACGGCGTCGATCCGCTCTACGTCGACGCCGACGGCGCCGACTACCACCTGAAGGGGACGTCGACGCTCGTGAACGCCGGCAGCAACGCCCCGCCCTCCGGCCTGCCGGAGCTCGACTACGAGGGCAACCTGCGCATCGCGGACGGCGTCGTCGACGTCGGGGCGTACGAGTTCGGCTCCATGCCGCCGACGACCACGACGACCACCGTCGTCACGTCGAGCACCACGACGACGACGCTCGCGTGCACGGCCGAGGCCACGGTGGTCTCGATCGGTTGCCGGCTCGCCGTGCTCACCGCCGACGTCACCGGGCAGGTGCCGGCCGGGAAGCTCCGCGACAAGCTGCTCGGGCAGCTGGCGACCGCCACCGGCGGGCTGCAGGAGGCCGATGCCGCCAGCGGCTGGCGCGGAAGCGCGCGCTCCGTCGTGTCGTGAAGGCGCTCACCGTCGCGCGCACGCGGCTCGACAGCAAGCCGGCGAAGGCGCTCGACGCGGCGCTGCGCGGTTCGCTCGCCGACCGTCTCGTCGGGCTCAAGCGCGATGCGAAGACGCTGAGTAAGTCGTCCTAGCGCACGCGCTCGCCGACGTACTGCACGACCTGATCCGCTGCGACGCGGATCTGCGCGCCGGTATCGCGGTCGCGCACCGTCACCGTCTGATCGGTGACGGACTGCCCGTCGACGGTGATGCAGAACGGCGTGCCGGCCTCGTCCATGCGGGCGTAGCGCTTGCCGATGCTCTGCTTGGCGTCGAACTGGCAGGGGCCGACGTCCTTGCGGAGATCGCGGAAGATCTTCTCCGCGATCTCGGGCATGCCCTCCTTGTTCACGAGCGGGAAGACGCCGGCCTTGATCGGGGCGAGACGCGGGTGGAAGCGCATCAGCTCGGGTGACGGGCGGCTCTCGTCGACCGTGTACGACTCGCACAGCACGGCGAGGAGCCCGCGCGTGAGCCCGGCGGCGGGCTCGATGACGTGCGGCAGGTAGCGCTCGTTGCGCTCCTGATCGAAGTAGTCGAGCTTCACGCCGCTGAACTTCTGGTGCTGCGTGAGATCGTAGTTGCTGCGGTAGGCGATGCCCTCGAGCTCGGTGAAGCCCTTCTCGCCGGAGAACGGGAAGGCGTACTCGACGTCGCAGCAGCCGCCCGACTCCTTGGCGTAGTGCGCCAGTTCGTCCTGCTCGTGGTCGCGCAGCCGCAGGTTCTTGCCGGCGAGGCCGAGCGAGCACCACCAGTCGAAGCGTTGCTGGCGCCAGTACTGGTACCATTTGTCGGCCTCGCTCGGGTGGACGAAGAACTCGAGCTCCATCTGCTCGAACTCGCGCGAGCGGAAGATGAAGTTCCGTGGGGTGACCTCGTTCCGGAAGCTGCGGCCGACCTGGCAGATGCCGAACGGGATCTTCACCCGCGTCGAGTCGAGCACGTTCTTGAAGTTGTAGAACATGCCCTGCGCGGTCTCGGGGCGGAGGTACGCCTTGGCGTCCTCGTCGCGCACGGCGCCGGTGTAGGTCTCGAACATCAGGTTGAACTGCCGGGGCTCGGTGAGGTCGCCGCCGCAGTGGGGGCAGGGGGGCAGCACGCCCACGGCGCTGGCGCCGTCGCTGGAGAGCAGGCGGAGCAGGGTGGGGACGTCGAAGGCGTCGCCGGTGAGGCTGCCGATGACGTCGGCCGGCTTGCGGACGAGCAGGAGCCCGGGGGCGAGCTTGCGGCCCTTGGTCTCGGCCCAGCGCTTCAGCTCGGCGTGCGGCAGGACGTAGGTGCCCGGATTCGTCCCCGCCTCGCAGACGGCGAGGAGGGCCGCAACCCAGTCGCTCTCGGCCAGCAGGTCTTCCACGTGGTCGGCCCGGAAGAGTCGCTTGCACTGCCGGCAGGTCTGCATCGGGTCGGCGAACCCGCCGACGTGGCCGCTGGCCTCCCAGACCCGGGGGTGGCTGATGATCGAGCAGTCGAGCCCGACGATGTCGATCTCCTTGCCGTCCGGGCCGAGGGGCGGATGACGCACCATGACGTCCCACCAGGCGTCGCGGAGGTTGTTCTTGAGCTCGACGCCGAGGGGCCCGTAGTCCCAGAAGCCGTTGATGCCGCCGTAGATCTCGGAGGACTGGAAGATGAAGCCGCGGCGCTTGCAGAGCGAGACCAGGCGCTCCATCAGCGCCGGTCCGGTGGGAGTGGGCATCCCGTCTTCTTCCCCGATGGGCGGAGCGACTGCAACCTGGCCCCGGTAGGGCCTTTTTCTCATTGACGGGATGACTCGCCGGTCGGTACGGTCCCGCCCAACGTCCAGGCGTCACGCGGAGGGGGGCCTTCGCGACGCCACCACACCCAAGCCCGCTCGCTCGCCGAGCCGCCGATGGAGTCATACATGATGCGTCACCCGTTGCTTGCCGCCCTGCTGGTCGTGACCGCGGCGATACCCGCCGGGGCCGTCGACCAGACGATTCTCGGGAATCAGCTGCTCGTGAAGAATCCGAGCACGCCCGAGAAGCGTGCGATCATCACCAAGGCCAAGGAGTCCGGGAGCCCCGACACGATCGTCGGCAATCCCACGGTGGGTGGCGCGACCCTCACCGTCACCGCCAGCGGTGGAACGCCGTCGGTGCAGACGTTCATCCTGCCCAGCGGCATCGCCCCGAGCACGGGCAAGCCGTACTGGAGCGGCGATGCGACGAAGGGCTACAAGTACAAGGACGGGAAGGGCGACGCCGGGCCGGTGAAGAGCGCCCAGGTGAAGAAGTCGAACAACGGCACCTTCCAGGTGAAGGCCGTCATCTCCGGCAAGGCGGGCCCGGTGGTGGTCGTTCCCCCGAACCCCGGCAGCGGCGGCTGCGTGCTGCTCACCATCGTCGGTGGCGACACGTACAGCATGAGCTACGCGACCGGCCAGATCACCAACAAGGACGGCAAGCTCTTCAAGGTGTCGAAGCCCGTGGCGGAAGCCACCTGCGTCACCACCACCACGACGTCGACGAGCAGCTCGACCACCACCACCACGAGCAGCACGACCACCACGACGATCAATCCGACGTGCATCAACGGCACCATCGATCCGGGCGAGCAGTGCGACACCCCCGGTACCTCGTGCGGCGGCACGGCCACCTGCAGCTTCGACTGCACCTGCCCGTGCGACGCGCTCGACCAGGCCGACTGCCTCTACCCGTTCCCGAGCGACTACCTGACGAAGGACGACGGCACGACCGACACCGGCCGTCGCGTGCATTTCGCCACCGCCGGCATGCCGCGCAACAACATGAACGTGCCGGTCGAGATCGCCGACTACAACCGCAACGACGGCTTCAGCCCGGGCAGCACCATCCTCACCCACGTGCCGGGGGTCGACCTCGACCAGACCGGTGCGGCGCCGATCACCGACATCGAGGAGTCGCTCGACACGGGCACGCCCGTCGTCGTCATCAATGCGACCACGCTGCAGCAGCACCTCGTCTGGGTGGAGCTCGACTCGAACGCCACCAACCCGGCGCAGCAGGCGATGATCATCCACCCCGGGGTCAACTTCGACGAGGGCACCCGCTACATCGTGGCACTGCGCAACATGAAGGACGCGTCGGGCACCATCATCCAGCCGGCGTCCGTGTTCGCGGCCTACCGCGACAACACGCCGACGGGCATCGCCGCGCTCGAGGCGCGTCGCCCGCACATGGAAGATCTGTTCACCACGCTCGGCAACGCCGGCATCGCGCGCAACGACCTGTACCTGGCGTGGGACTTCACGGTGGCGAGCCAGCGCAACACCACCGAGCGCCTGCTGTTCATGCGTGACGATGCCTTCAGTCGTCTCGGCTCCGCCGCGCCGGCATTCGTGGTCTCGAACATCGAGAACGAGGTCGACAGCCTCATCTATCGTCGCGTCACCGGCACCTTCCAGACCGAGCGCTACGTCGACAGCGTCACGGCGCCGGCCCGCTTCCAGCTCGATGCCAACGGCCTGCCGATCCACCAGGCCACGACGCAGCCGGGCTCCTTCATCTGCATCATCCCGCGTGCGGCGCTGGCGAATGCCGCTGCCACCGCGGTGCCAGCGCGTGCGTCCATCTACGGCCACGGCCTTCTCGGCTCGAACGGCGAGGTCTCGGGCGGCAACGTCCGCGCCATGGCGAACGAGCACAACTTCGTCTTCTGCGCCACGAAGTGGATCGGCATGGCCGACGAGGACGTGGGCAACGCCATCGGCATTCTCCAGGAGATCTCGAAGTTCCCGTCCTTCCCCGATCGCCAGCAGCAGGCGATGATCAACCAGCTCTTCCTGGCCCGCCTGATGATCCACCCGAACGGGTTCATCGGGAACGCGGCCTTCCAGGATGCGTCGGGCAACCCCGTCATCGACACGAGCGACGTGTTCTACGACGGCAACAGCCAGGGCGGCATCTTCGGTGGCACCGTCATGTCGATCGCGCAGGACATCACGCGCGGCGTTCTCGGCGTGCCGGGCATGAACTACTCGCTGCTGCTCACCCGCAGCACCGACTTCACGGCCTATTCGGCCTTCCTGTACCCGGCCTACACGAACCAGCTGCAGCGCCCGCTGGTGCTGGCGCTGATCCAGATGCTGTGGGACCGCTCGGAGCCGAACGGCTACGCGCACCACATGACGACCGACCCGCTGCCCAACACGCCGCAGCACAAGGTCCTGCTCCAGGTCGCGTTCGGTGACCACCAGGTGGCCAACGTCGCCACCGAGGTCGAGGCGCGGACCATCGGCGCGTCGATCCACTCGCCGGCCACCCTGCCGGGACGTCACACCGACGTCGACCCGTACTTCGGCATCCCGCCGATCGTCACGTACCCGTTCGATGGGTCGGCACTCGTGATCTTCGACAGCGGGTCGCCGGCACCGCCGATCACCAACACCGCGCCCACCGCGGGCACCGATCCGCACTCCCATCCGCGCAACTCGGTCATCGGACGACAGCAGAAGTCGGAGTTCCTCAAGTCCGGCGGTGCCGTCATCGACGTCTGCGGCGGCGCGGCCTGCGTCATCGTGCCCTGAGTCGCGAGATCGCATCATCAACACGGGTGGCCGCGCGTGGACTCCACGCGCGGCCACCGCGTTTCACGTTCAGGAAGGGAGCCCGCCCATGACGTCCCGCCACCTCGTCGCCGCGTCCCTGCTGTGGCTGTGTGCCGGTCGTGCCCTGGCCGCCACGTGCACGAATCCGCAGAACCCCGCCGACCTCGGGATCGACCTGTCGCAGCAGGCCGACTGCGATCCGCTGGTGCCCGAGCACT
Organism: uncultured Binatia bacterium (SeqCode); assembly: GCA_964404165.1. Taxonomy (GTDB): domain Bacteria; phylum Desulfobacterota; class Binatia; order DP-6; family DP-6; genus DASYLJ01. Next base: position 52,511 of record CAYOIZ010000041.1, on the reverse strand, counting down.
GCATGTTCCCCTTCCCGAACGACTACTTCACCCGTGCCGACGGCAGCAGCCGCACGGGCCGCCGCATCAACTTCACGGCGAACGGCGTCCCGAAGAACGTCGGCGGGACGCCGCTCGAGGTCGCCGAGCTGAATCGCAACGACGGCTTCAGCCCCGGTGCCGCCATCACCATGTGGTGGCCGACGGTCGACCTCGCGCAGTCGGGCGCCCCGTCGATCACCACCACCGCCAGCTCGCTCGACGCCGACTCGCCCATCGTCGTCATCGACGCACGCACCGGCAAGCGCTGGCCGGTGTGGGCCGAGACCGACATGAACTCGGCGGCGGGGAATCGCGCCGTCATCGTGCGGCCGGTCACGAACTTCCTCGAGGGGCGGCGCTACATCGTCGCTGCCCGCGGCCTCGTCGACGGCGGCGGGGCGGTGCTGCCGGCGTCGCCGGCGTTCGCGGCCTATCGCGACGACACCTGCACCACCGACTTCACGTTCGAATCGCGCCGTCCGCAGATGGAGAAGATCTTCCGCAGCCTCAAGAGCGCCGGCATCGCGCGCGACGACCTGCAGATCGCGTTCGAGTTCACCGTCGCCAGCGGCCGCAACATCGCCGACCGCATGCTGCGCATCCGCGACGACGCCTTCCGCACGCTCGGTGGTCGCGCCCCCGCGTTCACCGTGACGTCGGTGATCGAGAACCCGTCGCCGCAGTTCCGTCGCCGCATCCAGGGCACGTTCGAGGTGCCGCTCTATCTCACCGGCAACGGCAGCGCCGGCAATCGCTTCGCGCTGGACGCGCGCGGCGTGCCGCAGCGGCAGACCCTGCCCTTCACGGCGACGTTCACCTGCAACCTGCCGAACAGCGCGTTGATGGGCCCGGCGCGCATGGCGCTCTACGGCCACGGCCTGCTCGGCGATCAGGGCGAGGTGAACGGCTCGCTCGTCCGCAACATGAGCGCCACCTACAACGTCGCCTACTGTGCCACCGACTGGATCGGCATGGCCGAGGAGGACGTGGGCAACGCCATCGCCATCCTGCAGGACCTCTCGCGCTTCGCGTCGCTCGCCGACCGCCTGCAGCAGGGGTTCCTGAACTTCCTCGTGCTCGGCCGCCTGATGCGGCATCCCGACGGCTTCGTCAGCCACCCGGCGTTCCAGGTGGGCGGCGTGCCCGCGATCGACACCGAGGAGCTCTACTTCGACGGCAACAGCCAGGGCGCCATCGTCGGCGGCGCGCTGTGTGCCGTGGCGCAGGACTTCCGTCGCTGCGTGCTCGGCGAGGCGGGCATGAACTACTCGACGCTGCTGCACCGGAGCGTCGACTTCGATCTCTACAAGGTGTTCCTCGACATCGGGTACCCCGACACCGTCGTGCAGCTGCAGGCGCTCAACATCATCCAGATGCTGTGGGACCGCGGCGAGACGAACGGCTACGCGCAGCACGTGACGGCGAAGCCGTTCCCGCGCACGCCGCGCAAGACGGTCCTGCTGCTCGGTGCCGTCGGCGACCATCAGGTGAGCGAGTTCGCGCTCCAGGTCGAGGCGCGCACCATGGGCATCCTGCGCCACGAGCCGCTCGTCGGGCCCGGGCGCGAGTTCGGCGGCGAGCACGACTTCGGCATCGGCGCGATCCCGTACTACCCGTGGCCGCGGTCGGCGTACTTCCTCTGGGACACCGGCGCCGAGCTGTCGCCGCTCGAGAACACGCCGCCGCGCATCGGGCACGATCCGCACGACGACACCCCGAAGATCCCGGCGGTGCAGGCGCTGAAGGATGGCTTCTGGCATCCGCACGGGCTCGTCGAGGACGTCTGCGCGGGGGCGCCGTGCACGGGGCCGCAGTTCTGAGTCGTGGGCTGCAGCGGCCTGCGGGGCGCGGCGGCGGTGGCGCGGGCTACGCGCCCCGGTCCTCGGCGCAAGTGCGCCGTCGAGGGGCCGATGCAGCGCTCGTAATCTCAGGCGCGCACTAGCGCCTGCGGGGGCGCTATGCCCGCACCACCGCCGCCGCTTCCACCGGGGCGGCTGCGGCCGCGTCCTCGAACGTCGGTGCCTGTGTACGGCGGCCGCGCGCCGACTTACTGGGGATCGCTCGTGCGGGCTGCCAGGGCGCTGACGAAGCGGACCAGGTAGTCGGGGTCGATCGGCTTCGAGAGGTGTTCGTCGAAGCCGGCGGCGAGCGCGGCGGCGCGGTCTTCCTTGCTGACGAGGCCCGTCATGGCGACGGCGGGGGTGCGGCCGCCGTCACGCGCGCGGATGGCGCGGATGAGGTCGTAGCCGTCGCCGCCGGGCATGCTGATGTCGCTGACGACGACGTTCGGATGCGACGCTTCCCAGGCGGCGAGGGCCGCCGCCGTGCTCGTGGCGGTGACGACGCGGGCGCCACCCCCCTCGAGCGCCAGGCGTAGCGCTTCGAGCGTGTCGGCGTCGTCCTCGACGACGAGCACGCTGACGTCGGCGAGGGTCGTGTCCGTGGGCATCCGGGGCGGTGGGGCCGCGGGGAGCGCGGGCGGCTCGCTGGCGAGCGGCAGCGTGATCGTGAACGTCGCGCCGCGGTCCAGACCCTCGCTGCTGGCCGTGAGCGTGCCCTCGTGTCGCTCCACCAGGCTGCGCGCGATGGCGAGCCCCAGCCCGAGCCCGCCGTGGGCGCGGCTCGGGCTGCTGTCGGCCTGCCGGAAGCGCTCGAAGACGTGTGGCAGGAACTCGGGCGCGATGCCCTGCCCGGTGTCGTGCACGACGATGCACGCGCCGGCGGCCTCGTGCGTCAGCGTGACGTCGATGCGGCCGCCCGCCGGAGTGAACTTGACGGCGTTGGTGAGCAGGTTGCCCATCACCTGCTGCAGGCGCGCGGCATCGCCCCGCACCGACAGCACGGGTTGCTCGGGCAGGACCTGCACCAGGACCAGGCCGCGACCCTCCGCCGCGACCCGGATGGAGTCGACGGCATCGCGCACGATGTCGACGAGGTTCAACGGCCCGAGCTCGAGCTGGAGGCGACCCGAGACGATGCGCGACACGTCGAGCAGCTCGTTGATGACGCGCGTCTGCGTACCGATGTTGCGCTCGAGTACCTCGATGGCGCGATCGATCGTCGCCGGGGTGCGCTCGGGGCGCTGCAGCAGGCGGACCCACCCCAGCATGGCGTTCAGCGGCGCGCGCAGCTCGTGCGACAGCACGGCGAGGAAATCGTCCTTCGCCTGGTTGGCGGCCTCGGCGCGGGTGTAGCGCTCGCGCGTCTCCTCCGCCTCCTTGCGCTCGCTGACGTCACGGAACACGAGGACGACGCCCATGACGTCGCCGTCGCCGTCCCGGATGGGCGCAGCGCTGTCGTCGATGGGCAGCTCCCGCCCGTCGCGCGCGATCAGCACCGTGTGGTTGGCGAGGCCGACGATACGGCCCTCGCGCAACACCTTGTCGACGGGGTTCTCCACCGTCCCCCGGGTGGTCTCGTTGACGATGCGGAAGACCTCCGCCAGCGGTCGGCCGCGGCCCTCGGCCTGGCTCCACCCGGTGAGGGATTGCGCGACCGGGTTCATGAACGTGACGGCACCGTCGGTGTCGGTCGCGATGACCGCGTCGCCGATGCTCGACAGCGTCACGAGCAGGCGCTCCTGGCTCTCGCGGGTGGTGTGCTCGGCGACGGCGCGTCGCTCCATCTGGCGGCGTAACGCCAGGGCCGATCCCACGAGCAGGAGCAGCGTCAGGATGCTGCCGACGACGCCGGCGGCGGTGGCCTGACGCGCGTCGCGCTCGCGGTCGGCGACCTGCGTGCGCAGCACCGTGCGCTCCTCGGCCGCCATGTCCGCCAGGAGACGTCGGATCGCATCCATCGTCGTCCGACCCGTGTCCTGCGTGACGATCTCGAGCGCGGAGTCGAACCCGCGCTGGCGGCGGAGCGCGATCGTCAGGTCGAGCTCGACCAGCTTCTGCGCGACGAGCGGCTCGAGCTGGAGCATGCGGACGGCCTGCGCCGGGTCGTCGGTGGCGAGCCGTCGCAGGCGGTTCAGGTCGCGCGGCAGCTTCTGGCGGCTGTTCCGATACGGCTCGAGATACGGGTCCTCGCCCGTCAGCACGAAGCCGCGCTGCCCGGTCTCGGCATCCCGGAGACGTCCGAGCACGACCTCGATGACCTGCAGCACCTGCAGGGTTCGACGGGCGGCGTCGCCGGCGGCGAGCGTCGACTGCAGCCGGGCGTAGGAGAGGACGCCGAGTCCGGCGACCAGGATCAGGGCGGCGACGAAGCCGGCGGTGGGGAGCGACGCGGAGGATCGGGACGCAGGGGGCACGGAGGACGAAACCTAGCGCATCTCGTCTGCGGAGCGAACAACGTGGTCAGGGTTTCGGGATGCGGACCCGGCTCACCATCAGGACGCCGCTCGCCAGGTACACCAGCACCAGCGGGTGCAGGTAGCCCGGCCCGAAGCGGACACGGCCGAACCACAGGTCCTCGCCGATCGCACCCTGCCAGCAGGCCACGCCCAGCATGGCGACGAGAACGAGGCTCGTCGGAATCGGGGTGCCCTCGTAGTAGCGCACCTTGCCGGAGCCGCCGGAGAGCGTCGCTGCCGTGACGTTGTAGCGCGCCAGACGGGCCACGCCGCAGCAGACGAAGATGCACAGCACGACGGAGTCCCACACGCCGCGCATGCCGAGCGTGAACGCGAGCACGGCGGGGGCCACGCCGAACGAGACGACGTCGGCGAGCGAGTCGAGGTCGGCCCCGTACGCCGACGAGCGGTGCTGGCGGCGGGCGACGTAGCCGTCGGCCGCGTCGAGCACGACGGCCAGCGGGAGCAGACAGAACGCGCCCACGAGAAACGGCGCATGGTAGCCGCTCTCGAGGTAGTTGAGGCAGAGGAAGATGGCCACCGTCCCGCAGGTCGCATTCCCGAGCGTCAGAAAGTCGGCTGGGACGAGCGAGCGGACCAGCGACTTCGACCGGGGCTCGGGCGGTACGGCGGCAGCCATGCTCGCCCCCTAATGCCCGCCATCGGGCGGGCGAGCAACGTTCGATCGTCAGCGCCGACCGAACGGCATCGTCGGCACCGCGTCGGAGAGCCGCATGGGCGGGGTCTCGTAGGGTACCGCAACCTCGCCGAGCCGCTCGCCACCAGGACAGATGCTCTCGTGGAGGCGGATCAGCTGGCGCGTGCCGCTGAACTGGTCGGGACGGGCGAAGAACACCACGCGGCACAGGGTGCACGCGCCGGCGGGCTGCAAGTCTGCGGAATGTGGAGGTGTCATGATCGTTGATCCGGACTCTACCCGGTGGATCGCGATCCCCGCCTCACTCATTTGGGCTATGTGCGCCGCCCCAACGGGGGAGTTGCTCCGCCGAGTCATGGGTGCGCCACGAAATTGGGCAGTGGGCGCCCGACTGACCCACGATACGGCATCCGTGACACGCGCCATGGGCCGAAAGCGTCGTATTCACCGACGCTGGGGGGTGCTGGCATCCGGCTTGCTCCTCCCCGCGTAGAAGTCCCAGGAGGGACAGAGACATGGCATACCAGACCACGCTGCTCGAGCTCGTGACCGTGGTGAGCGACAACGTCGCCACCGAGGCCGAGCTGGTCGCCACCGTCGTCCACCTGGTCAATTCCGGCGCGGTCCGGCTCTGTGGAAACTTCCGGGGCGCGCGCTTCGACATCGGCTCCTTCGAGGACCGATGTGGGGAGGCGCCGTGAACACCATCGCTACACGCCAGCGTTTCTACGTCGACGGTGAGCCGATCGAGCTCTGGGAAGACCCCGAGGTGCAGCTCGGCTGCACCCCGGAGGAGATCCGCAGCTACGTACAGGCAGGAGACTGGGTGCTCGCCTTCAACGCGCTCACGCTGATCGCGTCACCCGTGCAGAGCGAATAGTCGAAGCTACATGAAGACGGGCTGTCGCGGCGCATCGCCGTACAGCTCGTCCTTGCGGGCGATCAGATCCTTCACGAGGATCGGCTCACCCGGTGTGCTGAGCTGGCCCGTGACGTGCCAGCCGTGCACCAGCGTCACCTGCCCACCCCAGACGATGAAGCCCTGGCCGTTCAGGTCGGCGGCGGCGTCGCTGGCGAGGAACACCACCAGCTCGGCGGGCCATGCCGGGTGGGTCGAGTCGAAGCCCGTCTCGGGCTTGTCGAACATCGAGCTGTTCGGCATCGACATGGTCATGCGCGTGCGTGCGCGCGGCGCGATGAAGTTGGCGGTGACGCCGTACTTCCCCATCTCGCGCGCCAGGCTGATCGTCAGCGCCGCGATGGCGGCCTTCGCCATGGCGTAGTTGCTGTTGCCGGCCGAGCCCAGCAGCCCCGCCTCCGACGACGTGTTGACGATGCGGCCGTACACCGTGCCGCTCGTCTTGGCCGCGTTGCGCCAGCGCTCGCAGGCGTGACGGCTCATCGCGAAGTGGCCCTTGGTGTGCACCTTCATGACGAGGTCGAACTCCTCCTCGCTCATGTTGAAGCTCATCCGGTCGCGCAGGACGCCGGCGTTGTTGACGAGGATGTCGAGCCGACCCCAGGTGTCGTACGCCTGCGCGATGGTGCGCTCGGCGCCCTTCCAGTCGGAGACGTCCTCGCCGTTGGTGGCGGCGTCGCCGCCCGCCGCCTTGATCTCGTCGACCACCTCCTGCGCCGGCGACTTGTCGGTGCCCTCGCCCGACAGCGACGTGCCGATGTCGTTGATGATGACCTTGGCGCCGTTCTTCGCGAGTGCGAGCGCCTCTTCACGGCCGAGTCCACGGCCCGCACCGGTCACGATGGCTACTTTCCCGTCGAGCAATCCCATGTCGTCTCCCCGTGGTCGATGCTAGTGTGCGGCGAGCGCGTTCGCGCGTGCGATCTCGCCCAGCCAGCGCGCGCTCGGTTTCGGATGTCGGTGTTGCGTCGTGCGGTCCACGGCCACCAGCCCGAACGTCGGGCCGTAGCCGAGCGCCCACTCGAAGTTGTCGAGCAGGCTCCAGTAGACGTACCCACGCACGTCGATGCCGTCGTCGAGGCAGGTGCGCACGCCGGCCAGCGCCTGCTTCACATACTCGATGCGGTCGAGGTCGTCGTCGGTGCCGATGCCGTTCTCCGTCACCAGGATCGGCACCTGCCGCGTCATGTACCAGGCGCGACGGATGGTGGCCTCGAGGGCCTGCGGCCAGAACTCGTAGCCCATCTGCGTCGTCGGAACGCCGGGCTCGGGGCCGAGCATGCCGTGTGGGCCGAAGCGCAGGCGGGTGTATGTCTGGACGCCGAAGAAGTCGTCGCCGCGTGCCGCCTCGAGGTAGACGTCCTCCATCACGCGCAGCTCGGCGGCCACGAACGCCTCGCCGCCCTCCGCCGCCTGATGGTCCTGCATCGCCAACGTCATGCCGACGGGGGCGTCGCCCGGCCCCGACTTGACCGAGGCGACCGCGCGCCGATGTGCGGCGATGAGCACGTCGTTGGCGCGCTCGCGCATCGCGGGGTCCCGCAGCCCGGGCGGGAAGAGACCCCACAGATGCCCGAAGGTGGCGACGATGTTCGGTTCGTTGATGGTGCAGACGCGGGCCGTCACGTCGCCCAGATGGTGCGCGACGCGGTCGCAGAAGCGGGCGAAGCGGTCGGCGGTGGCGGGGTCCGTCCAGCCGCCGCGCGCCGCAACCCAGCGCGGCGTCGTGAAGTGGTGGTAGGTGACGATCGGCGCGAGCCCGCGCTCGTGGCAGGCGGCACACATGCGCCGGTAGTGCTCGAGCGCAGCCAGCGAGAAGTGGCCCTCCTCGGGCTCGATGCGGCTCCACTCGAGCGAGAAGCGATAGGTGTTGAAGCCCAGGTCGGCGAGGAGCGTCAGGTCGTCGGGGTAGCGGGTGAAGTGGTCGCAGGCGTCGCCGCTGGGTTCGCGGACGGGAGAGCCCTCGGCGTGCTCCCAGGCCCACCAGTCGTTGTTCCAGTTGCCGCCCTCCACCTGGTGCGCCGCCGTGGCGGTGCCCCAGACGAAGCCCTCGGGAAACCGCAGCATCGTCATCGCCTGCGGAACGTAGGGGGGGCGACGCGGTCGGGTCAAGGGCCCTGGCGCGGGGGGCGCGAAAGGCGGTATGCCGCCGGGCCATGTCGCGCGAAACCGTCCTCGAAGAGCGCCGTGACGGCGTCCTCACCCTCACCATGAACCGTCCCCGGCAGAAGAACGCCTTCAACCGGCAGATGTGGCACGAGCTGCGCGACGCCCTGCGTGACGCGCAGGACGACCCCGAGGTGCAGGTCGTCGTGCTGACGGGCCGCGACGGCGCCTTCTCGGCCGGCCAGGACCTCGGCGAGATGACGAACGGCGCCGGCGGCGAGGACCCGGGCTTCGGCGCGTTCATGGACCGGCTCTGCGTCTTCGACAAGCCGCTGCTCGCCGCCGTCAACGGCGTCGGCGTCGGCATCGGGCTCACCATCCTGCTCCACTGCGACATCGTCTACATCGCCGACGGTGCCCGCCTGCGACCGCCGTTCGTCACCCTCGGCGTCGTGCCCGAGGCCGCCAGCAGCTACCTCCTGCCGGTGCAGATCGGCTGGCAGCGGGCGGCGGAGGTGCTCTTCACCGCCGACTGGATCGACGCCGCACGCGCCGTCGAGCTCGGGCTCGCGAGCAGGCGCCTCCCGGTCGACGAGCTGCTGCCGGCGCTGCAGGCGCTGGCGGTGCGCATCGCCGCGCAGCCGCCGGAGTCGGTGCGGCACACCAAGCGGCTCATGCTGGCGACGCGCAGCGACCAGGTCGCCGCGGCGCGCAAGCGCGAGGATCAGGGCTTCGTCGAGCGCGTCGGCACGCCGGAGAACCTCGAAGCCGTGATGGCGTTCTTCGAGAAGCGTCCGCCCGACTTCGCCAAGCTCCGCGTCAAGGCGTGACGATCACCTTGCCCCAGCTCTGACGCGAGCCGAGCGCTTCGAGTGCCGCGGGCAGCTCGGCCAGGGGGAACTTCCGCCAGATGACGGGCTCGATCTTGCCCTGGCGGTGCAGATCGAAGAGCGCGTCGAACGTCTGCGGGATGCGGGCGGGCTCGTGCATCACGTGCGCGCCCCAGTGCAGGCCGACGAGCGAGATGTTCTTCAGCAGCACGCGGTTGAGCTTCACCGACGGGATGACGCCGCTGGCGAAGCCGATCACGAGCAGCCGGCCGTTCCAGGCGATGCACTTGAGCGACGCGTCGGTGACGTCGCCGCCGACCGAATCGTAGATCACGTCGGCGCCGCGGCCGTCGGTCGCCTGCTTCACCTGCTCGACCCAGTCGCCGGCACGGTAGTCGATGGCGACGTCGGCGCCGACGCGACGGACGATGTCGAGCTTGTCGGCGCCGCCCGCGGTGCCGATGACGCGTGCGCCCATCGCCTTGCCGATCTGCACCGCCGCGATCCCGACGCCGCCCGCCGCGGCGTGCACCAGGAGGGTCTCGCCGGCGTGCAGGGGCGCGCGCCACGCCAGCGCCGCATACGACGTGGGGTAGACGATCGGCAGCGCCGCGCCGGCCTCGAACGACATGCCGTCGGGCAGCGTGTACGCCGCCTTCGACGGCACCACCGCCTGATCGGCGAACCCGCCGAGCCCGGCCGACGCCAGGATGCGATCGCCGACCGCGAAGCCGTCGACGCCCGATCCCACCTCGGTCACCACGCCCGCCAGCTCGGCGCCGGGGACGAAGGGGAAGGGCGGCTTCATCTGGTACTGGCCGCGCACCATCAGGATGTCGAAGAAGTTGCAGCCCGCGGCCTTCACCGCGACGCGCAGCATGCCCGGGCCCAGCGGTGGATCGGGCACCTCGCTGACGACGAGATCCTTCGGGTCCATCCAACGGTCGACGACGACGGCGCGCATGTGGGGCTCCTCAGACGGCGTGCTGCCAGATGGTGACGATGAAGCCCACCAGGCAGGCGAACTGGATCAGGAAGAAGGTGAAGCGGACGTTGATGGCGATGGGGTTGGCCGAGATCAGGTGCGTCACCGACTGTCCGATGCGCGCGACGAGGTAGACCCGGGCCAGCGTGTCGAGGATCGGCAGCTTCAGACCCGCGAGGGTGGCGACGACGACGACGCTCGCGAACAGCGGCAGGTTCTCGATGCAGTTCAGGTGCGCCCGATTGAGGCGCCAGTTGGCGTCGCTGCCGTGCGGCACGCCCGCCGGAAAGTCGGTGGGCGCCGCGCGCCCGGTGAGCACGGCGCCGACACGCACGCTCGCGAGCGCCACCAGCAGCACGAGCGTCCACGCGACGAAGCCGAGGAGGCACCACAGCGGGGTCGTCATGCGCAGGCTGTAGCCGATAGCGCCCGCCGGCGCCAAGCGGAGGTGACTTCCGCGGCGTTCGGTCGTAAGGAGCGCCATCCCCAGCATGCGTATCGTGATCGACGGCGCACGGCGTGGTGCGGGCTTCGGCCTGGCCATGGCCGTGCTCCTCACGTGGCTCGGTGCCGTGCAGGTCATGGCGTTCAACATGCGTCCGCCCATCGCCATGCTGGTGACCGGCGCGGGCATGGCCGTCGTGCTGGGCGCGCTGCTCGGGCTGCTGGCGGCGTTCCTGCTGCGGCGGGGGACGACGGGGCATCTCGTCGCCGTGGCGCTCATGTGGGCGGCGATCGAGGTGGCGGTGGCGCCGCAGAGCACGCAGTTCCAGATCGTCGGTGCCGTGAGCCCGCTGCTCGCGTGCGGTCTCGTGCTGCTCGGGCGGCGCGTGCCGCGCGCGGCGATGGTCGTGGCCGTGTTGCTCGTCGGCGCGGGCGTGGCGCTCCCCGAGGTGTGGGCGGGGCGCCGGGGCGAGCCCGCGCCGGTGGTGACGCGTGGCACGCCGCCGCCCGACGCCCCGGACGTCGTCGTCGTGGTGCTCGACACCGTGCGCGCCGATCACGTGTCGGCGTACGGCTACGAGCGCCCGACGACGCCGACGTTCGACGCGCTCGCCGCCGACGGCCTGCTCTTCCTGGAGGCGATCTCGCCCGCGACCTGGTCGTTGCCGTCGCATGCCTCGCTGTTCACCGGCCGCTTCCCGTCGGCGCACGCGGCGCACGACGAGCATCGCTACCTCGACCCGGACTCGCCGACGCTGGCGGAGACGCTCGCCGCCGCCGGCTGGGACACGCGCTCGTTCACGGCCAACGCCTGGATCAGCGACGGGCTCGGCATGATCCGCGGCTTCGCGTGGACCGACGAGGCGTGGCGCAACGGCGACGTCGCGCGCTCGATGCACTCGATGCACCGTGTGCTCGAGCGCTTCGGCATCGGACCGCTCGACAAGGGGGGCGCCGGGGTTGCGGCGACGTTCGACGCCTGGCTCGCCGCGCGTCCCGCCGACGCGCCGCCGGCGTTCGTCTTCCTCAACTTCATCGAGGCCCACTTTCCATACCATCAGCTGCCGGCGTCGTACCTGCGCCGGTTCACGACGACGCCGCTGTCGACCCTGCGGCGCCTGAGCATGCAGCTCGTTGCGGCCGAGTTCGGCGGCCCCGCGCCCGACGTCGACGCGGCCCGCGCGGACGCCACCGCCATGTACGACGCCGGGATACTCTACGCCGACGCGTTGCTCGGACGGGTCACCGAGGCGCTCCGCCGTCGCGGCACGCTCGACCGCACGATCATCGTGGTGCTCGCCGATCATGGCGAGCTGCTCGGCGAGCACGGCGAGTTCGGCCACGGGCACTCGGTGTACGAGCCGGTGCTGCACGTGCCGCTGCTGGTGCGGTATCCGCCCGTCGTGCGCGGCGGACGCGCGTCGCAGCCGGTGTCGGCCGCCGGCGTGTACGCCACCATCTGCGATCTGCTCGGCATCGCGGTGCCGTCCTCCGTGCAGGCCGGCTCGCTGCTGCCGGCGAGCCGTGGACGGCCGGCGCCCGGGCCGGCGCTCGCGGAGCAGTACGCCTCCATGCTCGGCAGCGCGTCCGGACCTGGTGGCGATCCGTTGCTGCGCCACGACCGTCGTTTCCGCGCCTATCGATCCGGGACGGAGAAGCTCGTCGTGGATTCGGCCGGTGGCCAGTGGCTCTTCGACCTCGCGGACGATCCGGGTGAGACGCGCGACGTCGCCGCCGCGCGCCCCGATCGCGTGACCCGGCTGCGCAGCGACCTCGACGCGTGGATGCAGGCCCTCGGGCTGCCGGCGCTCGACGCGACGGTGACGGCGGCCGCGCCACCGATGGATCCCGCCGCGCGCGAGCGCCTGCGCGCGCTGGGGTACGTGGAATGAGTTGGCGACGTTACGCGGCGCAGACGAAGTCCCGTGTCTCGACCCATCCCAGCGTGGCCAGGAAGGCGCGGATGTCCCGCCGCGCGACGTCCCCTGCCACGGACGCCACCAGCGGCTGCCGGGACATCGATGCGAGGACCTCGGGCGGCACCACCGGGGCGCCATGGATGCGGTTGCCGAGCCGTCCCGCGTGCAGCTCGACGATGTGCGACGGGTGCTTGCCGTGCAGCGCCAGGGCCCGCCGCAGCGCGCGCCCGGTGCCGCCGTAGCCCCACAGCACGTAGTGGTCGCCGCCGGCCAGCAGCCCGTGCGCCAGGTAATGGGCCTTGCAGGCCACGATGCGATCCTGCGTGTACGACCCATGGGTCCGCGTGAGTCGTCGCGGGTGGTCACGCCAGCCGAGGAGGCGTCGCGGCACGATGCCGATGCGGTCGCCTGCCGCCAGCATGCGCAGCACCAGGTCGTAGTCCTCGGGCCAGCCGCGGTCGTGGTAGCCGTGCGCCGTCAGCACCGATCGTCGTCCGCAGAGTGTCGGGTTCGCCACCGGCAGCTCGACGAACGCCTCCGCCCGCACCGCCGCCTCCGACGCGATGCCGTTCAGCCACCGTTCGTACGCGCGCAGGCCGTCGCTCATGCCGCGGCGCGGAAAGAAGCGGACGTGCGCGCCGACGGCGGCCAGCCCGGGGTCGGCGTCGAGCGCCGTCACCTGCAGCGCCAGCCGCTCGCGGTGCATGACGTCGTCGGCGTCCATGCGCGCCACCAGCGGGGCGCGGCATTCGGCCAGGCCGGCCATGGCCGCCGTCACCACGCCCGCGTGCGGCAACCGGACGACGCGGACGCGGGGGTCGGCCGCGGCGGCGACGGCGGCGGTGTCGTCGGTCGAGCCGTCGTCGACGACTACGCATTCCCAGTCGGGCAGCGTCTGCCGGACGACGCTCCGCAGGCAGGCGCCCAGTGTGTCCGCGGCATCGCGGGCCGGGATCAGGACCGAGACCCGCGGGGCGCCCATCGCCGCGCAGCCTTTCCGGGCGGCGGCTCAGAAAGCAAGGTCCGTCGCAGCCCTCGCGGCGGCGGTGGGGCGACGCTATAGTGCCGCGGCTCATGAACCGCATGGCGCGCTGGCTCGTCCGGCACCCGTCCAGCGTGCTCGTCACCATGCTGGCGGTCACCGCCGTGCTCGGCTGGTTCGCCCTCGGCATCCGCATCGAGAGCTCGCTCGAGAGCGTGCTCCCCGCGGGCGACCCGCAGGTCACGTACTACGACGAGGTCCGCCGGCGCTTCGGCAGCGACGACGTCGGCGTCATCGGGGTGCGTGCCGACGATCTGTTCGCGCCGGACACGCTCGAGAAGATCGCCCGCGTGACGACCGCCGTCAGCAAGCTCGAGGGCGTCGAGAGCGTGCTCAGCATCACCAACGCCAAGGACGTCGCCGCCGACGTCTTCACGCCGCCGCCGCTGCTGCCGCGCCTGCCACCGTCGCCCGAGGAGATCGCCGTGCTGCGCGCGAAGCTGGCCGCGGTGCCGCTCTATCGCGAGAACCTGGTGGCCCCCGACGAGCGCGGCGCCGCCATCAACGTCTTCTTCGCGCCGCTGAGCGACGTGCAGTACGCCGACCTCCGGCTCGACGACCGCATCGCGGAGATCCTGGCGCAGGAGGAGGGCCCGCAGAAGTTCTACTTCACCGGTGCGGCGCATCTGAAGGAGGCGGCGGTCCGGCTCATGCGCCGCGACCTCTTCCGGTTCACGCCGATCGCACTCGTCGGCGTCGTCCTCACGTTCTGGATCTCGTTTCGCACCAAGCGCGGCGTGCTGCTGCCGCTGCTCACGGTGCTGATGGCCCTGGTGTGGACGCTCGGCGTGCTGGTGGCGATGGGGAAGGCCATCACGCTCGGCACATTCGTGCTGCCGCCGCTCATGCTCGTCGTCGGCAGCTCGTACGCCATCCACGTCATGGCGCGCTACTACGAGCAGGCGGAGACGGGGCGGGACGAGGCCGAGGTGGTGGGTGCCGCGTTCGACCGGGTGTGGGTGCCGCTCACGATCTCGGCGGTGACGACGGTCATCGGCTTCGGCTCGTTGATGGTGAACCGCATCCCGGCCATCTGGGAGCTGGGCTTCTTCGCCGTCGTCGGTACCGTCTTCCTCACCATCGTCTGTCTGTGCTTCCTGCCTGCCGTCCTCGCCATGCTGCCCATCGAGCGCGTGGCGGTGCGTGCCAAGGACGGGTCGCCCGCGCTGATGCCGGTGCTGTCGCGGCTGGCGCGTTCGGCGGCGGGGTCGCGGCCGTGGATCTGGGCCGTCAGCGCCGTCATCGCCGTGATCTCGCTCGTCGGCATGACGCGCATCCAGGTCGACTCCGACTTCCTGTCGTACTTCAGCCCCCGCTCCGAGGTGCGGCAGGACAACGAGATCATCAACCGCGAGATCGTCGGGTCGAATCCCTTCTACATCATCATCGAGGGCCGGGAGGCCGGCGCGCTGCGCAAGTGGACCACGCTGTGGCTCATCAAGGACCTGCAGCGCTTCCTCGCCGAGCAGCCGGGCATCACGTCGTCGATCTCGGTCGTCGACTACCTGGAGCTGCTCGAGAGCGGGCTCAACAAGGGCACGGGCGGCGACCTGGTGATCGACGCGCAGGGCAACATCGTGGAGGCGGAGAAGCCGAAGACGTTCTGGGAGGACCCGGCCATGCTGGATCCCGTGCTCAAGATGGTGAGCACGAGCCCGGAGACGTTCTCGAGCGTCATCACGCCCGACTTCGCCACCGCGAGCATCCTGGTGCGCACCAACCTGTCGGGCTCCCACGTCATCGAGCAGACGCTCGGTCGCATCCGGGCCTACATCGCCAACCACTTCCCGGCCGAGATCCCCGTGCACCTCACCGGCAACCTGGTGCTGCTCACCGGCACGACGTCGGAGATCGTGGCGGGGCAGGTGAAGAGCCTGGCGCTGGCCCTCGGCGTCATCTTCGTCGTGATGTCGCTGATGTTCCTGTCGGTGCGCATCGGTTTCCTCGCCATCCTGCCGAACGCGCTCCCCATCCTGATCTTCTTCGGCGTCATGGGCTGGACGGGCATCTACCTGAACCTCGGCACCAGCCTCATCGCCGCCATCGCGCTCGGCATCGCCGTCGACTCGACGATCCACTACATGGCGCGCCTGAACCTCGAGCTGCGCGGCGAGACCGATCAGGAGGAGGCCATCGCGCGCACGCTGCGCACGGTGGGCGCGCCCATCATCTACACCACGGTGGCGCTCTTCCTGGGCTTCCTCACGTTCGCGTTCTCGAGCTTCGTGCCGATCCAGAACTTCGGCGTGCTCTCGAGCGTCACCATGGCGACGGCGCTCGGCGCCAACCTGATCCTGCTGCCCGCGCTGCTCGCGACCGCGAAGATCATCACCCTCTGGGACCTGGTCGGCGTCAAGCTCGGCGAGGATCCGGCGCGCACCATTCCGCTCTTCGCCGGCCTGCGACCGTCGCAGGCGCGCGTCGTCGTGCTGATGGGCGACATGAAACGGTTCCGACCCGGCGAGGCCATCGTCCACCAGGGCGATCCCGGCGACGCCATGTACGTAGTGCTGAACGGCGAGGCGAAGGTCGTCCTGCACACGAACGGCGACCGCCGCGAGCTGGCGCATCTGAAGCGCGGCGACGTCTTCGGCGAGATGGCGCTGGTGCGGCACAACGAGCGCACCGCGGACGTGATCGCGACCGGGGACGACGTCGAGGTGCTTCGCGTCGACCAGACCTTCCTGCAGCGCATCCAGCGCCGCTACCCGCGCATCGCGTCGCGCGTCTTCCTGAACCTGACGCGCATCCTGAGCGACCGCCTGGAGCGCATGAACGCCGCCTACGTCGCGGCACGCGCCACCACGACCACCTCGCCCGAGACGTAGTCGTAGGGCCGCCGGTCGAAGGCGCCGTAGACGGCGTCGACGGTGAAGCCGGCGCGCACCAGCAGGTGCTCGAGCTCGTACCGGTGCGTCCAGCGCATGTGGAACGTCTCGTGGTCCTCGCCGACGACCACGCCGTCGCGGCGCATCTCGTAGCGCATGTGGATCTCGGCGACCTGCGTCGCCAGGTCGCGGCGGATGCGCACGTATCGCGTCACGTCGCAGCCGTCCTGCTGGAAGCAGGCGTCGGCGGCCTCGGACTCGTCGACGACGGCGGTGCGGTCGAGGAACGGGGCGAAGACGTCGAACGCGAGGCGGCCGTTCGGGGCGAGGTGGCGGCGGACGCAGCCGAGGCAGGCGAGCTGCTCGTCGACCGTGAGCAGGTGCTGGAAGGCGCGGAAGGCCGAGAAGATCAGCGCGAAGCGGTCGGTCCCGAGGTCGAAGGCCTGCATCGGCGCGCACACCAGGCGGAGCGACGCCGGTGGGGCCTTGGCCCGCAGCACGTCGAGCATGGCCGGCGACGCGTCGAGGCCGGTGCAAGGGATGCCGTCGGCGACGATGGGGAGCAGGACGCGCCCGGTGCCGCAGCCGAGCTCGAGGACGGGGCCCCCGGTCTCACCGGCGAGGGCGCGGTAGAAGTCGGCGTCGGCGTGGCTGCGGATGTGGTCGTAGCTGCCGTCGTACCAGCGGGCCGCCACCGCGCCGTATTCGCTCGCGTAGCCCATGGCCCGGTGTGACATCCCAGCCGCGCACCCCGCAACCCTGGACTTGCCCGCGGCCGCCGTGTCACTCTCCCGACCCGCCATGACCGACGTACGCCCCCGCAAGGCACTCAAAGCCGGCTACTTCACCATTCCCGACGACCCGAACGTCCCGCCCGAGGTGTGCTGCACCCGGTGCAAGGACTGCGACGAGTACTTCTTCCCCCGGCGCGGCGTGTGCGCGAAGTGCCTGTCGCGCAACACCGAGGACGTGCAGGTGCCGGCTACGGCCACGCTCTACAGCTTCACCTTCGTGCACATGCCGCTCTTCGGCTCGATGCGGATCGAGCACATGGAGGGCTACGGCGTGGGCCAGGTCGACCTGCCGCAGGGGCCGCGGCTGCAGGTGCCGCTCGCCGGCAAGCAGGCGGAGTTCAAGGTCGGCATGGCACTCACGGGCGAGCTCGAGGCCCTGCGCGAGGACGGTGGTAGCGACATCGTCATCCTGCGCTTCCGGCCGGCAGAGGGTTGATCGCAATGGAAAAGGTCGCAGTTCTCGGCGTGGGCATGATCCGGTTCGGGATGTACCCGGACACCCACCACAGCATCATGGCGCGCGACGCCGGCCTGGCGGCGCTCGACGACGCCGGCATCAGCTTCAAGGACATCGACGCCGTCTACGTCGGCCAGCTCTTCATGCCGGTCATGTCGGGCGTGCGGGCGCTCAAGGAAATCGGGATGACGGGCGTGCCGGTGCAGCGCGTGGAGAACGCGTCCGCCACCGGGACCTGTGCCATGCGCGAGGCGTACCTCGCCATCTCGGGCGGCCACTACAACCGTGTGCTGGTGCTCGGCTTCGACAAGATGACCACGGTCATGGGCTCGGCGCCGAACCCGCAGGACATGGACGAGGCCATCCTGCCGGCGGCGTTCTTCGCCATGTGGGCCACGCGCCGCATGCACGAGCGCGGCACGAAGATGGAGCACCTCGCCGCCATCGCCGCCAAGAACTGGAACTACGGCGCGCTGAACCCGATGAGCCAGCGCCAGCCGTCGGAGACGGTCACCGTCGAGAAGGTGCTCGCGTCGCGCATGGTGGCGTGGCCGCTGACGGCCATGATGTCGTGCCCCATCGGCGACGGCGCGGCGGCCGTCGTGCTGTCGCGCGCCGATCTCGTGAAGCAGCACCAGCCCGATCGGCCCGTCGTGCGTGTGGCGGCGTCGTACCTCGGCAGCGAGAAGTACGAGCGGGGCCACCTCTTCATGGGCCCCGTGGTCGGCCCGGCGCAGATGAGCCGCGACTGTGCGGCCACCATCTACCCGGCGGCGGGCATCGGTCCCGAGGACATCCAGCTCGTGCAGGTGCACGACGCGTTCGCCATCGAGGAGCTCGAGTACTACGAGCTGCTCGGCTTCTGCCGCCCGGGCGAGGCCGAGAAGTACATCGAGGAGGGCCGCTTCGGCCCCGGTGGCAAGACGCAGTTCTCCACCGACGGCGGCCTGATCGCACGCGGCCACCCCGGTGGCCCGACGGGTCTGGCGCAGATCTGGGAGACGACCCTCCAGCTCCGCGGCGAGGCGGGCAAGCGTCAGGTGCCGAACGCGCGGGCCGGCCTCTGTCACATGATGGGCGGCGGCAGCGTCTGCGCGGCGCACATCCTCGTCAGAGACTAGTCGCCCCGAGCTACAGCTCGGGGCGAGGGCGAGAGAGTGTAGCGGTGGTGGTCCGCGCCACCGTGGTGCCGCGGCCGGCGAGGCCGGCGCGGCATGCGTGGTACGCATGTCGGACGCTGCTAGAGTGGGTTTTCTGTGCTTGGGCTCGACTTCGGGACGACCAATAGCGCCATTGCTGCCGTCGCTCCCGACGGGACTGCGCGGCTGGCCACTTTTGCGGAAGGCGATGGCCGTACGGCCACGTTCCGGTCGATTCTCTACATCGATCCCGAAGCGCCCGGGGAGAGTGGGTTGCCGCCGCGGGTGTCGGCGGGGCCGGCGGCGATTCGGGCGTGGCTCGAGACGGGGGGGCGGGGGCGGCTGATCCAGTCGATCAAGGCGCACCTGGCGAGCCGGAACTTCACGACGACGAACCTCTTCGGCGTGCAGTACCGGCTCGAGGACCTGATCGCGCTCTTCCTGCGGGCGCTGCGGCGGGCCGCCATCGAGCAGCTGGGTGATCCGGGGTGCGCCGTGGTGGTCGGGCGTCCCGTGCACTTCTCGGGGGCGCGCACCCCGGAAGACGACGCCTTCGCCGAGCAGCGGCTGCGTGCCGCCGTGCAGCAGGCGGGCTTCGAGGAGGTCGTGTTCGCGCTCGAGCCGCTCGCGGCGGCGACGCAGTACCAGCAGCGCCTCGACCACGAGGAGCTGGTGCTGATCGGCGACTTCGGCGGCGGCACCAGCGACTTCTCGCTGGTACGCCTCGGTCCGAACGGCAGCACCATCCTCGGCGTCGACGGCGTGGCCCTCGCCGGTGACGCCTTCGACGCCCGCCTGATCCGGCACCTCGCCGCGCCCGGGCTCGGGGCGGGCTCGCTGCGTCGGACGCCGTTCGGCAACGAGCTGGCGATGCCCGGCTGGATCTACGAGCGCGTCGAGCGCTGGGACCAGCTCTCGTTCCTCAAGTCGCGCGACACGCTCGAGACGCTGCGTACGCTGCGCCACGAGTCGCTCGAGCCGGAGAAGATCGACGCCCTCATGCACCTCGTCGACGACGACCTGGGGTTCCGACTGCACGGCGACATCGAGGGCACGAAGCGGACGCTGTCGGCGGAGACCCACGCCGCCTTCCGCTTCGACGTCCCACCCATCACGCTCGCCGCCGACGTGACGCGGACGGAGATGGAGACGTGGATCGCGCCGGTCGTCGACGCGATCGCCGGCTGCGTCGACCGGCTGTTCGCCCATGCGAACGCCGAGCCCGGCGACGTCGCGACCGTCTTCCTCACCGGCGGCACGGCGTTCGTGCCCGCCGTCCGTCGCCTCTTCGCCGAGCGCTTCGCGCGCGCCAGCCTGCGGGGCGGCGACGAGCTGACGACGGTGGCGAAGGGGCTCGCGCTCCGCGCCGCGGGCTGACTACCGCCGGGCCGCCGACGCCGCGAAGCAGGCGTCGGCGCCGCCGGATTCGAACACCGAGCGCTCGCACGCCGCCACCAGCGGATAGTACGCGTCCATCGCCGCCGCGGCCGCCGCCGGATCGCCATAGTCGGCCGGGTCGATCTGCTGGATCGCGTTCGCGAACGTCGGGTTCGGCAGCATGTTGCGGACGATGAGCGTCTCCCACGCCTTCGGTGCGCTCACCTGTGTGGGGAGCCAGGCGACGCCGTCGGCCAGGGTGGCGTTGTCGGGCCGGTCGGCGGGGTGCGACACCACGACCGTGTAGCGGCCGTCGGCATCGAGCGGCGTCGTCAGGTCGGGGGCGCCGCCGTAGACGGCGCGGTCGCCGCTGCCGAGCGTCACCACCGGGAACGGCTTCTCGTAGACGTTGTTCGTGATCGACCAGTAGCGGACCTGCCACGTGGGGTCGGTCCACGGCACCGGCGCGGCGCCGATCGTGTCGCCGACGACGCCGCTGCCCGGGGTGGTCGGGCTGCTGGGGGCGAGGCCACGCACCACCACGACGGTGCCGCGCGTCGGGGTGAAGAGTGCGCTGACGTAGGCATTGTCGGGATTCGGGAACACGCTGCTGGTGACGCCGGGCGACGGCAGGAAGAACTGCAGCGACGGCGGGCAGTCGGTCCCGCAGGGCGGGCTGTACGGCGTGCGACCCTTGCGCAGGCGGCGGAGCATCCTCGCCACACGGGCGGCGGCCCCCCCATCGCGCGCGATGCGCTTCACGGCCTGCGCCGAACAGAGCGGGAGTGGCGTGCGCCGGGCGCCGTCGTCGACGGTCACGGTCGGCAGCACGACCTGCGTATTCCCCCCCGCGGGGACGTAGACCCGGAAGATCAGGAAGCCGACGTCGCTCGGCAGCTTGCCGTCCACGGGCGTGCTCGGCACGAGCGGGATGGCGTTCGCCTCGCCGGCGGTGACGTCGCGCTTCACCGTCACCGTGAACGCTCCGCCCGCGACGCTGCCGGACGTCTGCCAGGGGTTCGCAGCGCCGGCGTCGGGGGCGATGCGATAGTCGGCGATGCCCGAGGTCACGCCCTCGGCGGTCGTGAAGTAGCCGAAGGTGTTGTCGTAGACCGTGAGCGAGAAGTAGCGCGCCTCCGGAAACTGGCCGGTGACCGTGAGGCGCAGGCCGGGCCGCGCGATGAAGGGCGTGGTCCAGTAGGTCGCCTCGGTGTCGGGATAGGCGACGTTCATGGTCTCGGGGGTGGTTTCGAGCCACCACGAGCAGTGCGGGAAGACGTCGGCGAGCTCGTCGGCGGCACGGGCCCCACGGGGTGTGAGGAGCATCGCGGCAAGCAGGGCCGCGCGGAGGGCAGTGGACCATCGCATACGCCCCTGCATCGGCAGGTGCGGGGCGTGGCTTGAATCCCGGGCGTGGGGGCCTACCCGACGGCGCGCTCGCGGTGCGCGCTGGCCGTCGGATCGTCGAACACCAGCACTCCGTCGTCGATCGGGCTCTCGCGCAGCATCTTCTTGTCGCGCCGATAGCTCTGCGGATTGATCCAGGGCTCGCGGTCTCCCTGCTTCGGGAACCGGTGCATCATCCGCTGCATGTAGCCGGACGTGAACTGATCGATCCACGGACGGGCCGGCATGGCGGCGTCGCCCTCGCGCAGCCGCGGCGTCACGCGGCGCGTGCCCGTCGCCGCCATGTGCTGCAGCACGCGACACACCCATTCCGACGTGAGGTCGGCGCGTAGTGTCCACGACGCGTTGATGTATCCGAACGTGCAGACGAGGTTCGGCACGTCGGAGTACATCATCCCCTTGTAGGTCCACGTCTGCGAGAAATCGACGGGTGCGCCGTCGACCGTGAACTGCATCTCGCCGAGCACGACGAGATTCAGGCCGGTCGCCGTGATGATGATGTCGGCCTCGAGATCCGCGCCGGACTTGAGCGCGATGCCCGTCTCGGTGAAGCGCTCGATCTCGTCGGTGACGACGGACGCCTTGCCCGAACGGATCGCCTCGAAGAGATCGCTGTCCGGCACGAGGCAGAGCCGCTGGTCCCACGGATCGTAGCGCGGCGTGAAGTGCTTCGCGACGTCGTAGTCGGGGCCGAGCTCCTTCTGCACCATCTGGAGCAGCTTCTGCTTCACCTGGTCGGGACGCGTGCGCGAGCGACCGTAGAGGAACTGCTGCAGGACGACGTTCTTCCAGCGCGTGATCGCATAGGCCCACTGTTCGGGCAGCACGGCGCGCAGCGCGTTCGCGATCACGTCGCGCGCCGGCCGCGAGACGACGTAGGTCGGCGACCGCTGCAGCATGACGACGTGCGCGGCAGCCTGCGCCATCGCCGGGATCAGCGTCATCGCCGTCGCGCCGGAGCCGATCACCACCACGCGCTTGCCGCGGTAGTCGAGGTCCTCCGGCCACTGCTGCGGATGGATGATCGTGCCGCGGAACCGTTCGCGATCCGGGAACTCGGGTGTGTAGCCCTGCTTGTAGCTGTAATAGCCGGCGCACATGAGCAGGACATTGCATGTGAAGTGGGCGATCTCGCCGGTGTCGCTGCGCACCGCCTCGACGCTCCAGGTGGCGGCCTCGCTCGACCACGCCGCCGTCGTGGCGCGATGACCGAAGCGGATGTGGTCGTCGACGCCGTACTCGGCCGCCGTCTCCTTCACGTAGTCGAGGATGGCCGGGCCGTCGGCGATCGCCTTCGCATGCCGCCAGGGTTTGAAGGAGTAGCCCAGCGTGTGCATGTCGCTGTCGGAGCGGATGCCGGGGTAGCGGAAGAGGTCCCACGTCCCACCCATCGACGGGCGACCCTCGAGGATGACGTAGCGGACGTTCGGTACCCGCGTGTGCAGGTGGACCGCCGCTCCGATGCCGGAGAGGCCGGCGCCCACGATGAGTACGTCGACGTGCTCCGTCGTCATGGCCGATTCCTCACGGGGCGGGACGCTAACCCGGATGATCGGGCGAGGGAAGGTGCTTCCGGCCATGCGGTCCGGGGGACGCGCCGAGTGGTTTCAGCCCGGGGACCGGCAGTTCAGGGTGGTCTCGAGGAGCGACAGGGTCCCGCGCAGGCTGGCGGCGCAGGCGGGGCTCACCTTGCCCTTGCCGGACTGCTTGTCGACGATCTTCCGGGCCTTTGCGATCAGCCGGCGGGCGGCGGCGACCTTGCGGGTCGCTTTCTTCCCCACAGCCGAGGTCGAGGCGACGAGCTGACGCCGCGCCGAGCGGTAGGCAGCCAGCGCCGGCTTCGGGGCCTTGTCGCCGCCGCACGAGGCCTGGGCGGGGAGGGCATTGACGTCGGGGCAGGGCACCGCGGCCACGGCGGCGAGCGCGTCCAGGCGGCCGGCGCCCGCGAGGCGATCGAACCCGGGGGCCCCGATGTCCACCGCCGTCGTCTTCATGAGCTGCTGGATCTGCGCCGGCGTGAGCGACGGGTTCTTGCTCAGCATGAGCGCCGCCACGGCCCCTGTGTGCGGCGCGGCGGCCGAGGTGCCGAAGAACGGATTCGGGAACAGGCCGGCCTGTCCGACCGCCGTCTCGACGCCGTCGAACGAGGCGAGGTCGGGCTTCTCCCGCACCTCGGAGGCCGGGAAGAGGATCGTCGCCGGCCCGGGCGAGCTCTCGGCGCTCACGCTGTCGTGCCCCTCGTCGCCGATGTTGATGGCGGCGACCGCCACGACCTCCGACACCGCCTGCTGCCCGTAGATGGCCCCCTCGAGCGACACGTGCTGCATCTCGCGCGACCGGAAACACATCATGCGGAAGCGCCGGTTCGGATCGCCGCTGAAGTACTGCACGACGAGCGAGACGGTCTGGTCCGTGTCGGTGGGGTTGTTGATCTGCACCAGCTCGACGGGATCCTGCGTGCCCGTCTGCGGGTTGTCGCTCTTGGCGATGACGTTGTTCGGGTCGTTCTGGACGACGACGAGGTCGAGATCGGTGGCGGCTCCGCCGAAGGGCTCGTTCCACTGGATCACGCAGGTGGCGCCGGCGCCCGCACCGAGCGTGATCTCGTTGGCCGGATCGCCGCCACCCCCCGGAGCGAAGTCGTGGATGACGCCGAGCGGTGGTCCGAACACCGTCGGCACGAGCGGCTCCTCGAGGAACTCGCGCGCGCGATTGCCGGCGGAGGTGTGGTAGGTCACGCCGCGCTGCACGACCTCGCGGGCGGCGATCGCGAGCGGACCGTCCTGGAAGAACGGCTCGTCGCCGAACGTCACGTCGTCGACGATGACGCGCGCCCCGGCGTCGGCGAGACAGCGCACCGCCTCGGCCATGACCGCCCCGCTCTGTCCGAACGAGGCGAAGAACAGCGGGCCGGCGCCGGGAGCTATGTCGTGCACGATCTCGAGCATGGCGGTGCCCTCGTCGCCCTCGAAGCTGTTGCAGCGCGGGTCCGGGGGGACGGTGATGGCGGGCAGCTCGCCGGTGCTCTGGAACATCGCCGCGGACGAGATGCCGTCGGAGATGAGGCCCAGCGCCACGCCGGCACCGGTGAAGCCGGAGGCGCGCACGACGTCGGCGCGGAGCGCCGCGTCGCCGGCGGTCACCACGGCGCCGGCGTGCGTCACGGGCGGCGCCACGGGGCGGATCATCGTGACCGCCGGCAGGGCGGCGATCGCCGGCACCGCCGCGGCGTCGGCCCAGCCGTCGACGAGGCCGCCGAAGGCGTCGCTCACGACGACGGTCTCGAGGCCGTGCTCGCGCAGCGCGCGCAGGGTGCTCGCGTCGGTCGACCGGACGCGGACGTAGACGTGGACGCGGCTCCCCTGTCGCCACGGCTCGGCCGCGCGCACGCCCCCGGCCGACCGGGTCGTGAACTGCGGCTCGCGCAGCGCGCTGCCGACCTTGGTGCGGAGCGGGTCGGGGCCGTGCGCGGCGTCGGCCGCACACGCGAGCACCAGGAACCCGAGGGACGCGGCGAGGCGTACCGCCTGCCGCGCGCGCAATGACCGACCTGTCGTCACCGGCACAGGAAGAGGTCGTTACCATTCCCGCGCCGCATGCTGAAGCGCATTCGCTGTGTGGTCGCCGCCGGCGACCGCATCACTCGTCGGTGAGCTTCGGCGTCTCCACCTTCGAATAGCCGTCCGGCACGCGCATCACGTCCGCCGGCGGCGTCATCTCCTTCACTTCGATCGCCTCCGCCGTGGTCGTGAACTCGTTGGGACCCATCTTGGCGGTCATGGTGGTGCGCAGCGGCACCCCCTTCACCCTGGCCAGGGCTTCGGACAGCCGGCGTCCCGGCCCCTCCGCCGCCATCGTCGTGGCCGACAGCTCGCGCCACTTGACGATGCCCTCGGGCATGGCGATCGCCGTCGTCGCCCACAGGGTGCCGTTGAACGGGCCGCCGGAGACGGTGTGCTCGCTGGCCTCGTAGCCGGCGATCGTGGCGGTCTTGCCGGTGGGGGTGATCGTCACCGGGCTGTCCTTGCCGAGCATCGCCTCCATCTGCTTGCGGGCCTCGGGCGGCATCTTCTCGATCTGCTTCTGCACCGACTCGGCCTGCTCGCGCATGTCGGCGAACGTCATCTGGAACCAGGTCTTCTTTTCCTTGTCGGCGACGGTCACCGTCTGCTTGTCGACGTCGACGATGGTGCGCGCGTCGGAGCCGTCCACCACCATCTTCGTGGCGGTGATGTACTGCGTCTCGTCGCGCACCTCCGACTTCTCGCCGGCCGTCGTCGTCGTGCGCTGCGTGATCGAGAGGTCACCGGCCCAGACGGGCAGGGCGGTGAGGAGCAGGAGCAGCAACGACGTCGTACGCATGCAGCGCGCTCTATGCCACGGCTTGCGGGGGTTCAAGTGAGGCCGAGCGTGTCGGCCAACCAGCGCGCGATGACGAGCCTGCCGCGATCGCCGTCGGCGTGGACGGTGGTGCCGTCCTGGAGGTCGTGGCGCGGCACGGTGACGCGGAGGTTCTTCACGCGCACGATCAGCGCGGGGCCGGTGGCATTCACCACCTCGACGTCGGCGAAGGAGACGGTCTCCAGGGTCGGCATGTCACCGCCGACCCTAGCCGACCACCCATCGGCGTGAAGCCCTCTAGTGCGTCGCGGGGGCGCTGCCGTCGGCCGGGATGCGGAACGTCCAGTACTTGCTGGCCGCGAAGTTCCACAGCACGACGATGGGCACGGCGCTCAGCGAGGCCACCAGCACGTCGCTCGCGTGCGGGTTGCCGCCGATGTACGGCAGGTGGTCGGCGAACAGGACGAGGATCAGGTTGGTCAGGCCGAGATTCAGCAGCAGGCCGACGACGTTGGTGGTGAAGAACATGCCGTACTGCTTGCGCGTGCTGCGGGACGTGTTGCGGCTCCGGAAGGTCCAGCGGCTGTTCCAGATGAAGCCGTTGGTGACCGCCAGGCAGAACGAGATCGTGGCGCTCACCCACCAGGGCGCCCGCGGCAGGCCGTCGTTCAGCAGGAACCAGAGCGTGCGCTTGTCGATGAAGGTGCTGGTGGCGCCGACCAGGCAGAACTTGATCAACTGCTGCACGCCACGACGTTGCAGCAGCTTGGTGGCTCGGGGGGCGGTCATGGCGGAGGGCACGAAGTCGTCGACTCTAGCAGGCCCGGGGGCCTTCGAGCGACCACCTTTGCCACGGCGGACGCCATGGTGTTAAGCACCCGCGTCGGAGCGACCATGGTCGAGCGCTACCACTTTCTGAAGCTGAAGCCCGAATGCGCCACCTCCGAGGGGCGGCAGGAGGTGGCCGCGCGCTGCCGGGCCGTGCTGCCCACCCTGCCCGGCGTGCAGGCCGTGGTCGTCGGCACCCCCGCCGACGACGAGAGCGCCGGGGCGTGGGACGTGAGCATCATGGTGCGGTTCGCCGCCCTGGCCGACGTCGCCACCTACCGGGCCGACCCCGAGCACCGGCGGTTCGTGGACGCGTTCCTGGCCCCGCGCGTCGAGTTCAAGAAGGCCTGGAACTTCACCGTCTGACCTATTGCGAATCCGCCCAGCGGCTATCGTCCGCTGGTGCGCTTTGCGTTCTGGTATCTCGCGGTCGGCGGCCTGCTGATCGCGATCGCCCTCGCCGGGACGCGGGTCCGACGGCTGCCGCTCAGCACGTCGCTGATCTATCTGGTGCTGGGCGTGGTGATCGGGGCCGAGGGGTTCGGCCTGGTGCGTCTCGACCCTGTGGCGGGCGCGGCCGTCGTCCACCGGCTGGCCGAGGCGGCGGTGGTCGTCTCGCTGTTCACGGCGGGTCTCAAGCTGCGCCTCCCGCCGAGCGATCCGCGCTGGTGGCTGCCGGTGCGACTCGCGGTCGGCTCCATGGCGATCACCGTCGTCATGGTCACGGCCTTGGGGGTGCTCGTGCTCGGTCTTCCGCTCGGTGGCGCCGTGCTCCTCGGCGCCATCCTCGCGCCGACGGATCCGGTCCTGGCGAGCGACGTGCAGCTCGAGGACCCCGACGACCACGACCTGCTGCGCTTCGGCCTGACGGGTGAAGCCGGGTTGAACGACGGTGCCGCGTTCCCGTTCGCCGTGCTCGGCCTCGGGCTGCTCGGGCTCCACGACCTCGGTCCCTTCGGATGGCGCTGGCTCGTCGGTGACGTCGTGTGGGCGGTGGCGGGAGGGCTCGCCATCGGTGCCGCCTGCGGCACCGCCGTTGCGCGCGTGGTGCTGTTTCTGCGCCGCGAGCACCGGGAGGCGCTCGGGTTCGACGACTTCGTGGCCCTCGGGCTGATCGGGGTGTCCTACGGCGTGGCGCTCCTCACCGGCACCTACGGCTTCCTGGCGGTCTTCGCCGCCGGGGTCGCGATGCGTGCCATCGAGGCCGAGGCCAGTGAGGGGCGGCCGGCCCGGGAGGTGGAGGCGGTGGTGGATGCGGCGACCGACGACGAAGCCGCCGTCGGTCGCGCGCACGCGCCCGCGTTCATGGCGCGTGCCGTCCTCGACTTCAACGAGCACGTCGAACGCATCGGTGAGGTCGCGATCGTGCTCGTCGTCGGGGGCATGCTGGCGGCGTGGATGGTCACGCCGGGCGGGCTCGTGCTCATGCTGGCGCTGCTGCTCGTGGTGCGACCCGTGTCGGTGGCGCTCGGGCTCGCCGGCAGCATCGCGACCCGCCGGCAGCGCGGCTACATGGCGTGGTTCGGCATTCGCGGCATCGGCTCGATCTACTACCTGGCGTGGGCCATCGAGCAGGGAATCGACCCGTCGTTGGCCGAGCGACTGGCCGGGGTGACGCTCGTGGTCGTGGCGACGTCGATCGTCGTGCACGGGGTCTCGGTGACGCCGCTCATGAGCCGGTACGCCGGTGGATTGAATCGAATCCGCCCGGCGCGCATCGAATGACGACGATGTCCGCACTCGTCCTCGCCCTGGTCCTTCTCGCCACCAGCACCGCCCGCGCCGAGCTCGCCACCTTCGCGGGCGGCTGTTTCTGGTGCATGGAGGCGCCGTTCGAGAAGCTCGACGGCGTCAGCGACGTCGTCGCCGGCTACACCGGCGGCAAGACCCAGAACCCGACCTACGAGGAGGTGTCGACGGGGACCACCGGTCATGCCGAGGCGGTGCAGGTCACCTACGACCCCACGAAGATCACCTACGAGCGACTGCTCGAGGTCTTCTGGCGGCAGATCGACCCCACCGATCCCGATGGCCAGTTCGTCGATCGTGGCTCGCAGTATCGGGCGGCGATCTTCGTCAACGACGACGCGCAGCGGAAGGCCGCCGAGGCGTCGAAGGCGGCGCTCGCCGCCAGCCGTCGCTTCGACGAGAAGCCGATCGTCACCGAGATCGTGACGTTCGAGCGCTTCTGGCCGGCCGAGGACTACCACCAGGACTTCCACACGAAGAAGCCCGCGCACTACCAGGGCTACCGGCGCGGTTCCGGTCGCGACCAGATGCTCGATCGCACGTGGGGGGCGGAGCCGCCGACGCCCGGTCCGACGTCGTCGTGGAAGAAGCCGTCGGCCGCCGAGCTGAAGCAGTCGCTCTCGCCCATGCAGTACGACGTCACGCAGCACGCGAGCACCGAGCCGCCGTTCCGCAACGAGTTCTGGAACAACCACGCCGACGGCATCTACGTCGACGTCGTCAGCGGCGAGCCTCTCTTCAGCTCGCGCGACAAGTTCGACAGCGGCACCGGCTGGCCGAGCTTCACCCGCCCGATCGACCCGAAGCGCGTGGTCGAGAAGCAGGATGTGAGCCTCTTCAGCGTGCGCACCGAAGTCCGCAGCTCGTCCGCCGACAGCCACCTCGGCCACGTCTTCCCCGACGGCCCCGCCCCAACCAAGCAACGCTACTGCATCAACAGCGCCTCGCTCCGCTTCATTCCGAAGGACAAACTCGAAGCCGAAGGCTACGGCCAGTACGCATCGCAGTTCCAGGACAAGGGAAATTAGAGAGTCGAGCGGGGTGCGGTGGATGTCTGCCGGGCGCGGGGTCGCGTCGTGCGAGCGCGTCGAGAGCGCGCGCGGAGGGGAAAAGGGGCGGCGGGGTGCCGTGCGAACGCCGCGCGCAGCCGGCGCGACCCCGCGCCCGGCAGACATCCACCGCGCCCCGCGAGCAGAGCACCTCAGAATTTCAGCGTGACCTGCCCCACGACCAACTGCTGGCCCTGCTGCAGCGGCCCGACCTGCTTCGTGAACGCGTACTGCAGCTTCACCTGCCAGTGCCGGTCGAAGCGCCAGCCGATCACGGTATCCACGCGCCAGGCGTCGCGGTCCCACGGCACGTCGTCGACGTCGCCGTAGAGCTGCTGATTCCACCGCACGCCGGTGAAGAGGTTCGGGCCGTGGCGGTAGCGGGCTTCGAGATAGTAGGCGAGGGTGTCCGCGTCCTTCGTGCGGCTCCCGATGGGCACCTCGAAGCGGTTCGCGAACAGCTCGGCCCACACCTCGAGCCTGCGCCACGAGAAGCTGGCGTCGGTCCCCACCAGCGTCTGCCGTGACGAGTGGCCGACGCCGTGCCGCAGGTACGGTCCCGAGCTGAACGACGCGCCGAGCGCCCACGGCGTGCTCGGCCGCACCCCGAGCCGGACGTTCACCGTCGGTTCGGTGAGGCTGCGCTCCGACAGGTCCCACTCCTCGGGGCGAGCCGAGAGCGCCGCGTTCTTCACCTCGGCGGCGTAGTCGAAGCGACCGAGGCGACCGA
Organism: uncultured Binatia bacterium (SeqCode); assembly: GCA_964404165.1. Taxonomy (GTDB): domain Bacteria; phylum Desulfobacterota; class Binatia; order DP-6; family DP-6; genus DASYLJ01. Next base: position 22,591 of record CAYOIZ010000041.1, on the reverse strand, counting down.
ACACCGCGGCGCCGCTGGCGTAGCTCGGCCCCCAGATGATCGGCACCCACTCGTACTTCTTGTCGGCGATCGTGCGCCGCACCAGGAACGCGGACGACGACACCGGCACGACGCCGTCGGTGATCGTCGTCACGTCCTCGTACGGCAGCGGCGCGGTGACGAACGGGTTCTCCCACGAGTGATGTCGCGGCACCCAGTTGCCGACGACGGTGGCGAACTTGCCGATCTGCACGTTGAGCCGCGTGTCCGCGAGCGGCGACCAGCGCAGCAGGTACTCGTCGACGCGGGCGTCCGCGCCGTCGGCCTCGCGCGGGTCGAAGCCGCGATCGACGCGCGTCTGCACGAACGCGTAGAGCCGGTCGCCGAGCCAGGCGTCGAGGAACAGGGTCAGCCGCGGGTTCGCGAACGACTGGTCGTCACCGAAGACGAGCCCCGGCGGCCGCTGGTCGACGTACCAGCCCTCGAGATCGACGAGGCCGCTCGCCTGCGCGCGCAGCGCTCCGTCCGGAGAGCGCCACGACAGCGCCTCCTCGACGCGGTCGAGCCAGGCCGTCTGCGCGTGCGCGGCCGACGCCACGACCAGGAGGAGCAGCAGCGCGGCGCGCATCACGTCTCCACCCGCCATGCGTCCACCGCCGCGCTGAAGCCGCGGAGCTGCAGAGCGGGCCGACGCTCGACGCGCGCCGCGGCGCCCAGCGCCTGGCGGGTGGCGTCGTCGACGAGGATCGTCATGGGCGCCGCCTCGGTGCAGAGCCGGGCGGCGAGATTCACGCGCGCGCCCAGCACCGTGTAGTTGAGGCGGTCCGTCGACCCCATGCAGCCCGCCACCATCGCGCCGGAGGCGATCCCGATGCTCATGGTGATGTGGCGCCCGGTGCGGGCGTTGAGCGCCTCGCGCTCGGCCAGCATGTCGCGCGCGGCGGCCACCGCGCGGACGGCGTCGTCGGCCCCGCCGCGCGGCACGCCGAAGAGGGCCATCAGCGCATCGCCGACGAATTTGTCGATGATGCCGCCATGGTCGTGGACGACACGCGTCAGCACGGTCATGTGCTCGTTCAGCAGGGCGATCACCTCCGCCGGGGCCATGTGCTCGCTCATGGCGGTGAAGCCGCAGATGTCGGCGAAGACGACGGTGGCGTTGCGCAGCTCGCCGCCGAGCGTGACCTCGCCGCGGAGCAGCTGCTCGGCCACCGAGCGGTCGGCGACCAGGTCGAGCACGCTGCGGTAGCGTTCCTTCAGGGCGAGGTCGGCGGCCATGCCGTTGAACGCGGTGCCGAGCCGTCCGAGCTCGTCCTGGCGACGGGTGGGGACGCGCACGTCGAGGTTGCCGCGCTGGATCTCCGCCGTGGCCGCCACCAGCGCCTCGACCGGCTCGCTGAGCCCGCGCGCGATGCGTCCGCTCAAGCCGAAGGCCACGAGCAGCGCCAGGGCGCCGAAGCCGAGGATGCGGAGCCGCAGGCGGCGCTCGGCGGCGACGGCGTCGGCGATGGAATGCAGCCCGACGTGGTACGCCGCGGGCAGGTGGGCCGCCGTGGGCATGGGCCGCACGTGCACCCGGTAGGGCTCGCCGTCGACGTCGACGACCTGGTCGAGCGGCGCGGTGCCGTCGGCGTGGTGCGCGACGAGCGCGGACAGCTCGGGCACCAGCGCCGCCGGAATGGACGCGACCTGCAGGTGCCCGTCCACCCACAGGCCGCCGCGAAGCCCCGTGCGCGGCGCACCGTCGCCGACGGGGAACCCGATCGCCAGGGCACCCACCACGGTCTCGGTGGCGCGGTCGAGGATGGGGGTCAGGATCACCTCGACGAAGGCGATCCGCCCGTCGACCTGCGGAGCGAGGTAGCCGACCTCCTGGGTGGTGAGTCCCTGTGCCGCGCGGGCGAGGGGCGCTTCCCAGGCACCCACGGAACCCCCGACGAGCCCGGCGCGTGCGTCGGTGGTCGGGAGCACGCGGCCGGCACCGTCGATCAGGCGGAAGAACGTCGCCGCAGGACGTCCGCCCGAAGCCGACTCGGGACCGAGGACGTCGCGCAGCTCGGCGAGCGCGATGCGGTAGAGGAGGGCGTCGTCGCGCTCCTCCATGGCGGCGACGAGACGCACCGAGCCGGCCAGGTCGCGACACTTGGCCTTGACGGCGCCGAGCCGCGTCTCCTGCAGCGCCGCGAGCGCGTCGGCTTCGCCGTCCAGCCGCGCGTCGACGAGGGCGCGATAGGTGGCGGCGACGCTCGCCTGGGTCACCAGTAGTGCGCCGCCCGTCACCCCGGCCACCACCAGCATCAGGGCGAGCAGGATCTTGAGGCGGAAGCCGAGGGTCATGGCGTCACGGTGCCGGGAAATCCACCCGTGTGGTCTCGCCGTCGCGCAGCTCGACGGGTTGCTCGCGCACGACGCCGTCGTCGATCCACGCGCGCAGGACGTGACGGCCGGCGGGCAGACCCGTCAGGCGGTAGCGTCCGTCGGCCTCGGTCTTCACGAACAGCGGCGTGTCGAGGACGAGGATGGTGCCGCGCATGTGGTCGTGGATCTCGCAGTAGAGCTTCACCACACCGGTCTCGTCGAAGGTGAGCGCGGCGGGCTTCTCGTCGCGCTGGTAGCGGCCGAGGTCGAAGCGCTTCGCCTTCGAGTACGAGAAGACGCTGTGGTACTCGTCGTCGAGGTTCGGGAACTCGACGGTGGTGCCGCGGGCCACCGCCAGCAGTCCGGGTGCGAACTGGTAGTGGTGCTGTGCCAGCGAGGCGTGCGGTGGCGCGCCGGCGGGGATCGGCGCCTCGAGATAGACGACCGCCGCCGGTGGATCGGGTGCCCCCGCCGCATACGCCGCGCCGCCGGCGTAGCGCGGCGCGACGTCGGTGGCCGTGCGTGCCGCGGGCAGCGTCACCGTGCCTTCGACGGTCGCACCCGCCCACGCCATGGGCGCGGCGACGATGAGGAGCAGGACGGAAGCGACCGCGGAGAGCACCGGCGATGAAGAACCACACCCGGCGGGCGCGGACAACGCCGGCCGCCCGATCATGGGCGCGCGACGTAGTAGTAGTTCATCGGATCGTGCGGCAGGCGGTGCATCACGACATCGCCGAAGCCGGCGTCGGCGAGCATGGTGCGGGCGAGCTGGTCGCCCCACATGGCCCCCAGGCCGGCGCCGTCGGCGGACAGCGACACCGTCATGCAGTGCAGGCACGAGATGGTGTAGAGGAACGGCCCCATCGGGTGGTCGAGGTTCTCGTGCTGATGGCTCGAGGCGCCGATGTCCTGCATCAGATAGGCGCCGTCCGGGCGGAGCGCGCGCCGGATGTTGGCGAGCACCGTCGTCGGATCCGCCTGGTCGTGGATGGCGTCGAAGGTGGTCACCAGATCGTAGGCGGCCACGGCCCCGAGCCGCGCGGCGTCGGCTTCGACGAAGCGCACGTTGCCGAGCCCGAGCCGGGCGGCCTCGGCGTTCGCACGCGCGATGCCCTCGGCCGAGAAGTCGGCGCCGACGAAGCGGCTCCGCGGGAACGTCTGCGCCATGAGGAGGATCGCGCGACCGCTGCCGCAGCCGACGTCGATGACGTCGATGCCGGCGCGCAGCCGCTCCACGATGCCGGGGACGAGCGGCAGCATGTGGTCGACGAGCACCGACAGCACCGTCTGCGCGCTCTCCTCGGCCATGACCTCGTGGAAGCGCGGGTAGGCGGCGTAGGGGACGCCGCCGCCGCCCCGGAAGCAGTCGACGATCTGGTCCTCGACGGACCCGAGCATCGGGATGAACTGCGCCGTGACGGCCAGGTTCGCCGGCGACGCGGCGCGGGTGAGCGAGGCGGCGTGCTCGGGCGGCAGGTGGTACGTGCCGCGCTGCGGATCGTGCTCGACGATGCGCCCGGTGAGCATGGCACCGAGCCATTCGCGGACGTAGCGCTCGTTCAGGCCCGCGGCGTCGGCGAGCTGGCCACTGGTGACGGGCCCGCTGCCGGCCATGGTGTCGAAGAGCCCCGTGCGATGGCCGATGGAGATCATCAGCGTGACGGCGGCGTCGTTGAACATTCCGGCCAGGCGACCGGCGAAGGCCTCGGCGCGGGTGGGATCGGGGATGATGGCGTTGGCATGCATGTGCCACCTACGCCCGACCCACCGCGTCGGATGCAGCGTCAGTCGTCTTCGGGCAGCTCCACGGTCGAATCGGAGTCGAGCGGCCAATTCGGCCGCAGCTGGCGGAGGCGCGCGGCCATGGTGGCGATGCGCACCGCCTGGCCCGGGTCGCCGGCCTGGTTCGCCAGCTCGTAGGGGTCGTTCAGCACGTCGTAGAGCTCGAGCTCGAAGGTGGTGTTCGGGTCGCCCGGCGTCACCGGCAGCTCGGTGTACTTCCACTGGCCCTCGCGCACCGTCGCCCAGACGTGGTTGCCGGGCCAGCCTTCCGTCAGGAAGTCGGTGCGCCAGCTCGGCGCCGTGCCGTCGAGGACACGGACCAGGCTGTCGCCGTCGTGCGCGATCGGGATGCCCACTCCGGCCAGCTCGGCGACGGTCGCTGCGATGTCGATGTTGAGCGCCATGCGCGATTCGACGCGCGGCAGCGGCGTCAGCGCCGGGTAGTAGACGAACATCGGCGCGCGGATCGACTCCTCGTACGGCTTGTTCTTCGCCTGGTAGCGATGCTCGCCCCAGTGCCAGCCGTTGTCGGCGAAGTAGACGACGATCGTGTTGTCGGCGACGCCGGCGTCGCGCAGCGCCTGCATGATGCCGGTGATGCCGTAGGTGGTGCTGCCGCCGATCGCCTCGTCCACCGCCTGCAGCATCTCGAGCTGCCGCTGGCGGATCAGGTCGAGGTCCGCCTGCTCCTGCAGGTCGAGGGGCGGCGTGTTCTGCACCCACATCGGCTTGTCGGAAACGTCGGGCTCGTTGTAGCTCGGCGGCCGCCACGCCGGGATGCCGGCGTACTTGTCGACGTGACGCGGCGCGGGCTCCCACGGAGCATGCGGCGCCTTGAAGTTCACCTGCATGTAGAAGGGCTCGCCGAGGGCGACCGAGCTGGTGATGAACTCCTTCGCCAGCTCGCGCAGGACGTCGGTGGAGTACTCGGCCTCGGTGGCGCCATAGGGCACCTCGACGTGGTCGAAGCCGAGGCCGTTGCGGGTGATGACGTAGTCGAAGTAGCGCGGCTGCAGGAACGCGGCCCATTCGCTCCAGCCCGGCGGCACGTAGAACGGCGCCGGCGGATCCCAGAGGCCCGGGTAGCCGTTCATGTACTTGCCGAGGAAGACGGTGCGGTAGCCGGCGTCGGAGAGCCACGTCGCCACCGTGGAAGCGTCTTCGAAGTCGTCGGCGCCGCCGTTGATGCCGCCATTCGAGTACACGCCCGTGCGGTGCGCATAGCTGGCGGTCAGGATGCTGGAGCGGCTCGGGCAGCAGAGCGGGGTGGTCATGAAGGCGTTCGGGAACTCGACGCCAGCAGCCGCCAGCTCGCGGCGGACCCCGGGCATGATCGGGGTACCGTCGGGCGAATGCGTGCCGTCGGTGGTGTCCCAGCGCTGGTCGTCGGTGAGGAAGAAGACCACGTTCGGGCGCAGCGGCTGCGGGTTCGGCACCACCCGACCGACCCAGGTGCGCATGAGGGCGAGGAGGCAATCGCGCAGCGCCACCGCGTCGACGGGCTGGCCCGGTGCTCCGATGGCGGCGGCACACTGCGGGCCGACGGCCGGCAGGACGACGCCGCTCGTGTGCTGTGCCACCGTGACGTCGCAGACGTTCGGGATGCGGTCGAGGCTGCGTCGGGCCGACGCCTCGGCCTGTGCCTCGGTCTTTCCCTTGATGAGGAGTCGCACCTTCTTCGTGTAGTCGGCGACGGCCTTGCCGATCTGCTTCTGGCACCGGCGCTGGGTGGCGAAGGCGCTGCCGTCGGCCGCGCCCGGCGGCGGGTTGTTCGGCCCGTAGCCAAGGGCCACGGCATCGACGGCCAGGCTTCCCGCGCAGGCGGGGGCCGGCGGGATCGGCTGGCCGCAGGTCCCACCCTGGAGGACCTTGTCGTTGCAGGCCGCGGTCTTGCGGATGGTGGTGCGGGCGGCGTCGGCGTCCTTCGTGGTCGTGCACTGGGCCGAGGCGACGGCCGGAAGGGCGAAGGCGCCAGCGAGGAGCCACGGAGCGAGATTCCTCATGGATGGGGCATACCATGGGCAGGGGTTTCGCCAAGCGAAATTCTCCCGGGGTTGATCCGCCCGGCGGCCTCGACTAGCCACTCCCCATGGCGAAGCTCTGCGAAGGACGAGTGGCGATCGTGACGGGCGCGGGCCGCGGCATCGGCCGCGAGCATGCGCTGATGCTGGCAGCCCACGGGGCGAAGGTGGTCGTGAACGACCTCGGCGGCTCGCGTGACGGGACGGGGGCGTCGAGCTCGCCGGCCGAGGAGGTCGTCGCCGAGATCAAGGCCGCGGGCGGCGAGGCCATCGCCAACGCCGACGACGTCAGCGACTGGGCGGGTGCCGAGCGCATGATCCGCGCCGCCGTCGACACGTTCGGCGGTCTCGACGTGCTGGTGAACAACGCCGGCATCCTGCGCGACCGGATGCTCGTCAACATGGCCGAGGCCGAGTGGGACGCCGTCATCAAGGTGCATCTGAAGGGCACCTTCTCGCCGGCGCACTTCGCCGCGGCGTACTGGCGCGATCGCAGCAAGACGACCGGTCGGGGCGTCAACGCGCGCATCATCAACACCACGTCGGTGTCGGGCATCTACGGCAACGCCGGGCAGACGAACTACGGTGCGGCCAAGGCCGGCATCGCGGCGTTCACGATCATCGCGGCGCGCGAGCTCGGCCGCTACGGCATCACGGTGAACGCGGTCGCGCCGGGCGCGATCACGCGCATGACCGAGGACCTCGGCATGGCCGAGGGCAGCGAGGCCGACAAGGCGGCGCTGCACCCGCGCTGGATCGCGCCCATCGTCACCTGGCTCGCGAGCGCCGGTGCGAACGACGTCACCGGCCGCGTCTTCGAGGCGTCGGGCCAGGTGTTCGGCATCGCCGAGGGCTGGCATCGTGGCCCCACGGCGACGCCGATCGAGGATCCCACGCAGATGGGTCCGGTGGTGGCGGAGCTGCTGTCGAAGGCGCGCAAGAACGCGGGGATGAACGGGCAGGACCTCGACTGATCGGACGCGTCATGGGCACGTGTCGGGGGGCGTCGGGCACGCACCGGGTGCCGGTGCGCTCGTCGCCACGAACCGCCCCTTGCCGCCGGCGTTCGGCGGATTCGTCCCCGAGTCGCGCTTCACCTGGCCGCCGAAGTTCGCGCACCACACCACAGAGCCGCTCGCGAACGTCGCGCCGACGCTCCCCTGCGACGGCTCGCCGAGCCGATAGGTGATGGGGATCGGACCGTTGCCCTTCGCCACGATCCTGAGCACGCCCTTCTTGAGGCGTGCGGCCTTCACCGGTGACATGACCAGCTTCGGGTCGGCATAACGGAACGACCCGCCCGAGCGCTTCCAGCCGGCGCTGCCGAGATGGAAGCACGCCGAGTCCCTGCCGCCGGCACTGTTGAAGACGTGCAGCGACGCGCCGTCGACGGTCGGATCGATCGTAGCCGACGAGAGGTGCGGGTCCTGCGACTGGAAGACGAGGTTGCGGGTCGGGCCGACCGCATCATCGTGGATGACGAGCTTCTTCCCACTGATCGGCGTGCCCGTGGACGGCGCGCCGCCCACGTCGACGCTGACGGTCGCGAGGTTCGAATCCGTCGAGCCGTCCCACGCCGCGAACGTGAAGGTGTCGCGGCCCGTGAATCCCGGCTCGGGCCGGTAGGTCGCGAGCGTGCCGCCGAGGCCGGTCGTGCCGTGGACCGGCTGCGACACGATGCGGAGCGTGAGCGCATCGCCGTCGGGGTCACGCGCTCCGAGCGTGATCGCGACCGCCACGCCGGCAGGCGTGGACGCGGTCGCAGCGCTCGCGATCGCCGGGCGGTTCGGGTTCGCGTCGTCGTCGTGCGGGCCGCGGTGGCACGTGTAGCAGCCGATCTGGAAGCCGGGCCAGGCATTGATCGTCCCCGCTTCGCCGGAGAGCGTGCGGCTCGCCTTGACGCGCGACAGCACCGTGCCGCGGTAGTCGGTGCCGTGACAGGCCTGGCACTGCGTCACGTCGCCGTGCTCGCCGATGACGTCGTGATGGCGGCTCACCCACGTCTGACCGACGGGATGCATGCCGTGCGGACCGCCGCTGACCGTGTTGGGCTGTGTTCCGCCGTGACACGACGCGCACTCGACGAGCATGCCCACGTGTCCCTGGCGTTCGACGCTCTGCACGTTGTCGTTCGCGTGGATCGACGGGAACTCGGCATGCGTCGAGCCGTGGCACGCCTCGCAGGTGAGGCCGCCATGACCGGTCGAGAACCGATACAGCGACAGACCCGCCGCCGGCACGTCCGGCGTGGTGGCGAACGTATCGTTCACGGCCTGGCGCACGTGGCCGGGTGCATCGAACACCGAATCGTAGCGGAGCTGGCCTGCGTTCTGCGCCGCGGTGCCGGTGTGGCAGCTCTGGCAGAGGGGTTCCTGCAGCCACCCGAGACGCCCCGGCGCCCCGACCGTGGTCATCGAGCCGTGGCATTCCTGGCATTGGATGGCGAGAGTACCGTCCGGGGCGACGGCAGCGCCCATCACGCCGCGGAGGCACCGCGTGGCCGATCCCGGATGACAGCGGTAGCAGGACGAGCGATCCGCCGACGCCTCGAGCGTCTGGCCGGTGAGCGGGTCGATGACGCCGGCGTGGCGCGCGTGCACCGCCTCCGTGAGCGACTTGACGCCGGGCAGGCTCGTCGTGCCGAGCGCCGCGGACGCGTGGCAGCCGGCACAGAGGATCGGCGTGCCGTTGACGACGACGGTGTCGTACAGGCCGTTCGGGTCGTAGCCCGTCGGTACGAGGGCTTGGAGTGCGGCCGTGAACGCCGGATCGCCGGCCTGCAGGTCGTCGTGCTTGCGGAGGATGTTGAGGCGCATCTCGCGCTGCGGGTCGGGGTCCGTCACCCACCCGCCCTGCGGCATGCCCGGCGCAGGGGTTCCGGCGGCCGACGTATGGCAGGTCTTGCAGTCCATCTCGTCCGAGACGGGCAGGACGATGTCGGTGAAGGCGAGCATCGCGCCGGCACTGGACCGCACGACGATCCGCATCATGGGATACGCGTTCTTCGTCTGCGCATCGTCGTAAGGGGTGATCGGGATGCCTTCGGCGACGAACCATCCCGCCGCGGCGTCCCAGGTCATCGGCTGCGGGGTGTTGCCGGCCCCAGGCATTCGTACGCCGGTGAGACCGACGTCGGTCAACGCGGCGCTGCCGAACAGCGGCCCCGCGAACTGCCAGAAGTTCGTCTTGCCCGCCGACGTCGTGTTGACCGAGCCGGTGACGTCGGCGACGGCTTCGAACGTCACCGTGATGCCCGCGGCCGTCGGGTCCGTCACACGCTGGCCCGAGGGATCGATGACCTGGGCGTGGATCGTGTTGTACGGCGGTAGCAGCGTGAGGACCGAGAACTCGGCGTCCATGCAGTGCATGCCGAGATTGTTCCAGCCGATGACGGTGTAGTTGGCGGCACGAGCCGGCGTCGCGAACGCGATCACGGCGGACACCAGTACCCCAAACGTTCGTCGATGCATGGCTCGCCCTCCCAACCGTGGAATGAGCATCGGACGTGCCATGACGTGGAACCGCGATAACGCAGCCGTTTCGTCCGATGGGTTCCGGGACGGGGGATCGCGGTGCGCAACGATTGGAATCAGCGAGACGTCGTGGTGCAGGAACTTGCAGGATTTCGTGCCCGCGTCGCTCCCTCCGTCGCCGACGCACGACGACGCCGGGTAGCCGCCCGCTACCTTCGACGTAGCGCCCCTCCGACGGAGCCCAAACACCGCTCCAAGGAGGAACGCGATGCCGACGTCACACCATTCTCGAACCGCCCTCGGCGCAACCGTCGCCGTGGGCTCGTTGATTGCCGCTCTCGTCGGTGCGCCGGGCGCGGCGAGAGCCGAGTTCGGGATCGACCTCTGTCTGGCCCAGAAGGCCAAGGCGTGGGGCACGCGCCGTCAGTGCGAGCGCGCCGAGGAGGCCAAGGCCATCGTCCACCGCCCGGCCGATCGCGCGAGGTGCCTCACCCGCTTCACGAGCACCATGGCCATGCTCGACGCCAGGGCCGTGCAGGGCGGGTTCCCCTGCCGATTCCGCAACAATGGCGACAACACGGTCACGGACTTCCAGACGGGGCTGATGTGGGTGAAGCTGCGCGGCCGGGACGGCGTGGCGAGCGCCGATCTCTTCGACGTGGACAATCGCTACGACTGGAAGACGGCGCTCCAGGTCGCCGCCGACCTGAACGGCTGGAGCCAGTTCCCGCCGACGACGATCACGCCGGTGCCCGGGAATGGCGGCTACGCCGATTGGCGGCTCCCGAACTTCTTCGAGCTGGCGACGATCAAGAAGCCGAGCGCACCGGGCTGCGGCATGCCGGGTCCGCTCGCCTGCATCGACGCGATCTTCGAGGACACGGTCCCCGGCGGCTACTGGTCGTCGACATCCTTCGATGACGCCCGTGTCTCGTGGGTCCACTTCGGCGACCCGGCGTTGGTCGGGCTCAGCGTGAAGGACCAGTTCCTGAGCGTCCGCCCGGTGCGCACGGCCTTCTGAGCTACTTCGTGATCGCCCGGAACGGCGGCGTCAGGCCGAGCGCCGCGTACGAGGTGGTCGTCGTCGTGTAGACGGAACGAACCGAGTCGAGGGCCAGACAGCAGCTTCCCCGGACCGTGACGACCGGACAGCTCGTGGTCGCATTCTGCGGATCGCTGTACTCGATCGACTGCAGGTGGACGTTGCCCTCGACGGGTGCGCCGGGGACGTAGATCGTGTCCTGGACGCCGTGCAGGATGGGCAGCCAGCCGGTGAACTCGATGTAGGCCGTCCCGGTGCAATCGGTCGATTCGTACGAGACGTAGTTGCCGATCCGGCCGTCGCCGGTGACGGCGAGCAGCGTCGGCCCCGACAGGCTCGGGTGTGTGAACAGGGCGGCGAAGCAGACCTGGTTGTTGCTGCCCGTCGCCGAGCCGGTGAGGATCGGTCCGACCTCGACACCGTTCGCATCGACGAGCACCGCGGCTGCGGTGCCGGTCGGTCCCTGCGATCCGCTCGGGCCCGGTATCCCGGTGACGCCGAGCGCCTCGACCGCGATGGGCGTCTCGCGCTTGCGACACACCTCGCGCACGTTGATCGGGCCACGCTTGCTCCGACAGAGCGTGACACCGGATGCGGACGTGGCGGCGAACGTCACCAGCACCAGCGCCGACAGCCATCGAGTCGTCAGGTGCGGCGTCCTCATCGGGGCACCGCGCGGAACGGTGGTTCGAAGCCGAGGTCGACCAGCGGAATCCGTTCCACGGGGACGGCGTCCTGATTGGAGACGGAGGCGAAGCAGCACGTTCCGCGATCGGTCGCGTCGGCGATGGGGCAGAGTGCGAACTCGTCGGTTTCGTACGCGAGGACCGCGACCGACGCCGGACCCCCCGCGACGCGGTACGCCGCCGTTCCCTCGACGTGGGCGTAGGAGAGCGGTCCGTCCGGCAGGTAGGGCTGTCCGGCACAGTCGGCATCCGCGTAGAGCACCGAGAGCAGGTAGTCGTCCCCGACGTTCCCGAATCCGTCAGGACCCACGGCGAACTGGAGGGGAGACTGCAAGGTCGGATGGGTGACGAGCACCAGCGCCAACGAGAACTCGAACCACTGGACGGGCCCGATCTCGCGGTCGGAGACGTCGACGATCCGGAGCGGGAACGGGCCGGGGGCGCCCACGGCACCCCCAGCGCCGGTCGGGCCCACCGGGGAGAGCGTCGACGTGTCGAGGGGACGCTCGGACTTCTTGCAGGTCTCGCGCAACACCAGCTTGCCGTTGCGGCGGACGCATGCGGCGGCTCCGGCGGACGCCGGCATGCTGCCGACGGCGAGGACGGTCAGCAGGAGCACGATCGCGCGCGTCATGGCGTGCCCGCCGTGAAGGGGAACGCGAGCCCGAGGTCTGCGACCTCGACCCGCGTCGCCGGCGCCGCGAACCGGCCGCTCATGCTCGTGTAGGGCTCGCAGCAGGTGCCGCGTGTGGTGGGCGTCCCCGCGCAGGTGTCCTGCACCGCCTCGAAGGACACGGGCATGATCAGGCTCTCGGTGCCGGACGCCGTGTAGAGCCCCAGTCCGATGAGGCTGGCCGGCGGGAGGAGCGGACGTGGATTCCGGACGTAGGGTTGGCCGCCGCAATCGGCCGCGAGGTAGTACGCCGTCGACGACCCGACGCCGATGCCGGTCTCGATGGGCAACTCCTGGAAGACCAGGAGGACCGGCTTTGGCAGTGCCGGATGCTCGAGCACGCACTCCGGCTCCGCTCCCCCGTTGATGACGCGACAGACGTCGTGCGCGTTCGCGTCGAGGATGCGCAGCGGCACCTGGCCGTTGGGGCCGGGCGATCCCGTGGCGCCCGTGGGGCCGGCGAGGCCGATGATGCCGATGTCGGCGGGGGTGAGCGGCGTGTCGCGGCGTCCGCAGCGCTCGGTGGCGACGATCCGTCCGGACCGCTTCGCGCAGAGCGTGATGGCGCTCGCCGACTGTGCCGCGACGACCAACGACAACGCACCGGTGATTCCCAGGCGGAGCAGTAGGCTCATTGGGCGCCAGTAGCACAATCGAGACGACTTTTCCCGGCGCTGTTTGAAACTCGGAAGCTGGCCGTCCACGGTTTGCGCATGGTCCATGCTCGCTTCACGAGGTTCCTGCTCCTCGCCGTCCTGCACGCAGCGACGCTGGCTCCCGCGTTCGTCCAGGCGGCGTCGCTCGGCGGATACGTCGTCAACGGCACGACCCCGCTCCCATCCCTCGGTGTCGCGCTCTACGCCACCGACCCGCGCCATCCCTCGCAGTGCGCCACCGTCCTCGGCGCTGCCACGACGGCGGCGGACGGATCGTTCGCCATCGCCTACACCGCCCCGACCGACGCCGACACCGTCCTCTTCGTGATCGCCGACGGTGGATCGGTCGCGCCGTCCGGGCAGTTCCCGCGGTCCGGCAAATGCCGCACCTTCAAAGAGGCCGTCGTGCTGGCCTCGATCCTCGGCGTGACGGGGGCGAACCCCCTGCCCACCGAGGTCGTCGTCAACGGACGGACGACCGTTGCCGCGGCGTACGCACTGGCGCAGTTCATCGACCGCGCCAGGATCGCGGGCAAGGCCCCCGGCATCCAGAACGCGGCGGGCATGTTCGGGAACCTGGCCGACGCGGCGACGGGCGACGTGGGCGCCGTGCTCGGCACGTCGCCCAACGGCACGGAGACGGAGACGCTCGGCTCGTTCAATGCGCTCGCCAACATGGTGGCGGCGTGCGTCGCGTCGCCGGCGGCGTGCACGACGCTGTTCGAGGAGGCGACGCCCCCGTCGGGCCGCACGCCCACCGACACGCTGCAGGCGCTCGTCGATCTCGCGCGCAATCCGGCGACGAGCACCGCCGCGGTGCAGGCGCTGTTCGCGCTGTCGACGCTGCCGCCCGCGCCCTACCAGCCGGCACGCGACGCGGACACCCCGCCGGCCGCCTGGACGCTGGCACTCGTCTTCGAGGGCGACGGCACGTCGTTGGACGGTCCGGGCAACTTCGCCATCGGCCCCGACGGCAGCCTCTGGGTGCCGAACAACTACACGTACAGCGCGGATCCCGACGCCGTCGTGTGTGGCGGCAAGCAGCTCCTGCACTTCACGCCGACCGGCCAGTACGTCGAGCACTCGCCCTACCACGGTGGCGGCGTCGATGGCGCCGGCTTCGGTGCAACCTTCGACCCCGATGGCAACGTCTGGATCGCCAACTTCGGTTTCGGGTCTCCGGGATGCAGCGACCCGTCGCCTGCCAACAGCGTGTCGAAGTTCACGCAGAGCGGCATCCCGCTGTCGCCGCCGGACACGGGCTACACGAACGGTGCCGTGTCGTGGCCGCAGGGCATGGCCTCCGACCTGGACGGCGGCATCTGGATCGCCAACTGCGCCAACGGCATCGTCACGAAGTATCCGGGTGGCGACCACACCGCGGCGGAGCAGTTCGTCGCCGACCCCGTGTGCGGCACCACGAACGAATGCTCGCGACCGTTCGACATCGCCTTCAACAAGAAGGGCTGGGCGTTCGTCACCCTGAACGACCGGGACGCCGTGGCGGTCCTGCGCTCCGACGGAACGCCCACGCCCCACAGCCCGCTCGAGGGCGTCTTCGACCAGCCGCTCGGCATCGCCGCGGACAGCCGCGGCAACATGTGGGTGTCGAACTCCGCATCGCTCCGCGTTCCGTGTCCCGACGGGTTCCTCACGCCGCAGTCGACCGACGGCTCGGTCACGATGATCGACAAGCGTGGCCGCGTGACCAGGGGGCCCTTCGTCGGCGGCGGCCTCACCATTCCCTGGGGCATCGCCGTCGACGGCGACGACAACGTCTGGATCGCCAACTTCTACGATCGCCGGCTCTCCCATTTCTGTGGCCGCAAGCGGAAGACCTGCCCGCCCGGTGCCGAGACGGGCTCGCCCATCTCCCCCGACGGCGGGTACGCGTTCGACGGCCTGACCCGCAACACCGGCGTCGCGGTCGATCCGTCCGGCAACGTCTGGCTCGCGAACAACTGGCTGAACGAGCCGAACCCGGCGCGCAACCCGGGTGGGCACGCGATCGTGGCGTTCGTCGGGATCGCGCCACCGGTGAAGGCGCCCCTGATCGGGACGCCGCAGCGGCCGTAGCCACGCGATCACGCGGCGCTCCACCTCGGACGTGACCGGGAACGCGGGATGGCGCCGCGATCCTGCAACCGCGTGCAGTGACCACGCCACGGACCTGCAGAGGATTGCAGCGTCGGATCGTGGCGGCGCGCGCGTCGGTTTCCGGAGTTCTGGAATGGGCGCGGCTCGATCCTGATCACGACCAACAGGGTCGGGGGCGATCGACGTCACGACGGTTCCGACGGGCGGGAAACGCCGGTCCGCGGCGGTGCGGCCAGGCGGAGCTCGTCACCGGTATCGTCCTTGCACCCGTGGAGACGTCAGGAAGCGCCGTGCCGCAGGAGCATGCCATCGGCATGGGCGCCCACGGGAACGACGGGGTCCGCCCGCGAATCAGGAGGTGCAAACATGAAACGCTCACATCCGCTATCGACACTCGCCATCGCGATGCTGCTCTTCGGTGCAAATTCCGCGAGCGCGACCACCGTCATCGGCGACCTGAACAACTTCGACACCCTGAACGACACCGGGCAGCGGTGTTACGGCTTCGAGATCGAGATCGACGACGTCCACAGCACCGACATCACCTACACCTACGATTGGAACCACTACGGCGCGCCCAAGATCCGCGAGGACAACACCGATCCGCTGCATCCCAAGGTGTTCGTGCGCTACGAGAGCACGAAGGACTCGAACGGGGCGTGGGGTGCGAACAACAGCTTCACCAACACCGCCATCCCGACGATCACGCCGCCCGCCGG
The DNA here is from genome assembly GCA_964404165.1 of uncultured Binatia bacterium (SeqCode). GTDB lineage: Bacteria > Desulfobacterota > Binatia > DP-6 > DP-6 > DASYLJ01. The sequence continues at coordinate 7,102 of CAYOIZ010000041.1, read as the reverse complement.
GCACAGCTGCACCGACCCCTCGGTGAACGAGGGCTGCGAGCATTTCGGCGTCGGCTACTACGGCAACACGACGACCATCAAGTACACCTGGCTGGTGGACGGGGGCGCCGGCAATCTGGTCCCCTCCGGCTCCCCGGTCAGCGTCGCGACGCCGTCCTGGGTCTACACCCCTCCGGCCGACATGCAGCCGGCGCAGGTCGTGGCCGTCATCCCGGCACCGGTCGTTCCCATTCCCGCCGGCAAGCAATACGGCGAACCCACCTGGGTGAAGGTCATCAAGACCACCACGCACAACGCCAACGTCGTGGAGTTGAAGGACCTGGTTTCCGACGACAGTGACGGCGACGGTCTCGCGGACTGGACGAATCAGGAGCCGGACGAGGTGGAGTCGGAGTGGACGCTCCTCCAGGCCAACAGCAAGGGTGACGACAAGAAGGGCGAGCTGGCGGGCGGGGCCGACGACATGGGGGACGGCTCCGAGAACGTGACCCGTCGCTATGAGTTCTACCGGTACGCGGCCGCCCCCGACACGTTGGACGGCGAGAACGGCGAGGCGATGTGCTCGGAGGTGGATCCGACCACCGATCCGAATGCGCCGAGCTATCTGCATGGCGTGGGGAACCACGTCGCCGTGAGCGACGCCAACGGCGACACGTACTTCGTCGACTGCACGGCGCAGACCGTCGTCGGGAACTACATCGGTGCGCAGATGGCCGGCTTCGACGCCGCAGCGCCGCTGGGCCTGATCGACAACCTGCAGGATGGCGAAGCGGACCAGCCGTACACCGCGCGAACGGTCGTGATCGGCGGCGACTCGCCCTACACGATCAGCATCACCGCGGGGAGCCTGCCGGACGGGTTGGTGCTCGGCGACTACGTGGATCCCAATACCGCGATCACCTCGATGGGCGTGGTCTCGGGGACGCCGACGGTCGGCGGTGACTTCTCGTTCACCGTGCAGGCGACGGACGCCAGCAACGCGACGGTGAGCAAGGCGTACACGATCCACGTCGTCGGGGGGATCGTGTCCACGACGACCAGCACCACGACGACCAGCTCCACGACGACCACGACGACGATCCCGCCGGTGCCGACGTGCACCATGGGCGCGGGCATTCCGCGGCCGCCGAAGCCGCCGAAGAACGCCGGACTCGTCAAGATCGGCAAGGGGCTGACCGCCGTGCCGGCGGTCAAGACCACGAAGCTCACGTTCTCGGGCACGCTCGAGAACTGCCAGAACTTCCCGGTCGTGCCGGGCGCCGCCGGTCCGATCACCGCGGGAGCATTCACGCTGTCGCTCGAGATCCCGCCCGGGTCGACCTGTGCAGATCTGACGGCGGGGTTCCCGGTGAAGAGCGCGTTGTCGATCACCTGGAACACGCCCGACCCGGCGAAGCCCGGGAAGTTCAAGAAGGTCGGCACCGAGAAGACCACGCTGGCGAGCTATCTGGAGTCGAGCACCGACCCGATCGTCCTCGGAGCGGTGAGCCAGGACTTCGGCTCGAAGTCGAAGACGCCGGGCTTCATGACCCAGCACGCGGTCCTGTCGTTCACTATGGATCAGACCGCCGCGCAGATTGCGGCGGGGTGCGCCGAGCCGAAGAAGGGCCTCACGGTCCTCGACTTCACCGGTGTGAACGGTCCGTCGACGCTCGAAGTCCGCTGACACGAACGGGTGGCCGGGGGGCCGATGGCTCCCCGGCCGTTCACGCCGCCGCTCGTCTCAGATCGGCAGCGTCACGCCGCGGAAGTTCGCCCAGTGCACGGCGAGCTGCTCACGGTGCGCACCGGGCAGCGCCTTCTTCGCGACGTTGAACAGCACCTTCTCCTCCTTGGCGAGGTGCTTGCGCGTGACGTCGAGCATGGCGCGCACCTCCTCGCGCAGCGCCTCGAGCTCGGGCAGGTGGAACATGGCCCGTAGGCGGCGGTCCATCTCGACGTGCTCGTCGCGCAGGCACTGGAGCGGGCCCTGCATGCCGATGGTGCGCTCGATGGGGGCGAACAGCGTCTCCTCCTCGATGCGGGCATGGGCCAGGAGCGACATGGCCAGAGGGGCTGCGGCGGAGCGCAGCTCGGGCAGGGTGGCGCAGCGGTTCACGGCGTCGTCGAGCTGCTCGACCAGCAGGTGGAACACGCCATGCTCGCCGATGAGCGCGTCGGTCACGTCCATCCGATCTGCGTAGCACATGCCGCGCGACGACGTGCAACCCGGGTCGCCAGTTGCTACGAGGCCCGCATGCGAGCCGCCCTGCTGGAAGCCCCTGGTCAGAATCCCCGCGTCGTATCCGACGTCGACATCCGTCCACCCCGCGCCGGCGAGGTCCGTGTGCGCGTCCACTGGTGCGGCGTCTGCCACTCCGACCTGAGCATCATCGACGGCGCGTTTCCGAGCCCGCTGCCCATCGTGCTCGGGCACGAGGCCGCAGGCGTGGTCGATGCCGTCGGGGACGGCGTGAGCGGCCTCGAGCCGGGCGACCACGTCGTGCTGACGCCGGTGCCGCCCTGCGGTCTCTGCTACTGGTGCGTGCGTGGCGAGCCCGGTGTCTGCGCCAACGCCGCCGGCATCGTCACCAACACCTTCCAGGATGGCACGACGGGCCTCTCGCAGGGTGACACGGTCGTCTATCGCGGCGTCGGCGTCGCGGCGTTCGCCGAGTACGTGGTGACGACCGCCACCGGCGCCGTCAAGCTGCCGAAGGACATGCCGCTCGACGTTGCCTGCGTCCTCGGCTGTGCCGTCCAGACCGGCGTCGGCGCGGTGCTCAACACGGCACGCGTGGAGGAGGGTGCCACCGTGCTGGTGCTCGGGCTCGGCGGCATCGGCCTCGCGATCGTCCAGGGCGCGCGCCTCGCCAGTGCCGCCCGCATCATCGTGTCCGATCCGGTGTCGGCACGACGTGAGGCCGCGGCCCGTTTCGGGGCGACCGACGTCATCGATCCGACCCGCGAGGACGTGGCGATGCGCACCATGGAGATCACCGGCATCGGCGTGGACTACGCGTTCGACGCCGTCGGTCGCGCCGCCCTGATCCAGACCTGCGTCGCGGCGACGCGCAACGGCGGCACCACGGTCGCGGTGGGCGCCGCGCCCGTCGACGAGGCCATCACGCTGGCGCCCGCCGCGCTCTTCACGGTGACGGAGAAGAAGCTCATCGGTTGTGCGCTCGGCAGCTCGAACGCGCTGCGCGACGTGCCGCGGCTGGTGGCGCTCTGGCAGGCGGGCCGGCTCGACCTGGAGAGCCTCGTCACCGCGCGACGCTCGCTCGACGAGATCGACACCGCCCTCGACGACCTGCGCGCGAGCCGCGGCATCCGCACCGTGCTGCGGTGCAGCCCGGCTTGAGACTGGCGCCCCCGGCCGGCTACACCGGAGGCATGCGACGACTCCCGATGTGGATGCTGGCCACGGCGCTCGTGCTGGCCACGACCGCCCCCCTGCGCGCCGGCGAGAGCGACGACAAGCGCATGTGCAAGCAGGGCTGCGAGGAAGAGCTCTCCAACTGCAAGTCCGGCTGCCAGAACGAGCGCGACTCCGGCGATCAGCAGGAGACGAGTCGCTACAAGGGCTGCGACGCCGGCTGCCACAGCGAGTACTCGAGCTGCAAGGACGATTGCGAGTCGGGCGAGGGCGAGTAGCGCCTCACGCCGGGAGCGCGCGCCGGGCGCGGGCGCGTCGGCGTGCGTCGCCGCGAAACGGCATGGCGAGCAGGCCGGCGGCGGTCTGCATGGCCGGGTCGTCGAGTCCGTCGAGGCCGAAGACGACGCTCGCCCCGCGCTCCGGGGGCGTGAACGTGCCGAGCGCCCGGTCGAAGACCGAGAACAGATTGCCCTAGTTCGTGTCGGTCTGGGTGACGAGGCGCGAATGGGGCACCTTGTGTAGCGTGGGCCAGCTCGTGACCAGGGCCAGGATCGCGTCGAGCCGGTGCGGCGCCCGAACGTTGGCGTGCTCGAGCAGGCCGGCCAGCGCGGACAGCGTGCGATAGACGCCGAAGGCGCCCGGGCTCGCGCCCAGTCCGACCGCGATGGCCGCCATGACGGCGGAGCGGATCGGCGCCTCACCGTGGGGGGCGGTGTACCGACGCAGTCCATTCTGCTCCAGATGATCGCGCCAAGAGGTATTAAATTCAAAAGCTCGCTTGACACCAGGACCGCAACGAGAGTACGGACCCGCATCCGACTGAGCCCGGGGGGGTCGTGCGGACGCAGTCACTCGCTGGACGGAGGGGGCCTGGGGTCGACGTGCGGCGCGCCGCGCGCGCGCCGCCGTGCGGGTCGCCGTGGGCCCGACGATCGACCGATCCACGTCCGACGAATCGAGGGGAGGGGAACATGCGACGTCTGATCCAGCTCGTAGCGCTCTGTCTGGTCGCCGGCACCGCCGGCGGCGCGTGGGCCGTCTGCAGCGGCACGTGCAACGGCGCGATGTGCGACGCGTCCTGCACGTCGTCCACGTGTCCGACGGTCATCACCGACTCGTGCCCGGGGCACTGCCTCGTCACACCCGGGACGGTCTGCAACAGCGACGCCGACTGCCCCGGGAGTTCCGCCGAGAATCCCTGCCACTTCAACACCACGGACACGTTCGGGCACTGCTCGACCGATCCCACGGTCGCCTGCGTCTCGTCCGGCCAGTGCCCGTCCAGCGGAACCTGCGGAGCCCCGTTCACCCCGTACGGCGGTGACGGCGTCATCGCGATCTGCGGGACGGGTGGCGCCAACACGATCAACGGCACCGACGGCAACGACGTCATCTGCGGCAATGGCGGTAACGACACCATCGACGCCAAGCAGGGCACGGACCTCGTCTTCGGCGACGCCGGTGACGACACCATCTACGGGGGCGGCGGTACCGACACGATCTACGGCGGCGACGGCAACGACTACATCCTCGCCACCAGCTCCACGTTCTTCGCCTGGGGCAACGACTTCGTGGACGGCGGCGACGGCGACGACCAGATCATCGGTTCCGGCCGCGCGCTGCTGTTCGGCGTGCCCACCGAGGGCGACAACGTCCTGATCGGCGGCAACGGCAACGACTGGATCGCCAGCAACTCCGGCCGCGACGTCATCAAGGGCGGCGACGGCGACGACGACGTCGGCACGGTGCTGACCTATGCGCCGCAGCTGATCGACGACGTCGTCGGCACGCTCATCTGCGGCGGTGACGGCGACGACTACCTGGTGGGCTACGGGGCGTCGCACCAGTGCATGGACGGTGGCGCCGGAGCCGACCAGTGCCTGTACCAGTACTGGGTCAGCGGCGGCACGCAGGACGCCACCGATTTCGGCAGCGGCAGGTCGTGCGAGACGTCGACGGGCCTGACGGCGGGTCGCTCGCCCTCGTGCGGGTGCGAGCCCGGCTGAGCTGCCTGGAAGCGTTCGGGGGCCGGGCCACGCCAGGCGCGTGGCCCGGCCCCGGTGACGATCACGGAGGCCCCATGACGAGGAGGCGACGAGTCGCGGTTGCCGCGGTCCTGCTCGCGGTCGGCGCACGGGCGGCGACCGCCACCACCGAGGTCGTGCTCCGCACGCGACTGACGATCGACGGCGCGTCGGGAGCCCACGAACAGGTGGCGGCCTGGACCGCGGGCAGGAAGGTCGTCGACGACGGGCGCCGTCGGGTGATCTTCGACTACGCGCGCCGAACGGTGACGACGTGTGACCAGCGTGACCGCACGTGCCGCGTGACGACCCTCGACGAGGTACGGCGTGACGTGGAACGGGTCACGGATCGGATGCGCCGCGGCCTGCGTCGGGTCGCGCGGGAGCACCGTGCCGAGCTGGCGGAGGGTGGGTTCGACCCGCGCCCCCGTTTCACGTTGCGTCCGAGCGGCCGGCGGGAGCGGATCGCCGGCCTGGACGCCTACGAGCTCCTGCTGGACGGCGGGCCCGTCACGGGCTCGATCTGGGTGAGCCCCGCGATCGACCGTCCGCGGGAGGACCTCGAGTGGGCGCCGTTCACCGAGCGCTTCGGCGGGCTCGACGTGATGGGCAGCAAGCTCGCGTCCGCGATGGCGCGGCTCCGCGGCTGGCCCGTGCGGACCGTGCTCTGGACGCCGGTCGCCGCCACCGTCCGGACCGAGGTGATCGACGTCCGCGCCGCTGTGCCCGACGCCGACCTGTTCGCGGTGCCGGACGGCTATCGCAGCGTGCCCTGACGGTCAGAGATCGGGGCTCGCCGGCAGCGACGTCTCGCCCATCAGGTACGCATCGACGCCGCGCGCCGCCTCGCGGCCTTCCCAGATCGCCCACACCACGAGCGACTGGCCGCGCCGCGCGTCACCGCACGCGAACACGCCGGGCACGTTGGTGGAGTAGTCCGGGTTGGCCTTCACGTTGCCGCGGTCGGTGAGCTCGCAGCCGAGCTGGGTGACGAACGTGTTCGTCTCCGGACCGAGGAAGCCCAGCGCCAGGAGCACCAGGTCGGCGTCCATCTCGAACTCGCTGCCGGGCACTTCCTTCATGACCGGGCGACCGTTGTCCTGCTGCCACTCGAGGCGGACGCCGTGGAGCTTCGTCACGTTGCCGTCGGCGTCGCCACTGAAGGCCTTGGTGTTGATGCTCCAGTCGCGCGTGACGCCCTCCTCGTGCGACGTCGAGGTGCGCAGGATCATCGGCCAGTTCGGCCACGACAGCTGCGGGCGGTTCTCGGGCGGCTGCGGCAGCAGCTCGAACTGATGCACCGATGCGGCGCCGTGACGGTTCGAGGTGCCGAGGCAGTCGGAGCCGGTGTCGCCGCCGCCCAGGATGACGACGCGCTTGCCCGTCGCCATGATCTGGTTCGCGACCGTGTCGCCCGCCACGACCATGTTCTGCGACGGCAGGAAGTCCATCGCGAAGTGGATGCCCTTGAGCTCGCGGCCGGGGACGGGGAGATCGCGCGGCTTGGTGGCGCCGGCGGCGATCACCACCGCGTCGTACTCGGTGCGGAGCTGATCGCCGGTGACGTCGGTGCCGACGTCGACCGAGGTGCGGAACGTCACGCCCTCGGCGGCCATCTGCTCCATGCGCCGGTCGATCAGGTGCTTCTCCATCTTGAAGTCGGGGATGCCGTAGCGCAGCAGGCCGCCGATGCGGTTGGCGCGCTCGAGCACGGCGACGC
>CAYOIZ010000040.1:0-62599 GCA_964404165.1 uncultured Binatia bacterium (SeqCode) | reverse complement strand
CTGCGACACCGGCACCGGCGTCTGCTCGAACCCCACGGCGCCCAACACCACGCCCTGCGACGACGGCGACGGCTGCACCGTGAGCGACACCTGCCAGGCCGGCACCTGCACCGCCGGTCCGCCGCGGTCGTGCAACGACTTCGAGGACTGCACCGCCGACAGCTGCAGCGAAGGCGCGTGCGTCAACCGGCCGCTCTCGGGCTGCATCGCGTGCGGCACCGGGCTCCCCACGTGCGACGACGGCATAGTCTGCACCACCGACACGTGCCTCAGCAGCAAGTGCGAGTTCACGAACAACACGCTCGTCTGCGACGACGCCAACCCCTGCACCACGGCGAGCGTCTGCCAGGGCGGGAACTGCATCGGCACCGCGGACTTCGTCTGCGAGCCCAGCGATCAATGTCACGAGGCCGGCACCTGCGTACGCGCGACGGGGCTCTGCACCGTCGGCCCGCCGCGCAGCAACGGCACGCCCTGCGACGACGGTGACGACTGCACCCTCTCCGACGCGTGCGCTGCCGGCGTGTGCGCCCCGGGCACCGCACGCGACTGCAACGACACCATCCCCTGCACCGACGACGGCTGCAGCGCTGGCGTCTGCGTCAACACGCCGATCGACACGCGCTGCATCCCCGGGGACTGCCTGAGCGGCCGCTGCGATCCGACGGCCCCGAGCGCCAACACCAGCGGCTGCGTCTCCGATCCCGTGCCCAACGGCACCGCCTGCACCGACGACGCCGTCGCATGCACGGAGGACGTCTGCACCCCGAACGGATGCGAGCACCGTCCCGTCGACAGCCGCTGCACGCCCGCCGGCGAGTGCGCCAATGCCGCCTGCCGCCCGGCCCTCGGCAGCGCCGACAGCGCCGGATGCGTCGACGTCCCCGGGCAGCCCGACGGCACCGAGTGCACCGAGGACGGCGACCCGTGCACCAACGACGTCTGCACCACGGCCGATTGCACCCATGCGCTGGCCGGCGAGCTGACGTCGTGCCGGCCGGTCGAGGGGCCGTACCGGCGTGCCCTGGCGCTGCTCGAGTTCGTGCAGGGTCTGCGGGCGCTGGTGAGCGCCTCGGTCACCCCCGACCAGACCGATGGGACGGTCACCCGCGGCATGCTCCTCGAGCGCCTCGACGACGTCGAGCTCGACCTCGAGATCGCCGTCCGCATGCTGGCGGGAAAAGTGGCCCTGCCGGCCACGAGCCCCCTCCTCGCCCGGGCAGCGCGACCGTCGCCGGTCCTCCTCGACGGCACCATCGCGCAGCAGCGCGGGCGGATCGCCTTCACCCAGGTGAAGGACACCCCCGCCAAGGTGCGGGCGTTCCTGAACCTCCTGGCCCTCGCCAAGCGTCGGGCCGAGGTCCCGGCACCCGTCTCCCGCGATCTCCGGCAGCGGGGCCGAAGCTTGCTCACCGGGACGAAAGCCCTTAAACGCGACCTCAAACGGCTCCAGCGCCTCAACCAGGTCTTCGCTCGATAGCCCGTCGGGTCGCCCATGCGGCGCGGCGGTCCCAGGAGGTTCGCCCGTGCGCACGATCATCCGCGTCCTGTGCCTCATCGCCGCCGTCGCCACCGTCGTGCCCGCCGAGGCCCGCTCGCTGCGCGACCAGCTCGGCACCGCGTCGGAATCGGTCGGCCTGCAGGGGGGCGACGCCTTCGACGCGCTCGCCGACACCTTGGCCAACACGGCCGCGCGCGCGCTGCCGGTGATCTCGGCGTCGGCGGGCATCACCTACCGCTACAACACCGAGCTCGACGTCTTCGAGCGATCGTCGGACACGCTCGGCCCCATCTTCATGGAACGTCCCGACACCATCGGGCGCTCGAAGTTCAACGTCAACGTCAGCTGGCAGTACGTCGAGTTCGACGAGTACGACGGCCAGGATCTCGACAACCTCCAGCGTGAGGACCCGATCGTCACGCGCGTGGTCGACGGCTCGGGGAACCCCGTCGGCTTCACCGCGAACCGGCTGCAGTACCGGCTCGGCCTGCAGAACCAGATCGTCGCCTTCAGCGCCACCTACGGCATCCTCGACGACCTCGACGTCAACCTGACGCTCCCGCTGATCGCCACCAACTTCAAGGTCGGCGTCACCACGCAGCAGGAGTTCGTCGCCGGCACCGACGGCATCTTCACGCCGCTCACCGGCTCGCCCATCACCGGCCGCAGCACCGAGAACAAGTTCGGCGTCGGCGACATGCTGCTGCGCTTCAAGTACCAGCTGCCGCGCCTCAGCGAGATGCGCTCGGCCGCGGGCCTCGTCTTCCGCCTGCCGACGGGTGACGAGGACAACTTCCAGGGCACCGGCTCGTTCGAGATCTCGCCGTCGTTCTACGTCTCGACGGTGCTGTGGAAGCGCGTCACGCCCTACGCCAACGCCGCCATCGACATCCGCACCGACGACGTCGCCAACAGCGAGGCACGCTACAGCGTGGGCTTCGACGTCGACGTCTTCCCGCGCTGGAACCTGTCGTTCGCCTTCCTCGGCCGCAGCGAGTTCCAGCGCAGCGCGACGCCGGGCTCGACCGACTTCCTCTACCTGACGCCGCAGGGCCCGCAGCCGCGCCCGCTGCTCGGCCTCGATTTCGCCCGCAACGACTTCTTCGACGCCTCGTTCGGCACGCGCGTCGTCGTGTGGCGCCAGATCATGCTGTTCGCGAACATCCTATACGCACTGAACGACGCCGGCCTGCGCAACAACTCGGTCATCCCCACGATCGGCGTCGAAGGGACGTTCTGACGGTGACCTGATGTACCGGGCCTTCTTCGGCCTGCGAGAGCCGCCGTTCCGCATCACCCCGGACCCGCGCTTCCTCTATCGCAACCCGGTCTACGACGAGGCCATCGCCGCCCTCGCCGACGGCATCCTGCAGCGCGACGGTTTCCTGGCGCTCGTCGGCGAGGTCGGCACCGGCAAGACGACCATCCAGCGCCACCTGCTGGAGGCGCTGCCCGCGAACGTGCGTACCGTGCTCCTGCTGCATCCGACGGTCACGTTCGACGAGACCCTCGACCACGTGCTGCTCGAGCTCGGCATTCCCGTCGAGGGGGCGAGCAAGCTCATCCTGCTGCAGCGCCTGAACGAGTATCTGATCGAGCACACGAACGCCGGCGGCAACGTCGCGCTGCTGTTCGACGAGGCGCAGGCGCTCGAGCCCGCGGCCCTGGACGAGCTCTGCATGCTCGCCGACCTCCGCACCGACGACGGCCGCCCGAGCCTGCAGATCCTCCTCGCCGGCCAACCCGAGCTGGAGGCGCGGCTCGACCTGCCGGAGAACGCCGCGGTCCGCGAGCGCATCGCGGTGCACGTGCGGTTGTTCCCGCTGGCCGTCGACGAGGTGACCTCGTACATCCGCACGCGCCTCGAGCATGCCGGTGCGCTCGATCCCGACATCTTCACTCCGACGGCCATCGGTCGCATCGCGGAGCTGAGCGGCGGCATCCCGCGGCTGGTCAACGTCCTGTGCGACGCGGCCCTGGTGGGCGCGTACGCCGTCGAGAGCCGGCGCGTCACACCGGAGATCGTCGACGAGGCCTGGGCCGACTACGCGCCGCTCCATGGCGGACAGACGATGCCGATGCCACGGCGCCCGTCGTTCCCGGCGCTGCCCGAGCCGCCGCCGGTGATCGAGGCGCCGGTGGAGCGTCCCCCCGCGCCGGCGCGCCGGCGGCTGCTCCAGATCGCCGCGAGCGTCGCCGTCCTCGCCGCCGGCACGACCGGCGTGCTGGTGTGGCGATCGTCGACGCCGTCGCCCGAAGTGCCGCCCGTCCGCGCCCGTGCGCTGCCGTTGCGGGTGGTGGGGCCGGTGCCCCCCGCCGTGGAACGGCCGGTCGCCGTGCCGGCGCCGGTCGAGCCGGTCGCGCCCGAGCCGGTGGCGGCGCCGGACCTGGCCGAGCCCACAGACCCCCCGCCGTCGCCGGCCGAGGCGCTGCGGCTGGTCGACGCCTTCCGCCGCGCCACCGAGACCCATGACCTCGCCGGCCTGCGCGCGCTCCTCGCCCCCGACACCCCCGCCGACGCCGTCGCCGCCGACTACGCCGAACGCTTCGCCCACACCGGCGACCTGGCGTGGATGCAGCCACGCGCGGACGTCGAGCCGCGCGGCGAGCGGGTCGCGGTGCGGGCACCGTTCGTCATCACGTACCGGAACGCGAACGGGCGCGCCGTCGAGCTGCGCGGCTCGGCGGCGTGGGAGATCGCCCGGGTGGACGGGACCGCGATGATCGTCGCGCACTCGCTGTCGTCGGACACGGGCCGACCGTAGTCGCGCCTGGGTCGTGACCCCAGCGCCGTCACTCGACGCAACGGCGCTGGGGCATCGGTCGCGTCCTAGTCGACGCGCTTCACCGCAGGCGGCTTCCATGTGCCGTTCAGAATCGACGGCGACGTCTCGCGCGGCCAGTACATGCGCATCATCGGGATGAACGGCCCCTTCGGCGCCGGCAGCCAGTTCGATTCCTTGTCGGCACCCGGCGACTCGTTCTGGAAGTACAGGGTCGTCGAGCCGTCGGCGTTCTGCTTGAGATCATTGCGCGGGCTCACGGTGAACTTGTTGAGCGCGTTTGGCACGAACCACCATCCACCATCGATCTCGTACATGGTGATGGACCAGAAGCCGTCGACCGGAGGCATCTCACCCTTGGCGAACGTCACCGTGTACTTGTTCGCACCGGTGAGCGGCTTCCCGTCGCTGTCGACCTCCGTGTACGGATAGACGGCGTCCTTCTCCAGGTTGGCCGGCCACCCGAACGCCGCGACCACCGCGCGCTTCAGATAGTCCGTGCCGTAGCGACCGAGTCCCTTCGACACGATCCATCCGTTCTCCACCTTGCCCATGGTCGCCTTACCCGCGTCGATACGCTGCATGCCGGCCTTGCCGACGTTCGCCAACGCCGCCTGGACGGCGGGATCGAGCTTGCCCATGTCGAAGGGCTGCCCCGGGACGATGCCGATCTTGGCCATCCGCGCCAGCAACGGGGCATCGGCGGGGGCTGCCGGGGCCGGGCCGGCCATGAGACGCGTCATCATGCTGAAGTATGCCGCGGTATCCATTGCGTTGATGACCTGCTGCGGCTTGTCCGTCATGCTGAAGCCAGGATTCGGATCCACCGGCGGCGCGACGTAGTCGAACGTCTTGCCGACCGCACTGAGCGGCGTGATCGTGTACTGATCCTGCAGCCCGTGCACGATCTTCTCGTCTTCCGGCGTGCCGCTCGAATAGGTGCGCGCGAGGATCACCATGTAGCGCGTCGGGCATTCGATCCGGGTCATGCCCGCGGGCACCGTTCCCTTCCACCCCGGTCCGGTGATCAGGTACTTCGCCGCCTTCTCTCCCGCGTTCCGCGTACCGGGCGTGTGGACGATCGTCATCCACAGGTCGACCATCTCGAACAGGTAGTAGCGCTTGCCCATCGCAGGATGGCTCAGCACCAACGGCTCGGCGCCGAGGTCGAGCCAGGCCAACGAGTAGAGCGTGTCGGCGTTGGGAGCGGAGACGCCACGGTAGTCGGCCGGCGGATAGCCACGCACGTTGAGGAACGAGTTCATCGGCGCGCGCAGGCCCTCCTGCTTCGGCACGTTGCTCATCTGCACCCGCGTGACTTCCGTCGTGATCAGCGAGTAGCCGTAGACGTAGGCGTCGGTGGCAATCGCGAGCGCTTCCTCGGGCGTCACGGCCGACGCCGATCGCACCGACAGCGAGAGGCAGGCGGCGGCGAGCAGGAGCGCGCCGCGGATACTGGAACGGGGGTGGATGGTCATCGGGGAACGGTCTCCTTGGCTGCGAGCCCACGACGGCTCCACCGTGTCGGCTCGGGGATCGATGGCGCGCTACGGTGCGCCGCTTGCCGGACGGTATGCCCCTGGGGCGACCCTCAGTCCAGGATATCCGTCGGACGAGCGCACGCGCCTCGTGGCGGCCACGCGTCGGGTCAGGCGCCAGTGACGCGGGCGGCGGCGCACACGATCTCGGCCGCCTGCTGCGGCGTCAGCACGTTCGTGCTGAGCACGAGGTCGTAGTGCGTCGGCTCCTCCCGGTCGACGTCGTAGAAGCGACGGAAATAGTCTTCCCGTGCACGATCCGATTCGCGGATGGCCGCGGTGGCGTCGTCCGGCTCGAGGAGCTTGCCATCGTGGGAGATGCGGTCGGCACGCACGGTCGGCGACGCCGTGACGAGGACGCGCAGTACGCCGGCCCGGCCGGCGAGCGCCATCGATGCGGCGTGCGCCACGATGACCACGTGGCCGACGAGGGCGAACTCGCCGATCACCGACCGGATGACGTCGCGCGGATCCTGCTTCACCGTGCGCGGCCCGAGCACGGCGACCTCCTCGAACCCCATCGGACTGCCCGAGATGGCGCTGAACGGGTCGACGAGGGTCGACGGGCTCGGCAAGGCGTCGAGGAAGCGGCGGACGAAGGACTTCCGTTCCTCCGCCTGCTCCATGGTGGCGAGGTCGACGTTGGCCTTCTGGGCCGCCCGTTCGACGACCGCTTCGTCGACGTAACGGAATCCGAGCTCGCGCGCGACGGCCGTCCCGACGGCGTCACCGAGGGCTCCACTGGTGCGGGAGATGCAGACGACGGAAAACGCCATGGCTCACTCCTTCGTGCGATCGCCCGTCCTGTATCGCTCGAGGCCGGCATTCAAGACGATCGCGCGTTGAAACAGAATCTTCACGGAGGCGCCGCGCGCCCTCAGCGCCCGATGCTGACGTCGGTGGCCCCGGCCAGACGCACCAGCGCCGTGCCGTCACCGACGATCGCGAAGGCATCGATGCGATGCGTTCCGGGCGGCAGGCGATACGACGCGAACCGGAAGCGCCAGCCGCTCTGGCGCAATGAGCGGAGGCCGGTCGCCTGGACTACGTCGGGGCGGTGGCCTCCGACGGATGCGCGACCGAGCACGACACCGTCGGCGGTGACGAGCACCGCACGTGCCGGCCGGTTGTCCGACGGGTCCTGGGCCCATCCGGTGACGACCACCTCGTCGGGATGGCTGCGCGACACCCCCGCGCGGCCGATCCAACCTCCCATCGCGCCGACGACGGCATACGCCGACAGCGCCGGCTCCTGCGCCGACGGCCGGAACACGCTGAGGCCGAGGCGGCGCAGTCGTGGCACCTCGCGCTCGAGCAGAAGCTTGCTGGAGAACACCTTCGCGACGCACGACGCGGGTGCCCGTTCGAAGCTCGCGAGGCATTCGCGATTGCGGGCGTTCGCGCGATGCAGCTCCGCCATCGCCTGCTCGCCGGCCATCCAGGTGCGATGCCATCCCTGGACGGCCAGGGTGGTCAGCACCGCGGTGAGCGCGACCGCCGCGAGCCGTGCCCGTTCGGCACCCTCCCCACGCGCGACGAGACGACCGAGCACCATCGCGATCACGACCGCGACGCACAGCCACAGGGGCGCCGAGATCGTCACGTAGCGGGGCACGAGCGCCTGCAGCGCACCGAATCCGCCGCGCCCCACGGCGGTGATGGCACCGCTCCCGAGCGCATGCGCGGCGAGAAACGCCCACGGCGCGAGGATCGGCCAACACCCGCGTGCGACCAGCCAGCCGCCGCCAGCGGCGAGCAACGCGATGCCGACCACCCCCCAGTAGATCGCGATCCAGACGTCGTACAGCCCGAGGCTGGAGCCGACGTACGCGAGGACGTACTCGCCATACGCGCGCGGGACATCGAGGACCTGCAGGGGGGCCGGATGATGGGGCGGACGGCGGTAGCCGTACAGATAGAGGGCGAGCAGCCCCATCCCGAGCAGCAGGGCGACCGCCGTCTGCGCCAGGCGTCGTCGCCACGGGCGCAGCACGGGATGCACGAGCACCGCGGCAGGGACGAGCACGAGCAGCACCAACCCCGAGGCGAACGACAGCGCGCCCGCCCATCCCAGGACGACGACGAGCACGAGGCCGGGCCAGCCGCCACGCCACCGGCTCAGGACCACGGCGATCCCGGTCACGATGGCGGTCTCGAGGAATATCCCGACCTGCCAGCCCCACATCCAGTTCTCCGACTGCGCCGGCGAGAAGGTGAGACAGGAAGCGACCAGCACGAGCCACGGCACCGCGTCCGGCTGCGATCGGCCCACCGTCGCCCGCAGGAGCGCGACGAGGAGGAGCAGCGTCGCCGCCGCGAGCACGAAGTTGGTGGCGAGCTCCCAGCGGACGTCCCAGCGGCTCAGGGAGGCGAGGCCGAGCAGCAGGAGCCGCGGCAGGACGACACGATGCTCGTTGTGCTGAGCCCAGATCCGCGACCAATCGAGGGTACCCTCGAACGCATCGCCGACCAGCGGCGCGAACGCCCACTGATCCCACACCGGCACGTCGACGCCGTAGCGCACGATGCTCCTCGCCACGATGATCGGTGGAACGAGGGCCGCCAGGAACGGCAACGCTGTGGCCGCGGCGCGCAGGCGCATCAGTGCCGCGCGTCTATCGCGTCGACCGCGGCCGGGCAACGGCCGGACGCCACTGGGTCCGCCTTTCCGGCGCAGGCGCGGTGCTTGAAGATGGGCCCCGCTCCTGACGATATGCGGTACGGGAGCATGCGCTGAGCCTCATCGGCCTCATAGCCATCGTGCTCGCGATCATCGCGCTCCGGCGCTCGGGTCGCGATGCGGCACTCGAGGAGCGCGTCACCCGCCTCGAGGCCGAGCTACGGGCGCTGCGCGGCGGGTCGCCGATCGGTCAGGTCGTCGACGCGCTGACGGCGGCCGAACCCGCCCCGGAGGCCGCCGCCAGTGTGCCCGAGCCGCCGGTGACACCCGCCGAGCAGCCCGAGACGGACGTAGGCGAGTCGTCCGCGGACGGATGGAGCGAGCCCGCGCCGGCGCCCCCGCCACTGCCCGAGCCCGAGCCCGCCGCGCCCCCCGTCCAGATCGACTGGGAGCGCTGGATCGGCGTCCGCGGCGCCGCCGTCCTCGGCGGCATCGTGCTCGCCATGGCCGGCCTGTTCTTCTTCCGCTACTCGATCGAGCACGGGCTGATCCCACCGTGGCTGCGCGTCGTCCTCGGCACGCTCACCGGCATCGCCTGCCTCGTCGGGTCCGAGATGGTGATGCGCCGCCGCTACGAGGGCACCGCGAACGCGGTCGCCGGCGCGGGCATCGTCATCCTGTACGCGGCGTTCTGGGCGGCCGCGAATCTCTACGAGCTGGTGGGCACGGGCACGCTCTTCGTGCTCCTGGTCGCGGTCACCGCCACGTGCGGCATGCTGTCGTGGCGTCACGGCTCGCTGCTCATCGCGGTGCTCGGGCTGATCGGCGGCTTCCTCACGCCCATCTTCGCCTCGCGCAACAGCGACAACCCGATCGGCCTGTTCTCGTACCTGCTGCTGCTCGACCTGGCGCTCCTCGCCCTCGCCCGGCAGCGCAACTGGCCCGTGCTCGGGCTGCTCGCCCTCGCCGCCACCACCGCCTACCAGTTCTTCTGGGTGACGTTCGGCATGGGCCCGGAGCGCTCGCTCCTGGGACTCGTCGTCCTCGGCGCGTTCGCCGTCCTGTTCGCGCTCGGAGGCCCGCGCCGCGACGGCACCGCCCGCACGTGGGTGGTGACGCAGGCCGCGGGCGTGCTGCTGCCGTTCGCGTGCGCGCTGAAGTTCGCCTGGGCCGCCGAGCTCGGCGACCGGCTGGTGCCGCTGGCCGTGCTGCTGGCGGTGCTGTCGTTCGCGGCCGCCTGGCTCTCGCGCCAGCACCGCGAGCCGCTGCTCGGCGTCGGCGCCGCGTCGGCCACCGTCGGCGTGCTCGCGGTGTGGATGTCGGAGCATGCAACCACGCCCGCGGTGGCGTGGCAGATCTCGATCGTCGCTACGGTGCTCGCCGGCATCTTCCACCTCTTCGTCGAGCGCGATCCCGACGCGTCGGGATGGCAGGGACCGGCGACGGCGGGGCTGCTGTCGGCCACGGGCCTCTTCGTGCTCCTCGTCGTCAGCGCCGTGGCGGGGCCGGGCGACGTCGGACTCTGGCCGTGGCTCGTCGGCTGGTCGGCACTGGCCGCCATCCTGCTGCGCCACGGCGGGCTGCCCGATCGCGAGCGGCTGCAGCTCGTCGCCGCCATGGGCATCGCCATCGGCCTGGGCTCGTTCCGCGCCGTGCATCGGTTCGCCGACGGCTTCCCGTCGCAGGCGGCGTATCTCGCCATCACGCTCGCGGCGGCTGTGGCCTTCCAGGTGGTCGCGATGCTGCGCGCGTCCGGCAGGCCGCGTGTGTTCGGCGAGCAGGCCGCCGCGCTGGTGGCGGTGGCGGCGCTGCTGCTCGTCATCACGCCGATGAGCGACGCGTCGATGGTGGCGCTCGGTGCCGCGACCGCGCTCGGCCTGCTCGCGACGCTGGCCGCCACGCGCCTCGGCGGCAGCTGGTGGGGTCTCTTGGCGATGGTCGCCACCGCGTTCGTGCACACCAGCTGGGCCATGGATCGCGCCGAGCCGTCGACGACGGGCTTCGTGCTGCAGTCGATCACGGTGGTGGTGCTGACGTTGTGGCCGTTCCTGGCCGTCGATCGCCTGCGCGGCAACCGCTGGCCGTGGTGGACGGCGGCGCTCGCGGGGCCGGCGTGGTTCGTGTCGCTCGGCCAGCAGTTCACGACACTCTTCGGCGACTCCGCCATCGGCATCCTGCCGCTCGGTCTCGGCGCCGTCACCCTGGCGGCGGCCCAGCGCACGCGCGCCGTGTTCGCCGAGGGCGATCCGGCGCGGGTGAGCAACCTCGCCTGGTTCCTCGGCGTCACCACGGCCTTCGTGACGGTGGCCATCCCGCTCCAGCTCGACCGCGAGTGGATCACCATCGGCTGGGCGCTCGAGGGCCTGGCACTCATCACGCTCTGGCAGCGGCTCGATCACCCCGGCCTCAAGTACGTCGGGCTGGCGCTGCTCGGCACGGTCGCCGTCCGGCTCGTCGCCAACGAGGCCGTCCTCACGTACCATGCGCGACCGGCGTGGCGGATCGTCAACTGGCTGCTCTACACCTACCTCGTGCCGGCGGCGGCGATGTTCCGCGCGGCGGCGGTCCTCGCCCCGATCGAGGTGCCGCGCCTCCGCGACTGGGAGCGTCCGGTGTATCCGGGCGCGCGCGCCGTCGGCTCGATGGCCGTGGGGCTCGCCGGCCTGGTCATCGTCTTCGCGTGGCTCAACATCGCCATCGTGGAATGGTTCGCGCAGGGGCCCGATCTCACGCTCGACTTCTCGCGCATGCCGGCGCGCGATCTCACCACGTCGATCGTGTGGGCGCTGTACGCGCTCGGGCTGCTCGCGCTCGGCGTGCGGCTCGCCAGCGTCGGGCTGCGTTGGGTGAGCCTGGTGCTCATGATGATCACCATCGTGAAGGTGTTCCTGTACGACGTCGGCGAGCTGACCGACCTCTACCGCGTGGCCTCGCTGCTCGGCCTGGCGCTGTCGCTGATCGGCGTCTCGCTCGCGTACCAGCGCTTCGTCCTGCGGCGCGAGCCATCCGAGCCATGAGACGCGTCCTCGGCCTCGTGCTGCTCGCCGCCGCGGCCGCGCGGGCCCAGCAGCCACCCGTCGACCTGGCCCAGCTGTTTCCGCAGGAGGCGCCCATCACCGTCGCGGGCGGCGGGCTCGCGCGCCTCGTCCTGCCCCCCGACGTGCTCGCGGCGTGTCGTCCCGATCTGTCCGACGTGCGGGTGTTCGACGGCGCCGGCCACGAGGTTCCCTACGTCGTCGACGCCGGTCCGCCGCCGGGCGACGTGCGACAGGAGGCGACCATCGTCGACGCGCAGGTGCTGCACGTCGAGCGCACGAAGACGCCGCGGCAGGACCAGCCGCCCCGCGCACGCGAGACGTACCGCCTGGCGGCACCCGCCGGCTCCGGTCCGTGGACGCTGCGCATCGACACGGCGCAGTCGGGCTTCGTCCGTCGCGTCGACGTCGCGACCGAGAGCGGCCCCCTGGTCGAGAACGCCTCCATCGTACGCCTCGGTGACCCCGCCGCCGACCGCATGCACGTCTCGCTGCCACCGCTCGCGGCGCCCGAGCTCGTCGTCACCATCGAGGGCGACGAGGGCTACTTCCTGCAGCCCACGTTCCGCTTCCAGACGACCCGCACCCTCGCCGAGACGGCACAGGTCACGGTGCCGCTGCCGGTGGTGACGTCGAGCCGGGTCGGCGATCGCACGGTGATCGAGGTCGAGCGCCCGTCGGGCATCGTGCCCGGCGTGCTGCGCGTCGCCACCGCCACGCCCGCCTTCGACCGGCGCGTGCAGGTGTGGGACGTGCTCGCGAGCGGCGCCGATGTGTCGGTCGGCGACGGCCGCGTGCGCCGCGTGACGGCCGGCGACACCATCGACGCGCTCGACGTCCAGCTCGGCCCTGCGCGCGGCGGTCGACTGCGCGTCGAGATCATCGACGGCGACAGCCCGTCGCTCGGCGAGCTGCGGCTCGAGGCCGTCGTCCGCCAGCCGGCACTGATCTTCGCCCTCGCCGACGGCACCGGCACGCTGCGCTTCGGCGGCGGCCGCGCCTACCGTCCGCGCTACGACCTCACCGCGCTGATGCTGACGAACCCCACCCGCGGCCTCGACGCCGAGGTGGCGACACGTCTGTGGGACCCGGAGCGGCTCGCCACCGCGACGCTGGGCCCGATCCGCCCGAACCCGCGTTTCGACGCCAGCCCCGCGCTCGCCTTCGCGATGCGCGCGGGGGCACCCGTCGACCTGCAGCGGCTCGAGTGGCGGCACCCGATCACGGTGGCGACGTCGCCGAACGGCCTCTCGCGCCTGCTGCTCACCGCCGGCGACCTGGCGCATGCGCGCCGCGATCTCGCGGACCTGCGCATCGTCGACGGCGAGGGCCGGCAGTGGCCGTTCCTGATCGACCGCGACGTCCCGCCGACCCGGCTCGGCCTCTTCTTCGAGGGGCCCGAGCAGCACGACCGCGCCTCGCACTGGACGCTGCGACCGCACGAGGCGCCGCTCGTCCTGCAGCGCATCGAGCTCGGCATCGGCGCGCCGTTCTTCCACCGGCCGTTCCGGCTGCTCACCACCGACGCGAACGGCCGCGAGATCGTCCTCGCCAGCGGCGAGCTGGTGCGCGACGCGCGTCGCCCGCGCCCGACCGTCATCGACGTGGCCCCCGTCGCGGTGCGCACGATGACCCTCGTCGTCGACGACGGCGACGATGCGCCGCTGCCGCTGCAGCGCGCCTGGGCCGACATGCCGACGGTGGCGCTGCTCCTCGCCGCGCCGCCCGGGCAGTACGCGCTGCTCCTCGGCGATCCCGAGGCCGCGCCGCCGCGCTACGAGCTGGCGTCCGTCCGCGACGTGGTGGTGGCGCTGACGGCCACCCCCGCCACGTCCACGCCGCTCATCAAGAACCCCGAGTTCAGCCAGGCCGCGCGCGTGGCCTCGGGGAGCGCACCGCGGCAGGCGCTGGTGTGGACGGTGCTGATCGGCGCCGTCCTGGTCCTCGGCATCCTCACGCTGCGGGCAGCACGGAAGGGATAGCGGCGGCTGGCAGCGCGGCGTGGCGCGTGCGCTTCAGCTCGTCGAGCTGCGCGCGCGCCGCGGACGCCACCTCGGCGTCGCGGATGGTGCCGAGCCGACGCTCCAGCGCCGGGTCGCCGCCGTCGCGCACCAGCGCCACCTCGGCGGTGAGTCGCTCGACGTGATCGCGGACCGCGTCGAGCGCCTGGATGTCGGCCTCGGGGCTCAGCCCGCGCAGCGTCTCGTGCAGCCGCAGCCGCGCCTGCGCGTTCGCGAGCCGGGCCACCATGCGCACGCGCTCCTCGCGCAGGCGGACGATCTGGTCCTGGAACGCCACCAGGTTGCGCTTCGCGGCGTCGGCTTCGGCGGTGAGATCGCCGAGCTCGACGCCGAGCCGCTCGACCTCGGCGGCGAGCGCGTCGCGGCGCACGATGAGCGCCAGGGCCGCGTCGTCGTCACCCCGATCGACGGCGTGCTCGAGCTGGGTGCGCACCCACGCCAGGTCCTGCGCGCGCTGGCCGAGCTCGCGATCGAGCTTGGAGCGCATGTAGAGCACGCCGGCCGCGGCCTCGCGCAGCGCGCGATACTGGCCGAGGCGCTCCTGGATGGCGGCCTCGTAGACCGCCTCGGGGTTCCGGCGTTCGCGGCGCCCCACCCAGCCGGACAGCATGCCGCCGAGCAGATTCCGCATGCGGGAGAACAGCCTCATCGGACACCTCCTGCGGGACGCGTCATCGCGACGCGTCCTCGACGGTGATGCCGAGCTCCCGCATCTTCTGCTGGAAGCTCTGGCGGTACATGCCCACCTCTTCCGCCGCCTTGGTGATGTTGCCGTTGTGGCGGCGCAGCGCGTTCACCAGGAAGTCGCGCTCGAAGGCCTCGACGTGGCGTTCCTTCGCCTCGCGGAACGGCAGCCCCGTGGTCGCGACCGGGCTGGCCGCGGTGACGGCGGACGGCGTCCCGCCGGGCAGGTCGGCGGGCGTGATCTCGTTGCCGGGCGCGAGCAGCAGCGCCTGCTCCATCGCCGAGCGCAGCTCGCGCACGTTGCCCTTCCAGTGGCGCTCCATGCAGACGCGCAGCGCCTCGGCGGTGAGCGGCTTCACCGGACGCTGGAACCGCTCCGCCGCCTCGCGCAGGAACGCGTCGACCAGGAGCGGGATGTCGTCGCGCCGCTCGGCGAGCGGCGGGATGACCAGCTCCACCACCCGCAGCCGGTAGTAGAGGTCCTCGCGGAAACGCCCGGCCGCCACCGCGGCTTCGAGATCCTGGTTCGTGGCCGCGAGGAGGCGCACGTCGACGCGGATCGGCTGGTTGCCGCCGACGCGCTCGAACTCCTTCTCCTGGATGGCGCGCAGCAGCTTCGCCTGCGTCTCGAGCGGCATGTCGCCGCACTCGTCGAGGAAGAGCGTGCCACCGTCGGCGGCCTCGAACTTGCCCTCGCGACGCACCACCGCCCCGGTGAAGGCGCCGCGCTCGTGGCCGAACAGCTCGCTCTCGACCAGCTCGCGGCTGAGCGCCGCGCAGTTCATCTTGACGATGGGCTTGCTGCGACGCGGGCTGCGATAGTGCAGCGCGTTCGCCACCAGCTCCTTGCCGGTACCGCTCTCGCCGCGGATCAGCACCGTGACGTCGGTGTCGGCGATGCGGTCGATGGTCTCGAACAGGTGGCGCATGGGTGCGCTGCCGCCGACGATGTTCTCGAAACGATAGGCGCCGTGCACCTGCTCGAGCAGCCGGCGGTGGTCGCGGCGCAGCAGCACGCCTTCCATCACCCGCCGCACGACGACCCGCAGCTCGTCGTTGTCGAACGGCTTCGGCACGTAGTCGGTGGCACCGAGCTTCATCGCCTGCACCGCCGCCTTCTCGGAGCCGTGCGCGGTGATCATGATGACCGCCAGGTCGGGGTCGGCGGCGCGGGCGCGCTCGAGCACCGTCATGCCGTCGACACCGGGCATGGACAGGTCGGTGATGACGAGATGGAAGTTCCCGGTCCCGATGAGCTGGATGGCGGCGTCGCCGTTGCCGGCGGTCTCGACCTCGTAGCCCTCCTTGGTGAGGAGGCCACGCAGGGCGAGCAGCATCGCCTTCTCGTCGTCGACGATCAGTATGCGGCCACGCATCGCCATCACTTCGGCGGCATCGGCAGCGCGACGATGAACTCGGTGCCGCGTCCGACCTCGCTGGCCACGTCCATCGTGCCGGCGTGCGCTTCGACGATCTTGCGTGAGATGGCCATGCCCAGTCCCGTGCCCTTCTCCTTCGTGGTGAAGAAGGGATTCCAGATGCGCTCGAGGGCGTCCGGCGCGATGCCGCAGCCGTTGTCGCGCAGCCGCACCGTCGCCTGCGCGCCGCCGTTCTCGATGAAGACGTCGATGCGCCGGTTCTCGGGCACGACGTCGAGCGCGTCGATGGCGTTGTCGAGCACGTTGGCGAACACCTGCCGCAGCTTCTCGGCGTCGGCGACGACCGTCGGGCCGGTGATGTAGTTGCGCACCGCCGCCACCTTCGCGGTGTCGAGCTTCGAGCGCAGCTGCGTCAGCGCGCCGTCGACGACGGTGGCGATGTTGACCGGGGCCATCGCGTAATCCTCTTCCTTGGCGAACTTGAGGAGGTGCGAGATGCGGCGCTCGACGCGATCGAGCTCGTCGAGCGCTACGCGAGCGTACTCGACGTTCTCCACCGACTGCGGGTCCTCACCCATCTGCTGGACGAGGCTCTTGGCGGCGGCGATCGGATTGCGGATCTCGTGCGCGATGGTCGACGACAGCTCGTCGAGGCTGGCCTGCTTCTCCGTGTTCATGAAGGCCTTCTCGCGCTGCAGCTCGCGCTCGACGGCGGGATCGAAGAAGCGCCGCTTGATCTTGCGCGACCCGAACACGCCCATCCAGTGCGAGAAGACACCGAAGCCCCACCCGAGCGCCGGCCACAGGAACCACGGGTACCATGTGGTCATCAGGTTGATCAGCGCCAGGAGGGCGATGACCGCCAGGTACGTGACCAGGTGGGCGTAGAAGCCGGTCTCGGCGGCGGCCCGACGACGGGCGCGGCGCAGCAGGTC
The DNA here is from genome assembly GCA_964404165.1 of uncultured Binatia bacterium (SeqCode). Taxonomy (GTDB): domain Bacteria; phylum Desulfobacterota; class Binatia; order DP-6; family DP-6; genus DASYLJ01. The sequence continues at coordinate 46,103 of CAYOIZ010000040.1, read as the reverse complement.
GTCCTCGCTGAGCGGCGTGTCCGACTCCGCCTCGTCAGCGTGGCAGGCACCCCGACGGGCCTCCCGGCGGCGACGGCGCTCGGCGTGACGCTCCGCCTTGTCGGCCCATCGGCGATGCCATTCGGCGTGCCGCTCGGCGTGCCGTTCCGCCTTCTCGACCCAGTGGCGCCCGATGGCCTCCCAAGGCGCGGCGTCACGCGACACGCCGGACCGACCCCGGAGCTGCTTCGCAAAGTGCCCCAGGAGGACGATGGCGATGATGAACCCGATGAAGGCCATGCGGTGTCGACCCTCCTACGCAAGGGTCGTGCCGCAGGGTACGCGCGCGCCCGGCGGAGGAAAAGGGGGCGGCGGGGACCGGCGCCGCAGCCGGCCCGCTGCGCCGGGGCCGGCATGGGCGCAGTCTCGGCGCTGCGGCAACTCAGTCGTTCGCGCAGACGTGCCAGGTCTGATCGGTGTAGACGGTGCCATCCACCGCGACGGCGCTCCGGCCGCACGTCGTGTTCAGGAGCTTCGGCGACGGTCGGTGGCGATGTCCATGGGGAGGCCGACCTCACCGTTCCCCGTGACGGTGGAATCGATGAGGCGGACCACCCGCCCGCGCACTCCCATGAAGTCGTTGCCGGTGGCGACGAGCCGGGTGGCAGTCACGTGTCCCCCGGGCGCGGACACGGCCCCGTACCCGTTGTCGTCGAACGTCAGGTCCTCGCCCTTGATGCGCTTGCCGACGAGGTCTCACCGGCCGGTATGACTTGCTGGCAGGTCGTGACGTCGAGCGCATGGGTCGTCGACACAGCGAGCGCGAGCATGAACACGATCCGTCGCATCACGAACCCTCCCGGACGCGGCAACGCACACGCCCAGGAAGCGGGCTACCAAGCCAACTGAACGCCAGTCAAGCCGATTCTACTTGCCATCACGTGGCAGACCGAGCACGCGCTCGGCGATGATGTTGCGCTGCACCTCGGAGCTGCCGGCGGCGATCGTGCGGCCGCGCGAGTAGAGGTAGAGGTGCGGCCAGCGTCCGTCGTCGACCGCGTGCGCCGCACCCTTGAGCAGCTGGCTCGCCGGACCACACACGGCCAGCGCCACCTCGAGCTGCCGCTGGTACATCTCGCTCCAGAAGAGCTTCTCGATCGAGCCTTCCGGCCCCGGCGATCCGCCCCGCAGCGTGACGGTGAGATTGCGGTACGCGGTGTACTGCATCGCGTGCGCATCGATGACCGCCGCCGCCAGGCGATCGCGCAGCACCGGGTCGGCCCCGGCCCCGCGACGGCGCGCCATGGCGAGCATCTCGTCGAGCGCCACCCGCGACTGCAGCTGACGGCTGAACGTGAGCGTCTGCCGCTCGTGCATGAGGCAGGTGATCGCGATGTCCCAGCCCGTGTCGACGGCGCCGACGACGTTCGCGCGCGGCACGCGTACGTCCTCGAAGAAGACCTCGTTGAAGTCCTCGTCGCCGTTGATCTGCTGCAGCGGACGCACGGTGACACCCGGGCTGTGCATGTCGATCAGCAGGAACGTGATGCCCTTGTGCTTCGGCGCGGTCGGGTTGGTGCGCACGAGGCACATGCACCAGTCGGCGTATCGCGCGTAGCTCGTCCACACCTTCTGGCCGCTGACGACGAAGTGGTCGCCGTCGAGGACGGCGCGCGTGCGCAGTGCGGCGAGATCGGACCCCGCGTCGGGCTCGGAGAAGCCCTGACACCAGATCTCGTCCGCGGCCAGGATGGGTTGGAGGTGGCGCTGCTTCTGCGCCTCGGTGCCGTGCGCGATCAGGACCGGGCCGCCCATGGTGAGCCCGGCCAGGTTGATCAGCTGCGGCGCGCGCGCCCGCGCCATCTCCTCCTGGAAGATGATCTGCTGGATCAGGCTGGCGCCGCGGCCCCCGTAGGCGGCCGGCCACGCGATGCCGCACCAGCCGGCCTCGTAGAGCCGGCGCTGCCACGCCTTGCCCTGCGTCACCCAGGCGTCGAGCGCGGCGGGGGGCGCGCCCGGGGGATGCTGCTCGAGCCACGCCCGCAGCTCGGCACGGAAGCGTTCCTCGGCGGGGGAGTAGGTCAGGTCCATCAGGGGGCGACCCAGAGCATCTCGACGCCGCCGGGCACGAAGTAGTCCATCTGCTCGTCCACCGACGCCGCGTCCTCCTCCATGAGCGCCGTGGCCTTCTCGCTCGCGGCGATGTCGGTCTGCACGCGGAGGGCCTCGTAGCGCTGATACCGGACCTCGTCGCCGACGTAGAGGCACTTGCAGCGGTACGGATCGGCGTACCAGTAGTGCGGCGTACCGCCGCGGATCGAGTACGTGAGCCGCACCGGCTGCAGCTGCTCGAGCCGCGCCATCTTCTCCGGCGTGTCGGCGGGGATGGCACGGAAACCGGCGGCGGCCAGCATGGGTTCGATCTTCGCGGCCTTCTCCTTCGGCGTGGGACCGAACAGAGCGCAACCAGCGAGGACAACGAGGAGGAGCGTTGCGAAACGATGCATGATCGGGGCGTTCAAGCCGTCCGGGGGGAGGGTGTCAAGGACCGCCGGCGGCACGTGCGCGGCGACGGCGGCGCGAGCTAGTCGAAGAGGCTTGCACCATGCAAGAAGTCGCGCTAGTCGTCTCGCTCTCGGACCCAGCTCGAGAGGGAGACGCATGACGACCGGCACGATCCGTCGCGGCGCACGCGGCACCAACGTCGAAAGCTTCCAGCGCTTCCTGATCGCGCAGGGCCTGCTCGCCGCGACGGATGCGAACGGCCGCCCCACGGCCGACGGCGTGGCCGGGACGCAGACCGTCGACGCGATCCGTGCCTTCCAGCTGCGACACGGCATCGTGCCCGCGCAGGGCATCGCCGGCCCCGCGACGCAGGCGAAGGCCCGGACCCTGGGCTGGACCGACGCGCCGCCGGCGGCAACGGCCCCCACCCGGGCATCGCGCACGATCCCGCTCGCGGCGCTCCGCGCCACCTTCCGCAAGATGGCGCCGGCGGGCATTGCCGCGATCGCGCGTGACGGCGACGCCTGGTTCGCGACGGCGGACCTGTCGAACGCCGAACGCCAGGCCTGCTTCCTCGCCAACGTCTGCGTCGAGTCGGGCGAGGGCGCGTACTTCCGCGAGGCAGGTTACGTGCCGCCGCTGGCCGCGTTGCGCTACTTCGTGGAGACGTATGCGGCCAAGCCCACCGTGATCCCACCGGGCGTGCTGCCGCAGGCGCGGGCGGTGCTGGCCGCCGCCGAGCAGGATGGTCCCGCGAACGCCGCACGCCACCAGGCCAGCGCGCAGGCGGTCATCGATCGCTGCTACGTCGGACGGGCCGCCCTGCAGGTCACGCATCGCACCAACTACGAGCAGCTGGTGCCGGTGCTCGGTGCGAATTTCGTCGCCGAGCCGCGCCTGCTCGAGCAGCCGCAATGGGCGATCGCGGCCAGCGCGGTCTGGTGGCGCGACAACGGCGCGAACGCGCACGCCGATCAGGCGACGTCCGCCGACGGGCAGGGGTTCTTGAAGGTCTGCAACCTCGTCAACCGCGGCCGGCCCGCCACCACCGGTCGTCCGAACGGATGGCCGGAACGCCAGGCGGCCTTCCGTCGCCTCTACCCGCTGCTCCGCACGACCACCGAGACGCCGGCGCCGGCGCTCGCCCGGGCCATGCCACCGGCGGGCTCCGGCGTCCTCGGGCGTGGCGCCACCGGCCCCACCGTCGAGGCACTGCAGCTCCGACTCGCCGGCTTTCGCGGCACCGTCTGGGACGGCGACTACGGTCCCGGCACCGAGCTGCAGGTCGTCACCTTCCAGCGCGACTACATGCGCCTCGCGACGCCGAGCGGGGCGGTCGATCCGGCGACAAGGGCGGCGCTCGCACGCTTCGCCGCGGAATACCCGGTGGACTTCACGGCGCTCCGCTGCCGGTGCGGGCAGTGCAGCGGGTTCGGGCTCGGACAGTTCGCCGGCGAGTACCAGGTGGGCATGCCGCGCACCGAGGCCTACCACCGGCGCGAGTACCCCGGGATGCATCGCGCCATCCTGCACGCGATGCGCGCGGCGTCGTTCTACGCGTCGCGCGCCGGACACGGGCGTGCCCACGTCAACTCCGCCTACCGCTGCTGGTTCGACAACCTGGCGAACCAGCGCACCAGCACGAACCACATGGGGAAGGCGATCGACCTCGACTTCGATCTCCGACCGGGCGAGGACAAGCGCGACGATCGCGACCGCTGCGACGCGGTCCGCGGCCTCCTGGTCGAGATGGGGAACTTCCAGGTGGGCTGGTCGGGCGCGAACCGCAAGGCGCTCGAGCCGTCCGAGATCGCCCCGACGTGGGTGCACATGGACGTGCGCGCCTACGCCCCGCGCTATCTCGAGGACCGGTTCTTCGTGCGCAGCGCCGAGGAGCTCGACGCCTCCTAGCGATCGAAGGTGTAGCCCCGGACCTTCGGCGGGTCGTCCTGGTTGCGCGTGAAGTAGCGGTTGTACCGCATGGCCCGGTAGTCGGGGTCGTACCCGGAGCCGAAGTAGAACGCCGGCGGCGGGACCGCGTAGCCGTACCCGTAGGTCAGCGGCGCCGCGAACGGGTACACGGGATACGCCGGGTAGGCGGGGTATGCCGGATAGATCGCCTGCGGCGGGTACGGGTAGTACGCCCCGTCGGCGTGGGCGACCGTGGCCGCGGCGAGCGTTCCGAGCAGGAGCGTCAGGGCGAGGAGCCTTCGCATGGAGCCTCCGAACCACGACCGTAGCACGCACCCCCGGACCTCGCACACCTGTTTTCGTGGCGACGCCTCTGCTACGCGACCGGCTCGGAAGGAGTCGTCATGTATCAGGAGATCGTCTACGAGGTCGCCGATCCGGTCGCGACCATCACACTGAACCGCCCCCACGCCCTCAACGCGTGGACGACACGCATGGGGGCCGAGGTGAAGCATGCGATGGCGGCGGCCGAGGCCGACGCGAGCGTGGTGGCCATCGTGCTCACCGGCGCGGGCCGCGGCTTCTGCGCCGGCGCCGACCTGAACGACCTCAAGTCGCTCACGCAGGGCAAGGGCATCGGCGACGTGCCCGCCGAGCTGGACGCCGACCCCGGCGACCCCGGCATGGGCGACTCCTTCCGCGGCACGTACACCTACCCCCTCTCGATCCGGAAGCCCGTGATCGCCGCCATCAACGGACCGGTCGCCGGCATGGCCGTTCCCATCGTGCTCGCCTGCGACCTGCGCTTCGCCTCCGATCGCGCCAGCTTCACCACCGCCTTCGCGCGCCGCGGGCTCATCGCGGAGTGGGGCGTCAGCTGGCTGCTCACCCGCGTCGTCGGCACGGCACACGCGCTCGATCTGCTGTTCTCGGCCCGCAAGGTCGAGGCCGCGGAGGCCGAGCGCATGGGCCTCGTGAACCGCGTCCTGCCGCACGACGAGCTGCTGCCCTTCGTCCAGCGCTACGTCGCCGATCTCGGGGCGAGCTGCTCGCCGGCGTCGATGGCGGTGATGAAGCGCCAGGTATGGCAGCACTGGACGAGCGAGCTCGGGGCGGCGGAGAAGGAAGCGGTGAAGCTCATGGTCGAGAGCTTCGGACGACCCGACTTCCGGGAGGGCGTCACGTCGTTCCTCGAGAAGCGGCCGCCGCGGTTTCCGCGGGTGGTGGGGTCGTAGCGTTCAGCGACGGCCGCGGAGCTGATCCATGCCCCAGCGCAGCGGGCCGGTCATGCGCCACGAGGTCGACGCCCGCAGCTCCGCGACCTCGGACTCCCGGATCCGGCGCGCCTCGGCCTCGCGCGCGAGCTGTTCATCGAGCGTCTCGATCCGATGGCGCAGCCCTTCCACCGAGGTGACGCCCGTCAGCATCCGGCAGGCGAACAACGAGTGCCAGAGGCCGACGAAGCTGAATCCCGGATCGGTGCGGACCATCTCGTCGATGACCCGCTGCACTCCGGGGAACGGTTCACCGTAGTCGTGGAACAGCAGCAACGTCCCGGCATCGATACGGTCGCGGACGGCGAGGAAGTCGCGGCGCACGCAGTCGTAGTCGTGGCCCCCGTCGATGAACACCGTTCCGATCTTCGAATAGTCGATGAATCTCGAAGCGATGTGGGACCAGCCCATCATGTGGATGACGATGTCGTCGAGGGCGTGCTCGCGGAGCGTGCGCAGCAGGAACATCGGCGCATCGTCGGCGAGGATCATCGGACGATCGTTCTCGTCGATGCCACGGAAGTGGACGTCGATGGAGATGACGTTCAGTATCCGTCCCGCGTCCTTCATGCCGCGCGCGATCAGGAACGTGGACTTGCCGAAATAGCTCCCGATCTCGAGGACGTTCGACTCCGCCTCGAAGCCGAGACGATAGAGCTGCTCCGCCTCGACCGGCATGAGCCATCCGGGAATGTCCTGCGCGATGCGGTATGCCGCGTTGAAGTCGAACATCGGCGCCGGGAAGGTACGCGGCGCCCTCCGGATGGTCAAGCCGAGCCTGCGTTTCAGGGTGGCGAAGTGCATACCACCCGCGGTAGCGTCGGCACCGATGTCCCGATCGCTCCTGCCCACCGCCCTGGCCCTCGTCACCGTGCTGCACGGCGTGGCACCCGCTGCGTCGATCGAGATTCCCGCGGGATCGCTCGTCGCCCGTGTGTCACAGGACCCCTGGCACCTCCACCTCGAGGACGCCGGAGGTCGACCGGTGCTGTCGGAGGCGACCGGCCTCGGGCCCGGTCCCAGCGGGACGCTCGGCTTCCGCACCACCGCGGGCGAATGGGTCCACGCCACACACATCGTCGCCACGGAGCGCCGGCGCGAGACGGTCCGGCTCGTGGTCGCGACCACGGACCCGCGCGGCCGCACGCTCGAGGTCGGCATCGCGCCCGACGGCGATGGTGTGATCGCGGTCGAGGCACGGATCGCCGGCGACGATATCGCCGACGTGGAGGCCCTCGGGATCGGCTTCGACGCCCATCCGGACGAACGCTTTCTCGGGTTCGGGGAACGGTCGAATGCGGTCGACCAGCGCGGCAACGTCGTCGAGAACTTCGTCGCCGACGGTCCCTATCAGCCGGAGGAGTGGCCGTTCGTCGGGCTGTTCGTGCCGAAGGCCGGGTTCCGCGAGCGCACCGACGCGACGTACTACCCGGTGCCGTGGCTGCTCTCGAGTCGCGGCGTCGGCGTGCTCGTCGACAACGACGAGACCAGCTACTTCCGCCTCGCCACCGACGATCCCGGGCACTGGAGCATGGAGGTCGTCGGCGCTCCCGACGGCGTGCCCGCCCTGCCCGCGCCGACGTCGCTGCGCTTCCGTGTCTTCGCCGGCCCACGACCGGCCGACGTGCTGCGACGGTTCACCGCGCGCACCGGCCGCCAGCCCGCACCGGACGCCCCCTGGGTCTTCGGACCGTGGATCCAGCTCACGGGCCCGCGCGACGTCCGCTTCCAGACCATGGCGAGGCTGCGCGCCGCCGACGTGCCGGTGTCGGTCATCCAGACCTACACGCACTACCTGCCGTGCGGCGATCAGGTGGGACGGGAGGACGACGAGCGCCAGTTCCTCCGCGCCCTGCAGGCGACCGGCGCCGCCGTGACGACGTACTTCAACCCGATGATCTGCGAGCGCTACACGCCGCGGTTCGACCAGGCGGTGGCCGCCGGCGCGCTCACGCGCGACGCCAGCGGCGCGCCCTACGTGTACGACTACACCGGCTCGACGATCTTCCGCGTCGGCCAGTTCGACTTCACGACGCCGGCCGGACGCGCGTCCTACGGCCGGCTCCTCGGCGAGGCCATCGCCGACGGGCACGACGGCTGGATGGAGGACTTCGGCGAGTACACGCCGCTCGACGCCTTCACCGCCGGCGGCCTCACCGGCTCGGCGCACCACAACCGCTACGTCCGCGACTACCACTGCGGCGCCCACGCGACGGTGCGTCGCGTGGGCCGGCCCGTCGTGCGCTTCCAGCGCTCGGGGTGGACGGGGACGGCATCGTGCGCGCAGGTGGTGTGGAACGGCGATCCGTCCACGGACTGGGGATTCGACGGCCTCGCCTCGGCGGTGTGGAACGGCGTCAACATGGGACTCTCCGGTGTCGCCGTCTGGGGTAGCGACATCGGGGGCTTCTTCGCGCTCGGCGACCGCGCGCTCACGCCCGAGCTGCTGGCGCGCTGGGTGCAGTTCGGCGCGGTCTCGGGGGTCATGCGCACGCAGGCCAACGGCTTCGCCGTGCCCGCCAAGGTGCGACCGCAGATCTACGACGACGGCCAGATCGCGAACTGGAAGCGCTACGCGAAGCTGCGCACGCAGCTCTATCCGTACCTCGTCGGCGCCGCCGCCGAGTACCGGCGGAGCGGCCTGCCGATCATGCGGCACCTGGCCCTCGTGACGCCCGACGATCCGATCGCCGTCGCCCGCGACGACGAGTTCCTCTTCGGACCGGACATCCTGGCCGCACCGGTCACGACGCCCGGCGCCGTCACGCGCGACGTCTACCTGCCCGACGGCGCCTGGATCGACCTCTGGCGCGCGGGCGCGTACGACTCGGCCACGGGCGCCTTCGTCATGGGCGCCGCCACCGTGCTCGACGGTCGTCGCGCGATCACCGTCCCGGCACCGCTCGACGAGCTGCCGCTCTTCGTCCGCGCGGGCGCGGTGCTGCCGCTGCTCCCGCCCGACGTCGACACGCTCGCCGACTACGGCGACCCGGCGCCAGGCCTGGTGAAGCTGCGCGATCGCTATGACCGCCTCGAGCTGCTCGCCTTCCCGCGCGGCACGTCCGAGGCCTGGCTCGGCGGCAGCGAGCGCCTCCTCGCCGTCGAGCGGCCGGGCAGCTGGGAGTTGCGCGTGCGTACCAAGCGTCGCCGCACGATCGGCGTGCAGGCATCGCTGGCGACGTTGGCACAGCCGTTCGTCCCGTGCCGCGTCACATGGAACGGGGTGCCGCTGCCGCCCGACGCGTGGTCGTGGGACGCCGGCACGCAGGTCCTGCGAACCCGCGTCGAGGGCCGTCGCGGCCGATTGCGGATCCAGGCGGGCTGCTAGTTTGCGACCCAAGACATGGTCTTGGGTCGAACTCCTAGATCAGCGCCAGCTGATCGCCCGCCTCCGCTGGCCGATGGAACGCCGCGGTGTTCAGCGGCGCCAGCGGTCGGTCGAGTCCGTGCTTGCGCGCGGCGGCGCCGAACAACGCGGCGATCTGGGTCGCGTACGGTCCCTGGCCGCGCTGGCGGCGACCGAAGGTGGTGTCGTTCAGGCGTCCGGCGCGGACGTCCTGGATGCGATGCAGGACGTGGGCACGACGGTCGGGGTAGTTGGTGGTGAGCCAGCGGTCGAAGAGCGTGTCGAGCGGCTTCGCGAGCCGGAGCATGACCCACGACGCGCTGCGGGCACCGACCTGCGCCGCCGCCTCGAGGATCTTCGCGATCTCGTGGTCGTTCAGGCCCGGGACCACGGGCGCCACGATGACGCCGACGGGCACGCCGGCCGCCGTCAACGTGCGGATCGCGTCGAGGCGCCGCTCGGGCTGCGCCGCGCGCGGCTCCATGCGGCGCGCGAGATCGGCGTCGAGCGTCGTCAGCGAGCAGAAGACGTTGGCGGCGCCGGCGCTCGCCAGTGCACCCAACAGGTCGGCGTCGCGCTCCACCAGCGCCGACTTGGTGATGATGCCGACGGGATTGCGGAACTCGGCGAACACCTCGAGGCACCGCCGCGTGAGGCCGAGCCGGCGTTCCACCGGCTGGTAGCAGTCGGTGTTGCCCGACAGAGCCACGACCTGCGGCGTCCACTTCGGCGAGCGGAACGCCTGGCGCAGCAGCGCCGGGGCGTCGTCCTTCACCATGATGCGACGCTCGAAGTCGAGGCCGGGGCTGAAGCCCAGGTACTCGTGCGACGGGCGCGCGTAGCAGTAGACGCAGCCGTGCTCGCAGCCGCGGTAGGGATTCAGGCTGAAGCGGAAGCCGATGTCGGGGCTGTCGTTCTCGGCGAGGATGGAGCGACTGGTGTCGCGGTAGAAGAGCGTCGGCTCGGAGCCGTCCGGGGTGTCGTCGCGTTCGACGTGCAACCGATCGAAGCGGTTCGCGGGATCGTCCGTCGTGCCCCGGGGGCGAAGCGGCTGGCTCTTCATTTCGCCTTATCTTCGCCCATCCGGCCCCCGTGGGGCAAGGGGCGGGCTACGGCGTACAGCTGAGCCGGAGCACGTCCGCGTCCTTGGGCTTGCCGCCCGACGCCGCGACCTTCGCCTTGAGCTTGGTCTTGCCACCCGCGGGCAGCACGACGGCCACCGTGTCGGTGCAGACGTCGGGTCCGGCGAGCGACGGGGCGAACGTCACCGTGTCACCGTCGAGCGTGGACGACCCGAGCGCAGCGACCGCCCCGAGGAGCGACGTCCCGAGCGCCGGATCGGGCACGAGCAGCTGGACGCTGTCGATCGACGACGGCGTGCACTTCGGCAGGCGGGCGTCGGCGCGCGAGAGGCACACCTTCACCGGCACCGTGCACGAGCCCGGCGTGGCACCGGTGTCGCAACCGGCGTCACCGACGCGGCAGCGCTGCTTCGGCGACGCCTTGCCGCTCACGCCCGGCCGCTGCGCCGCGTTCATCACCTGCCACTCGAAGAGACAGTCGGGCTTCGGCGGGCCGCCCCCCGGCACGAAGAACGTCGCGTCGCACGCCTCGGTGGTGACGGCGCACTTCTCCGTGCAGCCGAGCGTGCCGCCGGTGAAGCCGAGCACAGCACAGGTGCGCTCGCCGAGGTCGTCGCCGTCGCATTCCTCGCTGCCGTTGATCTCGTTGTTGCCGCAGAACGAGCACGCCTTGGTCTCGTAGTGGCACTGCGTGCAGGAGAGCTTGCCCTTGGCGAACCCGAGCGACGCGCAGGTGGCGCCGCCGAGGTTGGTGTCGTCGCACTGCTCGCCCTGCCCGATCTTGGCGTCGCCGCAGAGCGTCTGCATCGTGAAGCTCTTGCCGGGGTTGTTCGTGGGCGTGGGGCTCAGGAAGCCCTCCCAGTCGGCGCGGTTCGAGAACGTCAGTGCCGTGCGGCCGAGCGCGCGGTTGTCGGGCGTCACGCGCGACGGCTTGCCGAAGGGGCCCACGTCGCCGGTGAAGGCACCGTAGGCGATGCAGTCGACCACCGACCAACCGCCCTGCCCGTCGCCGACGCGGTAGCACACGCGTCCGTTGACGGGCTGGATCACACCGGGCTCGATGACGAAGTCCGGCTGGATGCCGGTGATCGCCTGGAGGCGGAGCGTGCCGATGAGCACGCGCGCGCCGCTCGCACCGTTCGCGATGTTCTGCTGGAAGGTGAAGAAGCGGCGCGAGGGGGCGTCGCCCGCGGCCGTGTCGAACACGAGATCGGCGTTGCCCGCGAAGCCGTTCTGGTTGTCGGCGCGCAGCTGCAGCTCGACGAACTGCACCGAATCGTCGCCCTGCCAGCTGCCGAGCACCTGGTCGATGACGACGTTGCCCTGTGCCGCCGCGAGTCGCGCCGTGAAGACCAGCGCCGCGACGACCCCCCACACCCCGAACGGACGCACCATGCCCGTTCTGGCTAACACGGCGGGTATGGACGGGCAACGCAGGTCGTCTCAGGCCCAGCGCCGGGTCCGGACCGCGCGCACGAGCCCCATCACCTCGTCGCGCCGCACCATCAGCGTATCGCTCCACGAGTGCCCCGACTCGCGCACGAAGGCGACCAGGAGCACCGTCGACGCCACGCTGTACGAGATGCCGTTCGCCGCCGCCGCACCGATGATGCCGAAGCGCGGGATCATCACCCAGTTGAGCCCGGCGTTCAGCGCCAGCGCGAGCCCGGCAGCGATGATGTTGACCTCCTGCTTGCCGCGGCTGGTGAAGTTGCGGGTGAGGATCGTGTAGAGCGCCATCATGACGATGCCGGGCAGCAGGACGAGCATGGGCACGATCGAGTTGTCGTAGCGCGAGCCGTACAGCAGCCGGATGCCGATCGGGCCGGCGATGCCGAAGCCGAGCACGCCGAGCCCGGTGATGAGCACGGTGTAGCGCGAGACCCGTGCGGTGGCGGAATGCGCCGCGGCCTCCGTCGACCCCGCGAGGCGCGGGAAGAGCACGGTGCCCGTGGCCTCCGGGATCTTGAGCAGCAGCGTCGCCATGTTCACGGCGATGGCGTAGTACGCCACCTGCTGCGGATCGAGCAGGTAGGCGATGAGATACTGATCGAGGCGCAGGTGCAGGGTGGCGGCCAGCGTCTGCACGTACGACTTGCCGCCGAACGACAGCATGCCGCGCGCGAGTTGGCGGTCGAAGTGGAAGTGCAGCGGGGCCGTCCGGTGCACGCGCAGCATGAGCCACAACGTCATGAACACCATGATGGCCGCCTGCGTCAGCACCGCACCGAGCAGCCCCATGTGCAACCACAGCAGCGTGACGGCCATGCCGACGAGGCTCAGGATGTTCGGGATGACCTGCTGGATGTTGTACTCGCGGAAGCGCTGCTGCGCCTGCGCGACACCGAGGAAGTAGAACTGCAGCAACGCGAACGGGATCAGCGCCAGGGACGGCGGCAGTGCCACCGCCGGCGCACCCTTGACGATGCGCTCGAGCAACCAGTCACGCCCGAGCCAGCAGATGAGCGCCATGAGGCCGCCCATGACGATGGCGATCAGGGCGGAGTTGGACGCCACGTCCGACGCCGACACCTTGCGGCGGCGGATGTAGTAGACGCTCGCCTGCGGGATGCCGAGCTTCGCGAAGTTCGACAGCGTGACGGGCAACAGGATCAGCAGCTGGAAGAGCCCGCGATCCTCGGTGCTGAGCGCGCGCGTGGTGATGACGCTGGTGCCGATGCCGATCACGTTCATCGCGATCTGGCCGCCGAACACCTGCAGCGCGTCGCGGATGAAGCGGGATTCGCCGCCGCCCTTCGACGGCTCAGCGCCAGCCATGCCCGGACCCCACCCGCACCATCCCCATGACGATTCCGGACATCATGACCTCATGACCTGGGCGATTGCCAGCCACGACCCGTCAGAGAAATGTCAGGGCATGCTCGGGCGTGGCGCCCTCGTGCACGATCGCCATGAAGGCGCGCGTCATGCCCGTGGGATTCGGATGCTGGATGACGTTGCGCCCGTAGACGATGCCACGCGCGCCCGTCTGCATGAGGGCATGCGTGCGTCGCAGGATCTCGGCCTCCGATGCCTTGCCGCCGCCGCGCACCAGGACGGGCTTCCCCGCCGCCACGGTGACGACGCGCGCGAAGTCGGCGGGATCGTCGGTGGGATCGGCCTTGATCAGGTCGGCCCCCAGCTCCACCGCCTGGCGCACGAGCGGGACGATCTTCTCGGCGTCGCCGTCGACCATGTAGCCGCCGGCGCTGTTCGGGGCCATGGCGAGCGGCTCGACCATGAGCGGCATGCCGTAGCGCGCGCAGTCGGCGCGCAGACGGCCGACGTTCTCGATGCAGCGCTCGTGCAGCTCGGGTTGGTCCGGGAGCAGGAGCAGATTGACGACCACCGCCGCTGCGTCGAGCCGCACCGCCTGCTCGACGGCGTCGTCGACGAGATGACTGAAGAGGTGCCGCGGCAGCGTCGCGCCGTAGCAGTTGGCGACGTCGGTCCGCAGGACGAGCGCGGGCTTCGTCCTGCCGGGCACCGCCTGCAGGAGCGGCGCCTGCCCCGGCGTCAGCTGGATGGCGTCCGGTCCGGCGGCGACGATGGCCGCCACGGCGCGCCCCATGTCCTCGATGCCGCCGAGGAACGTGGGCTCGTTGAAGATGCCGTGGTCGATGGCGACGTCGAAGCAGTTGCCGTCGACACCGAGGAGGCGCTGCAGCCGCGCGAGCATGCGCGGGCGGCTACCACGCGGGCGCTCCGGGCGTCAAAGTGCGCCTCACGGCAGCGCGTAGGTCTCTTCGAGGTAGTGCACGATCTCGGCCGACTCGAACATCGCGGCGCCGGTGTTGGGGTCGACGAGGTAGGGCACCATCATCTTGCCCGAGCGGCGCACGAAGGCCTCGCGGCTCGGGCTGCCCTTGGCGACGTTGTGCAGGCGGTACGGCAGCTCGAGCGACGTCAGCGCCTCGCGCACGATGCGGCAGAACGGCGACGCCTCGAAGCTCCACAGCTCGAGCGGATGCCCGGCCGGACGCGCCGGCCGACGCCACGTGCCCGAGCCGAGCCGCACCGCCGACGACAGCGTCGACGACACCGTCGGCATCAGCGGCAGGTTGAGCAGCATCGGCACGTCGCCGGTGCCGTAGGTGTCGAACAGGTAGCGCACGATGTCGTCCGACTCGTACAGCTCCACCTTGGTGTTGGGATCGACGATGAACGGGAACTGCGCCCGGCCGCCGCGACGCACGACCTCGTCGCGGAAGCGCGTGCCACCCTTGGGGCACGGCTTCACGTCGGCCTCGAGGTCGAGGATCGAGAACGCCTCGCGGACCTTGCGGCAGTACGGGCATGCCTCGAAGTCGTAGAGCTCGATCGCCTTCGCGGGACGGGGCCCCAGCGTGCCGACCGCCATGCCGGAGCCGAGACGCAGGGTGCTGGCGGCGAGCGAGGTGACGACGTCGAGGGCGCGAATCATCGACGCCCCCCTAGCCCACCTCCCCGGCGCCGTCCACTACACGTGCACGCGCGCCCATGCGCCCGAGCGAAAGCGCCAGCTCTTCAGGGCCGCGCGCGCGAAGAAATCGCTCAGCACGCACAACCAGAGCCAGATGAGCGGCAGGCCCAGGGCGTGGGTCACGATCCAGGCGAGGCCGAGTCGGCAGCCGTAGAACGCGACGAGCACCGTCACGAGAGGGAAGCGCGTGTCGCCCGCCCCGCGGAGCGCGCCGCCCATGACGAAGTCCACCGCCATCATCGGCTGCGCGATCGCGAGGATGCGGATGAAGTGCTCGGCTTCGTCCACCACCGCCGGATCGTCGACGAAGAGCCGCGCGATCGGTCGAGCCGCCACGAAGATGACGGCGCCGGCGACGGTCATCATGCCGATCGCGAGCCGCATCGCGGCCCAGCCGCTCTCGCGCGCGTCGGCCGGCCGGCCGGCGCCGAGGTTCTGCCCGACGAGGGCACCGGCCGCCGTCGCGAAGCCGAGGCCGGGCAGGAACGACAGCGCCAGCACCCGCGCCCCGATGAAATACGCCGCCACCGGCCCGGTCCCGAAGTGCGCGACGAACACGATGTAGACGAAGAACCCGACCTGGATCAGCAGGGATTCCAGCGCCGCGGGATAACCCACGCGCACCACCCGCCGCACGATGTCGCCGTGGAACACGAACCCGCGCCAGCGCACCGTCAGCACCAGGTGGCCGCGGGCCAGGAGCACCAGGCCGACGCACGCGCCGGCCGTGAACGCGATCGCCGTCGCCATGGCGGCGCCGCGGACGCCGAACGCCGGGAGACCGAGCCGCCCGAAGATGAGCACGAACCCGAGCGCGACGTTGAGCACGCTGACGACGGCGCCGATCAGGAGCGGCGTCCGCGTGTCCCCGGCGCCGCGCAGGCTCGAGGCGACCACGAACACGATCGCCGCGCCCGGCACCGAGAGCATGACCACGCGCAGGAAGGCGGCCGCGGCCTCGGCGACGGCGGGCTCGACGCTGAAGAGCCCGACCAGCGCGTGCGGGAACGCGATGACGGGCAGGATCACGACCGCCGCCATCGCGACCGCACCGAGGATCGACTGCCGCAGCGCCTCTTCGGCCGCCGCACGGTGCCTCGCGCCGATGCTGCGCGCCACCACGGCGAGCGCCCCGGTGCCGAAGGCGAACATGGTCGTGTTCACCGCCGACAGCACCTGCACCCCGACGCCGACCGCGGCGACCGCCGACGGTCCGAGATGTCCGACCATGAGCAGGTCGCACAGCCCGGCCACCGACTCGAGCGAGAACGAGATGATGGCGGGCCACGCGAGCGCCCACGTGACCTGGAGCAGCTCGAGCCGCGATGCCGGCGCGGCGGGCGCGCCTACGGCATCGCCACGATGCAGATGCCGCACGCCTGCGGAGCGCCGCCGATGTTGTGGCTCAGCGCCACGGTGGGGTTCTTCACCTGGCGCTTCTCGGCCTTGCCCTGGAGCTGCTTGTAGTTCTCGTAGATCATCCGCACGCCGGTGGCGCCGGTGGGATGCCCGAACGTCTTGAGGCCGCCGTCGGTGTTGACCGGCAGCTCGCCCGTGAGCTCGAAGGTGCCGCTGGCGATGTGCTCCTTCGCCGAGCCCTTCTCGCAGAAGCCGAGGTCCTCGTACGCCAGCAGCTCCGTCAGCGTGAAGCAGTCGTGCACCTGGGCGACGTGGATCTCCTTGCGCGGGTCGGTGATGCCGGCCTGCGCGTAGACCTGCTTCGCCGCCATCTCGCTCGCCTTCCAGCGCAGGAAGTCGAAGCTCGGATCCTCCTGCGGGTTCGCCGACAGCGCGATGCCGATGCCGCGCACCAGCACGAAGTCGTCGCGCCACCCCTTCGCGAGCGCGCGGCTCGTGATGATGGCGGCGGCGGCGCCGTCGGACTGCGCGGCGCAGTCGTAGAGGCCGAACGGCCACGAGATGATGCGCGCCTTCAGCACGTCGTCGACGGTGATCTCGCGCTTCAGCATCGATTTCGGCGCGAGCGTGCCATTGTGGTGGTTCTTGACGGCGATCTTCGCGAGATCCTCGCGGCCGGCGCCGTAGGTCTCGAAGTACTGCGCGGCGCAGAGCGAGAACCAGCCGGCGGGCGTGGCCGGCAGCCCGCGCACGCCGGTGACGGCGACGCTCGGGCCCGACACGCCGCGGTCCTTCGGCTTGTCGAAGCCGACGACGAGCACCGTGTCGTACATGCCCGACGCCACCGCGAAGACGCCGTAGCGGAAGGCGTCGGTCCCGGTGGCGCAGTAGTTCACCACCATGCTGACGGGCCGGTCGTACAGCTTGAGGGCGTCGGCCACCTCGGCGGTGCCCTTCGACGGGTACTGCGCGCCGCAGAACACGGCCTCGATCTGGCGCTGCGGGTCTTCGATGCCGGCGTCGGCGTAGGCCTCGTAGGCCGCCTCGACGATCATGTCCTGGGGGTCCTTGTCCCAGTTCTCGCCGAACTTGCAGCACCCCATACCGACGATGGCGACCTTGTCCCGGATTGCGTCAGGCTTCATGGCGGTCGGAAGCTACGACCCGGGTCCGGAAAGTGCAAGGCGCAGCGGGTTCTCAGCGCCGCCAGCGGGTCGCGGCGCGGGCGAGCTGCTCGCGCTGTGCCGGCGTCATGGCGGCGTGCAGCACCGCGATGCGCTCGGAGAGGCGATGGGCCGCCTCGCGCAGGGCTTCGAGCTCGACGTCGGCCCGCTCGTGGAGCCGGGCGGGATCGAGGGTGTCGGCGCGCCAGCCGCCGAGGACGTCGCTGCGGAGCGCCGCGGTGCGGGTGCGCACGGCATCCAGGTCGGCCGCCACGTCGCGCAGCAGCGGGCGGAGCGCGTCGCGTTCGGCGTCGGTGGCGTCGAGCCGCCCCAGCAGCTCGTCGACCCGGGAGCGGGGCTCCGCGTCGTGCTGCTCACTGCAGCCGAAGATGCCGGCGGCGACGCCGAAGCCCAGGGCCATGAGCGCGGCGCCGCGAGGATGGAAGCCGCGGCGGTGGTGGTGGTGTCGATGATGCATCGTCTGTCCTCCGTTCTTGCGATCGGGGTGCAGACGGCGTGCCATCGCCGCAGCCCACGCGGGACGCGGGTTTTCGGCGCCGTGCCGCAGCACGTCGCTTGCGGCGGCGCAGGACGTGCGATGCGGCGCGCTACCGGACCGGCGTCGACTTCCAGAAGTAGTTCGGCGTGCCGCCCGCCTCGTGGATCTTCCGGAACGTCATCTCCACCGGCATGGCGAGCTTCACCTCGCGCGGGTTCACGTCGGTCATCTGGACGTACAGTCGCGCGCCGTCGACCTCGACGATGCCGGCGACGAGCGGCGGCATCGGGCTGCCGGCGAAGTTGTCGAACGTGAACGAGCGCACCGCGCCGACGCGGTCGGAGAGCCGCGTCAGCGTGAAGTCGTCCTTCGCGAAGCACTTGAAGCAGACGCGCTGGTGCGGGAACTGCACCTGGCCGCAGCGATTGCACTTCTGCGCCAGCAGCGTGACGTCGTGGTCGCGATCGCGGAAGTGCTTCGTCGCCGAGAGCCCCGCCCCGGCGCGACGATCGTGCTCGGTGGCGAGGAGCTGGCGGAAGCGGAGATACATGTCGTAGCTCGGCAGGTCGGCGCGACGGGCGAGGTGCCACGAGACGCCACGACGCCCCTCGAGCCGTTCGACCTGGGCGGTGGCCGTGAGCAGCATCGCGTCTGCGCCGTCGCCGTAGCCGACGAGCATCAGCCGCTGGTCGGCCTTCGCCGTCTCCATGGCCGCGGCCAGCAGCAGGGGCGCGAACGCGCTGCCGCAGTTGCCGAGCTTGCCGAACAGCGGATCCTGGACCTGCGTCTTCGGATCGAAGCCCAGGTCGCGTACCGCCGTGCCGTGCGCGCGCGCATCGGGCCCGTACAGCACGAGCGTGGTGACGTCCTTCGCCGCGACGCCGGCCTTCTCGAGCAACCCCTTGCCGACGGCCTTCACGTTGGTGCGGTAACCGTGGTCGACGACGAAGCGATCCTCCCACGAATGCACGAACGGGTCGCCCTCGGTGCGCCAGACGTCGACGATCTCGTCGGTGACGGCATGCGCCGCGTCCACGCGCAGCGCGACGTCCTCGTCGCCGACCAGGAAGGCCGCGGCGCCGTCGCCGATGTTGGCCTCCATCCCCGTGCGTGGTGCCGCCATGCGCGTCTCGCTGGCGACGACGAGCACGCGCTTCGCCGAGCCGGCCTTGACGGCGTCGACCGCGGTGCGGATGGCGTTCGTGCCGGCACGGAGCGTGTCGCCGAGGTCGGTGGTCAGGACGTCGCGCCGCAGATCGAGCGCCTTGGCGATGATGGCGGCGCCCTGCTTCTCCTTGAACGGGTACGACGTCGAGGCGAAGACGACGGCGTCCACCGTGGCGCGGTCGATGCCGCCCAGGCAGTCGATCGCCGCGGCGACCCCCATCGTGACGCAGTCCTCGTCCCAGTTGGCGACCGCCTTCTCCGGCCCTCCGGGCTTGGGCGTGCCTCCGCCGATGGCGGCGAGCGGCAGGCGCAACATGGGAACGTAGGCTCCGTACGACGTGATCCCGACCATAGGGGCGGGAAGCTACGATCCGGCCCGGCAAAGTGCAACAAACCGGGGCCCGCCGATGCCCGACGGCTGTTCGCGATGGTCGGCGCACCCTTCCGGCGGATGGCCGTGCCCTTCGATCGACCCGTCCTACTGACACCCGCAGGTCGGCGGGCACGTCCCTGATCCGGGATTGCCCTGGCAGGTCTGACCCGACGGACACGTGCCGTACTGACACAGCGGGACACGGAGGTCGCCGCACGCCGGCGCATCGCCGACGCACGTGCAGCTGGCAGATCCCGTCGACTGACACGTCATGCCGGACGGACACAACGGCGGGAAGCCGAACCCAGGGCAGGCACCGGTGCCGCCACTTCCCGCAACGAGACCGCAGTAGAACGCCGTCGGTGGCGGACAGCTCGTGGTCGTGGTCGAGGTCGTCGACGTGCTCGTGCTCGTCGTCGGTGGCAGCGCGGCGACCAGCACGTCGACCAGCGTGTCGATATGCCCCTCGATGGTCTCGACGTCGCCGACGGTCGCACAGCCGCCTTTGGCCTCGATCTGCGCCCACTTTGCCGCGAACCTAGTCTTCACGCGCGCCAGACACACCGGGTCGACAGGGGTGCCACGCGAGACGGCGGCCGCATGACACGCGAGGAGACCCTGAGCTTTCTTGGCGGCGGCGCGCAGCTTCGCGGCCGAGCATCGCGCACCGTCGGTGGCGGCGTGCGCCACGCCCACCAGGGCGAGAACGCCGAGCAGAGGGACCGCCATTGGCAGAGCGCCTCGCATGTCGAGCTCATCCAATCCGGCGACCGGGCTGTCAAGACATCCTCCGCAGAGGAGCACCGCGAGCCTCGCCGCGGTGTCGTCGACGCGCGGTCACCGGCTTGCGCCCGGGACGGTCGTCGACCAGGCCAATTTCCACCAAAAACGAGACGTCATTGTCCCGATTGACCGGGTCATGTTCCAACCGCTAGTTTCCTCGCCGTGTTGATCCCCTTGGAGCGCGGCGGCGGCCGGCCGGTGTTCCGGCAGATCGTCGACTATCTCCGACGCGCCATCGAGGCGGGGCGCCTGCCGGCGCGCGCAAAACTGCCGCCGATCCGCATCCTGGCCGCCGAGCTCGGTGTGAACCGCGAGACGGTGGCCGACGCGTACCGCGAGCTCGAGACGCTCGGGCTCACCGTCTCCGGCGTCGGCCGCGGCACCTTCGTCGTCGACCGACCGCCGCTGCCAGTGGCCGTGCGCGACGAGCAGCCGCCGCCGGCGCGGCCCTTCGTGCCGCTGCTGTCGCGGCTCGCCGCCGCCACCGCCGCCCTCCCCGTCGCCGACTACACCGCGCCCCCGGATGCCGTCCGTCTCGAGCGGCTCGTGCCCGACCCCGAGCTCTATCCCGTCGACGGCTTCCGCAAGGCGTTGAACCACGTGCTGGCGCGCGACGGCCGCACGCTGCTCGACTACGGCGATCCGCGCGGGCTCGCCGGGCTGCGACGCGTGCTGGTCGATCGGCTGGCGCGCGTCGGCATCGAGGCCGACCCCGACGACGTCGTGGTCACCGGCGGCTCGACGCAGGCGCTCAGCATCGCCGCACGCACGTTCTGCGACCCGGGCGACGCCGTCGCCGTCGAGTCGCCGTCGTATCCCGGCGCCATCGCGAGCCTCACCGCCCTCGGCCTGCGCCCGGTGCCGGTGGCGCTCGGGCCCGACGGGATGGATCTCGACGCGCTCGACGCCCTGCTGACGCGCGGCGGGGCGCGGCTCGTCTACACCATGCCGAGCTTCCAGAACCCCACCGGCATCTCGACGTCGCTCGAGCATCGCCGCCGGCTGCTCGCCATCGCCGCACGGCACGGCGTGCCGATCCTGGAGGACGAGTTCCAGAAGGACCTGCGCGTGCACGGCCGTCCCGTGCCGCCGCTGCGCGCGCTCGACGGCACCGGCCGCGTCGTCTACGTCGGCACCTTCTCGAAGGCGCTCTTTCCCGGCAGCCGCGTCGGCTGGATCGTGGCGCCGCCGTCGGTGGCTCCCGCCATGGTGGGGCTCAAGCGCGCGAGCGACCTCGCGTCGAGCTCGGCCGTGCAGGCGGCACTCGCGAACTTCTGTCGCACCGGCGAGTACGACCGTCACGTCCGTCGCGCCGCCGCCGAGCTCGGCGTCCGTCTCGACCGCGCCATCGCCGCGCTCGAGCAGCATCTGCCGCGCGGCTCGACGTTCACCCGTCCCGAGGGCGGCTTCGCGCTGTGGGTGACGCTGCCGGACGCCATCGACACGATGGCGCTCCTGCCCGCTGCCAAGCAGGCCGGCGTGGTGTACTCGCCCGGCGCGCTCTTCTTCACCGACGGTCGCCGCTCCTCGGCGCTCCGTCTCTCGGTGGCCCTGGCCGGCGCCGACGACATCGAGCGCGGCATCCGTGCGCTCGGCGACGTCGCGCGCGCGACCCTGACGCGCGGACGTGGCCGCGCGCTGCCCGTCCACAGCCCCACGGTGCACGTCTGAAAGGAGACAGTTCGATGTCCGACGATCCCTACCGCCTGAAGGTCGCCCTCGCCGAGATGCTGAAGGGGGGCGTCATCCTCGACGTGACCACTGCCGATCAGGCACGCATCGCGGAGGATGCGGGCGCCGCGGCGGTGATGGCGCTCGAGCGCGTTCCCGCCGACATCCGTCGCGAGGGCGGCGTCGCCCGCATGGCGGCGATCGAGATCATCGAAGACGTGCGCAAGGCGGTGTCGATTCCGGTGATGGCCAAATGCCGCATCGGGCACCTGGTCGAGGCACGGCTCCTCGAGGCGATGAAGGTCGACTTCATCGACGAGAGCGAGGTGCTCACGCCGGCCGACGACGAGTACCACGTCGACAAGCACAGCTTCCGGGTGCCGTTCGTGTGCGGCTGCCGCAATCTCGGCGAGGCGCTCCGTCGCGTCGGCGAGGGCGCGGCCATGATCCGCTCGAAGGGCGAGGCCGGCAGCGGCAACATCGTCGAGGCGGTGCGCCACCTGCGCCAGCTTCGTCGCGACATCACGACGCTCACCGCGGCGTCGCGCGACGAGCTCATGACGCGCGCCAAGGAGCTGCAGGCGCCGTACGAGCTGGTGGTGCAGGTGGCCACGACCGGCAAGGTGCCGGTGCCGGTGTTCGCAGCGGGCGGCATCGCCACCCCGGCCGACGCCGCGCTCTGCATGGCGCTCGGGGCCGAGGCGGTGTTCGTCGGCTCCGGCATCTTCAAGGCCGGCGATCCGGCGGCACGCGCCAAGGCCATCGTGCGCGCGACGACGCACTGGGAGGATCCGGCCGAGGTGCTCGAGGCCTCGCGCGGGCTCGGAGCGCCGATGTCCGGGCTGTCCATGGAATCCATCCCACCGGAGGCGCGGCTCGCGTCACGGGGATGGTGACGGTCGGCATCCTCGCGGTCCAGGGCGACTTCGCGGCGCACGCCGCCGCGGTGACGCGCGTCCTGGCGCGACCGATGCTGGTCCGCAAGCCCACCGATCTCGTCGCCGTGGACGCCCTGGTGCTTCCCGGCGGCGAGTCCACCGCCATGCTGCGTGGCCTCGCCCGCGACGGGCTCGAGCAGCCGCTGGCGAGCTTTCTCGGCTCGGGGCGTCCCGTCCTCGGCACCTGCGCCGGCGCCATCCTCCTCGCACGGAAGGTCACCAACCCCGAGCAGCGCTCGTTCGGCACGCTCGACATCGACGTCGAGCGCAACGCCTACGGCACGCAGCTCGACTCGTTCGAGGCCCCGCTCGACGGCGACGGGCTCCTCGCCGACCTGCGCGGCACCTTCATCCGCGCGCCGCGCATCACGCGCGTCGGGCCGTCCGTCGAGGTCCTCGCACGCCACGACGGGCACCCCGTGCTGGTGCGCGACGACACCGTGTGGGCGGCCACGTTCCACCCCGAGCTCGGCAACGACGACCGCGTCTTCCGGCTCTGGCTCAGCATGCCGGTGAAGCTGCGCCGCAGCCCGCCCCAGACGGGCACCGTCGTCGCGTAGGAGGATCCGCGTCTGCGCATCCTGGTGGTCGAGGACGAGAAGAAGGTCGCCAGCTTCGTGCAGCGCGCGCTCGCCGCCGAGCATCACCAGGTGGAGGTCGAGCACGACGGCGAGCGCGGGCTGGCGCGGGCGCTCGCGGACAGCTGGGACCTCGTCATCCTCGACGGCATGCTGCCGCGACGCGACGGCCTCGACGTCCTGCGCACGCTGCGGGCGGAGAAGCACACCGTCCCCGTGCTGCTGCTGACGGCGCGCGCCACCGTGCAGGATCGCGTCGAGGGGCTCGACCTCGGCGCCGACGACTACCTGACGAAGCCGTTCGCCGTCGCCGAGCTGGTGGCGCGCGTGCGCGCCCTGCTCCGCCGCGGCGCCGCCTCGCCGGCGCCGATCCTGGCCCTCGCCGACCTGGCCCTCGATCCAGCGACGCGCGAGGTGACGCGCGCCGGCCGCAGGATCGACCTCACGCCACGCGAGTACGCGCTCCTCGAGTTCCTGCTGCGCAACACCGGTCGCGTCCTGAGCCGCGCCGTCATCGCGCAGCACGTCTGGGGCGTCGGCTTCGACACCTTCACCAACGTGATCGACGTCTACGTGAACTACGTCCGTCGCAAGATCGACACCGGTGCGGAGGCGAAGCTCCTGCACACCGTGCGTGGCGTCGGCTACGTGCTGCGGGAGCCGGAGGCCTGACGCTCCGGCCGCAGAATCTCCGCGTCCGCCTGACGCTCTGGTACACGAGCGTGGTGGCGGCGCTGCTCGCCGTGCTCGGCGGCGCGGCGTGGGTGCTGCTCGATCGCGGACTGCGCCAGAACGTCGACGTGTCGCTGCAGGCGGCGGCGGTCACCGTCGCCACCACCAGCCGCGACCCGGCGGCACAGCTCGGCGACGCGCTCGAGGCGCTCATGGGCCCGATCATGGCGGGCCGACTCTACGAGCTGCTCGATCCCCGCGGGCGGCCGGATCCGCGGCTGGCCACGCGCGGCACGCGCCTGCCGCTCAGTCCCGCGGCACTGCGCAACGCCGAGGCGGGTCGCGAGACCTTCGAGACGGTCGAGCTGCCGACGATGTCGTTGCGCGTGCTCACCATGCCCATCGTCGCCGGCGGCCAGGTCGAGCGGCTGGTGCAGGTCGCCGTGCCGCTCGACGCGGTCGAGACCGCGCGCCGTCGCTTCCTGCTGATCCTGGCCGGGCTCGCACCGCTCGCCATCCTCGGCGCCGCCGCCGGCGGCTGGTGGCTGGCCGGTCGCGCCCTCGCCCCGGTCGACGCCATGGTGGAGAGCGCGCGGCGGATCACCGCCGAGGATCTCGGGCAGCGCGTCCCGGTCCCACCCGCCGACGACGAGCTCGGACGCCTCGCGACCGGCCTGAACGACATGCTCGGTCGGCTCGAGCGCGCCTTCTCGTCGGCGCGACGCTTCAGCGCCGACGCCGCCCACGAGCTGCGCACGCCGCTCACCATCCTGAAGGGCGAGATCGAGGTGGCGCTCACGGCCGCGCAGTCGCCCGACGAGTACCGTCGCGTGCTCGCCAGCGCGCAGGAGGAGGTCGATCGGCTCGCCGCACTGGTGGAGGATCTCCTCTTCCTCGCCCGCGCCGACGCCGGCGTCGCACCGCCGCCGCAGGACCCCGTCGATCTGCGCGCGGTGCTCGAGGACGCACGCCCCGCCCTGATGGCGCTGGCCGAGCGCGGCAGACTCAATCTCACCATCGATGCGAACGGCCCCATCCCCGTCCGCGGCAGCGCACCCCTGCTGCTGCGCGTCGTCGTGAACCTCGTCGACAACGCGATCAAGTACACACCCGCGGGCGGCCAGGTGATCGTGCGCCTCACCGCCGGCGGTCAGGCCGAGCTGACGGTGTGCGACACCGGCCCCGGTATCGCACCCGACGATCAGGCCCGGGTCTTCGACCGCTTCTTCCGCGGCGACCCGGCGCGCGAGCGCGGCGGCACCGGCCTCGGCCTGGCGCTGACGCGATCGATCGTCCAGCTGCACGGGGGGCGCATCAGTGTCGAGAGCCCGCCGGGGCAGGGCACCTGCTTCCGGGTCTGGCTGCCGCGCGAGATGGGAAGACCGTAGTCGCGACCGCGCCGGTCAGGATTGCTCTTCGCGGTCGCTCGTCGTCGGATCGGCGCCGTCCGACGCGTCCGACGTGGCTGCCGCACCGTCGCTCGCCAGGGCAGCACGGGCATCGGCGATGCAGGCCAGGGCGTCGCGCAGGAGATCCTCGGCTACCGTCCAGATCGCCGGGTCGACGTGATCGAGGGCCTCGCGCAGGGCGTCCTTGAACATGGCGCGGATGTCCGGGATGCCGTGGATGATGGTCGCGACCCGCATGGCCCGGATGTCGGCGATCATCATGCCGTCCCGATCGAAGGCCCGACGATCGAAGCTCGAGTCGAGCGTCCTGACGTAGAGCCGGGCGTTCGGGTTCAGGTGGGTCGACTCCCCGACCGGCCGTTCCATGCCACGGCTCAGCAGGCGACCCAGCACCTCGCGCTCGAGTATCTGGACGAGGCCCAGACGGTCCTCCGACGGGGTGTGCTGGTAGGTGACCATCCAGCGCCGCAGGAGGGAGTCGTCGTCGAGGCTGACGACCATGTTCAGCGCGGTGGCGATGGTATCGCGCAGCGCCTTGAGCGCACCACCTTCGGTGCGTGCAACGTCCACCATGACGCCCGGGATGTTCTGCCGGAATCGCGCCCCTGTCAACCACTTTTGACTGACGACGGCGCCCCTCATCGATGAGAGAACTCTAATCCGCGTCTCATCGTCGTCTCACATCGACGTCGCAGGTTCCGCGTCCAACGACACGGATCACAACCGACTCGAGGAGGGACATGATGACACCCACGACCAGGACCGCCGGCGCCACGCTGGCCGCAGGACTGCTACTCGGCAGCGGATATCTCATCGGGCACGCCGAGACCCCGCCGGCCCCGATGGCGGCCCCGATCCCCCCCGCCGTCGCCGTCGCGGCGCCCGCAGAGCCCGGGCGACGCCCGTCCTTCGCGGGCCTGGTATCCGCCGTGGAGCCGGCGGTGGTCCACATCCGCACGACCGCGGTCATGAAGACCGGCGGCCCGGGCGAGCTGCCGCCCGGTTTCCCGCGCGAGTTCTTCGGCGAGCACGGCATGCGACCGCCGCAGCAGGGTCCGCAGCGTCGCCAGGGCGCCGGCAGCGGCTTCATCATCCGCGCCGACGGCGTCGTGCTGACCAACGCGCACGTCGTCGACGGCGCGAAGGAGATCACCGTCACGCTGCACGACGGCCGCGAGCTGCAGGCGAAGGTGCTCGGACGTGACGAGAAGACCGACCTCGCGGTGCTGAAGCTCGACGCCGCCGACCTGCCGGTGGCGAAGCTCGGCGACTCGAGCGCCATCGCCGTCGGCGACTGGGTCGTCGCCATCGGCAACCCGTTCGGCCTCAGCAACACCGTCACCGCCGGCATCGTCAGCGCGAAGGGTCGCGCCATCGGCGCCGGCCCGTACGACGACTTCATCCAGACCGACGCACCGATCAATCCCGGCAACTCCGGCGGCCCGCTGTTCGACGAGGCCGGCAACGTCGTCGGCATCAACTCGGCGATCTGGAGCCAGAACGGCGGCAACATCGGCATCGGCTTCGCGATCCCGATCAATCTCGCGAAGCAGCTCGTGCCGCAGCTCGAGGAGCACGGCCACGTGACGCGCGGCTGGCTCGGCGTCACCATCCAGGCGATGACGCCCGACGTCGCGGAGTCGCTCGGCGTCGACGCGAAGAAGGGCGCGCTCGTGACCCAGGTCTCGAAGAACAGCCCGGCGGCCAAGGGCGGCCTCGAGCCCGGCGACGTCATCGTGCGCTTCGACGGCAAGGACGTCGGCAGCCAGGCGACCCTGCCCCCGCTCGTGGCAGCGACGCCGATCGGCAAGGACGTGCCGGTGGTCGTCCTGCGCCAGGGCGAGACGAAGACCCTCGAGGTGTCGGTCGCGAAGCTCGACGATCCGGCGTCGGACGAACCCGCGGCCGAGGATCGATCCCGGCTCGGACTCTCGTTGCGCGACCTGACCCCGGCCGAGCGCAGCGAGCGTGAGCTCGCCGACGGGGAAGGCGTCCTCGTCGTCGGTGTCCTCCCCGACAGCCCGGCCGAGGAGGCCGGCATCAAGCCCGGAGACGTGGTCCTGCGCGTCAATCGCGCCGGCGTCAGCTCGGTCGAGTCGCTCAAGGCCGAGGTCGGGCGCGCGCCCGGCGATCGCCCGGTCCTGCTCCTGGTCCGACCGACGGAGGGCACCGATCGGTTCGCGGCCCTCTCTCCACGCTGAAATCCATTCGGCGTGCCGCGAGCCGCGGGGGTGCCGGTCGTCATGGCCGGCACCCCCGGTGTGCGTACGGGCCCCGCGACCATTGCGGCCAAAGCAGGGGCTGGCCTAAGGTCCGCGCCATGCTGACGCGTCTCGCCTCCGTCCTCGTGCTCGCCCTCGTCGCTCCCGCCTCCGCCGCCATCGTGCCGGCGCTGTTCGACGGCGCCCTGCCCTGCGTCGTCACCGCCGGCGTGCAGTACTGCGAAGGCGGCCTCGGCAAGCGCGTCGAGTCGTGGGACGGCGTGCCGCTCGACGTCAACGTCACCCTCCCGCCCGCCGACATGAGCGGCCCCTTCCCCCTCATCGTCGACATCCACGGCTGGGGCATCGGCAAGACCAACGGCGCCCAGGTGACGCGCGCGATGCAGGGCTACGTCGTGATGTCGTACTCGGCGCGCGGCTTCCAGGGGTCGTGCGGCGTGGGCGCCGCCCGCGCCACCGATCCGACGCTGACCGATCCCGACATCTGCCTGAAGCGCGGCTGGATCCGGCTGGCCGACGCACGCTACGAGATCCGCGACACGCAATATCTGGCCGGCGTCCTCGCCGACGAGGGACTCGTCACGCCGAACAAGGTCGGGGTCACGGGGGCCTCCTACGGCGGCGGCCAGTCGATGACGCTGGCGGTGCTGCGCAACCGCACCATGCTGCCCGACGGCACGCTCGTGCCGTGGACGAGCCCGAACGGCCTGCCGATGGAGATCGCCGCGGCGGCGCCGCTCATCCCGTGGACGGACATGGCCGAGGCGCTGACGCCGGCGGGCCGCACCCTCGACTACCGCGTCGACAATCCGTACGGCGCACGCGCCGGCATCCAGAAGCAGTCGTGGGTGGACGTCCTGTTCGCCACCGGTCTCGGCGCCGGCTTCTACGCCCCGCCCGGCATGGACCCTGACGCCGATCTGCCGGCATGGAACGCACGCCTCGCCGAGGGTGAGCCGTACGACGGCGATCCGCTCCTCGAGCACGCGCTGAACGAGATCACGACGCACCACTCGTCGTACTACATCGACGACAGCATCCCGCCGGCGCCGATCTTCATCTACAACTCCTGGGTCGACGACCTCTTCCCCGGCGACGAGGCGCTGCGCTTCTACCGGCGCACTCGCGCGCGCCATCCGGACGCGGAGATCGCGGTGCAGCTCGCCGCCGGCTTCGGTCATCCGCGCGCGGCGCTGGCCGGCGCGAACCTCGCGGCGCTCGCCGCCGCCATCGACACCTTCTTCGCCCGCCACCTGCAGGACTCCGGCGACCCGCCGCTGCCCGGCATCACCACGTACACGCAGGGCTGCGCCGGCATCACGACGGAGGAAGGCCCGTTCATCGCCACCGACTGGGACGCGCTGCGCCCGGGCGAGGTGCGCTTCACGTCGGCCGCGGCGCAGGCGTTCGACCAACAGGGCAACCCTGCCGTCGCCGAGCTGCTCGACCCGCTCACCGGCCCACCGTGTCGCACCCTGCCCGGATTCGACGACCCCACGTCGGCGAACTACGAGCTCCCGAGAGCAACGGGCGCGGGCTACACGCTGATGGGCGCGCCGCTCGTCATCGCCGACCTCACCGTCAGCGGCAACTATGCGCAGGTCTCCGCCCGCCTGTGGGACGTCGGACCGGACAGCAAGCAGACGCTGATCTCGCACCTCCTGTACCGTCCGCGCAGCGACAACCAGAACCCGCAGGTCTTCCAGCTCCACCCGAACGGCTGGCACTTCGCGGCGGGGCACGTGCCGAAGCTCGAGCTGCTCGGACAGAGCGCGCCGTTCGGCCGCGCGCCGAGTGGCACGTACACCGTCATCGTCGAGAACCTCGAGCTGCGCCTGCCCGTGCTCGAGGCGCCCGACGGCGCCACCGTGCAGGTGCCCGCCGCAGCCGTCCTCCCGCCCGCTGCCGAGGAGCCGTTCGACAGCGGCCCGCCCGCCTGCCCGCCGGCGCCGGTCGACGACTGCCGCACGGGGGCGAAGGCGTCGCTCAAGGTGAAGGACGCCGCGAAGGCCGATCGCGACCTGGTCGTGTTCAAGTGGAAGAACCGCGGCGCCGGTGATCCGACGCTGTTCGGCGATCCCGCCGCGACCACCGCCTACAGCGCATGCATCTACGACGGGAACGACGCCCTGGTGACGAGCGCCACGCTGCTCGCCGGCGGACAGTGTCGCGGCAGCAACAAGAGGACCCACCCCTGCTGGACCGAGAAGCGCACCGGGTTCACGTTCGCGACCCGTGACGCGGCGCCGGTGGCACAGCTCGTGATGCAGGCGGGCAAGAAGAGCACCGACCTGTTCCTGCGCGCACAGGGCGCCACGCTGGCACTGCCGTCGCCGCTGCCGTCGCCGCTCCGGCTCCAGCTGCGGAACAGCGCCGGCACGTGCTGGGAGGGCACCAGCTGACGGGACGCGGCATCGCCGGCGCGGCGCTCGGTGAGCGCGGACGGTCGGAACGCCGCGGAACGATGACGCACCGCCCCCTACATTCTTGCTTGTCGAGCGCGCGCGCAGGGTGTTAGACCGCTGCCCAGTCGTCCGACTGGGGGGGAATCATGGTTCGGACCGTCTGCGGTGCGCTGTGCGCGGTGGCCCTGCTCGCTGGGTCGGCGTCCGCCGACTTCCAGTACTGGCGGATCCGGAGCGGGCCCGGGGCGATACGCGCGCTCGCGGTCGACCCCACCAACGGCAACGTCGTCTGGGCGGCGCGATCGAACGCCGGGACGATTCCGGGGGACTTCGGCGTGCCCTACGGCGCCGGCATCGCCCGCAGCACGGACGGCGGCGCCACCTTCTTCACACGCAGCACCGGTCTGACGAATCTCCACACCACGTCCATCGCGATCGACCCGTCGTCACCGTCGACGTTGTACGTCGGGACGAAGGGCGGCGGGGTGTTCCGGACCACCGACGCCGGGCTGTCGTGGACACCACGCAACGTCGGCCTGGGATCGGTCGGCGTCTACAGCCTGGCCATCGACCCCCAGACGCCGACGACGATCTATGCCGGCATGCTGGCGGGCGGCATCTACCGCTCCACGGACGCCGGTGCGACCTGGACGGTCACCTCGGGAGGGGGCGGCCTCACCATCTGGGAGATGGCCGTCGACCCGACCACCCCGACGACCATCTACGCGGCGACGAACGGCGGCGTGCGGAAATCGGTCGACGGCGGTGCCACGTGGACCGGCACCGGCACGTTCACCGTGCAGGACGAGCACGGGCCGCCGCGTCAGGTCGGCGACGTGCGCAGCGTGCTGATCGACGCCGTCAGTCCGTCGACGATCTACGCCGGCCTCCACGATGCCGCCGGCGTCTTCAAGAGCACCGACGGCGGCGCCACCTGGGTGCACGCGAGCACGGGCCTGCTGAGCCAGTACGGCAACTACCGCTTCGTGCATCGCCTCGCCCAGGATCCGACGACGCCGACCGTGCTCTACGCCACCACCACGCGCGCGACGTACCGCTCCATCGACGGCGCCGCGACCTGGGCCGTCTTCGAAGCCGGGATGTCCCGCGGCGAGGCCTACGCCCTCGCCACCACCTCCACCGGCGGCGCCTTCGTCGCCTCGACGTTCGGCGACGTGCATGCGCTCGCCACCCGCACGTCGGGCGTCGATCACTTCCGTTGCCTGCGCGCCAAGGGCCGCTTCGTCCCGCGCACGGTGACGGTCGACGATCGCTTCGGCACGCAGCAGGTCACGCTGCTCAAGCCGTATCGCCTCTGCGTGCCGACCAGCGTCAGCGGCGAGCCCATCGTCGACCCCACCACCCTGCTCGCCTGCTACCGCGTCCGCGGCAAGAGCTTCCCGTCGATCTTCATCCCCTTCCTGACGAACCGCCTCGACGGGTACCGCGCCTTCGACATCAACCGCGCCGACAACGTCTGCGTGCCGGCGAACGTCGTCGGCGTGCCGTCGGCACAGCCCCGCGACGCGTACCGGTGCATGGCCGGCCCCCACTGGACGTCGGACGCGCTCGACCTGCAGCTGAGCGACGCCTTCGGCGGGCAGGCGGTGCGCGACAGTCGCCTCGATCGCCTGTGCGGCCCGACCAGCATCGACGGCGCGCCGCGTCTCGAGCCCGGCGTGAGCCTGCGGTGCGACAAGCTCGTCGGACCGAAGACCGCGCCCGCGCCGTCGACGGTGACGATCGAGGACCAGTTCGGCACGCTCGCGCTCACGCTCCAGCGTGCCGACTCCCATTGCGTCCAGGTCCTCGACAGTCGTAACTGACCGCCGCGTGATCCCGATCGACCTCGTGACCGGCGCCACGGGGCTCGTGGGCGGCAACCTGGTGCGCGCCCTCGTCGCCCGCGGACGGCGGGTCCGCGTGCTGCTGCGTCGCCCCGGGTCCACCGTCGACGGGCTCGCCGGCGTCGAACCGGTGAGCGGCGACGTGACCGCACCCGAGAGCCTCGTGCGCGCCTGCGACGGCGTCGAGCACGTCTATCACTGTGCCGCCCTGGTCTCGATGTGGCCGCGGCGCACGCGCGAGATGTGGCGCGTCAACGTCGACGGCACCGATCACGTCCTCGACGCCTGTCGTCGCGCCGGCGTGCGCCGTCTGATCCACTGCTCGAGCGTCGACGCCATCGGCCTGCCCGAGGGCTGTGCGCCCGCCAGCACCGAGCTGACGCCCTGGAACTGGGATCGTCTCGGCGTCGACAACGCGTACGCCCGCACCAAGTGGGAATCGCAGCGGCACGTGCTCGCGGCGGCGGCGCGCGACGTCGACGCGGTGGTCGTCAACCCGACGTACATGTTCGGCGCGTGGGACGCGCGGCCGTCGAGCGGGCGGATGATCCTCGAGGTGGCGGCGGGGCGGGCCGTCGGCTGGACCAGCGGCGGCAACAACTTCGTCGACGTCGAGGACGTCGTGGCGGCCATGATCGACGCCGCCGCGCGCGGCGTCCGTGGCGAGAGCTACATCCTCGGCAACGACAACATGACCTATCGCGAGATCTTCGCCGAGATCGCCGCCGTGCTCGGCGTGCGCGCGCCGCGGCTCGCCATCCCCTACCCGCTCGCGCGCGTCGGCGGCTGGCTCGGCGACCTCGCCGGCACGGTCACCGGCAGGGAGCCCGCCATCAACACGCTCACGGCGCGACTCGGCTACGTGCGCCACTACTACGATCCGGGCAAGGCACGCGCGGTGCTCGGGATGCGCCGTACGCCGATCCGCACCGCCATCGCGCGCGCCGCGACCTGGTTCCGGCAGACGGGGATGCTGCCGTGATGATCACCCGGACGGCACCGCCAGTGCCTCGGCGCGCGTCGTGAGCGCCGTGGCGTCGAGCCCGCGCCCGATCGCCACCAGCACGCTCGTGGCATCGGACGGCACCGTGACGGACGGCTCGAGCTCGTAGCGGCCGCCGACGGCGTGCACCGTCAGCCACCCGTCGGCGCGCGTCCGCACGAGGCCCTTCACGCGCACGACGCCGGGCGGCAGCGCGTACAGGAACGTCTCGAGCGCGCCCTCGTCGAGCACGGCCGTGGTGCGGAAGGTCCACGTCTCCCACGCCGCACCGTGGACGTGCGGCACGGGCGCCGTCGCGTCGTGCGCCGGCGCCCCGACGTCGAGCAGGACGTCCCACGGCGTCGCGCCGCGCAGCGACGGCAGGATGCGCGCGCGCGGATTGAGGTCGCGCACGAGCGCCTCGACGGCGGCGCCCCCGTCGCGCGCCAGATCGAGCTTGCTCAGGAGGACGACGTCGGCCCGCGCGATCTGGAGATCGACCTCGACCGCTCCGGCCCGCAGCTGCGGTGCAGCCAGGGCATCGACCACCGTGACCACTGCATCGACGCGCCAGTCGGCGCACAGCGCGCCGCGCTCGAGGAGCCACGCCACCGCCAGCGGATCGGCGATGCCGGTCGTCTCGATGACGAGGTGATCGATCCCGCCGCGGGCGGCGAGATCGGCCAGGGTCGTCGCCAGGTCGTCGTTCAGGGTGCAGCAGACGCAGCCGCCGTCGAGTTCGACGAACGAGGTGGCCTGGCCGCGGTCGCTCCCCTCGACGCCGATCGCGCCGAGCTCGTTCATGACGACGCCGATGCGGCGGCCGCGCGGATCGCGCAGCAGCTCGTTCAGGCGCGTCGTCTTGCCGCTCCCGAGGAAGCCCGAGAGCACGGTGACGGGGACGCGGCGGCGAGGCACGTTCCCATGGTGCGCCCTTCGGTGCGGCGGCTCAACGATGGCCTTGCGCTCCGGGGGCCGGGCCTGGGAAGGTAGCTCCGTGCGGCTCACGGTCATCGCGCTCCTCGCCGGTCTCGTGGCGGCCCTCGGCCACGGCGATGCCGACGCCTTCCTCCGTCGTGGTGACGTCGTGATCGCGCAGGACCAGGGACTGGTCAGGCTCGATCCGGCGACCGGCGTCATGCTGCCCATTCCCACCGTCCCCATGCTCCGGCAGCCCACCGGCGTAGTCGTTCTCCCCGACGGCGACCTCGTCGTCGCCGACTGGGACCTGCCGGTCCGGAACGCCGGCAGCGTCGTGCGCGTGCGGGTGCTCGACGGAGCCGTGACCTTCCTCGCCTCGGGCGGCCCGCTCAACAACCCGTTCGCCATCGCCCGCGGGCCGAACGGCCGGATCGTGCTCGCGGACATCGACGCCGGCACGTCCCTCATCCTGCTCGGCACGTTGCTGCGTCGCGGCGCCCTCTTCGACCTCGATCCGGTCACGGGGGCCCTCGAGCGTCGCGTCCAGGACTGCTGCGAATGGAACCCGACGGCCATCGCGTTCACGTCGCCGACCGAGCTGCTGGTCGCCGACGCCGGCTGCTGTGCCTACAGCGGCGTCGGGAACCTGGCAACGGCGGACCTCGCCACCGGCACGTGGGCCGTCCTGCCGTCCCCCGTCACGTGGCGCGACCCCTTCGGCATCGCGCTCTCGAGCGACGGCGCGACCGCCTTCATCGTCGAGGCCTCGGTGGGCCAGCCCGGGCCGCCCGCCGTGTACCGTGTCGACCTGACGAGCGGCATGACCACGACCGTGATCGAGGGCCCGCCGCTGGGCACGCCGACCGGGATACTGCTCGAGGACGACGACCACCTGCTGATCGCCGACGAAGAGCGGTTCGAGGTGCTGCGCCTCGACATCGCCACCGGCGCCGTCACGACGGTGGCCACCGGCCAGCCACTCACCATCCCAGCGACGCTCACGCGGGTCGACGTCGGCGACGTCGTGAGCGGCGTGACGCCCGCGACCGACGCGCGGGCGACCTGTAGCGCCCGCGCCGCCCGTCAGGCCAGCCAGCTCGTGGCTCGCGTGCTGCGGTGCGCCGCGGGCGACATCGCGGCGCGCACCAGCTGCCTCTTCGCCGCCATCGAGCGCTGGCCGGTCCGCCGTGCGACCGCGCCCGGCTGCACGGCCTGCATCGAGGACAACCGCCTGCGGCTCGCGGCGACGCTCCCGGACGCGCTGGTGCGCACGCCCGGCGAGCGCTTCGGCTGCACCGGGGACGATCGCGGCGGGCGCCGCCGGGTCGCGCGTGCCGCCGCGCTCCTGTTCAAGGACCGGTCACGCTGCGCCGCCACCCACCTCCAGCAGGGCCGCGACGCGAGCCGCCTGCAGCGTTGCCAGGACGTCGCCATGGCGACGTTCGTCGGCCGCACGACGGGCCGGTGTGACGACGCGAGCCTCCAGCACATCGCGCAGGAAACCGCCTCCATGGCCGATGCGCTGATCGGCGCCTGGTACTGCGCGCCGTAGCTGCCCCGTCGACGATTCGACGGCGATGGGATGGACGTCGCTCCGGTACGGGCGTAGCAGGGTGTCGTGCACGGCGACACCCGAGCGGCCGGAGGAGCAATGCCGGAAGCGCAGCTGATTCGATGTCCCGCCTGCGGTGCAACCAATCGCATCCCGGAGAGGAAACGCGCGGCGAGTACGCGCCCCATCTGCGGGCGCTGCAAGACGCCCCTCCTCGGCGCGAACCGGCCCTTCACCGTCACCGACACCAGCTTCGCGGCCGACGTCGAGCGCTCGCGACTGCCGGTGCTGGTCGATGCCTGGGCACCGTGGTGTGGCCCGTGCCGCACGATCGCCCCCATGATCGACGAGCTGGCCGCCGAGCTGGCCGGCCGCGTGCGGGTCGGAAAGCTCAACGTCGACGAGAACCCGGCGACCGCGTCACGCTTCGGCCTGCGCAGCATCCCGACGCTGCTCGTCTTCCGCGACGGACACGAGGTCGATCGCCTCGTCGGCGCGCACCCGAAAGCCGACATCATGCGCCGGCTCGCGCGCGTGCTCCGCGCGTGAGCGACCCGAGACCATGTCTTGGGTCGGGTGCTAGCGTCCTTTCGCGCGCACGCGAACGACACGAAGCGACGTGAGGGCGCCTGCGGGATCCGCCCGCAGGAAGGCCGCGACGCCGAGGAGCGGCAGACGGGCACGCCCGTGCCGCACACGGATCGTCTCGGCGTTCCCCATGAGATCGGTCACGTGCAGCTGCCGCACCGCTGCCGGCACCTCCACCGTCAGGCGGACGCCCGGCGGTCCGGACCAGGTGACGCCGGGCTCGTTCATGTCCGCGAGCACCATCGTGCCGGCACAGCATGCCCCGCCTGCGATGAAGGTGGAGAAGCCCAGGCCTGCGGCTTCGCCCGAGATCGACGTGGCGTCGCCGACCATGTCGGCGAGCGTGCGCTGCGCCACCGAATCCAGCCGCGGCGTGTAGTCCCGGTTCACCAGGTAGCGCCCGAAGCGGGCGAGATCGTCCTCCGGGTCCCGTTCGACCAGGTGGTAGACGAACGGGAAGATGCGCTCCGCCCCCGCGGCTCGCTCCTCGAGCCATCGGTTGACGTGCCGGCGCGGCGCGCCGAACGCCTCGGTATCCCAGACCGCCGCGCCGGGTCGCATGCCGGGCAGCATCCGCTTCGCCACGTCGACGGTGTCGACGTGGCCGTAGTGCCAGCCGAACACGTCGAGCACGTCGCCGGCGGTCGCGAGCACCTCGGCCTCGAACGGGTCGATCTCCGTGTCATCGGGGACGAAGTTGAGGACGAGACGGGCGTCCGGGTCGATCTCGCGCAGGGCGGTCGCCGTCACCCGCACCAGCGTCGAGAACTCCGACGCCGACGATTGCCAGAAGAGCGGGATGTCCGGCTCGTTCCATATCTCCCAGTATCGCACCCGTCCGGCGAGCCGCTGGGCGATCGTCTGCACGAGGAAGCGCCAGGCCTCGTAGTCCCGCGGCGCGGCGAGGCCCCAGCGGGGAATGCCCGAGATCGCGGTGTTGTCGTCGTTCGACGAGGCCCAGCGCGCCATGCCGAAGAAGGTGACCACCACCTCGATGCCCTCGGCACGAAACGCATCCACCCAGCGCTCGAACACCGCCGTGTCGAGCCATGCCGGATCGTTGCGGTCGGGGGCGATCCAGCGCCCGTCCTTCCACCACCGGTGTCCGAAGCGGACCCACCGGATCCCGAGACGTCGCATCTGGGACGCGATGCCCGCCGCGTCCGCGATCTCCGAGTCGTCCGGATAGATGTAGTAGCCGACGGCCGAGGCCTCCGCCGGGCCATCGCGCAGCGGCGGGACGATGGCCACGGTGGTCGTCGCCTCCACGCGCGATCCACGGCGTCCGGTGGAGAGGGACGCCGCGACCGTGACGTGGCCGAGCTCCTGGGTCTTCAGCGCGAGGATGCGCGTCGCGGCCGCGAAGGGCGCGAGACGCACCCCTTCGGTGACGACGCCCACCCCGTGGCCGTAGGCGTCGGTGGCCCGGACGATCAGGCTTCCACGGACGGCCGACTCGTCCGCCGTGACCGTGATCCGCACCACCGGCTCCTCGCCGCTGACGAACGTGTTCCCGAATCGGTCCGAGTCGAACGTGATGGTGGGCGCGGCGAGCGCTCGCGACGCGAGCACCAGGACGGCCAGGGCGAGCCGCCACGCACCGGAAGGCATGTACGCGCGTCCCACATGCGCCCGGGCGCGGTCAAGGACGAACGGTGTCGCCCGTGGGGGGCTCGTGCGCCGGCGGCGCGAGCAGTGCGGCCGCCAGACGCTCCGTGAGATCGGCAATGAAATCACCACGATAGGCCGGCGTCCCTTGAATGAGCACGGCCAGCACGAACTGCTTCCCCTCGGTGTTCCGGACGATGCCCGCGTCGGCGTAGATCGGGCCCCAGGTCCCGCTCTTCGCAGAGACCTCGAGGCCCGGGAGTCGGGAGGCCCCCCCGGCGATGCGGGCCGCCAGGTGCCGCTGCACCTTCGGATCCCGGCGCATCCGGCGCCGGACGGTGGCCGAATCCTGTGGCGACAGCGCCCGGTCGGTGGCGAGCAGGGCCAGCAGCTCGGCGGTTCCGACGGCGGTCATCTGATTGCGGTTCGGCTCGTCCCCATCCGGTGACAGACCACTCGCGACCGAGCGGTCGGCGATGAACTGCCGGTCTCGCCCGGTCAGGTCGGCGCCACCATCGAACGTCGGGTTCACACAGTGCAGGCCACGCACGCCCAGGGTGCCGAGCCAGCGATTCACCGACAGACGGCGATCCCGGAACTCGGCATAGGCGTCGGGCGCCAGCGCTGGGCCCGGCGTGGTGCCGGTGATCCGCGCCATGACCCCCTGGGTCGCCTGGTTGCTGCTCTCGAAGATCATGTGCGTCAGCAGCCCGTCGAGCTCGGGATCGATCCGGAGCTGTCCCTGCTCCTGGAAGGCGTACGCAGCCATCAGATAGACGAACTTGATGACGCTCGCCGGATACATCGGACGGTAGCCCCGTTGCTGGGCGAGCTTCGGGGCCGCGTCGTCGCGCAGGTCGAGGACCGCGATGCGCACGTCCGCCGCCCGCAGCCGCGCGTCCTTGGCCTCGAGCGTCGCGATGCTCCGATCCAGCAGCGCCTGCAGCCAGGGCGACGCCTCTACCCGCGACAGCCAGTCCCGCGCGGCCGCGGGCGGCGGCGGCCCGTCGTCGGCCCGGGCGCCCGCGCCGGCACCCAGCAGCAACGACGCCAGGCATCCCCCGAGGGCCAGAGCCGACCACCGTGTCCTTCGCATCGTGGCATCCTCTAGCGGGCGGCCGGGCGACGGTCGAGCGCCACGGGCGCGGCCTTGCCCTCGCTCCGCGCCTGCGGAATGGTGCGCCGTCGTGAAGGGAGGCCGCGTGCCACGAGAGATCGCCCAGAGGACCGGCACGCTCGCCGGAGTGCTCGCCGTGTTGCTCGTGCTGCCGACGGCGGCGAGCGCGTTCCGCCCGCCGGCGCTGACGGCACAGCAGCAGAAGTCGCTGCGCGACAACTTCGCGCTCTGCAACTCGAAGCTGAAGGGTCCCTACACCGAGAACTTCTGCGTGTGCGACGGCCGCAAGCTGCCGGTGATGGTCGGCACGCGCATCGCCCAGCCCTGCGCGAACCCGGCCTTCTGCGCCGCCTATCGCCAGCCCTGGGCGGAGGCGCTCGGACAGCAGCGCATGTGGATCGCCAACGTCTTCGCGCGCGATCTGTACATCTGGGACTCGTTCCCCGACCACAACGACCTGGTGCGCGGCTACATCCTCGAGAAGTACTTCACGGAGACCAACCCGAAGCACAAGCTGGCGCAGATGCGCTCGTTCGGCGGGTTGTCCGGTGCCGAGTACGAGGCGCCCGCGCAGCCGAAGTTCTTCGAACGCTATCTCTCGGCGCCGGAGTTCGACCCTGCCCGGCACTACCTGCTCGCCTACGAGCTGCAGCGCCGCTTCTTCCTGCGCGCCGAGCTCGGCCAGATCGTCAAGGTACGCGAGATGGCGGTGCGCGTGCAGGCGGCCGACAAGGCATTCAAGCCGCTGCGGGACGCGGTGCACAACCAGCTCTCGGCCGGGCTCATCCCGCAGCTCGTCGTCTATCGCGACGGCGCCTCGGGCACGATCCGCAAGCAGGTCGACGAGATCATCGTCGAGATCTCCAAGCTCACCTCGCTCGACGAGAGCGCGCTCGGCGGCCAGGTCGCCGAGATCCAGGACGCGACGCTGCGCGCGAAGGTGCAGGCGCTCATGCCCGCCGCCGACGCCGATCCGGTGGCCGCGATCACGGCACTCGCCAAGGTGATGGTCTTCGCGCGCGAGACCGTGACCGCGAAATCGGCCAGCCCCGCCGACGGCCGTCGCCTCATCGACCTCGCCATCGCCTCCGCGCAGGTCATCCAGAGCCGCGGCAGCCGCCTCCTCGACAACGATCTCGGTCTCAGCGTCGAGCAGACGCTGCAGCTCCTCGGTGCCCTGACCGACGCCGGCTACGGCGCCGGGCTCCTCAACGCCCGCGAGCGCGAGGCGGCGAACGAGGCCATCGAGCAGCTCGAGGACATGAAGTCGCCGACGCGCGAGCAGTTCATCCGCTCGCTGCGGCGCGCCGAGCGCGTCGTCGAGTGGGCGCAGGCGAACGTCGAGCTTTCCTTCGCCGAGGTGGCGGCGCCGTGGACGCTGCTGCTGCCGCAGACCGCGACGCTGCGCGACGACGTCCTGCGCAGCTCGCCGCTGCTGATCTACGCGCAGGTGGCGGGACGGCTCGACGACTTCGCCGCCGGCTCCGATCGCGTCACGCACGACCTGTTCGGCGCTGCGACCGACACCGGCGTACGCGCGCTCAACCCCGGGCTCGCGCTCGGCCGCCTGCGCGTCGATCCGAAGGACGCCCAGTACACGCGCGACGAGATCGTGGCCCTGCGCGAGACGCCCGCCGATCTCGACCCCGCCGCCGGCATCCTGACGCAGGGCGAGGGCAACGTGCTGTCGCACGTGCAGCTGCTCGCACGCGCCCTCGGCATCCCGAACGTCGTCCTCGGCGCCGCGGCCTACCAGCGCGTCGC
This sequence comes from uncultured Binatia bacterium (SeqCode), assembly GCA_964404165.1. Classification (GTDB taxonomy): domain Bacteria; phylum Desulfobacterota; class Binatia; order DP-6; family DP-6; genus DASYLJ01. The sequence goes on along the minus strand of CAYOIZ010000040.1, from coordinate 5,926 downwards.
ACCCCACGACGGCAAGCAGGTCTTCCTCATCGTCACGCCCGGCGGCCGCGTCATCGTGAAGGACGCCGACGCGATGACCGCGCAGGACCGCCTCATCTACGCCGAGTACACGCGCAACGAGGCGCGCAGCAGCTCGGGCGAGCTCGAGTCGCGCGGCCCGAAGCTCCACATCGACCGGGCGAAGATCGATCTGAGCAAGCGGATGCCGATCGACCTGCGCCAGGTCCGTCGCGCCGATTCGGGCCGCTTCTGCGGGCCGAAGGCGGCGTTCCTGGGCGAGCTGAAGCACACCTTCCCCGACCACGTGGCGCGCGGCATCGTCATCCCGTTCGGCGCCTACTACGACCACTATCAGGCGGCGACGGTCCTCGTGCCCGAGCCGCTCCGCACCGCCGGGCTCGCGACGCCGGGCGAGCCGCTGCCCGGCTTCGTCGAGCGCACGTACAAGGAGTTCTTCGACGTCCTGGTGCCGAAGAAGACGAGCGAGAAGGACCTCGCGGCATGGATCGGCCCGCGCCTCGAGATCGTCCGCAACTCCATCCGCGAGACCCCGCTCCAGCCGGCGCTCCGCGACGCGATCCGCCAGGGGCTCGACGAGGCGGGGCTGCTCACCGGCAGTGATCAGACCGTCGGCTGCTTCGTGCGCAGCGACACCAACGTCGAGGACCTCGACAACTTCAACGGCGCGGGCCTGAACCTGACGGTCTTCAACCGCAAGTCGCTCGACGACATCTATTCCGGCCTGCGCGAGGTGTGGGCGTCGCCGTTCGAGTTCCGCTCGTTCTCGTGGCGCCAGACGCTGATCGACGATCCGCTCTGGGTGCTGAGCTCGGTGGTCATCCTGGAGGCGGTGCCGTCGGAGAAGTCGGGCGTGCTCGTCACCGCCGACCCCAACAACAGCGAGCCCGGCAAGATGCTGGTGGCGACGTCGGAAGGCGTCGGCGGCGCCGTCGACGGCACCTCGGCCGAGACGCTGCTGTGGTCGCCGAACGACGTCGAGGTCGTCACCCTGTTCAAGTCACCGTATCGCAACGCGCTCCTGCCCGGGGGCGGCAGCGGCATCGTGCCGTCGACGGGCCGCGACACGGTGCTCGAGCCGAGGGAGCTGGCGTCACTGGTCGAAGCCGGGCAGACCATCCAGAAGACGTTCACCCCCGTGCTGGACGCGACGGGCAAGCCGAAGCCGTGGGACATCGAGTTCGGCTTCGTCGGCGGGAAGCTCTGGCTCTTCCAGTGCCGTCCGTTCCTCGGCAACGATCAGTTGAAGAACATTCCGGCGCTGGCGCCGCTCGACGGCGACAGCCGGACGAACGGCGCACAGACGCTGTCGATGAAGGAGATGCTGCGATGATGATGCGTCCGCTGCAGGCACTGCTCGTGCTCGCGATGGTGCTGGTGGCGGCGCCCGTCCGCGCCGCACTCGAGGCATCGGAGACCACCTGGGACGGCAGCGAGCCGCCGCAGGGCGTCTACTTCCACTGGTACGAGCCCTCCTTCTACGCCGGCTTCGCACCGCGCACGCAGGACCCGTCGCGCCTCCACATCGAGCTGTCGCGCGGCAACCAGGTGCGGGTCACCGTCGTGTTGGGCGAGCCCGAGCTCGACGCCTACCTCGACGATCTCGCGCTGCGCCGCAAGACGTACCAGGAGATGATCGACGCCGGGGTCATCCAGCTCAGCACGAACTCGAGCTACGAGCGCTTCACCAAGGCGCTCGACGAGGCCGGCGTCGCCGACACGCTCGCGGCGCGGGCGTCCATGGCACCCGACGCGTTCCGGCAGAAGACCGTGGACGCCATGGCGCGTCTCAACCCCGAGCGCGTGTTCCGCATCACGATGCCCGTCGACGGCATCCTGGCGCGGTGGCACGCCCTGCTCGCCGGCGGGCTCGCGTCGCCGACGGCACGCCTCGATGCAGTCAACGCGATCCTGCCCGGCCGCGTCGACGTCACCGACCTGTCGCCCACCGTCGAGGCGGCGCTCACCCGCGCCGTCGAGGCCGCGGGCCAGGGCGGCCCGACGACGCCGGCGTTCCGCGACGCGGCGCTCGCCGTCCTCGACGCCGCCACCGGCGGCCACTATCGCGTCGTCGGGAGCAACGTCGAGGCGGTCGAGTTCACCGCGATCTACCCGGCGGGCACGGTGGAGGGCACCACGACCTACCAGGGCGAGCGCATCCCCGAGTTCGGCGTCACCGGCATCTGGCCACTGATCCGGCGCGAGAAGGGCCGCGGCCAGACCGGCATGGTCGACTACCTCTCGCTGAACCCCGGCTACGGCTTCATCACGCTCCTCGGCTACCAGTACGCCGGCGGCATCTCGTACAACGCGTTCCACAACGCCGGCGTGCGCTGCGAGCTCGGCTCCACGCCCTTCCTGCCCGCGGCGTGGCGCAAGGTGGCCGGCGAGCGCAGCGGCAAGCCGTACCAGAACCTGTGGATCATCAGCCGCGGCCCGACGTCGCACGGCTGCACGCGGCTCGCCTCGGGCCACATGAGCGAGCTGCGCCAGATCGTGCCGAGCGAGGACGAGGGGATGGTGCGCGTCGTCTCGTACCGCAACCTGCCGCAGTGCTTCGACCTCTTCGACGTCGACGGCGACGGCACCCCCGAGGTGATGGGCGTGCAGTACTACCTCGCCTACAAGAGCAACGAGCACACGCCGGTGAAGGCCTACGTCAGCAATCGCCGCGAGCCCTACTACCGTTGGCTCTACGGCGACCGCGTCGAGCTGGCCGAGCCGGGCAGGACGCGCATCAAGGGCGTTCCGGTCTGCCGCTTCGACGGCCGCAAGGCGGTGGAGGCGCAGGTGGTGCCCGAGGCGCCGCTCTACGAGCCGACCTTCACGCCCGAGGCGATCCAGTTCTACACGGTGAAGCCGGCGTCGTTCGACAGCCCCGCGGGCTTCGAGCTGAACCGCGAGCTCCGCAAGATCGGGGCCGGGCACGTGACGAATCGCGCCCGGTTGCTGCTCAAGTGAGGGCCCTCGTCGGCGCGGCGCTGCTCACAGCCGCGGTCGTGCTGCCGGCGCATGCGCGTGCGGGCGAGCTGCTCGCGGAGCCGCCGCAGTTCGGCGTCTACTACGATCGCTACGAGCCGTACTTCTACACCGGCTTCGCACCGCGCATGCCCGACCCCGAGCGCATCCACATGCACCTCGGCCGCGGCAACCAGCTGCGCGTCACGATCGTGCTGTCCGACGCCGTGCTGCAGGAGTACGCACGCGATCTGCAGGCGCGCGCGCGCAGCTACCGGTCGCTGATCGCGGGCGGCCGTCTCGAGCTGACCCAGAACCGCGGCTTCGAGGACTTCGAGCACACCCTCGCCGAGATCCAGCTCGACCGGCTCGTCGCCGAGGAAGCGCACCTCGATCCCGCCGAGGTCCGCGAGCGCAACCTGCGCCTGCTCGAGCGGCTCGCACCGGGCCGCGTGTTCCGCATCCGCATGCCCCTCGACGAGGTCGTGCGCCGCTGGGCGGCGCAGGTTCGCCCCGACGATCACCGCGGCATGGACACCGAGCGTCGGCTCGAGCTGGTGAACCTGCTGCTGCCGACGCGCCTGCACCTCGACACCATGTCGCCCGCCGTCGCCGCACGGCTCGATGCGCTCGTCGCACGCTGCCCCGCCGATCCGTCCGCGCTGCGCGCCGACTGGGTGGCGCTGCTCGACGCCGCCACGCACGGTCTCTACCCCGTCCACGACGGAATGATCTCGTTCGTCGAGTTCACGGCGATCCATCCGGTGGGCACGCTGAACGACACGACGCCGTACCACGGCCGCCAGATCCCGGCGTATCCCACCACCGGCCGGCGCGCCCTGACGACGCACCAGCGCACCCTCACCGTCGACCACGTCCCCACCGACACCGTCTACAGCTATGCGCCGTGGATCCCCTACATCCACATCGGCCCGCGCATGCACGACGCCATCCACACGCTGTGGTGGCAGATGGAACCGGCGAAGACGCCCTTCCTGCCGTCGGCGTGGAAGACCGTCGACCGCGGCAGCCGCGACGGTACGCCGTTCCGCTACCTGTGGCTCCTGTCGCGCGGCCCGATGTCGCACGGCTGCACGCATCTCAACGCCGGCCACATCGCCGAGCTGCGCCAGATGCTGCCGTCGGAGACGGCGCGGCTCTACGAGGTCGACCTCTTCCTGAACGCCGCCCCGCGCTACGACGTCTTCGACATCGACGGCGACCTGACGCCCGAGGTGATGGGCGTGCGCTACTTCATCGCGTACGCGCTCACGGACAACCGGCCCGACCAGCTCCGCGTCGCCGACGAGCGTCACGCCTACTACGAGTGGCTCTACGCCGGCGAGCTCGGCTACGACCCCGACGATCGCGGCCGCTTCGCCGTCGTGCGCGACGGCCGCTTCATCGATCGCGCCGCCGCCGACGGCACGCAGTACACCGACATCGCGCTCTACGAGGCGGCCTACGAGCCCGAAACCGTCCAATTCTACCAGCTCGTCGACATCCCGTTCGCGCAGGAGCTACGCAAGGTGAGCGTGCGCTATCCGTTCCCGGGCCTCTAAGAGCGCGACCCAAGACCATGTCTTGGGTCGGGAGGGACGCGAGTGCGGGGCGACGGGGAGGTTGCGACCACCTTGGTGCGGCCGGCGAAGCCGGCGCACCATACTGCTCCGATCGCCTCACGCCGACACCTGCAGCCGTGGAGCGGTGGGTGGAGCCCATGCGTGCTTCCTGTCGCGCGGGAATCGTCGCGCCATGCTCGGCGTGCTCAGACGGGTCGCGGTGCGCGCGTCTTCTCGATCAGGTCGCGGACCCGGCGCGACAGCGTCTGACAGACGGCGATCGCGATCCCCGGATGCTCCTCCATGACGTGGAGGAGATCGTGCCGATCGAGGCGCATGACGCGGACGGCGGTCACGGCCGCGGCGGTCGCGGAGCGGGTCTCGCCGTCGAAGAGCGACATCTCGCCGAAGAACTCGCCCGGTCCCAACGTGGCCAGCGTGCGCTCCTCACGCCGGATGGCCACCTCGCCGGCGACGATCACGTACATCTGATCGCCGAACTCCTCCTCGCGCACGATGGCGTCGCCGGCGTCGTACGCCTCCTCGCGCACGAGGCGGGCCAGCTCGGCCAGATGGCGGGTGGTGAGCTCCGCGAACAGGTCGAGGCCGCGCAGGCGCAGGATGATGTCGACGTGGCTCAGCACGGCGGGATCATCGCGCGATTCCGCCGGAGCGGCCAGCAGCGCGCGCAGCAGGGGATCGGCGTCGTGCCGGAGCTCCACCAGGGCACCCTCGAACGACGGCGTCGCGCGCCCGAGCGCACGGGCGGCGGCGTCCGCGGCACCGGGCACGCCGGCGTCCTCCAGCAACGGCACGACGACCGCGCGCTCGGCCTCGGGCAGGAGCGCGTCGAGCGCCTCGGCGAGCACCGCCCGCGTCCGCCGATCCCGCGCGCGGACCAGCACGAGACCGATCTCGGCGATGCGATCCTCGCGGAACAGGACGGCGAACAGGAGCAGGATCGTGTGGATGCCCTCGTCGATGCGCTCGGAGAGGCGCAGCAGCACCAGCTCGGGCACGGGGCCACCGGCGAGGGCCCCGTACTGCAGGATCGCCGTCTGCACCTCGCGCACCTCCTGCGTCACCAGCCCGCGCAGGGTCCGCGCGTCGAGATGCATGTCGTGCAGGATCGGCAGGGCGGCGTCGTGGATGGCGCGGCCCCCGAAGGCGAGCCCGTCGAGCAGGGGTTGGATGGCCGCCGGACCGAACGCGCACACGGCGTCGCGCGCGGCGGCGGCCTCGGCCGCGTCGTCCGCGCCGAGGCGGGCGACGGCCGCGCGCAGGTGTCGTTCCAGCCGGAGCCGCCCGATGACGCGGACGACCGCCGCCCGCACCCGCGGGGCGTCGTCGTCGACGTGCGCGAGCAGCGCGTCGGCGTGGGGTGCCAC
>CAYOIZ010000039.1:31958-65367 GCA_964404165.1 uncultured Binatia bacterium (SeqCode) | reverse complement strand
GCCGGCTCGACGGCGGTGCAGGAGCTCGCCTTCACCCTCGCCGACGGGCTCGCCTACGTGCAGGCATCCATCGACCGCGGCCTCGCCGTCGACGACTTCGCGCCGCGGCTGTCGTTCTTCTTCAACCTGCACAACGACTTCCTCGAAGAGATCGCGAAGCTGCGCGCCGCGCGCCGGCTCTGGGCCACCTACATGCGCGATCGTTTCGGCGCGAAAGATCCGCGCTCGATGACGCTGCGCACGCACGCGCAGACGGCGGGCGCGTCGCTCACGGCGCAGCAGCCGCTCAACAACGTCGTGCGCGTCGCGGTGCAGGCGCTCGCTGGCGTGCTGGGCGGCGTGCAGTCGCTCCACACCAACTCGCTCGACGAGACGCTCGCACTGCCGTCGGAGCAGGCGGTCATGGTGGCGCTGCGCACGCAGCAGATCATCGCCGAGGAGAGCGGCGTCACGAACGTGGTCGATCCGCTCGGCGGTAGCTGGGCCATCGAGGCGCTCACCGATCGCATGGAGCAGGAGGCGCGCGCATACATCGACCGCATCGACGAGCTCGGGGGCATGATCCGCGCCATCGAGCTGGGCTACCCGCAGAAGGAGATCTCCGAGGCGGCGTGGGTCTATCAGCAGCAGGTCGACCGCGGCGAGAAGACGGTCGTCGGCATGAACCGCTACCAGGTGCCGGAGGAGCGACCGCTCGATCTGTTGCGCGTGCCGCTCGAGCTCGAGGGCAAGCAGTCCGATCGCGTGCGCCGCGTGAAGCGCGAGCGCAACGCGGTGGCGGCGCGCGAGGCGTTGGCGCGGGTGCGCGAGGCGGCGGCGTCGGACGAGAATCTCATGCCGCCGCTGGTCGCCGCGGTGAAGGCCATGTGCACCGTCGGCGAGATCTCCGACGTCTACCGCGAGGTGTTCGGGCAGTACCGGGATCCCGCCTGGCTATGAGCACGCGGCCGCTCCGCATCCTCGTCGCCAAGCCGGGCCTCGACGGCCACGATCGTGGCGCGAAGATCATCGCGCGGGCGCTGCGCGACGCCGGCTTCGAGGTGATCTACACCGGACTGCACCAGACGCCCGAGATGATCGCCGAGGCGGCGGTCCAGGAAGACGTTGACGCGGTCGGGCTGTCGATCCTCTCGGGCGCCCACATGACGCTGTTTCCTGCCGTGCTCGACGAGCTGCGTGCGCGCGGCGGCGGCGACATCCCGGTCTTCGGCGGCGGCATAATCCCCGACGACGACCGGCCGGCGCTCCTCGCCGCCGGCGTCGCCCAGATCTTCACCCCGGGCGCCACGACGCCGGACATCATCGACTGGGTGCGCGCCACGCTGCGCCCGCGCGCGATCGAGTAGCGCGACCCAAGACCATGTCTTGGGTCGGAGAAGACGGCGAGCGTGGAGCGACCCGTCCCGCGCGACCTGGGTGTCGCGGCCGGCGAAGCCGGCGCTCCATGGGAAGCACGCGTGGTCCGGACCGCCGGACGGCTGCGGTCCACGCACTCGGCGAGGCGGCGTCAGGCGATCGGAGCGTATGTCGCGCCGGCTTCGCCGGCGGCGCTGGCGTGGTCGCCAGCGACGTGTCGCCACACGCGCTCGGACGAGTCCCGACCCACGGCATGGTCTACGGTCGGGCTCCTGGTCGAGAAGCGCCCCGCTCGGCGATCCCCTGCAGGTGAGCGGCTGGACGCATGGCGCCGCCGCGCCGGCGTGCGCTATGCAGGCCGCATGAATCGACTCGCAGGCAGGATCGCATTGGTGACCGGTGGTGCGCGCGGGCTCGGCGCGGCGATCGCGCGTCGCTTCCGGGAGGAGGGTGCGACGGTCCTCGTGAACGATCTCGCCCCGGAGCACGGCGTGCTGGTCGCCGACGTCGCGAACGCCGGCGCCGTGCGCGCGATGTTCGCCGAGGTCGAGCGTCGCCATGGCCGGCTCGACATCCTCGTCAACAACGCCGGGATCTCGGGGGTCGAGAGCACGCCCGATGCCGTGACCGCGCTCGGCGCCGTGTTGGCGCAACAGGTGGCGGAGCGGGCGGCGGGCGGTCCCATCACGACGCACGTCGACATCACGATGACCCTGCCCGACGAGACGTGGCACCGCGTGCTCGCGGTCCATCTCGACGGCACGTTCTTCTGCAGTCGCGAGGCGCTGCGGCTGATGGCGGCGCAGGACGCGGGCTGCATCATCAACATGGGGTCGATCATGGGGACGTCCGGCGGGCTCGGTGCGCCGGCGTACTGCGCGGCGAAGGCCGGCATCCTCGGGTTCACGCGCGCGCTGGCGCGCGAGGTGGTCACGCGCAACATCCGCGTCAACGCGATCGCGCCCGGCTACATCGAGAGCGACATGACGTCGGGACTCGGTGCCATCCGCCCGTTCCTCGAAGCGCAGACGCCGATGGGGCGCTTCGGCGAGCCCGACGACATCGCCTGGGCGGCGGTCTACCTCGCCAGCGACGAGGCCCGCTTCGTCACCGGACAGGTGCTGTCGCCGAACGGCGGCTGGCACATGAGCCAGTAGGCTCAGCGCGCGCGCGTCACGCCGACGCGGTGGCAGAGCGTCGCCACCGGGCAGCGCGAGCAGTGCGGTGACGTCGGGTGGCAGAGGTTCTGTCCGAAGGCCACCAGCAGGTCGTTGAGGCCGATCCAGTGCCGGCGCGGCAGGCGCGTGCGCAGCATCTGCTCGGTCTCGTCGGGCGTGTCGGTGACGACGAAGCCGAGGCGGTTCGTGATGCGGTGCACGTGCGTGTCGACGCAGATGCCCGGGAGGCCGAAGCCGAACGTGACCACCAGGTTCGCCGTCTTGCGGCCGACGCCGTGGAGGGCGAGCAAGGCGTCGAGGTCCGACGGCACCTGGCCGTCGTGGCGCGCGAGCAGCTCGCGACAGACGCGCTGCAGCCCGCCGGCCTTGGTGCGGTAGAAGCCGACCGGGAAGATCGCGCGCGCGATGGTGCGGCGCGGGAGTGCGGCGAGGGCCGCCGGCGTGTCCGCCAGCGCGAACAGCCGGGCCGCGGCCGGACCCGTGGTCTCGTCCTTCGTGCGCAACGACAGGAGGCAGGCGATGAGGATGCGGAACGGATCGCGGCCGGTCTGCTCGGCGATGGCGGCGAGCGCCGTCGTGTTCCAGTCGGGCACGCACGCTTGTAGCCGGCGGAGCACGCGGCCGATGGCGCGCGCGGTCATGGGAGGCGCCGGCGTCATCGGGTGCTCGTGGTCTGGACGGCACGCACGGCCGTCGCCACGAGCACGAGCGCGCCGCCGACCAGGGCGGTGGGGCCGGGACGCTCGCCGTGCAACAGCCAGACCCAGAGCGGATTCAGCACCGGCTCGAGCAGCATGAGGAGGGACGTCGTCAGCGCCGGGACGCTGCGGACCCCGCGCGCGAACAACAGATACGCCACGGGGATCTGCACGGTTCCCAGATAGAGGAGGGGGAGGCCGTCCCGCATGGGCATCGCGCCCATGGGCAGTGCCATGGGCGCCGCCACGAGACACGTCAGCAGGTTGCCGATGACGAGGGTCGCGGCCGGCGGCCCAGGCTGTGCCCGGGCCAGGCGGCGCAGCATCAGGATGGTGAACGCCCAGGCCAGACCGCTCAGGAGCGCGATCAGGTTGCCGAGCGTCGGGCTGGGCGCGCTCGGCGCGATCGTGTCGCCGTCGAGGGTCACGAGAGCCACCCCGACCAGCATCACGACGAGGAAGCCGAGGTCGCGGCGTCGCACCGGCTCGTCGAGGAGCCACGGGCCGAGGAGGAGCAGGTAGAGCGGGGCCGTCGACTGCAGGACGATCGCGTTGGCGGCGGTGGTGAGACGCGTGGAGAGCACGAAGAGCGTCATGGTGGCGGCGTAGGGGACGGCAGCCACGATCGCGGCCACCGTCCAGCCGCGCCGTGCCTCGGGGAGGAGTGCGAGGAGCGTGGCGACGGCGATCGCCGAGCGTCCGAAGACGATCTGCCAGGCGGGCAGCCCGCTGAGCTTGATGGCGAGGCCACCGGTCGAGAAGATGACGGCGGCGGCGAGGAGGCTCAGCGTGGGCACGCGCGCCCTGGTAGCGCGCCGTTGCGGCGCACGCCAGGGTCCGATTCATGTTGACCCTCCGGCATCGGGGGCTCTAGAAATGCCGCGACGCGGTCGCGTCGATCGAGGTGTCGGTCTCAGCCCACAGCAGCGCATCGTCGTCCACCACGAGCGGCACGTTCGTCGGTCGAGACGACGAGCTGCGGATGCTGCAGTCGTGTCTGCGGGACGCGCTCGCGGGCAGCGGCCGTCTGGTGACGCTCGTCGGCGACGGCGGCATCGGTAAGACCCGCACGGCCGAGGAGCTGGTCGCGCGTTCGGGCCTGCCGGCGGATCGTGTCCTGTGGGGACGCTGCCCCGAGCAGGAGGGTGCGCCCGCGTACTGGCCGTGGGCGCAGGCGCTGCGCACCCACGTCTACGCCAGCGACGCCACCACCCTCCGCACCGACCTGGGCGCGGGGGCGGCGGACGTCGCGCGGGTCGTGCCGGCGGTGCGCGAGCGGTTGCCCGATCTGGAGGGCCTGCACGGGCTCGATCCCACCGAGAACCGCTTCCGCGTCTTCGAGAGCGTGGCGGCATTCCTGCGCCGGGTGGCCGCGCGCACGCCCCTGGTCCTCGTGCTCGACGATCTGCACTGGGCCGATCCGGGGTCGCTGCTCCTGCTGCAGGCGATCGCGCCCGACCTGCGTGGCGTGCGCATGCTCGTCGTCGGCACCTATCGCGAGCAGGAGATGGGGCGCGTCCCCGGCGCGCTCGCCGACCTCGCGCGCATCAGCCTGCGGGTGACGTTGCGCGGCCTGCGCGCCGGTGACGTCGGCGCCTTCATCCGCGCCACCGCCGGGGTGGCGGCGTCGGAGGCGCTCGTCGACGACCTGCACCGCACCACCGAGGGCAATCCGTTCTTCCTCGACGAGCTGGTGCGGATGCTCGGTGCCGAGGGGGGTCTCGACGCCGACGGTCTCGGACCGACGATCCGTCTGCCGGAAGAGGTGCGCACCGCCATCCGACGGCATCTCGCACCCCTCGGCCCCGAAGATCGCCGTCTGCTCACGCTGGCCGCGGTCATGGGCCGCGAGTTCGAGCTGGCGGCGTTGCAGACGGCGTGTGAACGCTCGGCCGCGTGGGTGCTCGAACGGCTGGCGGTCGCCGCCGACGCGCGCATCGTCGCGGAGGTTCGTGGCACGCTCGGGCGCTATCGCTTCGCGCACGCGCTCATCCGCGAGACCCTGTACGGCGATCTCCCGCCCGCGGCCCGTGCGCAGACGCACCGTCAGGTGGCCCTGGCGCTCGAGGCGCAGGGCGTCGGCGACGGGGGCCCACCCCTCGGCGAGCTCGCGCATCACTTCTACCACGCCGCACGCCTCGGCGAGGCCGGCAAGGCCGGCGAGTACGCGCTGCGTGCCGCGCGCGAGGCCACCGCGACGCTCGCCTACGAGGAAGCCGTCGAGCACTTCGATCGCGCGCTGCAGTGCTTCGCGCTCGAGCCGCCCGACGAACGCCGGCAGCTGAGCCTGCGGCTCGAGCTCGGCAACGCGCACTACGCCGCGGGGGCGCGCGCGAAGGCGCGGGAGGTGTTCGCCGACGCGGCCAATCGCGCCCGTGCGCTCGGCGACGCCGAGTCGCTGACGATGGCGGCGCTCGGGTACGGCTGGGCGACGACCGAGCCCGGCGTGGTCGACGCGACGCTCGTCGGGCTGCTCGAGCAGGCGCGCGCGACGCTGTCGCCCGACTACGCCGCGCTGCACGCGACGCTCGAGGGCCGGCTCGCGATCGCGTTGTACTTCTCCGACGAGGTGGCGCGTCGTGATGCGCTCAGCCGCTCGTCGCTCGAGCGCGCCCGGGCCAGCGGCGATGCGGGAGCGGTGTGCATGGCGCTCATCGTGCGCCAGCTGACGCAGTGGGGCCCCGACGTCGCGTTGGCCGAGCGCAGCGCCCTCCTCGACGAGGCGGCGGCGCTGGCGGCGCATCCCGAGCTGGTCCTCGAGGCGCGCGTCTGGCGGGTCGAGTGTGCGCTCGAGGCCGGCGACCTCGCCGTGGCCGACCGCGAGCTCGAGCGCATCGCGCGCGGTGCCGAGGCGCAGCGGGCGCGCACCTATCTCTGGCACGCGCGGCTCATCCGGGCGGCCCGGGCGCTGATGGCCGGTCGCTACGACGACGGCGGCCGTCTCGCGGGCGAGGCGCTCGCGATCCGTCCCGAGGGGCAGCTCGGCGTCCCGTCACAGTTCTATTGCGTGCAGACGTTCCAGCGCCTGCGCGACGTCGGCGGCGTGGAGGAGCTGGAAGCGCCGCTCGTCCTGTTCGGGCAGAGCTTTCCCGCCGTGCCGATCTGGCGCTGCGGCCTGGCGTTGCTCTACGCCGAGACCGGCCAGGAGGCGAAGGCGCGTGCCGTCGTCGATCAGCTGGCGGCGCGCCGGTTCGCCGACCTTCCGCGTGACGGAAACCTCATCCCGGCCCTGTTGCAGCTGGCGGAGGTCGTCGTCCGGTTCGGCGACCGCGAGCGGGCGGAGTGGTTGCATGCCCTGCTGGCGCCGCACGCGGAGCGCTACGCGGTGATCGCCATGTCGGCGGCGTGCTACGGATCCGCCGGGCACGGGGTCGGAATCCTGGCCGCCCTGCTCGGACGGGTCGACGACGCGGTGACGCGGCTCCGGCGCGCGCTCGAGATGAACGAGGCGATCGGCGCGCGACCGTTCGTCGTGCGCACGCAGCTGGCGCTGGCGCGGGTCCTGCGCCAGCGGGGTGGCGCAGGCGACGTCGACGAGGCGGCGGCGCTCACGGCGGGGGCGCGCGCCACGGCGGAGGCGCTCGGGATGCACGCGCTGGCCGCGCGCATCGACGACGTCCCGGTGCCCGAGGCGGCGCCCGTCGGCGCGGGCACGATGACGACGGCTGTCCTGCGGCGCGACGCCGAGGGCTGGATCGTCACCCTCGAGGGCCGCGAGGCACGACTGCGAGACGCGCGCGGGCTCGGCTATCTGGCGACGCTGCTGGCGCACCCCGAACGCGAGTTCCATGCGCTCGATCTCGAAGGTGGCGACGACGACGCGGCCGGTGGCGTGCTGGACGGCGCGGCGCGGGAAGCCTACGCGCGCCGCCTGGCCGATCTGCGCGAGGAGCTCGCCGAGGCGGAGGAGTTCAACGACGCCGGCCGTGCCGAGCAGGCGGCGGCGCGCATCGAGGAGCTCTCGACCGAGCTCGCGGGGCGCGTGCAGGGTGCCACCGCGTCACGCCGGACCGGTGCGGCGTCGGAGCGGGCGCGGGTGAACGTGACGCGCGCCATCACCCGCGCGGTGGACCGCATCGCCGCCGTGCATCCGGCGTTGGGCCAGCACCTGACGGCAACGCTGCGCACCGGCGCGTTCTGCTGCTACGCCCCGGATCCCCGCCTGCCGCTGCGCTGGGAGCTCTGAGCGCCGACGATTGCGCCGGCGCTTCGAGCATGCGATGCGCAAAACCATGGAGATCAACGGGATCGCGCACGTCATGCTCAGCGTCGCCAATTTCGACGCCTGCCTGCCGTTCTACGATCGCCTGCTCCCGTTCCTCGGTCTCGTGCCCGTGATGCGCACCGACGAGATGCTCTACTGCGTCGGCGGGCGCACCGCGGTCGGCATCGTGCGCGGCGATCCGGCGCACGGCACCGCTCCCTTCGTGCAGACGCGCGTCGGCCTGCACCACGTCTGCTTCCGTGCGCGCGAGCGGGCGGACGTGGATGCGCTGCACGGGCTGCTCGTCGAGCTGGGGGCGACCATCGTGCACCCGCCCGAGGAGGCGCAGTGGGCGCCCGGGTACTACTCGGTGCTGTTCGAGGATCCGGACGGGATCCGTCTCGAGATGAATCACGTGCCGGGCAAGGGGCTGCTGGCCCCCTGAGGCCGGGAGGCGAGCGGGGTGGAGCGGCGGGACGTCATCATCGTCGGGTCGGGACCGGCGGGCGCCGCGACGGCGCTCCGTCTCGCGCAACGGGCGCCGGGGCTCGCCGCCGGGACCGTGCTGCTCGACAAGGCACGGCACCCGCGCGACAAGACCTGCGCCGGCGGCCTGATCCCGAAGGCAGCGTCGCTCCTCGCCGAGCTCGACGTCACGCTGGCCATTCCGTCGGCGCCGGTCGATGCCGCCGGCATCGCGGTCCCCGGCGCGGCGCTCGACGTCCGCGGGCGCGATCTCTGCCGCGTGATCCGTCGCAGGGAGCTGGATGCGGCGCTCGCATGGACGGCGCGCGAGCGCGGCGTCACGCTGCACGAAGGCGAGTGCGTCAAGGCGATCGTGCGGGACGGTGCCGGGATCCGCGTCGAGACGGCGTCGCGGACGTGGTGGGCCCCGGTGGTCGTCGGGGCCGACGGGAGCGGCAGTCTCGTCCGGCGTGCGCTGGTGCCGGGCGACGGCGGCATCGTGGCGCGCGCCGTCATGACCGACGTGCCGGTGGACGGCACGACGTGGGACGGCCACGATCGGCGGCGCTACGACTTCGACTTCCAGGGCTGTGCCCGCGGGCTTCGTGGCTATGCGTGGGCGTTCCCGTGCGTGATCGATGGCGTGCCGCACGTCAACGTCGGCGCGTATGCCCTGCCGCCCGTGGATGGCGCGCGCCTGCAGGTCGAGCTCGACGACGAGCTGGCGCGCGTGGGCGCCCGCGCCGGCAGCTGGAAGGCGTTTCCGATCCGCACCTATACCCGCACGGTGCGGATGGCGTCGCCGCATGCGCTGCTCGTGGGCGATGCGGCGGGCGTCGATCCGCTCATGGGCGAGGGGATATCGTTCGCGCTCGAGTACGGCATCCTGGCGGCCGACCACGTCGTCGCCGCGCACGCGAGCGGCGACTTCGGCTTCGCCGCCTACGAGCGCGCCGTGCACGACGGCCCCATCGGCCGGAAGCTCGCGCGCTTGTGCCAGGGCGCGGCACGGTTCTACGGTCCGCGTGGCGCGTGGTGGTTCCGGGTGGCGCGCCTCAGCCCCCGTGCGCAACGCATCGGGCTGGCGTGGTACAACGGCGCCGACGGCTGGGATCGGCGCGGCAAGTGGGCGGCACTCCGCGAGCTGGCGTGGCCGCGGACGAACGAGGGGTGGTGACGATGGCGGCGGGACGACGGCGGACACGGGGACCGGCGACGGCGGCGCCGCATCTCGAGCGGCTGCTCTGGCGGGTCGGCATCCGGTACGTGGCGGGCGTGGACGAGGTGGGCATGGGCCCGCTCGCCGGTCCGGTGGTGGCGGCGGCGGTGGTGCTCGACCCGGACGCCACGGTCGACGGCGTCGCCGATTCGAAGGTGCTCACGGCGGCGCAACGCGAGCGGCTGGCCGAGGAGGTGCACCGGCGTGCGCGCGCGGTGGCGATCGCGGTCGTCGAGCCCGACGTGATCGATCGCATCAACATCTATCAGGCGGGACTGCTGGCCCTGCGTCGCGCGGTCGAGCTGCTCGGTCCCGTGGTGCCCGGCTTCGTCCTCGTCGACGGTCGCGAGATTCCCGGGCTGACCATGCCGCAGAGCGCGTATCCGAAGGGGGATGGGTTCGTGAGCTCGATCGCCGCGGCGTCGATCGTGGCGAAGGTGCACCGCGATGCGCTCATGCGGGCGATGCACGACGCGTATCCGGCATACGGGTTCGCGCGCCACATGGGCTACGCGACGGCGGTGCATCTGCGGGCGTTGCGCGAGCACGGACCGTCCCCGATCCATCGACGGTCGTTCGCGCCCGTCGCCGAGGCGGCGGGGCGCGGACGGATCGCGATCTCGGCGTGAGCGGCTTTTCCTTGTTCCACGTTCCCCTATAATCCGGGACAGCCATGGACGCGGCGCTGCTCACGGATCTCTACCGGCAGATGTGCCTGTGTCGTCGCTTCGAGGAGGCCGCGGCGCGGGCCTACTCGCAGGGCAAGATCCGGGGCTTCCTCCACCTCTACATCGGGCAGGAGGCCGTGGCCGTCGGGGCCATCTCGGCGGCAGCACCCAGCGACTACATCGTCGCTACGTATCGCGAGCACGCCCACTACCTGGCGCGGACGGGCGACGCGCGCGGCGCGATGGCCGAGCTCTACGGCCGCGGCACCGGCTGCGTCGGCGGCCGCGGCGGCTCGATGCATCTCTTCGACGCCCGCCAGCGCTTCATGGGCGGCTGGGCGATCGTCGGTGGTCACGTGCCGATCGCCGCCGGCATGGCGTTCGCGTCGCGCTACCGTGGCGAGTCCGACATCACGCTCTGCTTCTTCGGCGACGGCAGTGCCAACATGGGCGCGTTCCACGAAGGGCTGGCGCTCGCGGCGCAGTGGAAGCTGCCGGTCCTCTTCATCTGCGAGAACAACCAGTACGCCATGGGCACGCCGCTCTACCGCACCCTCGCCGTCGACGACGTCGCGGTGCGGGCGCGCGGCTACCCGATCGATTCCGAGATCGTCAACGGCGACGACGTGCTCGAGATGCGCGAGGCGGTGCGGCACGCCGTCGAGCGCATGCGCAAGGAGCCGGCGCCCTTCTTCCTCGAGGCCAAGACGTATCGGTTCCGCGGTCATTCCATGGCCGACCCGGCCAAGTACCGCACCAAGGAAGAGGTGCAGAAGTGGATGGAGCGCGATCCCATCCAGCTGCTCGGCGCGCGCATGCAGACGCTGGGCATCGCGAGCGAGGAATCGCTCAAGCAGGTCGACGACGAGGTGCGCGCGCAGGTGAAGGACGCGGTCGAGTTCGCGGAAGCGTCGCCGGAGCCAGAGCCGTCGACGGTCGACGAGTACGTCCATGCCTGAGCCGCGCATCCTGAGCTTTCGCGAAGCGCTGCGCGAGGCGCTGTTCGAGGAGATGGAGCGCGACGAGGCCATCTTCCTGATGGGCGAGGAGGTCGGGCACTACAACGGGGCCTACAAGGTGTCGGAAGGGCTCCTCGAACGCTTCGGGGAGGGCCGCGTCGTCGACACGCCCATCGCCGAGACCGGCTTCGCAGGCGTCGGCATCGGAGCGGCCATGGTGGGCCTGCGGCCGATCATCGAGTTCATGACCTGGAACTTCGCGCTCACGGCGTACGACCAGATCGTGAACAACGCGGCGAAGGTCCGCTACATGACGAACGGCCAGTTCAAGATGCCGATCGTCTTCCGTGGCCCGGGCGGCGCCGCCCACGCGCTCGGCGCGCAGCACTCCCAGGCGCTCGAATCGATCTTCGCCCACATCCCCGGGCTGAAGGTGGTGGTCCCGTCCACGCCCGCCGACGCCAAGGGACTGCTGAAGGCGTCGATCCGCGACGACGACGCGGTCTGCTTCATGGAGAGCGAGACGATGTACTCGGCGAAGGGCGAGGTCCCTGCCGGCGAGCACGTCGTGCCGCTCGGGGTCGCCGACGTGAAGCGCGCCGGCTCGGACGTCACCGTGGTGACGTGGGGCAAGATGGTGCACACGTCGCTCAAGGCGGCGACGACGCTGGCCGAGGAGGGCATCGAGCTCGAGGTGCTCGACCTGCGCACGATCCGCCCGATGGACGAGGCGGCGGTGTTCGCGTCGGTACGGCGGACGCACCGGTGCGTCGTCGTGCAGGAGGGCTGGCCGTTCGCGGGCGTCGCGGCGGAGGTCATCACCCGGGTGACGTACGAGTGCTTCGACGACCTCGATGCACCGCCCGAGCGTGTCACCAACCTCGACGTGCCGATGCCGTACGCCGCCAACCTCGAAGCCCTGGTCCTGCCGTCGCCCGAGCGGGTCGCCACGACGATTCGCCGGATGCTCGGACGGGAGGAACCGCCGGTCGCCCCGGCGCGCGCAGCGCACTGAGGACGAGCCATGCCCATCGACGTGCTGATGCCGAAGCTCTCCGACACCATGGAGGAGGGCAAGATCATCAAGTGGTACAAGCAGGCAGGCGAGCGCGTCGCGATCGGCGACATCCTGGCGGAGGTCGAGACCGACAAGGCCAACATGGAGCTCGAGGCCTACGACGAGGGCGTGCTGGGCGAGGTGCGCACGGCGGAGGGGGAGAGCGCACCGGTGGGCGCGGTCATCGCGACGCTGAGCGAGGCGGGTGAGACTGCGGTGGCGGCGAAGCCGGCCGCGAAGGCGGAGGCAAAGCCGGCGGCGAAAGCCGTCGAGACGCCTGCGCCGGCTCCGGACGAGAGCGAGGCAGCGCCTCCGGCCGCCAACGCCGAGCCGGTGAAGGCCGCGCCACCGAAGCCGAAGGCTGCACCCGAGCGACCGCGCATCGCCGCCGTGAAGGCGCCGCGGCCGGCGCCTCCCGCGGACGACGCCGAGCGGGTGCGTGCGTCGCCGCTGGCGCGGCGTGTCGCCGAGGAGCGCGGCATCGATCTGCGCGGCGTCACCGGCACCGGTCCGGGTGGACGCATCGTCGAGCACGACCTCGACGCCGCTCCGTCGACGCCGATCCCGGCGACGACCCGTCCCGCGGCTCCGTCCCCGCGGCCCGGCGACGGGGGCACGCGCCGGGTGGAGCTGTCGAAGATCCGCCGCACCACCGCGAAGCGGATGGCGCAGGCCAAGCAGGAGGTCCCCCACTTCTACGCCAGCAGCGACATCGCGATGGACGAGGCGGTGCGGCTGAAGGACGGCCTCACGGCGCTCGGCGGGAGCTACGAAGGGCTCACCTTCACGCACCTCGTCGTGAAGGCCGTCGGAATGGCCCTCACGCGCGTGCCCGAGCTGAACGCGGCCTACGACGACGGCGCGATGATCCTGAACGAGGCCGTGAACGTCGGCGTGGCCACGTCGGTGGACGACGGGCTCGTCGTGCCGGTGCTGCGCCACTGCGATCGCGAGCCGCTGGCCGCGCTGGTGCAGCAGGCGCGCGCGCTCGTCGAGCGTGCCCGCGCCGGGAAGTTCGCGGGCGACGATCTCTCCGGGGGCACGTTCACGGTGTCGAACCTCGGCATGTTGCCGGTGTCGCACTTCGCGGCGGTCGTGAACCCGCCGCAGGCGGCCATCCTGGCCATCGGCGCGGTGCGCGCGGTGCCGGTGGTGCGTGAGGGGCAGGTCGTGCCCGGGCAGCTCATGACGGTGACGCTGTCGTGCGACCATCGCGTCGTCGACGGGGTGCTGGCGGGCCGGTTCCTGCGCGAGCTGAAGGCGCTGCTCGAGAACCCGATCGCCCTGGTCGCCTGATGGCCGGCTACGACCTCGTGGTGGTCGGGGCGGGGCCCGGTGGATACGTCGCGGCCATCCGCGCGGCGCAGCTCGGGCTGGGCACGGCCGTCGTCGAGATGGAGCGTACCGGCGGCGTGTGCGGCAACTGGGGCTGCATCCCGTCGAAGGCGCTGCTGGCCGACGCCGACCTCTATCGCGCCATGCGCGACGGCGCGTCACGCGGCCTCGTCGCCGAGGGGCTGACGGTCGACTTCCCGAAGGTGATGGCGCGCAGCCGCGGTGTCGCGGATCGCCAGGCGAAGGGCGTCGAGTTCCTCCTGAAGAAGAACGGCATCGCCTACCACACGGGGCGCGCGCGGCTTGCACCGACCGGGGTGATCGTCACGCGCGCCGACGGCACCACCGAGCCCATCGAGGCCCGAAACGTGCTCCTGGCGACCGGGAGCGGGGAGCGGCTGCTGCCCGGCCTCGAGGTCGACGGCGAGGTGGTGATGACGAGCCGCGAGGCGCTCGCCGATCCACGGCTGCCGGCGTCGGTGGTGGTGATCGGTGGCGGCGCGGTGGGTGTCGAGTTCGCCTACATGTACGCCAGCTTCGGCGCTGCCGTCACCGTCGTCGAGCTGGCGGCGACGCTGCTGCCCGGCATGGACCCCGAGCTCGGGGAGGCACTGGCGAAGGCATTCCATCGCCAGGGCATCACGGTGCTGCTCGGGCATCGGTTCGAGCAGCTCACGCGCAACGGCACCGGGGCGAGCGTCGCGGTCCGTGCCGAGGGTGGCGTCCGGGCCGTGACGGCGGAGCGGGTGCTGGTGGCGGTCGGGCGTTCGCCGCTCAGCGCGGATCTCGGGCTCGAGGAGGCTGGTGTGCGGGTGGAGCGTGGCTTCGTCGTCGTCGACGAGGCGCTCCGCACCAACGTGCCGAGCGTGTGGGCGATCGGCGATCTCGTCGGCCCGGTGATGCTGGCGCACGCGGCGTCGGAGCAGGGCGTGCGCGTCGCCGAGGTGATCGCGGGCAAACGCGCGGTCGCTGCGCTCGACCCGTCGTCGATTCCCATGTGCGTGTACTGCGAGCCCGAGGTGGCGGCGGTGGGACTGACCGAGGCGCAGGCGCGCGAGCGCGGCGAGGTGCGCGTCGGGAGGTTCCCGTTCCGCGCGCTCGGCAAGGCGATGGCGACGGGGCATACCGAGGGCTTCGTGAAGGTGGTGTGCGGGGCGCGGCACGGCGAGATCCTCGGTGTCCACATGATCGGGCAGGGCGTCACCGACCTCATCGCCGAGGCCGGGCTGGCGCGGACCCTCGAAGCCACCACCGAAGAGATCGCCGACACCGTGCACGCGCATCCCACCCTTGCCGAGGCGTTGCGTGAGGCGGCGCTTGCGGCGGCCGGGCGCGCGTTGAACATATAGGGCATGGAGCTCGAGGTCGCGGTGGCCGGGCGGGTGCCGTACGGCGATGCCCTCGCCTGGCAGGAGACGCTGCTCGCGCGCCGGCTCGCCGGCGGTCGCGACGCGTTGCTGCTCCTCGAGCACCCGCCGGTCTACACGCTCGGTCGCGGGGCCGATCCACGGCATCTCGGTGCTGCGGCGGCGGGCGACGTCGAGATCGTACGCGTCGGTCGGGGCGGGCAGGTGACGTACCACGGGCCCGGGCAGCTCGTCGGCTACCCCATCCTCGGCCTGCGTGCGCTCAAGCCCGACGTCCACTGGTACGTGCGCAGCCTCGAGCAGGTGGTGATCGACGCGCTCGTCGAGATCGGTATCACGGCGGCGCGCCGTGAGGGGCTCACCGGAGTCTGGGTGGAGCAGCGCAAGATCGCGTCGATCGGGGTCGGGCTGCGCCGCTGGGTGACCTGGCACGGGTTCGCGCTCAACGTCGGTCGCGACCTGCGCGGCTTCGACGCGATCACCCCGTGTGGCATCAGCGGCGTCCGCATGACGTCGGTGGCCTGCGAGGGCGGCCCGGACGACGTGCCTACCGTCGCCGCCGTCGTGGCCGAGAAGGTTCGCGCGGTGTTCGGCTACGATCGGCTGGTGCCGCTCGCCGCACCGGCCAGCGAGGTGTATGCACGATGAGCGCCGCGCCAGAGGTCGTGCGTCGGCTGCCGCCGTGGCTCAAGGTCCGCGCTCCCGGTGGTCCGGGATGGGTCGAGACGCGGGCGGCGGTGAAGGAGCTGGGACTCCACACCGTCTGTGAGGAGGCGCGGTGTCCGAACATCGGTGAGTGCTGGGGCCATCGAACGGCGACGTTCATGCTGCTCGGCGACACCTGTACGCGGAACTGCTCCTTCTGCGCGGTGTCGCACGGGCGCCCGCTGATCGTCGACGCAGAGGAGCCGGGTCGCGTCGGTGAGGCGGTGGCACGGCTCGGACTACGTCACGTCGTGGTCACGTCCGTGAACCGCGACGATCTGACCGACGGTGGCGCCGCGCACTTCGCCGCCACGGCGCAGGCGGTCAAGGAACGCAGTCCCGACTGTCGCGTCGAGGTCCTCGTGCCCGACTTCCAGGGCAACGCCGCCTCGGTGGAGACGGTGATGGCCTCGCCGATCGACATCTTCAACCACAACATCGAGACCGTGCCGCGGCTCTACAAACGGGTCCGTCCCGGAGCGCGGTACGAACGTTCCCTCGAGCTTCTCGCGCATGCGAAGCGATCCGGCTCGGCCCTGACGAAGGCCGGCCTGATGCTCGGACTCGGGGAGGACGAGTCGGAGTTGATTGGCGTATTTGAGGATCTGCGTCGGGTCGGCTGTGACATCCTGACCCTCGGTCAGTACCTTCGACCATCCCCGGAGCAGCTCCCGGTGGAGCGCTACCTGCCGCCGGAAGAATTCGACGCGCTTCGTATCCGCGCGTCCGCGTTGGGTTTCCGACACGTCGAGGCCGGTCCGCTGGTGCGCAGCTCGTACCACGCGTGGTCGCACGTTCCATAAAAAAATAGGCAAAATTGCCGACTTTTTAGGTCGGGAACATTGCAAGGGCGCGTGTTTTGGAATAGCGTCCACCCGTTTTGAGGAGGACGCGCCCATGCTGAAACTGTACGACTACCCCGATTGCCCGTTCTGCCAGAAGGTGCGGGTGGTCCTCGCCGAGAAGGACCTCGAGTTCGAAAAGGTGTTCGTCGACCTGCGCAAGCAGGATCAGAAGGCGCCTGAGTTCCTGCGCATGAATCCCTACGGCAAGGTCCCCGTTCTCGTCGACGAGGACGAGGTGGTGTACGATTCCACGATCATCAACGAGTACCTCGAGGAAGAGTATCCGCTGCCGCGGCTGATGCCGGAAGACTCCCAGGGCCGTGCCCAGGTGCGTCTCCTCGAGGACTACTGCGACAACTCCTTCATCCCGCCCACCACGATGCTCCTGGCGCAGCTCCGGAAGCCGGAAGCGGAACGCGACACGCAGCGCGTCGAGCAGGCACGCGAAGAGCTCCGCCGCTGCCTGTATCACCTGCGCGACAAGCTCGAGGGCAACGACTTCCTGGTCGGGAAGGAGTTCTCCCTCGCCGACGCCGCGTTCGCCCCGCGCATGATGGTGCTCGGTCGCCTCGGCTTCGAGTTCGAGCCCGCGCTCGCGCCCGTACAGGCCTGGATCGATCGCATTCGCTCCCGTCCGAGCGTCAAGGGCCTCGGCCTCTAGTCCAGCCGTGGATCGCGCCGGCAGCGCGCGCCGGTGGTTGCGTTGACAGCCCCGGCGTCCGCTGCCAATAGAAATGCTTCCTGCGAGGCCGCGCCGGTCGCGCGCGTCGGCCTCCAGCGGGAGGAACCGTGAGCCTGCCCGACGTCATTCCGCTGTTCCCGTTGCCCAACGTCGTCCTGTTTCCGGGCATCCCGCTCCCGTTGCATGTCTTCGAGCCGCGCTACCGCGCCATGGTGCGTGACGCGGTTCGTGGCGCGCGGCTGATCGGCATGGTGCTGCTGCGCGGCGACTGGCAGGAGCAGTACCAGGGCAACCCGGAGATCTTCGGCGTCGGCACGGTCGGCGAGATCGGGCACCTCGAGGAGCTGCCCGACGGACGGTTCAATCTCGTCCTGCGCGGCCTGCGGGAGTTCGTGATCCATCGTGAGCTGTCGCGCCAGACCTACCGGGAGGCGGTCGTCAGCTGGCGCCCGGCGACGCAGGGAACGCTCGCTGCGGGTGAGCGATCCAGCATCGCATCGTTGGTGATGCGCTACCTCGAGCGGCTGGGACGTGCCCCGGCGGAGGGCGACCTCCTCCAGAGCGGTGTCGACGACGAGACGTTCGTGAACTTCCTGGCGCAACATCTCGACGTCGACCCGCTGGAGAAGCAGGCACTGCTCGAGGCACCCACGCTCAGCGAGCGCGGCCGGCGCCTCGTCGACGTCCTCGAGTTCCGGCTCGAGGAGCTCCGCAGCCATCCCGCAGGGTCTCCCGGCCGCGCGCACTGAGCCTCGTTGGCAGTGCTCCGACCCTGGTGCTAGGTTCGCCGCCACATGGAACAGAAGCCCCCGCGACTCTCGCTCGCCGAGCGCCTGTACCTGCCCGAAGTGGTGCGTGGCGTCGCCGTCACCGCCGGTCATTTCGCCCGCAACATGGCCCTGCACACGTTGCACGTCTTCGGCCTGGCGAAGGATCGGAAAGCGTCGGTCACGGTCCAGTACCCGGAGGAGCGGAAGGTCTATCCGGACGGCTATCGCGGCTCGCACCGGCTGACCCTCAAGCCCGACGACTCGGTGCGGTGCACGTCCTGCTTCCTGTGTGCCACCGCCTGTCCGGCGAAGTGCATCCACATCGAGGCCGGCGAGCACCCCGATCCGCAGGTCGAGAAGTTCCCGTTGCGCTACGAGATCGACACCCTGCAGTGCATCTACTGCGGCATGTGCGTGGAAGCCTGTCCCTGCGACGCCATCCGGATGGATACCTACGTGCACCCGCGCATCTGGGGATACGACCGGCGCGATTTCATCGAGACCAAGCAGATCCTGATGGAGCGGTCGAAGGTGCTGCAGGAGCGCGGCCGCGACGCGCTCATGACCGACATGCAGTCGGCGTACGGCGACGCGGAGGACGCCTCCACGGAGGGCCGGTGATCCTGCTGGCGCTCTGGCGCCGCGGACTGCTGCGACGGGCCGATTCCGAGAAGGTCCGCTACTTCCTGGGCATCGTCCCGGACCCCCTCTGGCTCTCGCGTCGGTATCCGCTCTGGCGCATGTTGCACCTGACCCGACTCGTGGTCTCGCCGCGATACGCCACGGCGGTCGCGGGCTGGCTCGAGTACCGCATGAACCTGTTTGACGGCATCGAAGGGTGATCACATGGCGAGGACCTACCAGCAGATCATGGACGAGGCGCGCGAGAGCGTGCCCGAGGTGTCACCCGACGAGGTGAAGACCCGCATCGGAGCCTCCGAGAAGCCGGTCGTGCTCGACGTCCGTGAGCGCGAGGAATACCGGCAGGGGTTCCTGCCCGGCGCGGTGTCGATCCCGCGTGGCTTCCTCGAGATGCGCATCGAGGACACCGTACCCGACCGCGCCACGCCCATCGTCGCCTATTGTGCCGGCGGCACGCGCTCGCTGCTCGCTGGTCGCATCCTCCGCGAGCTGGGGTACTCGAACGTCGTGTCGATGCGCGGCGGCTACACCGCGTGGAAGAACCAGGGCCTGCCCATCGTCGAGGAGCGGCAGTTCACCGCCGAGCAGCAGATCCGCTACAGCCGCCACTTCCTGCTGCCCGAGGTCGGTGAGGCCGGGCAGGCGAAGCTGCTCGACGCCAAGGTGCTCTGCATCGGTGCGGGTGGCCTGGGGTCGCCGGTGGCGTTCTACCTCGCCGCGGCGGGTGTCGGCACGATCGGGCTCGTCGACATGGACACGGTCGACCTCTCGAACCTGCAGCGCCAGATACTGCACACCAACGACCGCATCGGCATGCCGAAGACCGAGTCGGCAAAGATGACGCTCAACGCGCTCAATCCGGACGTGAAGGTGGTCGAGTTCCGGGAGCGCCTGTCGTCGGAGAACGCGTTCCGCATCATGGAGCCGTTCGACGTCATCGTGAACGGCTGCGACAACTTCCCGACGCGCTATCTGGCGAACGATGCCTGCGTCATGCTCGGCAAGCCGTTGGTGGATGGCGCGATCTGGCAGTTCGAGGGCCAGGCCACGGTGTTCCATCCGCCGACGGGTCCCTGCTACCGCTGCATGTTCCCCGAGCCGCCGCCGCCCGGATCGACGCCGTCCTGCGCCGAAGCCGGGGTCCTCGGCGTGCTGCCGGGGCTGGTCGGCTGCGTGCAGGCGCTCGAGACGATCAAGCTCATCCTCGGCAAGGGCAAGCCGCTTCTCGGCCGGATGATGCACTTCGACACGCTCACGGGCGACATCCGGATCCTCAAGCTGCGACGCGATCCGAAATGCGTCGTCTGCGGCGAGAATCCGAGCGTGAGATCCCTGATCGACTACGAGGTCTTCTGCGGCCTCGGCGATCCGGGCGCACACTGACCGTCCGTTAGGGAGAGGCGACGTGCAGTCGTGCCCGATGCCGCACGAACGCTCCTACCTATGGACGGAGCTTTCGAGGTGGTTGGTGGCATCGGACTTGCTCACGGGTGGGTAGGGCTTCGGCGCCCGCCCGTCCCGACCACGTCCCACCGCACCCACACCACTCGCACGTAGAAAACGCCACATCTCCGCAACACCAGGGCGCCGAAGCCCAGCCCTTTCAGGGGTGGCTGGTGGCGCGGAAGCTGGCGGCCCAGGTGCCATTCGCGCCGTACTGGCGCTCGAAACGCGTGACGGGACGCGCCGGCGGCGCCTCGTCGACGCGCTCGAAGCCGCCGGCCGTGATGGCGCGCACCATCGCCTGGAACAGCGGCTCCAGGTCGGTGGCGATGTGGAGCCTGCCCCCGGGGACGAGGGTACGGGCCAGTGCGGGAGCCATCCCGCCGTGATGGAAGAGGCGACGCTCGCGGTGGCGGGTCTTCGGCCACGGGTCGGGGAAGTAGACGTGGTAGGCCGTCACCGACGCGGGCGGAAGGATGCGGGCCACGACGCAGCGCGCGTCACCGGCGATGACCCGGACGTTCGAGAAGCCGCATATCCGCGCGCGCTCGGCGAGGGCCGCCGCCACGCCGGAGGCGTGCTCGACGGCGAAGAAGTTGATGTCGCGCCGTTGTCGGGCGAAGGCCATCAGCACGTCGCCGCGGCCGGGTCCGATCTCGAACTCCACCGGGCGGTCGTTGCCGAACACGGATTCCCAGAACGCCGACACGGCGGGGGGTTGTACATCGGGGCCGGCACGGGCGCGAGGCAGAAGCTGCCGCCCCCGGTGACGTTTGCCCAGCGGCACGTCCGGCGGGGCCAGGCTGGACGGGGCCGCCGGCTGGCGTCCGTCTTGCACCGTGCCGCCACGTGATCCCGACCGTTCGCGACGCCATCGGGGCCCCGATCCCCGGGGTATCGGGGGTCCATCCCCGACCGGCACCCGTGCCGTTCCGCGACATCATGCGGCAGCTGCGGCTGCGATCGAACGCCACCGGTGTCCCGTCGACCGGTGGCGCACCCAGTGTCCGCCGCATCGAGCCCGTGCGACGGCCTGCCGCCCCGACGCGGTTGGACGCCCCGGTACGCCTCAATCGCAACAACCAGCCGACGGCCCCGTCGCCATTGGCGCGGCCGCAGGCGCCGGCAGCCGCCGCCGAGACCCCCGCGTTCGCTGGCGTCGTGCGACCGGAGCGTGAGGGGGCGAAGCAGCAGCTGGTCGAGGCGATCCACACCGCGTCGGCGCATGCGGGCGTCGAGCCGGCGCTGTCGGTCGCGGTCGCGCGTGCCGAGTCGAGCCTCAACCCGCGCGCGCGCAGCGCCGACGGGCTGAGCGTCGGCACCTTCCAGGTGACGCACTACACCGCCGACGAGATGCGGCGGAAGATTGCGCGCGGGACGGTCGATCGGCCACCCGGGACCGACGACGTCGCGCTCGGGGTCGGCTACCTCCGGTACCTCCACGATCTCTTCGGGCGGGAGGCCAAGCTCGGGCGCGGTCTCTCGACGGTGCCCATCGAGGACGCCGAGGAGCGACGGCAGTTCGCGGTCGCCGCCTTCAACGCCGGCGAGGGGCGCGTCGCCCAGGCACAGGCGCGTGCCGGGAAGGCCGGGCTCGACCCGACCAACTTCGCGCACGTGAAGCCGTTCCTGCCGCGGATCACGCAGGGATACGTCGAACGGGTCGCCAACTACGCCCGCGAGGAAGCCGCGCCGCAGCTGGCGTGAGCCCCGTCAGGCCGGCGCCGCGCCGGCAGCCTGTGACGTCGGAATGAGGTCGGCGAGGAACTCGAGCAGGTACTGGTTCACCAGCGCCGCCTGTTCCTGGTGCACCCAGTGTCCCGAGTCGGCGATGTAGCGGATCGTGAAGGGGCCGGAGAACAGCGGCTCCATGCCGTAGGTGAGCTCCTTCCGGAGCGCGACGTCCTGCTCGCCCCAGATGAGCATCGTCGGAGCCTGGATCTTCGGCCAGTCCTCGAGCGAGGTGCGTGGCGGCGGCAACGGGCGGTCGCCGTGCAGGAAGCGGCGCAACCAGTCGGGGAGTCCTGCCTGTGCGTCGGGGCTGCGGAAGGCGGCGCGGTAGTAGTTGAGGGCACTGCGCAGCGCGCCCGACTGGCTGGCGGCGTCGCGCAGTCGCTGGACGTCGTCGTCGGTGATCGCCTCACGATGGATCGCCGATTGGCGGATGGCGTTGCCGATCGGCCAGGCGCTGCCCAGCCCGAGCAGGAACTCGGGGAGCCACGGCAGCTGGAAGAAGAACATGTACCAGCTCTTGAGGAGCTGGCGCGGGTTCGCCTGCAGCTCGCGTTGGAAGATCGCGAGGTGCGGGCAGTTCATCACGACGAGCTTCCGCGTCGCCTCCGGCCGCTCCATCGCGAACGACCAGGCCAGGCCGCCACCCCAGTCGTGCCCGACGATCACCGCCTGCTCCTCACCGAAGTGGCGGATCAGACCGTGTACGTCGGCGACGAGCTCGGGCATCGCGTACGCCGCCACCCCCGCCGGCTTGTCGCTCTCGTTGTAGCCCCGCAGGTCCGGTGCGACGACGCGGAAGTGCGGCGACAGTGCCGGGATCTGATGGCGCCACGAGTACCAGAAGTCGGGGAACCCGTGCAGCAGCACGACGAGTGGGCCGGTGCCCTCGACCACACAGTGCAGGCGGATGCCGTTCGTGCTGACGATCCGATGCTCCAGGGCCATCAGGGGTCGATATCGGGGGCCTCGCGTGCCTGTCAAACCGTGGGGCGCTGCGCTAAGGAATCGCATGCCTTTCGAGTTCATCCGCTACGAGAAGCGAGCGCACACGGCGATCGTCACCATCGCGCGACCCGAGGTGATGAACTCGCTGCATCCCGCGGCGAACGAGGAGATGGACGCGGCGTGGAACGACTTCGCCGCCGATCCCGATCTCTGGGTCGGCATCCTCACCGGCGCCGGCGACAAGGCGTTCTCCGCCGGCAACGATCTCAAGTGGACGGCGCAGCACGGCATGCCGCGGATGCCGCGCACCGGCTTCGGCGGCCTCACGCTGCGCTTCGATCTCTGGAAGCCGATCATCGCGGCGGTGAACGGGTTCGCCCTGGGCGGCGGGCTCGAGATGGCGATCGCGTGCGACGTCATCGTCGCCGCCGAGCATGCGACGCTGGGACTGCCGGAGCCCCGCGTCGGGTTGCTCGCTGCCGCTGGCGGGGTGCATCGTCTGCCGCGCCACGTCCCGCTCAAGGTCGCGATGGGGATGATGCTGACCGGGAAGCCCATCACGGCGACCGAGGCGCACCGCATCGGGCTGGTGAACGAGGTGGTGCCGTCGGCGGAGCTGATGGCGACGGCCGAGCGCTGGGCGTCGACCATCGCCGAGTGCTCGCCGCTCTCGGTGCAGGCGACCAAGCAGGCCGCCATGCAGGGGCTCGGCCGGCCGGTCGCCGAGGCAATGACGGCCTCGTACGATGGCGTCCAGCGCCTCTGGGCGAGCGCGGACGCGGTGGAGGGACCGCGCGCGTTCGCCGAAAAGCGGAAGCCCCGCTGGACCGGACGATAGGAGCCGCGGCGCAGCGGTGCGCCTCCTCTTCATCAACCTGAATCGCAGCCCGGCGTACGGTGGGATCGAGCGCTGGATGCTCGATGTCGCCCACGGCCTCGCCGCGCGTGGTCACCAGAGCGTGTTGGTGGGGCGGCCGCAGGCGCCGTGGATGGCGGTGGCGACGCGCATGGGCCTGCGCGTGCGCGACGATCATCGTGGCCCGTGGATCGCCCGGGTGTTGCGCGTGCGCGCCGCGATGCGGGCGGAGCGGCCCGACGTCGTCGTCGTGAAGGCGGCGAAGGCGGCGCGCATGGCGGTGTGGGGGCGGGCGCTTGGCGGTGGGAGCCGCGTCGCGATGATCTTCGGGCTGACGCACGAGATGCGACGCGGGCGATGGATCCACCAGTACACGTGGCGTCGCATCGACGCCGGGATCGTCCTCGCCCACGGTGCGGCGCGCTGGTACGTCGAGGAAGGGTTCGGTCCGCTCGCGAAGCTGCCCGTGCTGTGGAAGGGCGTCGACCTGGCCCAGTTCGACGCCGCGCAGGTGCGGCGCGACGAGGTGCGTGCCGAGCTCGGCCTCACGCCCGACACGCTGGCGATCGGGACCGTCGGCCGCATCACGTGGCAGAAGGGGCTCGAGGATCTGATGGGGGCGCTCGCGCTGGCGCGGGATCGACTGCCACGGGCGCGCGCCTTCATCGCCGGGGGCGGTCGCGACGCGACGCTCGTCGAGGCGGCGGCCGCCCGGCTCGGCGGGCTCGTGACCCTGCTCGGACAGCGGAGCGACATCCCCGCCGTCCTCGCCGCGCTCGATCTGGTCGTCGTCCCGTCGCGCCGCGAGGTCATGTCGCAAGCGACGCTGGAGGCGATGGCCGCGGGCCGCGCCGTGCTGTCGACGGCGACGGTCGGTGCCGACGAGGCGATCGAGGATGGGACCAGCGGTGTGCTCGTGCCCGTCGGCGATCGGCAGGCGATCGCAGACGGGCTGGTGGCGCTGGCGCAGGATCCCGCGCGCCGGGCCGCGCTCGGGGCGGCGGCGCGGCGGCGCATCGCGGAGCACTTCACCGTCGAGCACATGCTCGATCGGTGCGAGGCGATCTTCGCGCGGGTGGCGGCTCAGTCGCCCTTGGCGCGCGAGAGGTAGTCGCCGGTCTCGGTGTCGACGCGGATGACGTCGCCCTCGCCGATGAAGTTCGGCACCTGCACGACCAGCCCCGTCTCCGTGGTGGCGGGCTTGAGCGCGTTGGTGACGGTGGCGCTCTTCAGGCCGGGCGCCGTCTCCGTGACCTTCAGGTCGACGTTCTTCGGCAGCTCCACACCCATCGGGGTGCTCTCGTAGAACTCGACCTGGATGCGCAGGTTCGGCGTCAGGAACCCGGTGGCGTCGCCGAGGATCTCGGCGTCGAGCGCGATCTGCTCGTAGGTCTCCGTGTTCATGAAGTGGTAGTGCCCGTCGCTCTCGTACAGGTACTCCATCTCGTGCTGCTCGAAGCTGACGCGCTCGACCTTGTCTTCCGAGCGGAAGCGATGCTCGGTCTGTGAGCCGGCCTTCAGGTTGCGGAGCTTCGTCTGCACCATGCCACGCCAGTTCCCGGGCGTGACGTGAACCACGTTCATCACGCGCCAGAGATTGTTCTCGTACTGGATGATGTGGCCCGCGCGCAGGTGCGTGGCGGGGATGAGCGGCATGGGCGTTTCCTCCTGGGACGGCGAGTGAGCCGGATTCCCTACCATCGGCGCGGGCGCCGATTCAATCGAGGGTCAGTGGAGCGTTCCGGTGGGCCGGGGCGCTTCCTCGTAGATCGGGGAGCCGTGGTGATGCACGAGGTACCAGGTGCCGTCGACGCGTTCGAAGACGTTGGTGGCCTGGATGCGACCGCTGCCGGCGCCGTCCCGGTGCCGGCTCGTGATCTGCTCGACGAGGACCACCCAGGCCAGGTCCCCGGCGAGGGCGACCTGGACGTCCTCGGTGACAAAGCGCATCTCGAGCGCGCCGGTGAAGATATCGGCCCAGCTCTGCATCACCGCATCCCATCCGGCGAGCACCGTGCCGCCGGGGTGGATGCAGCGGATGTGCGGTGCGTGCAACCACACCTGCGCCATGCGCGTGCGGTCGAGGCTGGCGAAGGCGCGATAGAAGCCCTCGTTGGCCTGCAGGACGGCGTCCCGATCGGTCACGAGGGCGCGCCCGGCTTCGGCGCCATCATCACCAGGAGGACGAGGCGCCCCGGACCCGGATT
Source organism: uncultured Binatia bacterium (SeqCode) (assembly GCA_964404165.1). GTDB lineage: Bacteria > Desulfobacterota > Binatia > DP-6 > DP-6 > DASYLJ01. The sequence goes on along the minus strand of CAYOIZ010000039.1, from coordinate 40,032 downwards.
GACGACCCCGTGCTCCTCGCCGGCGGGCGCACAGACGAGCTCGCCCGGCGCGACCGTCCGCTCGTCGTCGCCGACGCGAATGCGGCCCGATCCCTCGAGCACGAAGTAGAGCTTGTCGCCGACGGCGTGGCGGTGACCCTTCTGCTCCTGGCCCGGCTCGAAGCAGTAGGCGTCGCAGAACAGGCTCGTGGTGTCGACGAGCCCGACCTTGCGCATCTTCTCGGCCGAGAAGGCGAGTCGCTCGCGGACGGGGACGAAGCGCTCCATGCGATTCTCCTCGCAGGGCCCGTGCGGACGCGCAAGCCTATCGCGTCAGGGTGATGCCGACCCAGGTCGCCCAGACGGCGAGGATTACGCCGAGCCATCCGGCCATACGCATGCGTCGCACCATGCTGCGCTGGCGCTCCGGCTCGACGGGGAGCTGCCCCATCTCCGCGCGCACCAGCCGGTGCGCGATGCCGAACGACACCCACGTCCCGACCATGGTGACGGCGAACGTCAGGCTGAGCTTGCCGACGAGGGGCCACAGCAGGCGGGCGTACTCGGCGCCGTAGGCCACCTTCATGTCGGTCAACGACGTGGCGCCCGACATGATGAGGACGCCCAGGGCGCCGACCGTGAGGATGTTGTAGGGCTTGAGCCCCTTCGCGAGCACGCGCCGCTGCAGCGCCGGGTCGTCCAGGCTCTCGACCGCGGGCAGGAAGACCAGGACCAGGGCCAGCGTGGCGCCGAGGTATGTGGCCATCCCGAGCACGTGGACCAGACGGGTGACGGCGTCCATGCGCGGCTCCCGCTAACGCGGCCCCCGCGTGATTGCAAACCGGACCCCGAGCGACTTTGACACGCAGCCTCTCGGGGGCTAGACGGAAAGGCCGCATGCCGAAGCCGATTTCCGCGCCGCTGCCGCGCCTCGCCACCTCGGGCGAAGAGTCGCTCATCGCCGAAGCAGTGGTGGTCACGCGTCTCGATCGCGCCATCGGTTGGGCCCGCAAGTACTCGATCTTCCCGTACCCGTTCGCCACCGCCTGCTGCGCCATGGAGTACATGTCGCTCTCGATGTCGCCGTACGACATCGACCGCTTCGGCGCGCTGCTGCCGCGTTTCACGCCGCGCCAGGCCGACCTCCTCATGGTGATCGGCACGGTCACGATGCGCCAGGCTCCCATCCTGCGGCGCGTGTTCGAGCAGATGGGCGATCCCAAGTGGGTCATGGCCTTCGGCGCCTGCGCGTCCACGGGCGGGTTCTACGACAACTACGCCACGCTCCCCGGCATCGATCGCATCGTGCCGGTCGACGTCTACGTGCCCGGATGTCCGCCGCGACCCGAGGCCGTCCTCGACGGGCTCATGGCGTTGCAGCGTAAGATCCAGCGCGAGAAGCAGCCCCTGGGCGCCCACGACGTCCAGGCGGACCACTAGCGCCTCCGGTCATGGCCGAACGTCTCCTCCTTCGTTGCCGGGACATTCCCGGCCTCCGTCAGATCGACGTCTACCTCCAGCACGGTGGCTACGAGGCCAGCCGCAAGGCGATCGCGAGCCACACGCCGGAGCAGCTCATCGACATGGTGAAGTCGTCGAACCTCCGCGGCCGCGGCGGCGCCGGCTTCCCCACCGGCATGAAGTGGAGCTTCCTGCCGAAGCAGACCGAGAAGCCCGTCTACCTCTGCGTCAACGCCGACGAGAGCGAGCCCGGCACCTTCAAGGATCGCGAGATCATGGAGGACGATCCCCATCAGCTGCTCGAGGGGATCATCATCACGTCCTTCGCCATCCGCTGTCACACCGCCTACATCTACATCCGCGGTGAGATGGAGACCGGCTACGACCGGCTCTGGGTGGCGGTCCGCGAGGCCTACGCCAAGGGCTTCCTCGGGAAGAACATCTTCGACAGCGGCTTCGATCTCGACGTCGTCGTGCACCGTGGCGCCGGCGCCTACATCTGTGGTGAAGAGACCGGGCTCATCGAGTCGCTCGAGGGCAAGCGCGCCTACCCGCGCATCAAGCCGCCGTTTCCCGCCGTGCAGGGGCTCTTCCAGTGCCCGACGATCGTCAACAACGTCGAGACGCTCGCCTGTGTCCCACACATCGTGCTGCGGGGCGCCGACTGGTTCCGCGGCATCGGCCCCGAGAAGAGTCCGGGCCCGAAGCTGTTCTGTGTCTCCGGTCACGTCGAGAAGCCGGGCGTCTACGAGCTGCCCATGGGCACGCCGCTACGCGAGATCATCTACGATCACGCCGGCGGCATCCCGAACGGCCGCAAGCTGAAGGGCGTGATCCCCGGTGGCGCGTCCATGCCGATCTTCACGCCCGACGAGATCGACGTGCCGATGGACATGGACTCGGTCCAGAAAGCCGGCTCCTTCCTCGGCTCCGCCGGCATCATCGTCATGGACGACTCGGTGTGCATGGTCGGTGCCATGCTGCTGCTGTCGCAGTTCTTCCATCACGAGTCGTGCGGCCAGTGTACGCCGTGTCGTGAAGGAACGGGCTGGCTCAACAAGGTGCTCACCCGGCTCGAGTACGGCGGTGCGACGCCCGCGGACGCCGACCTGCTGCTCAACATCGCCGGCAACATGATGGGCAACACCATCTGCGCGCTCGCCGACGCGGCCGCGATGCCGGTCCGTGCCTTCGTCACGAAATACCGCGCCGAGTTCGAGCAGCACGCGGCCCTCGGCCGCTGCCCGCTCCGTTCCGCCGCGCAGGAGCCTCGCGCCCATGCCCACGGTTGAGATCGACGGTCAGAAGATCGAGGTCGCGGACGGCCTCACCGTCATCCAGGCCGCCGACAAGCTCGGCATCGAGATTCCGCACTACTGCTGGCACCCGGCGCTCTCCATCGCCGGCAACTGCCGCATGTGCCTGGTCGAGATCGAGAAGTCGCCCAAGCTGCAGATCGCCTGCAACACGCGCTGCACCGAGGGCATGGTGGTGCACACCAAGAGCGAGAAGACGCAGACCGCGCAGAAGGCGGTGCTCGAGTTCCTGCTCATCAACCACCCGATCGATTGTCCCGTCTGCGATCAGGCCGGCGAGTGCAAGCTGCAGGAATACTACATGGACTACGATCGCCAGCGGAGCCGCATGCCGCTCGGCGCGAAGGTCCACAAGAAGAAGGCGATTCCGATCGGGCCGTACGTGATGCTCGATCAGGAGCGCTGTGTGCTGTGCGCGCGCTGTACGCGCTTCCTCGACGAGGTGACGCACACCAGCGAGCTCGGCATCTATCAGCGCGGCGACCACTCCGAGATCGCGCTCGCGCCGAACAAGACCCTCGACAACGCGTACTCGGCCAACGTCGTCGACATCTGTCCGGTCGGCGCGCTCACGAACCGCGAGTTCCGATTCCAGGCACGCGTCTGGTACCTCGAGCGTACCGAGTCCGTCTGCGGTGGCTGCGCCAACGGGTGCAACATCGAGGTGTACCACCGCGAGGGACGCATCTATCGGTTCCAGCCGCGGGCCAATCCCGAGGTGAACGAGTACTGGATGTGTGATGCCGGACGGCACAGCGGGCTCACGCTGCAGGGCGAGGGCCGCCTGATGCAGCCGCTCGTGCGCGGTGCCGATCGCTTCGCGCCGGCGGAGTGGGGTGCGGCCGCGGGCGACGCCGTGCGTGCGCTTCGCGACGCCGGTCGCACGCCCGGTGCGGTCGGTATCGTGGTGTCGGCGCGGGCGACGAACGAGGAAGTCTTCCTGGCGCGGAAGCTCGGCGCACAGCTCGGGGCCACGGTGGCCGGCGTGTCGTGGTCGCCGCCTGGCGCGACCGGTGACGACTTCCTCATCAAGGCCGACAAGAACCCCAACACGCAGGGCCTGGTGCGGCAGGGACTCACGCTCGACGGCGTCGATGCGCTGCTGTCGGCGGCCGCGGCGGGAACGCTGCAGGCGCTCGTCCTGCTGCGATCCGATCTGACCGCGTGGTGCGACGCCACTGCGGTCCATGCGGCGCTCGAGCGCGTGCCGTACGTGCTCGTGCTCGACGCCGACCAGCACGAGGCGGCGCAATTCGCGAACGTCATCCTGCCGATCGGTGCCTATACCGAGAGCGACGGCACGTTCACGAACGTCGCGGGTCGCGTGCAGCGACTGCGCCAGGCGGTGGTACCGCCCGCCGAGGCGCGACCGGGATGGGTCGTGCTCGACGAGCTCGTATCGGGCGTGGCGGGTACGGCCGCGCTCGGCAGTGCGTCGGCCGTGTTCGATGCGTTGGCGGCCGAGGGCGGGGCGTTCGCCGGTCTCAGCTACGACGTGATCGGCGCGCAGGGTCGCGTCGCGCAGACGGCCTGAGCGTCGCGCGCAGGCGAGCCTGCTCCGGGCGCGGGCACTCCATCCAGAGCGCCCACCAGAGAGCGAGGCCGCGCCACGGTGCCCACATCGCCAGGCGTCGTGCGGCGCCCGGCGTCAGCAATCCCCGATCCGGGTGACCGAGGAGCAGCATGAGCCAGGCGTGGCCCGGGGGCTCGATCCCGGGGATGGCGTCGAGGGCGCGCGCGACGGCGGTTGCCGACTGCGCGGGCGCGTGACGATCGAGCGCGGCGAGATCGACGCGTCCCGCGACGACGTCACGCGCGAGGGCGACGATCGCGGACGAGCGCACTCCGAGGCCGAGCGCCCGCAGTCGCGTCACCCCGGCATCGGCGACGAGGCGTGGCGTCGGGAACGCACGCAGCCGCGGCGACCAGGGGTACTGTGGGCCGATCCGCAGCAGGGCGGCCATCGCCGCCGCGGCGGCATCGGCCGCTGCGTTCGTCCGTACCAGGGTCGTCGCCACCTCCTCGAAGAGGGTCGGGGCACGGAGCAGGCGTCCGAGCCCCAGGCGAGCCACCGGCCGGAACGCGGCATGGCTGCGGCACCAGCGATGGAACGGCGCGAGGTCGAGGTCGAGCTGCAGCGCCGTCCGCACGCGCGCGGCGAGCGGGGCCAGCACCTCCGGTTCGGCGGCACCGCGTCCGCTCACGCGGAGTGCCACGCCACCCGGGGCGGGACGGATCGTCAGGAGGCGGACGGCACCGTCGGCGAGCACGTCTGCGCGGCGGAGCACGGGGTGTGCGCCATCGGACCAGTCCCACGGGCGCAGCCGTCCTCCGCCGTGCGCGAGCACCGTCGCCCGCAGGTCGAATCGCCCGTGGGCGGGCAGCAGGATGTCGGCGCGCGGCGGCGGCATGACGGCGTTGACTTCACGAAAGTGCCACGTCCATACTGCCCGTGTCGATGCGACCCACCGAAGCGCAGCACAAGGAAGGGCTCGCCGCGCATGCAGGCCGCCTCCAGCGGTACCTCCGTGGTGAGATCCCCAGTGACTCCTGGCGGCCCCTCCGCCTCTCGTACGGGCTGTACTACCAGCTCGATCACACGAGCCACATGCAGCGGATCAAGGTGCCCGGAGGGTACCTGACGGCGGATCAGATGGACGTGCTGGCCGACGTCACCGACCGGTACGGGCGTGGCATCAGCCATGTCACCACGCGCCAGGATCTGCAGATCCACTGGGTCCCCGTCGAGCAGGTCATCGACATGTACGAGCGCCTGCTCGCGGTCGACATCACGACGCGCGGAGCGTGCGCGGACACCGTGCGCAACGTCACGGGATGCCCCTACGCCGGCGTCGCGCCCGACGAGCCGTTCGACGTCACGCCGTACTACCTCGCGATCCACGAGTACTTCCTCTTCAACCCGCTGAACCTGACGCTGCCGCGCAAGTTCAAGATCGCGGTCGAGGGGTGCCCGGAGGATTGCGCGCAGTGCCCCGTCAACGACATCGGGCTGTATGCCCACATCCGGGACGGCAAGCACGGGTTCTCGGTGTACGCCGCAGGTGGCCTCGGCGCGCAGGCGATGCTGGCGAAGCCGCTGAACGACTTCATTCCCGCCGAGGACACGCTCATATGGTGCGAGGCCATCGTGCGGGTGCAGCACCGTCACGGGGAGCGCAAGAACCGCACGCGGGCGCGCATGAAGTACGTGCTCCGCAAGATGGGGCTCGAGGTCTTCCGTGCCACCGTCGAAGCCGAGGTGGCGCGCGTCACCGCCGAGCGCGGCGAGGCGCTGCGTGCCGAGGTGCGGGAGATGGTGGCGGAGTACCGCATCGCGCCGGTCGCCAATCCGCAGCCGACGCCGCGCGCCCCGGTCGCCGGGTTCGAGCACTGGCAGCGCACCAACACCCGCCCGCAGCGGCAGCCCGGTCTGCGCACGGCGCTGGTCCAGCTGCCGCTCGGCGACATCACCAGCAGCGAGATGCGGGCGTTGGCCGCGATGTCGCGCGAGTTCGGGAACGGCACGATGCGCCCGACCAACGACCAGAACATCGTCCTGCCGTGCATTCCAGAAGCGGCGTTGCCGGCGGTGCATGCCCGGCTGGTGGAGATCAACCTCGCGAATCCCGACGTCGGCACCGTCAACGACGTCGTCTCGTGCCCGGGGATGGACTACTGCTCGCTCGCGATCACCCGGTCGATGGGCATGGCCGAGCGCATCCGCGCGTATCTGCTCGCGGACGAACGCGAGGACGACGACGGCTTCGCCGAGCGCCTCGGGCGTTTCGGCATCAAGATCAGCGGCTGCCCGAACTCGTGTGGTCAGCATCACGTCGGCGACATCGGGCTCACGGGGCATGCGGTGACGGGTGAGGACGGCGTGCAGCGGCCCTACTACTCCATCCTGGTCGGCGGGTCCGTCGGCGAAGGGAAGGGGCGAGTGGGGGCGCGTCTCGGCCGCTATCCCGAGGAGCACGCCGCCGCCGCCGTGGCCGCGCTGGCGCGCCTCTACGAGGGCGAGCGGAAGCCCGACGAGTCGTTCCCGGCCTTCGTCGATCGCAAGGGTGTGCGCGAGCTCGGGCTGTTCGCCGGCGAGGCGGCCAAGAGGGCCGGCGCGGAGTGAGCGACGTCGCCACCCCCGCTCCGCACCAGTACTACCGCGGCGTCATCACGCGGGTGTACTACGGCTCGGAGAGTGGCACGTTGCGCAGCGAAGAGAGCGGCCGCGAGTACCGCTTCAAGCAGCCGTTCGTCGACATCCGGGGTCCCATCCCCCGCATCGACGGTCTGCGTGAAGGCATGAGCGTGGGCTTCGACCTCGGCCGCACGTCGCGCGGCGTCTGCGTCACCGTGATCCGCGTCTTCGACTGAGCGCGCGCGCTCAGAGGGGCAGCGAGGTCCGGAACAGGATCAGCCGCCCGAGCACCTCGCCGATCATCACCGCCAGGATCGCGACGTAGAAGAGGCCGGTGGCCGCCATCGTCTGCGGAATCGCGAGGGTGCGGTGGATGAGGTACCCGATGGCGAGCGTCGCCACGGGACCGAGCACGAGGCGCGTGATGAAGAGGGCGCGATGCTCGCTCCAGAGGGTTGCCACCGCCGTGGCGCCGTCGGCGGACGTGCTCCAGACGACGACGATGGTGAGCGCGCCGACGGCGACCTGGAGGATCACTGCCAGCATGAACCAGCGGAAGATCCGCTGCAGCGGTTCGATGGAGAGCCCGAGGTCGATGAGATACCAGTGCCCGAGCAGCATGCCGGTGGCGACGGCGCCGAGCGACAGCGCCGCGGTGACGAAGGCGAGGGGGTAGAGCACCGTGGCGGGCGCGATCAGCGGCCCGAGACGATAGCTGGCGGCACTCACGACGAGCGCCAGCAGTCCGGTGACGAGCCCCGCCAGGAAGGCGCGCGCGCGGAGCGCGTTCGAGTCACGCCACAGGGACAGCAGATAGACGCCGAGTGCGATCGTGAAGCTGATCCAGCACGTCAGCTCGACGACGTCGCCCGGCGTCAGGACGCCGGCGCGGACCACCAGTGCGATCTTGCCGGCGACGAACAGCAGCGCGAAGCCGAGAAAGATGCCGGCACTCGAGCGGTAGAAGCCACGATCGAGGACGGTGAACGGCGGGATCGCGAGGCCGATCAACCCGCCGACGGCGAGCTGACCGAAGAGGAGCAGGAAACACTCGCTGAAGCGCGACACCGGGCGTGCTTAGTAGACGAGCGTGCCCGGGGCAGCAAGCACCAGCGCGGTGGCGCGCCCCCTTGCGAGGGCGCGCCACCCCCCCCCGGGGCGACCAGGGGCACGACCGGATAGC
>CAYOIZ010000039.1:0-31948 GCA_964404165.1 uncultured Binatia bacterium (SeqCode) | reverse complement strand
GCGCGACCGATGGCTCGGTCGCGCCACCGCGCCGGGTGGCTACCGGTGCAACGACGGATTCGCTCAGCCGCCCCGGAGCGGCGTGGGGATCTTCGTCGGTGCAGGCGGCGGAGGAGGCGGCGGCGGGGGCGGCGGAGGCGGCGGCGGCTCCTTGATGGGATCGCAGATGGCGTGCCCGAGGATCCCGCCGATCAGCGCACCGCCGATGGTGCCACCGGCGATCGCGCCACCACGCTCACCGTTGCTGGGGTCGCCGGTGTTGTTGATCGTGACGCCCGCAGTGATACCGCCGACGGCGCCGCCGATGATGGCACCGCCGATCGCACACGATCCCCATTCCCGATCCTGGAAGGTCGAACACCCGGACAGCGTCATGATGACCGCCAGTCCGCCCGCAAGATAGCCCATTCGCCGCATGCTTCCTCCTCGAGGTCGTTGGGGACGTGAACGCTGGATGCGCGTAACGGAAAGGATATGGGTAGTCAAGGTTGCGACGTCGTGCGACGTCGCCTTGACACCCAGCGGGACCGCTCCTTAAATCGTCGGCCAACGGGAGGTGAGGGTAATGGGACGAAGCATCGTGATCGCTCCGCTGCTCGGGATCGTCGCGCTCGCGGGATGTGGCGGGAATCCGGCCGACATCGAGGAGCTCAAGAAGGGGCAGAAGGAGATCCTCGCGAAGCTCGAGGCGCTCGACAAGACGGTGCAGACGGTGAAGGCGGCGGCTCCCGCCGCGCCCGGCCGACCGCAGATCGATCCGAGCAAGGTCTACACCATCGCGGTCGAAGGCGCCGAGATGAAGGGCCCGAAGGACGCGAAGGTCACGATCGTCAAGTTCTCCGACTACCAGTGCCCGTTCTGTGCGCAGTCGGCGCCGCTCGTCGACCAGATGCTGGCGGCGTACCCGAAGGACGTGAACTTCGTCTACAAGCAGTTCCCCCTGACCTCGATCCATCCGCAGGCCATGGGCGCGTCGAAGGCGGCGCTCTCGGCCGGGAAGCAGGGCAAGTTCTGGGAGATGCACGCGTTGCTGTTCGAGAACTACCGCCAGCTCAGCCCCGAGAAGTTCAAGGAGCTCGCGCAGAAGCTCAATCTCGACATGGCGCAGTTCGAGAAGGACATGAACTCGCCCGAGATCGCCGCGCAGGTCGACAGCGACATGAAGCAGGCACGCGCCGTCGACGTCACCGGCACACCGACGTTCTTCGTGAACGGCAAGCGTCTGATGAACCGCTCCCCGGAGGGGTTCAAGCAGATGATCGACGAAGCGCTCAAGGCCAAGAGCTGACCGTCGGGCGATGGGCCCGCGTACGCGATGGGCGCTCGCGGCGCTCGCCGTCGTGGCGGCGTGCGCCAAAGTGCCCTACACGGGGCGCTCGCAACTGATCCTCGTTTCCTCGCAGGACGAGGCGAGGATGGGCGCCCAGGCGTTTCAGCAGGTGGTGACGGAGAATCGCGTGGTGACGTCGTCGACCGTCGTCGCGCCGGTGGACGCCGTCGGTCGGCGCCTCGCCGTGGTGGCCAACCGACCGGACTTCCAGTGGCAGTTCGTCGTCATCGACGACGGCGAACAGGTGAACGCCTTCTGCCTGCCAGGTGGCAAGGTCGCGGTGTACACCGGCATCCTGCCCGTCGCGCAGGACACGAACGGTCTCGCGGTGGTGATGGGACACGAGATCGCGCATGCGCTCGCGCGACACGGCGCGGAGCGGATGAGCCATGCGGCCGTCGCGGAGGCCGGTGGTGCCGTGCTCGGCGCCGCGACGCAGTCGCAGGCGGTGATGGCCGCGTACGGTCTCGGTGCGCAGTACGGTGTGCTGTTGCCGTACGGGCGATCGCAGGAATCCGAAGCCGATCGCATCGGCTTGCTGCTGATGGCGCAGGCCGGGTATGACCCGCGCGCGGCGGTCGGATTCTGGGAGCGCATGGGAAATACGGGAGGCGGCGGCGCGCCGGAGTTCCTCTCGACGCATCCGAGTCACGGCACGCGCACGCAGCAGCTGCAGCAATGGATGCCGGAAGCACTCGCGTTGTACGAGAAGTCGAGCAAGGTGCCGAACGCACCGCTCGCGGTCGGCGCGCGATGACGCGCGAATCGCGATGATGCGCGCGACGTTAGCGCATCACGCAACGCGCGACCGTTTTTTTTCTTGCATTCGGCATCCAGTCCGACTACAAACATCACCTCCGCGCAACATATAGCTTTCTGGAACAGGGTGCAGGTTAAGGGTTGGACGCGGTCGTCCCGCAGGGCAGGCGGGGCGGCGGTGGTGGGGTGGTGACTGGGCGGCGACCGCAGCCATGCTGATCAGCTTGTCCGACGGGGAGTTCCGTTTGTTCTCCCAAGGTGTGGATAACGTCACGTGGTGGATCTCCGGTGGCTCGACAGGATGTCGAGCCGACGAGGGGACGGTGGATGGTCGATGCCGTGTGGGTGGAAGTTCGGCGGCAGCTTCGTGCTAGCCTTCGTGCCAAGGATTACGAAACCTGGATCGCGCCGCTGCAGGCGACGGCGTGGGACAGTGGTGAGTTCACGATCGAGGCCCCGAGCTCGTTCGTCGTCGACTGGCTGAGAGCGCACTACATCGCGGCGCTCCAGGAGGCCGTCGATGCCGCGGTCGGATCGCCGGCACGCCTGAAGCTGATCGTGAATCGCGCGCTCGCCGTCGAGCCCGCGCCACGGCAGCGGCGTGGCACGATTCGTGTCGAGGAGCGGCAGGTCACGGCCATGCCGCCGGCGCGCTGCACGTTCGACAACTTCGTCGTCGGGCGGAGCAACCAGGTGGCCTACGAGGCGGCACGTGCCGTCGTCGAAAAACCGGGCGCGCGGTTCAATCCGTTGTTCCTCTATGGTGGGGTCGGGCTGGGTAAGACCCACCTCCTGATGGCGGTCGCGCACGCGCTCGGCACGCGCAACGGTGAGCACGCGGTGGCGTACGTCTCGGCGGAGACGTTCGTCAACGAGATGATCATGGCGCTGCGCCGCCATCAGATGGAGCGTTTCCGTCAGCGCTTCCGCCGGGTTGGCACGCTGATCGTCGACGACATCCAGTTCCTCGCCGACAAGGTGCGATCGCAGGAGGAGTTCACCCACACCTTCAATGCCTTGCACGACGGCCGTCGCCAGATCGTGATCGCATCGGATCGTGCGCCGGACGATCTCCCCGGCATCGAGACGGCGCTGCGCAGCCGGTTCAACTCCGGGCTCCTGGCCGACGTGCAGCCGCTCGACGCCGAGCTGCGGGTTGCCCTCGTGCGCCGCAAGGCCGCTGACGCCGGGCTCATGCTCGACGACGAGGTCGTCGAGCATCTCGCGGAGCACTGGTGCGAGAATGGACGCGCCCTCGAGGGGGTGATGATGCGTGTCGAGGCGTTCTCGTCGTTGACGGGTCGCCCGGCGTCGCTGGGCCTCGTCCGCGAGGCGCTGGTCGCCTACGGGCGGGCCAAGCCCGGCCGCAAGACGCTCGGACGGATCGTGGGCGAGGTGTGCCGTCACTATCAGCTGACACACGCCGAGATCACGTCGGCGCGACGAACGAATCGGATCGCGGTGCCGCGGCAGCTGGCGATGTACCTGTGCCGGCGGCACACCGACGAGCCACTGAAGGCCATCGGGGCGGAATTGGGTCGTGATCATTCCACGGTGGTGCATGCCCTCGGCGCCATCGAGGAGCGGCTCAAGAACGATGCGGCATTCCGCGAGACCGTGTCGAGGCTGGAACAGAGCCTCGGCAGCTAGGGGCGGGGGAGTCAGGACGGGCGGTGCCAGGGAAGGCGCCGCGGGCGCCTGCGGCACCAGGGACGGGGCCGCAGGCGTCTACCCGCCCGTCGCCTCCCGCCCGATCGCGGTGAGCGCCGTGGCGAGCGCGGCGCGATAGCGTGGATAGTCGACCGACACCTCGCCCAGCTCGTCCTCGTCGAGGGTGTCGAGGAGGACGATGTCGAACGGCACGTGCAGTCGTGGCACGTGCACGACGAACGCCGACACCGTGCGCAGGCGGAAGACCGCGGGTGGCAGCGCGCCGGCGTCGTAGCGCAGCAGCAACGGCTCGCCGCCGCTCGGGGCGACCTCGAGGGGCACCGCGGGGAGCTCCGGGTCCAGCCCGGGGGCCATCGGATCGGTGTCGCCGTCGATGCCCTCGGCGGCGAAGTGCGCGACGGCGGCAGCCAGCTCGGGTGCCGGGCGGGGTCGGTTGCGACGGAGCCACGGGAGGGCATGCCACAGGGCCGGTGGCGCGGGCGCCGGGTCGAGGTCGTCGAACACCAAGGGGAGGAGACGGGCGAGGTCCGCGTGGGCGCCGGCGGCATGTGCGGCGACGGCGGCGCGGTAGGTCGAGCCGTCACGGATGGCGGCGAGGGACGACTCGAGGCGACGATGGAGGTCGAGCGCCTCGTGGACGAGGTCGGCGTCACCCGACGCGAGCTCCTGGCGGTGATGGCGGCGTCGCGCGCGATCGCCGATGTCGAGCGCGAGCGCGAGCAGGGCTGGGTGCAGGACGACCCCCTCGCGGTACTTGTGGAGCTGGACCAGGAGCGTGCCCACCTCGGTGATCGTGCGCTCGAGGCTGGCGGGGTCCGAGGCGTCCATGCGTGCTTCTTACAACCCGCGTGGGTGTTTGCTAAGAAGGCGCCGATGTCGGCGCGGCCACGCAAGGCCCGGCGTGTAACCGTCCGGGAGGTGCTCGACACCGCCATCGATCTCGAGAAGAAGACGATGGCGCTGTACGTCGCCTTCGTGCAGGCGTTTCCGCGTCCCGAGGAAGTCCGGAACTTCTGGTTCTCGATGGCGCGGCACGAAGCCGCACACTGTGGCGGGCTCACCCTGGTGGAGAGCATCATCGAGTCCGACCCCGCGCGCGCGAAGAGCACCCGGGTCTGGTTCGACGAGGCCACCGTCACGCGCCTGCGGTCGCTGCTCACCGCCTATCTCCGCGAGACGCGGGCCGGCATCAGCGTCGAGCGCGCCTTCGAGATGGCGATCGACGTCGAGAGCTCGGAGCTCGAGGACCTGGTGATGGACCTGCTGAGCGTCGTGCGCAGCCCGCGGTGGCGCGAGCGTGCCGTCCAGTTCCTGCTCCACGATCTCGGGGACCTGTCGTACATGGTCGAGCGTTACACCAAGGACGAGAAGCTGCTGAAGCGCGCCGATGCCCTCATCGAGCGACACATCGGCGGTCTCAGGAAGCGGCGCGCCGTCGCGACGAAGCGGACGCGGCCGGCCAAGGTCGAGTGAGCCAGGCACGCGACCAGGCGACGACCATCGTGACGGTGCCGGCGTATCTGGCCGCCGTCCGTCGCCTGCACGGCCTCGGCGTGGGCGAGATGGCGAAGGCGCTGCGCGTCAGCCCGTCGGTCCTGCGGCGCTGGACCCGCGGCACCATGGTGCCGACGTGGCGGCGCATGCGCAGCATGACGACGCTCTGGGGCGGGAGCGCCGAGCTGCTGGCGCTCGGCGCGGCGATGCAGCGCTATGCGCGGGTCACCGGCGTGTCGATCGACGAGGCGGTGCGCATGGTGCGCAGTGGGCGCCGGAACGCGCCGGTGCGTCCGACGGCGCCACGTGTCCGCGATCGCCGGCAGCTGTCGCTGCCGATCGTGCGCTGACCGACCCTTGCGCCGGCCCGAGCGCGCGGACTATCGTTCCGCCGCCATCATGTCGACGCCACGCCCGCGCGGCCTCCCCCCGACCTGCCTCCTCGAAACCGCCGAGGGCCCCGTCACCATGGCGGAGACCCCGAACAAAGGCTTCGCCCTGATGACGCGCCTGCCGTCGGGCGCGATCGGGTTCCGGCAGCTCATCAAGGTGACGACGGGAGGCCCCGTGCCGCTCGTGCGCGTGGTGCTCGACAACGGGCATGCGGTCGTGACGGCAGCCGGGCATCCGTTCTTCCGTCGCGGCATGGAGGCGGTCGCGGCCGAGGACCTCCAGCCGGGCGATCGGCTCGAAACCGCCTTTCAGTACCCCGAGGGATACACGCCGCCCGATCTGCCGGAGGCGCCACCCGCCACCGCCATCGCCGTGCGACGCGTGGAGGCCGCGGGCGAGGGCGAGGTGATGAGTGGCACCGTCCGGGACACGCACGCGTTCTTCCTCACCGCCGGCGTCCTCTGCTCCGAGTGACGTGCTGGCGGCCGTCGGCCGCCGCATCGCGCGGTGTCGCCTCTGCCCGCGGTTGGTGGCGCATCGCGAGCGCATCGCGCGGGACAAGGTCGCGCGCTTCCGTACCTGGGACTACTGGGGTCGTGCGGTGCCGGGGTTCGGCGATCCGTCCGCCCGTCTCCTCGTGGTGGGGCTCGCTCCCGCAGCCCACGGCGCCAATCGGACCGGTCGCATCTTCACCGGGGACGAAAGCGGCAACTGGCTCTACGCGGCGCTCCATGGAGCGGGCTTCGCCAACCAGCCGACCTCCGTCGACCGTGACGACGGCCTTCGCCTCGACGACGCCTTCGTCACGGCGGCCGCTCGATGTGCGCCGCCCGACAACAAGCCGACGCCCGGCGAGCTCGACACCTGTCGGCGTTGGCTGCTCCACGAGATCGCGGCGTTGGCCGATCTGCGCGTCGTCGTCGTCCTGGGCCGGATCGCGCACGACCGATTCCTTGCCGCGGAGGCCGCCCGCGGCCAGACGGTGCCGCGTCCGCGCCCCGTCTTCGGCCACGGTGCCGAGCATCGGCTGCCATCGGGGCTGACGCTGCTCTGCTCGTACCACCCGAGCCAGCAGAACACGTTCACGGGTCGGCTCACCCGACCCATGCTGGATGCGGTGTTTTCGCGGGCCCGCACGGTTTGCCAGGCAGGGCAGAGGTGCTAACCAGGGGCCCCAACGCATGAAAGGCATCATCCTCGCCGGCGGCGCCGGGACGCGGCTCTACCCCCTGACGCTGGGCGTGAGCAAGCAGCTGCTCCCGATCTTCGACAAGCCGATGATCTACTACCCGCTGTCGGCGCTCATGCTGGCGGGTATCCGCGACGTGCTGCTCATCAGCACGCCGCACGACCAGGCGGCGTTCCAGCGCCTCCTGGGCGACGGCGGGCGGCTCGGCCTGCGGATCGTCTACGCCTCGCAGCCGACGCCGGACGGCATCGCCCAGGCGTTCATCATCGGCCGGGAGTTCCTCGGCGGTGGGCCGGGCGCCCTGGCGCTCGGCGACAACGTCTTCTACGGGCAGGGGTTCACCGAGAGCCTGCGCCGCGCGGCGTCGCGCACCGAAGGGGCGACGGTGTTCGCCTACCACGTGCGCGACCCGGAGCGGTACGGCGTCGTCGAGTTCGATGCCGCCGGCCGGGCGGTGTCGCTCGAGGAGAAGCCGGTGAAGCCCCGCTCGTCGTTCGCGGTCACCGGCCTCTACTTCTACGACCAGCGCATCACCGAGATCGCGAGCGCGCTGCGACCCTCCGCGCGGGGCGAGCTCGAGATCACCGACGTCAACCGGCGCTATCTCGAGCTGGGCTCGCTGCACGTCGAGCGGTTGGGTCGCGGGGTCGCCTGGCTCGACACCGGCACGCACGAGGCGCTGGCGCAGGCGTCGAATTTCATCCAGGCGATCGAGGAGCGGCAGGGCCTCAAGGTGGCGTGTCTCGAAGAGATCGCACTGCGCATGGGGTACATCGGCGTCGACGACGTGCGCCGGCTGGCCGAGCCGATGCGGAAGACGGGATACGGTGAGTACCTCCTCCACCTCCTGGAGCAGTGGCCGTGAGCATGCGGGTCACACCCACCGCGATTCCCGACGTGCTGCTCGTCGAGCCGGCCGTGCACCGCGACGATCGCGGCTTCTTCCTCGAGTCGTACCACGCGGAGCGTTATCGGGCGCATGGCATCACCGAGACGTTCGTGCAGGACAACCACTCGCGATCGGTCGCGGGGACGCTGCGCGGACTGCACGCGCAGCGGCTGCAACCGCAGGCCAAGCTGGTGCGCGTGATCCAGGGCACGATCTTCGACGTCGCGGTGGACGTCCGCCGCGGCTCCCCGACCTTCCTCAAGTGGGTGGGTCTGGAGCTGTCTGCCGACAACGCACGACAGCTCTACGTGCCGGTGGGCTTCGTGCACGGCTTTTCGGTGGTCACCGAGACGGCCGAAGTGGAGTACAAGTGCTCGACGCCATACGCGGCAGGCGACGAGATCGGCATCGCGTGGAACGACCCGGACATCGGGGTGGTGTGGAACGTCGAGGCGCCGCTGCTGTCGCCGAAGGACGCGAAGCTCCCGCGGGTGTCGCAGGTCTACGACCAGCTGCCGCTCTGGCAACCGTCGCGCTGAGTCAGGCCGGCGGCGCGATCGCCAGACCGACGTAGACCTCGCACGTGACCGGTGCGGCATCGACCAGCACGGTGACCTCGCGGCGTTCGTACAGCCGACCGGCGTCCTCGTAGGCATCGAGGCGCGCCATGCTCGCGGCGTCGACGTCGTCGAGCAGGAGGCCGTCGACGGTGTCGTCCGGAGATGGGACGACGTACGGGTAGGCGGCCGCTCGTTGGGCCCAGCCGTGGAGTCGGGCGGGGCGAGCGGGAAACGTGCGGCCGGTGACGCGGTGCTGGACGGACGGGTCGACGAGGGTGCCGTAGACGAAGAGTCGCACCGCGGCTAGGCGGCGTTCGGATGCGGCCGGTGGCGGTCCGCCTCACCGCGGACCGCGACGTCGACGCCGTGCTGCGCGAGCCATTCGAAATGGCCCCGCACGCGGGCGATGGTGGCGTCGTCGCTGGCGCCGGTGACCGTGACCTCGAGGCGCGTGCCGGGACCCGTGCGCAGGACGTCGTCGGCGATGGTTTCGGCGGCGTACGGTGTGAGGGGCCCGGCACGCTCGAGCAGCGGTCCGGTGGCGCCCTCGTGACGGAACACCCGTGCCCAGATGGTGGCCGGTTGCATGGTGCGCCGCGACTCGGCGTCGACGTGCGCCTGCACCACGACGAGCATGGCCTCGACCAGATCGCCGTAGGTGCGCACCTCGCTGAGCAGCGGCTCGGGCACGGCGACGCCGAGATCGTCCTCGAGTGCCAGGCCGAGCTCGGCCAGGTCGAGCGAGTCGGCGGCGAGATCTTCCACCAGCGACAGCTCCGGTAGGAGCTCGTGCTCCTCGACTCCCAGGTGGTCTGCGGCGAGCCGGCGCACCCGGGATTCCACGAGACTCCGCATGCCCCACCTCCCTCGTGCTGATTGTTGCCCGGACATGGCTCGCGAACCCGAACGGTTCTGCGTCTAGCACATCTTCCGCACGGGTTCAGCAATAGGGGGCAAACTATTTCCCTCGGTGCGTCCGCGTTACGACGCGTAGCGTCCACGTGCACCACGCACGCAGCGTTCGGGGCGACTGCATGAAGTGATGCGTTGCGACCTGGACGTGGGGCGTCGGAGGCGTGGTGCGCCCGGCGTCCTCGCGCCCGGGTCCGGAACGTTGGATCGGATCGGTGGGAATGCGCTACGTATCGCCCACTGATCCGACTTTACCTTTTCCGCCAACTTCGTCAGAGATCGCTCGCAGCTTTCGGCTGGCGTGACGTTCGTGCGCAACTGGGCCAATCCGTGAGGGGGGACTTCGCCGTGTGGAGACCAACATCGCTGCTCGTGCTCGTGCTCTGTGGAGCACTGCTGACTCCGTCCGGCGTGCGCGCCGAGCTCGCCGTCGGGACGATGCTCGATCAGAGCAACGCCGAGGAAGCGAAGGACCTCCTGCCGCCCGAGATCTACGAGCACTACAAGAAGGGGGAGTACGCGAACGTCATCGTCGACTACCCCAACTCGGCGTTCCAGTGGGACGATACGCACGCCGCGGCGACGGAGTGGAACCGCCAGCACCTGACGCTCGACGAGAACAAGCAGCCGGTCGACAAAGACACGGGGAAGAAGCCGGACTACATCACCGGCACGTTGTTCCCCGAGATCAAGGAAGACGATCCCGACGCGGCCTACAAGATCCTGTGGAACACGACCTACACGGTCTACATCGGCGGCAACAGTCGGAACACCACGGCGCTCAACTGGCTGAGCCCGAGCGGGATCGACCGCAGCGCCGTCCAGGACGTCACCTTCCTCTACTACGACGGGCAGCCGAAGCGGCTCATCCCGGAGAAGAATCCCGACAATCTGCTCTTCCAGTTCCTGGCGCTCACCATGACGCCGGCCGACCTCCAGGGGACCGCGGCGCTGTCGTGGCGGTACAACGATCCCGACAAGCGTGACGCCAGCTGGGCCTACGTCCCCGCGCTGCGCCGGGTGCGGTCGGTATCGCCGACGAACCGCTCCGACGGCTTCCTGGGATCCGACCTCAGCCAGGACGACGGCAACTTCTTCGACGGCAAGCCGCAGGACTTCGTCTGGAAGCTCACGGGACACAAGGAGGGGTTGCGCATCACCGACCCCGACGCGCTCAAGGGGAAGGTGCAGCGGGCGCCCCTCCCCGGAGGCGGGTGGCGAACCACCTTCGCCAACAACGAGAAGACCGCGGGATTCCAGATCGACGACTGGAAGGGCATCGCGTGGGCGCCGGTGGCCGCCGGGCTCACCAGGCGCAAGATGTGGATCATCGAAGGCGTCCCGAAGGACAAGTACTACCTCTACGGGAAGATCGAGCTCTGGATCGACGACTACACCTACGAGGGGGCGTGGAACCGGCGCTTCTCCTGGCAGGGCGATCTGATGAACACGTATCAGATATCGGGCCCGCCCTCGGCGCCGTTCAACGAGACCGAGCGATGGCTGGGGTCGACCTTCGGCTATCAATGCGCCGAGAACGTCAAGGCCAATCGCGCGACGCTGGCCGGCCTGGTGGCGCCGGGTGAGGACGTCGGCAACGACCGGCGTCAGCCGCTCGAGCCGGGCTTCTTCGATTTCGCGACGCTGAGTCGTTTCGGAAAATAGCGGCTGGTGGGTGACCTCACCCGCTGCCTTCGGGCTGGCAGCGGGCGCGGGCGATGACCTCGGCGATCGTGTAGAAGCCGCAGGCCGCCCTTCGATCGGTTTCGTCCTGCGTGCGCGCGCCCGTGTCGAGGTTGCCGAGCGTGTCCTGCGCCCGCGGCCACCGGGCGTCACCCGCTGCAAGGTTCTCGTCCCGACTGCGCATGCCCGGGGGCATGTCGCCTGTGGCGACGTACTGGCGGCAATCCTCCTCGGTCGCGAACCAGAGGTTTCCGACCACGGTCCACCGCTGGTTCGGATCGACCTTCAGCGCGCTCCGTCCCGAGCGCACGCACTCGTCCTGTCCGAGCAGCTTCGGGAGCGCCATGACCCAGGCGGGACCGACGATCGCCGTGCGGGCGTACTGCGGACCTGCGACGGACGGCTGCGGTACGACGACGTTCGGCGCCGGTGGTCGGCGGCTCTGAGTCGCCCAGAGGCCCACTAGGCCTGCGATGGCGAGGGCCGTCACGAGGAGGAGCGCGCGATTCATGGCGGCGTTAATAGGCGGCCGGACCCGGCAGTCAAGGGATTCGGGCGCTACGAGGACCGTCGCGATGGCGCCCGCGAAGTGCCCCCGGCTGGAATCGAACCAGCGACCCCCTGCTTAGGAGGCAGGTGCTCTGTCCACTGAGCTACGAGGGCGGCGTAGCGACGAGGCGCACCTAACCCAAGCGGACCGGGCGAGCAACTGCGGGGTTGCGCGCCGGTTTCGCGACGTGGCACGTTCCTCGCGCACGAGCCTGCGACCGGAGGTGACGATGTCGGCGCTGGAACGGTACCTGGACCGCATCGACGGACTGGCGCCCCTCGTGCGCGAACACGCCGCGACGTCGGAGCGCGACGCCCAGCTCGCGTCGGCGGTGGTGGAGGCGCTGCACGACACCGGCCTCTTCCGCATCTACCTGCCGGCGTCCATGGAGGGTGGTGGGCTCACCGTTCCCGAGGCGTTGCGGGTGTTCGAGGCGATGGCGCGGCTCGACGCCTCCGCCGGATGGAATCTGGCGATCTGCGGCGGTGGTCCGCTGTTCGGCCACTTCGTGCCGAAGACCACGTACGACGAGATCTTCAGCGACCCCCGCGCGGTGGTCGTCGGCTCGCTCAATCCCCTGCCGACGCGGGCGCTGCCGTGCGACGGCGGCTGGCGCTTCACCGGCCAGGCGACCTACGTGAGCGGATCGGCACACGCCACCTGGATCAACCTCGCCGGCCTGGAGGTGCACGACGGCGGCCCGCGCATCGTCGGCGGTGTGCCTGCCATGCGGAGCGCACTCTTCCCCATCTCGCAGTGCCGGATCCTCGACACCTGGGCCGTCACCGGGATGCGCGGCACCGGTAGCAACGATTGCGTCTTCGAGGACGTGTTCGTCCCCGAGGCGTTCACGTACGAGTGGCCCGACCCGCGGTCACCGTGGCAGCGCGGCGCCTTCGCCAACGTCCCGATGGTGACGCAGCTCGGTGGCAGCCTCGCCGCCGTCGCCCTTGGTGCCGCGCGCCACGCCATCGACGCCCTGATGGACCTCGCCACGGTGAAGGTGCCTGCCGGGACGCGCGCGCTGATGCGCGATCGTCCGCTGATGCAGCAGCAGCTCGGCCAGGCGGAGGGACTGTTGCAGGCGGGCCGAGCCTACCTCTTCGCGGCGACCGACGACGTGTGGCGCCGGGGAGAGCAGGGCCTCCCGTTCGACCAGCGTGTCCGCGCCGCGGCACGGCTCGCATCCGTCACGGCGGTGAAGCTGGCCGCGCAGGCCATCGATCTCGTGCACGACGCGGCGGGGATGAACGCCGCGCAGACGTCGTCGGACATCGCCCGCTGCTGGCGCGACGTCCACACCATGACGCAGCACGTGATCCTCGGAACGGGACGCTACGAGATCGTCGGGCGCGTCATGCTGGGCCTCGACGCGGGATCGCCGGTCATCTGACGGGCGCTCACTGCAGGATGCCGGGCACCTGCAACGCGAACCGGGGAATCGCGGCACGGAAGACGCGGCCGCCGGCCTCGTGCATCTCGTACGTGCCCTCCATCGTGCCGACCGGCGTGGCCAGAACCGCACCGCTCGTGTAGCGGTGGACGTCGCCCTGGCCGAGGATGGGCTGCTGGCCGACCACCCCGGGGCCCTCGACCTCCTCGACGTTGCCGTTGCCGTCGGTGATGATCCAGTGCCGCCGACGGAGCTGGACGCGCGTGGCACCCTGGTTCTCGATCGTCACCATGTAGGCGAAGGCGAAGTTGTTCTCGTCGGGATTCGAGCGGTCGTCGAGATAGACCGATTCCACGGTGACGCGGATCCCCTCGGTGTCTGCGGTCGGCATCGGGCGCTGTTCCTACCAGCCGTCGCGCGCAGGTCAAACGGGTACCGCCGTGGTAGAGACGCGCCCATGCGAGATCACGACGCCCGACTCCGGCGGCTCGAGCGGGGTGCCGCCGCGGCCCTCACCGTCTTCGGCGCGTTGCTCCTGATGGGCCAGCTGCCGCCCCAGAAGGCACGGGGGGTGGAGGGCGAGTCGTTCATTCTCCGCGACGGCCAGGGTACCGTGCGGGCGGTCCTCGGGATGCAGGACGCCAGCACCGTCGCGCTGACGCTCAAGAGTGCGACGGGCGAGGACCGCGTGGCCCTTCTCGTTCGCGCCGACGGCACGAGCCTCGTGCGTGCCCTCGACCGTGGGGGTCGCGCCGGGGTCGAGCTCGGCGCCCGTGCCGACGGGACGGGCGTGACCGTCCTCGATCGCGGCGGCCGCACGCGCGCGGCGATGGCGGTTTCCAACGACGGACGGGCCGCCGTCACGCTGGGTGAATCGTCGACGAAGGATCGTGTGCGCCTGCAACTCGCGTCGGACGGCGCCGGCGCACTGGCCTTCCTCGACGGTGCGGGCGCGGAGCGGGCCACGCTCGCCACGCATGCCGACGGCGCACCCTCGCTGGCACTGGCCGATCCGAGCGGCACCGTGCGGGCGTCGGCGGCGATCACCGGCGACGGGGCGTCGATCACCGTCCATGGCAGTGACCGGAAGACCGGCGCCACGCTCGCCGCGACGTCGCTCACCATCGGCGAGGGGAGCGGCCGCCCGCGCCTGACACTCCGTGGCGACAACACGCCGGGCGTCGTCCTGAGCGACGTCGGCGGCCGTCAACGCGCCACGCTCGACGTCGCGGCCGACGGCACCACACGCCTCGACCTCACCGATCCGAGCGGCCGCCCGCGCGCCGCGATGACCGTCAGCGGCGGCGGCAGTCCGACGATCGTGCTGAACGACGACGCCGCGAAGCCGATCTTCCAGGCCCCACGCTAGCCCGCACGCACGTTGTCGAACGGCGACCCGTCGCGGTAAGTACGCGCGCATGGCCGATCTCGTCATTCGTGGGGCCCGCATCTGCGACGGCAGTGGTCGCGACGCGGTGCGTGGAGACGTCAGCGTCAGCGGGGGCCGCATCGATGCCGTGGGCACCGTCGGCGAGCGGGGCGGCCGCGAAGTCGACGGCGACGGGCTGGTGCTGGCCCCGGGTTTCGTCGACCTGCATACGCACTACGACTGCCAGCTCTTCTGGGACGCGCAGGCGACGCCGTCGCCCTGGCACGGCGTCACCTCGGTGGTGATGGGCAACTGCGGCTTCACGGTCGCGCCGTGCGCCCCCACCGATCGCGAGACGCTGATGCGGCTGCTGTGCTTCGTCGAAGGCATGCCGCTCGAGACGTTGCGGGCGGCACTGCCGTGGACGTGGGAGTCGTACCCCGAGTACCTCGATGCGATCGAGGCGCGCGGGCTCGGCGTCAACGTGGCGTCGTTCATCGGGCACTCGGCGATGCGCGTGCGCGTCATGGGCGCGGACGCGCTCGAGCGCGCGGCGACGGCGGACGAGCGCGCCCAGATGGTCGCGCTGGTGCGCCAGGGCATGGCGGCGGGGGCCATCGGCTGGTCGACGTCGCTCTCGCCGACGCACTTCTTCGCCGACGACGGCAAGCCCGCACCGAGCCGGGTCGCCGAGCGCGAGGAGCTGCTCGAGCTGGCGGCGGCGCTGCGTGGGTTCGACGGCAGCGTCATCGAGGTGGCGCCGAACACCATCATCGGCTCCATCGACGACAAGCTGCGCGAGCAGGACTTCTTCGCCGAGATGGCGCGCGCCAGCGGCGGCGTGGTGAGCTGGGCACCGCTCCTGCAGAGCCCGTTCCTGCCGGGCGTCGAGGACGCCTGCCTCGCTGCCGCCGCCGACTATCAGCGCGACGGTGTCGAGGTGGTGCCGCAGATCGGCTGCCGCCCGCTCGAGCTGCGCTGGGACTTCGCCACCCCGGGCTTCGGGCTCGACAACAACCCGTTCTGGCGCCCGTTCATGGCGAAGCCGCGCGAGGAGCGTCGCCGCCTCTTCGCCGACGCCGCCTTCCGCGACGAGCTGACGTCGATGGCGCAGGGCTCCTTCGTGGTGGCCCTCGCCCACGGCTGGGACCAGCTCTTCCTGCGCATGCCGGTGTCGGACCGCACGAGTCGGTGGCAGGACAAGTCCGTGGCGCAGATCGCCGCCGAGCGCGGTGCCGATCCCGTCACCGCCTTCTGCGACACGATACTCGACGACGACCTGCAGGCGCAGTGGGGCGCGCCGCTGCTCAACTTCGACGAGGCGATCGTCGGCGGCATGCTGCGGCACCCGGCGGCGGTGGTGGCCCTCTCGGACGCGGGTGCCCACATGGACACGCTCTGCGACCAGGGGTTCACGACGTACCTCCTGGGCCACTGGGTGCGCGAACGCGGCCTGCTCTCGCTCGAGGAGGCGGTGCGTCTGATCAGCCGCGTCCCCGCCGAGCGGTATGGGCTGCAGGGACGGGGACGGATCGAGGTGGGATACGCCGCCGATCTGGTGCTCTTCGACGCCGCGACCGTGGGCGTGCGACCGACGGAGATGGTCTACGACCTGCCGCAGAAGCAGCGGCGGCTGCTGCAGACGGCCGACGGGATCGAGCACGTCTTCGTCAACGGCACCGCCGTCGTCGAGCATGGCGTACCGACGGGACGGTCCGCGGGCCGCGTGCTGCGAGGGGGACGCTGAGATGCGCACCGATGCCGAGGCCCGCCAGCAGATCGTCGACATCGCGCAGGACCTGTTCGCGATGGGCCAGCTCACGCCCACGGGGGGCAACATCAGCGCCCGCGGCGCCGACGAGGCGCACATCTGGATCACGCCGAGCCAGATGTACAAGGGCAGCCTCACCGTCGACAGCCTCCTGTGCGTGACGGAGGACGGCAGCTGCGTCGCCGGCGAGGGCAAGCCGTCGGTGGAATTCCAGATGCACTGGGCGTCGTACGCGGTGCGCCCGGACGCCACCGCGGCGGTGCACACCCACGCGCCGTACGTGACCGCGTTCGGCATCACCAACCAGAAGTTCCCGCCGATCAATACCGACGCCATCTTCCTCGCCGACACCCGGATCGTGCCGTGGTTCATGCCCGGGTCGCGCGAGCTGGCCGACGCCGTCGCCGAGGCGCTCACGGTGAGCCGCGGTGCGATCCTCCAGTGTCACGGGCTGATGGCGGTCGGGAAGACGATGCGCGACGCGGCGACGCGAGCCATGATGCTCGAGGAGACCGCGAAGCTCGTCCTCTACTGCAAGCAGTACGGCGGCGAGATGGCGCTGATCCCCGACGAGTGGGTGCAGAACCTGGCGTCGATCGCGAACTTCCTCTAGCGCGAGCGCAGGAAGAGCCCGAGCGCCATCGACACCCCGACGGCGACGACGAACGCCTGGACGACGCGCGGGGGGAGGCGGCGCGCGACGAGCGCGCTGCCCCAGGAGCCGAGGATCTGTCCCGCCGTCAGGACGATCGCATCTGTCGGCTCCACGGCGCCGGTCGCGATGAAGTAGAGTGCCGCGATGCCGTTGATCCAGATCGCGTAGACGTTCCGCACCGCGATCATCCGATGGATGCCGGTGAAGCCCATCAGCGCCAGGCCGGCGAGCATCATGATGCCGATGCCGGCGCCGAAGTAGCCGCCGTAGATCGAGACGAAGAGCTGGTAGACGATGGCCGTCGCCCAGCGCGGATGCTGCGGGATGCCGTCGGCCGTGACGGCGGCGCGGCTGCGCAGCGCGGTGGTGATGGGGCCCGAGAGCGCGAACAGCGCCGTCGCGAAGGCGATGAGCCACGGCACCAGCCAGTCGAAGACGCGCTCGGGCGTACGCAGGAGGAGCCAGGCGCCGATCAGGCCGCCCGCGATCGACGGCAGGCTGAGCCAGATGATCCAGCGACGGAGCCCCGTCAGCTCGCGCCGGAAACCCCAGAGGGCGGCGATGGACCCCGGAGCCAGCGAGACGGTGTTGGTGGCGTTCGCGAGGATGGCGGGACGGCCGAGCCACACCAGCACCGGGAACGTGATGAGCGAGCCGCCGCCGGCGATGGCGTTGATCGCGCCCGCCACGGTGGCGGCGACGAACAGGATGATGGCGTCGGAGGAGGCCAGGACGACTCAGTAGACGCCGGCGCCCAGCTTCGCGTGATCCCAGCTCGCGACGTGCTCGGGATGGACGCGCACGACGAGGCGCTTCTGCGCCTGTCCCCGCATGAGCTCGCGCATGCCGTCGCCCGAGCCCTGTCCGTACTTGACGTTCACGCGTTCGAGCAGATCGAGGACGTGCTCGGTGTCGGGATCGAGCGTGGCCTTGCCACGGATGAGCAGACCCTTGAGCTCGGGGTAGGTGCGCCCGCTCTCGAGCAGCAACGCACACCGCGGGTCACGTCGCAGGTTCACGGCCTTCTGTGACTTCTGGAACGTCGTCATCACCACGGTGCCGTCGGGGTCGACCTCGTACCACATGGCCACCGGATGCGGGTATCCGTTACGGTCGAGGCTGGTGAGGATGATCGTGTGGGATTCCGCGAGGTACGCCCGCTGCTCCTCCGGCGTGAGTGCGATGACCTGCCGTCGATTCATGCGGGGTTCCTTAATACGCCCTGCGCCGCTGCGGCAAACCCGGCTTTGTCTTCGGAGGGGTGAGCCGCTATGCGAGGTCGATGCGACGCACCATCTTCGACGGCCGGGTCGTGCATCTCGGCATCGAGTCGGTCCAGCTGCCGAACGGCGCCACCATCGAGCTCGAGGTGGTGCGACATCCGGGCGCCTCGGCCGTCGTCGCGGTCGACGATCACGACCGGGTCGTCCTGATCCGCCAGTATCGGCACGCCGGGGGAGGCTACCTGTGGGAGCTGCCGGCCGGCGTGCTGGACGCGCCGGACGAGGCGCCCGAGACGTGCGCCGCGCGCGAGCTGCAGGAGGAGACCGGACTCACCGCGACCGAGGTCACGCGCCTCGGCAGCGTGCTCCCCACGCCCGGCTACAGCGACGAGCGCATCCATCTCTTCCTGGCGCGTGGGCTGCGCGAGGGGGACACCAACCGCGGCCACGACGAGGACATCGCCGAGACGCGGCGCGTCCCGCTGCGCGAGGCGCTCGAGATGGTGCAGCGCGGCGACATCGTCGACGGCAAGACCGTGGCGGGGCTGCATCTCGCCGCGGCCATGCTCCTGAATTGACTTACCCACGCCCCCCCTCGTACTGTCCGCCCGCCATGGCCCACGTCACCTTCAAGCAGATGATGAACGAGGTGGTCGCGTACGGCAGCTGCTGCGAGTGCGGCACCTGCGTGCTGGTCTGCCCGCACAACGTCATCGACTACATCGACGGCAAGCCGAAGCAGGTGGCGAAGAAGGACGGCGTGTTCGACTTCTGCGGCATCAGCCAGGGCATCGGGTGCGACGTCTGTGCGCAGGTCTGCCCCCGCCTCGGCATCCGCGAGTTCGATCTGCGCGACGCCGTGCACCCGATGGAGCCGGGAGTCTACGAGGGCGTCTTCGGCCGCTATCGGCGCGTCGTTGCGGCGCGCTGCAAGGATCCCGAGATCCTCGCGCGCTGCCAGGACGGCGGCGTCGTCACCGCCATCCTGGCGCACGGGCTGCGTGAGGGCATCTTCGACGGCGCATGCGTGTCGGCCGCCGACGACGACATGCCGGCGGCGCCGAAGCCGAAGGTCGTCACCACCGTCGATCAGGCCATCGGCAGCGCCAGCTCCTGGTACACGTACTGTCCGAACGACCTGGCCCTCGCCGACGCCGAGCGCATGGGTCTCAAGAAGGTCGCCTTCGTCGGCGTGCCCTGCCAGATCACGCCCGTTCGCAAGATCCAGCAGGCGGACACCGCGTTCATCACCAACGGCCGCAAGAAGGAAAAGCACATCGAGCGGCAGACGAAGTTCCTGAAGGGCTTCGGCGAGATCGTCGACTTCACCATCGGCCTGCTCTGCACCGAGGTCTTCACCTACGAGGGTCTCATGGTGAAGAAGATCCAGGAGGAGATGGGCATTCCCCTCACCGACGTGAAGAAGTTCAACGTCAAGGGGAAGGTGATGGTCTACAAGAAGGACGGCGAGATCGTGGAGATGAGCCTCCACAAGGCGCAGGAGTACGCCCGTCCCGAGTGCCACCATTGCGGCGACTTCACCGCCGAGCTTGCCGACATCTCCTGCGGCGGCGTCGCGTGCATGGACTGGACGATCACCGTCCTGCGCTCCAAGCGCGGTGAGGAGCTGTTCGACGACATGGTGCGCCGCGGCCTGATCGAGACGCGCCCCATGGAGGAGTTCGAGAACTCCATGAAGGTCATGCTGCGGCTCACGAAGAAGCAGCGCGATCGCGTGCCGGTGCCGCCGGGCCGTCCGCGGCGCTACGTGCGGCCTGAAGGGTACCCGCCGGTCGGGTCCGATCCCTCGACCACCGACTGATCGTCCGCGAAGAGCGCCAGCAGCTCGTCGCCGCGCGCCGC
Source organism: uncultured Binatia bacterium (SeqCode) (assembly GCA_964404165.1). GTDB lineage: Bacteria > Desulfobacterota > Binatia > DP-6 > DP-6 > DASYLJ01. Next base: position 12,244 of record CAYOIZ010000039.1, on the reverse strand, counting down.
GGCGTCGGCACGTCCGAGCGCGATCAGGTGCGTCGCGTAGCAGCGATCGAAGAAGAGGTACGACAGCAGGTCGGCCTCCTCGACGACGCCATGGACGGCGTAGCGGATCGCGGCTTCCGACAGCCAGTCGCGCAGCCTGCGCGAGCGCTGCTGGTGGTGCAGGCACTCCGACGCCATCACGCTGAGGTCGCGTGACGGTTGCAGGTAGAGGTTTCGCACGACCCGATAGGGGGTGCCGCGCAGGGCGCGGATCGTCTCGTTGATGCGCGGCAGGAAGTCCGGGCCGTAGGCCCGCACGCCCGTGTCGAGGATCGCGTTCACCAGCTGCAGGCGGTCGACGTCGTAGTCGATGTGGTCGAGCAGCAGCGCGTTCAACACCTTGCCGGTGAGGTACGTGAGCGAGGCGTAGCTCTCCTCGCGGGCGGGCGCGAGCGCGGCCTCCTCTGCGGCCGTGGGGACGTGGCGGAGGCCGATGACGAGGAGGCGATCGACGCCGAGGCGCAGCGCCGGGGCGAGCGGTGTGTTGAGGCGCAGGCCGCCGTCACAGAAGTAGTGCCCGTCGACCTTGAGCGCGGGGAAGAGGAACGGGATCGCGGCCGAGGCGAGGGCGTGGGCCGGCGTGATGGCGGTCGGCTTCGCGATCACGAAGGGATCGCGGGCCCACCCTTCGAGCTTGCCGCCGCGACGATCGACCCAGACCATCGATTTGCCGGAGGCGATCTCGGTGGCCGCGATGGCGAGGGCGTCGATGTGGCCGCCGTCGATCCGGTCGCGAAGCCGGTCCCAGGGGATGGTTTCGCGCACGAGCCGCTCCAGGGGGCGGGTATCGAGAAGCCCTGAGAGGCGGTCGCCGGTGGGTACCGCCGAGCCCAGCCCGAGCAGTCGCCAGGGAAGGCGTACCACGTCGGCGAGTCCGAGCTGATAGACGCCGCCCACCTCGAGCTGGCTCCAGACCTCCACCAGGCGGGCGCCGGGGGTCTCGGCGCCCATGGTCGCTGCCACATAGCAGGCGTGGATGGCGCCGACGCTGGTGCCCGTGACGACGTCGAGCCGGAGCGGGCGACCGAGCCGGCGAGGCAGCTCGTCGAGCACGTAGGACAGCACGCCGACCTCGTAGGCGCCACGGGCCCCACCGCCGGACAGCACCAGGCCTATGCGGGGTCGCGACCCCCCCGAACCCACCGTCTCCACGCTCCCTCGGGATAGCGTAGACTTTGCGCGCTGTGCTACTGTCCGACCCCTCGCTTCACCATCCCGAGCCACGCTCAAGGAGGTCCCTTTCCATGGCCAAAGCCGTCATCGTCAGCGCAGCACGTACCGCCATCGGCACCCTCGCTGGTGCCCTCGCGCAGCAGCCCGCCACCAAGCTCGGCGCCATCGCGGTCCGTGAGGCCATGCAGCGGGCGAATCTCAGCCCGGAGCAGGTCGACGAGGTGATCCTTGGCCACGTGCTTCCGGCCGGGCTCGGACTGAACGCGGGTCGCGTCGCCGCCATGGAAGCCGGCGTGCCGAAGGAGAAGACCAGCTTCACCATCAACAAGGCGTGCGGCTCGGGCCTCAAGGCGGCCATCCTGGCGGCACAATCGGTGATGCTCGGCGACAACGACATCATCGTCGCGGGCGGCATGGAGAGCATGAGCGGGGCGCCCTACATCCTGAAGAAGGCGCGCTTCGGTGTCCGCATGGGCCACGATCAGCTGCTCGACTCGATGATCGCCGACGGCCTCACCTGTCCCATCAACCACGTCCACATGGGCATCACGGCCGAGAACGTCGCCGCCAAGTACGGCATCAGCCGTGAAGAGCAGGACGAGTTCGCTGCCGAGAGCCAGCAGAAGGCCGGTGCGGCCATCGAGGCTGGCAGGTTCAAGAAGGAGATCGTCGCCGTCGATGTGCCCGGCGCCAAGAAGGGCGAGACCTTCAAGTTCGAGACCGACGAGCATCCGCGTCCCAGCACCACCAAGGAGAAGCTCGGGCCGCTGCGTCCGGCGTTCAAGCCCGACGGCGGCACCGTCACTGCGGGGAACGCCTCGGGCATCAACGACGGTGGCGCCGCCGTGGTCGTGATGACCGACGCGAAGGCGAAGGAGCTCGGGCTCACGCCGCTCGCCACGATCCGTTCCTACGCGTCCGCCGGTGTCGATCCGTCGATCATGGGCATGGGGCCGTGGCCGTCGTGCGAGAAGGCGCTTGAGCGCGCCGGGCTGCGCAAGGAAGAGATCGACCTCTGGGAGCTGAACGAGGCGTTCGCCGCCCAGTCGCTGGGCGTGCTGCGTGAGCTCAACATCCCGCGGAACCGCGTCAACGTGAACGGTGGTGCCATCGCCCTCGGCCATCCCATCGGCGCCAGCGGCGCGCGCATCCTGGTCACGCTGCTCCATGCCATGGCCGATCGTGACGCGCGGCTCGGCGTGGCGTCGCTCTGCATCGGTGGCGGCCAGGGAATCGCCATGGTGGTGGAGCGGGCCTGATCGCGGCAGTCCCGTGGCCATCGCGGCGCTGTTCGACGTCGACGGTACACTCATCGGGCGAAATTCGGCGTCGCTCTACATGAGCCACCTCCGGCGCACGGGTCAGGCCCGGCGCCGGGACGTCGCGCGCACGCTCTGGTACCTGGCGCAGTACAAGCTCGGCCTGCTCGACATCCAGAGCGCGCTCGCCACCGGCATGAGCTGGGTGCGCGGGCGCGACGAGGCCGCCATGGCCGAGGACTGCCGCACCTGGTACGCCAACGAAGTGCGGGCGTACGTATTCCCGGCCATGGCCAAGCTGGTCGAGGCGCATCGCGAGGCGGGCCATGTGCCGGTGCTGCTCACCAGTGCGACGCGCTACCTCGCCGAGCCGCTCGGCGCCGACCTCGGCATCCGTCACCACCTCGTGTCGCAGCTCGTGGTGTCCGACGGGCGCTTCACCGGCGAAGCCGTCCGTCCGGTGTGCTATGGGAAGGGCAAGGTGTGGTGGGCAGAGCAGTTCGCGGCGACCCATGACGTGGATCTGGCCGCGAGCTACTTCTACACCGATTCGATCACCGATCTGCCGGTGCTGGAGCTGGTCGGGCATCCACGCGTGGTGCATCCCGATCCGCGCCTGCGACGGGTGGCGCAGCAACGGGGATGGACGATCCTGCGGCCGCGGCTCGGTGCAGTGAGCGAGGCCCCACTGGCGCTGGTGGGATGATGTGTACACGGAAGGAGTGGAGGTATGGGGCGGAACGGACGTCGGAAGAAGACCAGTGCGGCCATGGCGGTCGCCCGGCCGGTCCTCATGTTGGCGGGTGGCGCAGCGGCGGCGATGGCCATGTGGCACGTGCTGACCCGGACGCCTGAGCCCGTGGCGTCGACCGACGGCGCGGCCACCGAGCAGCTGACGCAGCACGATCGACAGGCCCTCGACCGGCTCTTCCGCGACACCCGGCCGTAGGCATGGCGGGTCTCGAGGACAATTTCCGACGGCTCCCACCGCAGAGCCTCGACGCCGAGGAGTCGGTGCTGGGCGGCATCCTGCTCGACAACACCGCCATCGACCGGGTGACTGAGCAGGTTCGCGTCGACGACTTCTACCGCGAGGCGCATCGGAAGATCTATCGCGCCATGCTGTCGCTGTCGGAGCGCAACGAGCCCGCCGACCTGGTCACGCTGGCCGAGGTCCTGCGCTCGCGCGGCGAGCTCACGGACGTCGGTGGCTCCGCCTATCTGGCGGAGCTGGCCGAGCGCGTGCCCACCGCCGCCAACGTCGGCAACTACGCGAAGATCGTCCGGGAGAAGGCGATCCTCCGGAACCTGATCACCACCGCCACGGCCATCGCCCAGCGCGGCTACGATCCGTCGAACGACGTGAAGGAGCTGATGGACCGCGCCGAGCAGGAGATATTCTCCCTCTCGGAGCGCGAGGTGAAGCCGGCGTTCGTACGCATCGACGCGCTGCTGGCCGAGACCTTCAAGACCATCGATCGCCTGGCCGCGAACAAGCAGTCGGTGACCGGCGTGCCCACGGGCTACACCGATCTCGACAACATGCTGGCTGGTCTGCAGCCCTCCGACCTCATCATCATCGCGGCGCGGCCCAGCATGGGAAAGACGGCCTTCTGTCTGAACATCGCCGAGAACGCCGGCCTGCGGGCCGACGCCGGCGTCGCCGTCTTCTCGCTCGAGATGTCGAAGGAGCAGCTGGCGCTTCGCATGCTGTGCTCGGAGGCGCGCGTCGATCTCTCGAAGGTCCGGACCGGACACCTGAGCGATCACGAGTTCCGCGAGCTCGCGGAGGCCGCCGCCCGGCTCTCCTACGCGCCGATCTACATCGACGACACGCCGGCGCTGTCCGTCCTCGAGCTGCGCTCGAAGGCGCGACGGCTGAGCCGCGATCCGAACGCGAAGCTCAAGCTGGTGGTCGTCGACTACCTCCAGCTGATGCGCGGCTCCGAGGGCAAGGACAGCCGCGAGCAGGAGATCTCGGAGATATCACGGTCGCTCAAGGCGCTGGCGAAGGAGCTGCACGTGCCGGTCATCGCGCTCTCGCAGCTGAACCGGCAGGTCGAGAGCCGGAGCCCGCCGCGGCCGCGGCTGTCCGATCTCCGCGAGTCGGGCGCCATCGAGCAGGACGCCGACGTCATCGCCTTCATCTACCGCGAGGAGGCGTACATCGAGGACACCGACAAGAAGGGCGTCGCCGAGATCATCATCGCCAAGCAGCGTAACGGGCCCGTCGGCTCGGTGGAGCTGACGTTCCTGCGCGAGTTCACCCGCTTCGAGAACCGGGAGATCGCGCACGACGAGCGGAGCGGGCAGGGCGGCGCGCGCGGCTGATCAGCCGAGCCGCGCGAGGAGGGTGCGGACTGCCGCCGCGGGATCGGCCGTCCGAACGAGCGCGGCGATCATGGCGACGGCGTCGGCACCGGCGGCGCGGACGTCGGGAGCGGTGGCGGGCGTGATGCCGCCGATGGCGACGATGGGGACCCGAACCGTCGCGCGCACCGTCTGGAGCAGCGTGAGCCCGCGCGCCGGCCGCGCGTCGACCTTGGTCGTCGTGTCGAAGATCGGCCCGACGCCGATGTAGTCGGCGCCCTCGGCTTCGGCGCGCCGGGCCTGCTCGGGGTCGTGGGTCGAGCAGCCGATGATGCCGCCAGGGCCGAGCACGGCGCGGGCGGCTGCGATCGGCAGGTCGTCCTGCCCGAGGTGCGCGCCGTCGGCCCCGGCGGCCCGGGCGACGTCGGGGCGATCGTTCACGAGGACGAAGGCGCCGCGTTGACGTGCGAGCGGGATCACGGCTTCGGTGACGGCGAGCAGGTCGCGCGGCGACGCCCTGGGAAGCCGGATCTGAAGCAGGCGCGCGCCACCTGCCAGCAATGCCGTCGCCAGGTCGACCGGCGACCTGCCCGTGTCGAGGGGATCGACGATGGCGTAGAGCGGCGGGAGCTGGATCACCCGATCGGGCCGCCGGCGAGGCGTCGAATGGCGATGCCGAGCTCGGTGATCTTCTTCCGCAGCGTGTTGCGGTTGATGCCGAGCATGTCGGCGGCGCGGACCTGATTGCCGCCCGCGCGCTCGAGGACCACCTCGATCAGCGGCCGCTCCACGGCACTGATGAGCGTGTTGTAGAGGTCCTGCGCGTCTTCGCCCTCGGCGTCGAGGATCTCCGCCAGCCGCTGGCGGACGGCGTCCTCGAGCGGCAGGACCTCCCCTGAGACGGTGCGGGAGTGGCCGGCCAGGACGAAGTCGTCGGGGACGAGCGTGCGTCCACGCGCCAGGACGGCGGCGCGGAGCAGGGTGTTCTCGAGCTCGCGCACGTTGCCGGGCCAGCTGTGCCGCATGAGCAGCTCGCGAACCTCTTCGGTGACGCCGACGATGGCGGTCCCGAGGTCGCGATTGATCTTGTCGACGAAGAACTCGATCAGCTCCGGAATGTCGGCGCGGCGATCGCGCAGTGGCGGTACGATGATGCGGACGACGTTCAGTCGGAAGAACAGGTCTTCGCGGAACCGCCCCGCGCGCACCGCCGTCTCGAGATCCTGATTGGTGGCGGCGACGATCCGCACGTCGGCCCGGATGGCCTCGCGTCCGCCGACGCGGGTGAACTCGCGCTCCTGCAGCACGCGCAGCACCTTGGCCTGCAGGCCGAGCGGCATGTCGGCGATCTCGTCGAGGAACAGCGTGCCGCCGGCGGCGGCCTCGAACTTGCCGATACGGCGCTCGACGGCGCCGGTGAAGGCGCCGCGCTCGTATCCGAACAGCTCGCTCTCGAGCAGCTCGTTCGGGATCGCGGAGCAGTTGAGAGCGACGAACGGGCCGCGCCGATCCGAATGGTAGTGGATGGTGTTGGCGACGAGCTCCTTGCCGGTGCCGGTCTCGCCCTGGATCAGTGCGGTGGCGTCGGTGGGCGCCACGCGGCCGATGATCTTGTACACCTCCTGCATGGCCGGGGTGCGGCCGATGACCAGCTCGTGGCGTTGCTTGAGCTCGCCGCGCAGGCGCTCGACGTCCTTCGTGAGGCGACGGAGCGAGAGCGCGCGGCCGATCAGGACGGCCACCTGCTCCAGGTCGAAGGGTTTCGTCAGGTAGTCGTAGGCGCCACGCTTCGTCGTCTCGATGGCGTTCGCCATCGTGTTCTGCGCCGTCATCACGATGAAGAGCGTGTCGATGCCCTCCTCACGTGCCCGGCTCAGGACGTCCAGTCCCGACAGGTCGGGCATGCGGATGTCGACGAGTGCCAGGTCGAACGGGCGGGCGCGCAGGGCGGCGAGCGCCTCGTTGCCGTTGGCCACCGTGACGACCGTGTGGCCGTGCTGCACGCAGGCGCGTTCGAGTACCCATCGGATGGACTCCTCGTCGTCGGCGACGAGGATGCTGCCAGGAAGCTCAGGCTCCGGTGTCGACATGGTCCTCACTCACGGGCAGGGTCACCCGGAATCGAGCGCCGCCACCGGGGCGCGGCTCGTAGGCGATCGTCCCTCCGTGCTCGGAGACGATGCGATGGCAGAGAGCGAGCCCGAGGCCGGTGCCACGCGCTTTGGTGGTGAAGAACGGAGCGAAGAGGTTGGCCTGATCCTGCTCGGGAACGCCCGGACCGTCGTCGCTGATCACGACGGAGAGGAACTGGTTCCGGCCGCCCGAGCCGCGGCGCACGTGGTAGCGGGTTTCGATGCGGGTGGCGACGGTGAGCTGGCCACGGCCGTCGAGCGCCTCGACCGCGTTCTTGAAGAGGTTGAGGAACACCTGCGTGAGCTGCGCCCGGTCGCCGTGGACGGCCGGCAGGCTCGGGTCGAATTCGATCCGGAGGTCGATACTGCCGAAGCTCGGGGCCTGGCGTTGCAGCGACAGGACGTCGTTCAGGACGCGGTGGATGTTGACGGGGCCGCGCTGCAGACGCGGCGGCGTGCTGAGCGTTCGCAGCTGCTCGACCAGCCCGTCGAGCCGCTCCACCTCGCGCACGATGATCTCCGTGCAGCGGATCTGCTCGGGATCGGAGAGGCCCGAGCGGAGGAGCTGCGCGGCGCCCTTGATGCCCCCGAGCGGATTGCGGATCTCGTGCGCGAGTCCGAGGGCCACGGTGCCGAGCGCGGCGAGGCGGTCGGCCCGTTGCGTGGTGACGTCGAGGGTGCGCTCGAGGGTGAGGTCGTGCAGGACGAGCACGGCCCCGCGAAGCACGCCCTGGGCGTCGTGCACCGGCGCACCGGCGGCGCTGACGCGCACCTCGCCGGCGCGTGATCGCAGCACGCCCTCGCTCCGACGCCGCGCGACGCCCTCGTGCAACGTGAGCGCACTGATCTCGCCGAGCCACGCCTGGCTCGGGCGCGACGCGAGGAGCTCCTCGAAGGGGATGCCGATGGTCTGTGACGCCGCCATGCCCGTGAGCTGCTCGGCGGCGGGGTTGAGGTCGCTCAGGGTGCCGTCGGCGTCGAGCACGATGACCCCGTCGGAGATGCTGGCCAGGACGTCCGCCCACCGCAGGCGCTCCGGGGTCATCGGTGGGGGGATCGAAGCGGGGGATTTGGCGCGTGGCGACACTTAGAGATCGTCCTCGCCGCCACCCGCGTCGCCGCTGTCGCCGTCGGACTCGAGCTCGTCGACCATGGCGTCGAAGTCGTCGCCGCCATCCTCGCCGAGCTCGCGGCCCATCTTGCGCATCCATCGCGCCATGCCGGCCGGATCGCTCTCGTCGAGTCCGCCGATGGCATCGTCGCTCGTGAGCGCGTCGAGCCGCGCATCGTCGGAGCGCGGCATCGCGAAGCGGGACATGAGGCGCCTCAGGTCGTGGCTGCCACACCGATCGCAGGTGGCGTCGACCGTCTCGCTCACGCGCAGCGTGAGGATCGACACCTTTCTGCCGCAGCCGCCGCAGCGGTACTCGTAGATCGGCATGGCGGCGGGATTATAACGCTCCGCGCCAGCGAGGCCAGCCCGGCGAGATGCGTGGGCCGGGCTTGCGGATGCGCAAGGCCGGCCTACTTGGCGGCCTTGGCCGCGAATCCGCGCTCGCCGAAGGTCAGGGTGGCCTTTTTCCCGTTCATCACGGTGTCGAGGACGACGTCCCGGCCCCACAGCCGGTGGATGTAACCGAGGGTCCGTTCGGCGTTCTCGAGCTGCAGGTCGCGGCCGTCGTGGGCATGCGAGAGGAGCAGGGTGCGGTTGTTGCCGCTGTCCGCGTCTTCGACCCGGATGACCGGGATCGACCCCATGCCGACGCTCTTCAGCAGCATGTCCTTGACGGGCCGCCAGCCCTCTTCGTCGGAGACGTCGCTGATGACCAGGTCGTCACCGCGGGGCTCGTAGCGGATGAGATCGAGGTCGCGCATGAGCTTCTCGCCGAGCCAGCGGCGGATGAAGGAGACGTCGCGATCGACCTCGCGCGTCTCGAACAGGAGGTCGCGGCCGGTCTTACCGGGCGGGAGGCGCTCGCGTTCGTCGGGCGTGGGGTGGTCGCCGAAGCGTTCGATGTCCTCCCACATGCGCAGCCCGAGATGGTACGGATTCAGGCTGCCCGGAATCGGGCGGACGACCTGGTTGTGGCGGACGAGGAACTCGAGGTGCAGGCTCTGCGGCAGCTCGAGGGAGTCGAGGATGCGGCGATGCCAGAACGAGGCCCAACCCTCGTTCATGATCTTGGTCTCGATCTGGGGGATGAAGTACTGCGACTGCTCGTGGACGATGGTGAGGAGGTCCTTCTCCCAGTCGGCCAGGAACGGGTTGTGGTCGCGGATGAAGACGAGGAGGTCTTCCTCGGGCGACGGCGGTACCCGCTTCATGTCGGGCTCGGCGTCGACCACGCGACGATGGATGCTCTGGAACGGGTCGGGCGGGCTCGCCGCGGCGTCGGCGATGCGCTGCCGCTCGTCCTCCGTGGAGAGCTTCCGGACCGCGAGATTCCGCCGGCACTGCAGCGACAGCGAGTGCGCGGCGTCCAGGATGTGCTCGACCTTGTCGTAGCCGATGCTCGGCCGGTCGATGTAGGTACGGACGCGATCGGCATGGGCCTTGAAGGTGCCGATGGTGAACTCGGCGCGCGTCGTCTGGAAGGTGAAGTTCCGCTTGAAGAAGTCGTTGTGCCCGTAGACGTGCGCGATGGTCAGGATCTGCAGGCAGAGCGTGTTGTCGCGCATCAGGTAGCCGAGCGCGGGATTCGAATTGATGACCATCTCGTACGGCAGGCCCGAGACGCCGTGGTCGTAGAGGGTCTTCAGCTTCTCGTAGGACTTGCCGTACGACCAGTGCGGGTAGTGCGACGGCATGCCCGAGTAGGCCATGTAGCCGAGCATCTGGTTGTGGTCGCAGATCTCGAACTCCTGCGGATAGCAGTCGAGCCCGAACTCCAGCACCTTCTCCCGGATGCGCGCGTCCCAGTATTCGAGGTCGCTGAGCGAGTAGTCGGCCACCGCCGTCAGCCCTGATCCTGTCCGCGGTCCTTGCCGAGGAAGGTCTTGAACGACGGCCAGATGTCTTCCTTCCGCTCGATGAGCACGGTCTGGAAGTTGTCGGCGTCGAGACGCCGGAAGATGTTCAACATGGAGCTCTCGTAGTAGCGCGATCCCAACGGCTTGATCTCGCCATACCCGAACAGATTGCACAGGTCGGAGAGCTCTTTCGCCGTCTTGAGTGCCGCGGGATTGTCGGAGTCGAAGTTGTCGCCGTCGGAGCAGTGGAAGGCGTACACGTTCCACAGCGACGGATGGTAGCGCGCCTGGATGATGTCGAGCGCCTTCTGGTAGGCCGACGAGATGAAGGTGCCGCCGGATTCCCCTTTGTGGAAGAACTCCTCCTCGGTGACTTCCTTCGCTTCGGTGTGATGCGCGATGAAGGCGATCTCGACGTTGCGATACTTCGTGCAGATGAACTGGTAGAGCAGGAAGAAGAAGCTCCGGGCGAGATACTTCTTCATCGTGTCCATCGAGCCGGACGTGTCCATCAGGCAGAGCACCACCGCATTCGACTCCTGCCGGACGTCGGTGATCATGTGCCGGTAGACCAGGTCGTCGTCGTGGAAGGGGAAGCGACCGCGCCGCGGCATGTCGGCCGACGCCGGCGAGCTGCTGACGGCAGCCTTGGTGCGACGTGACACCATCTTGCGGCGCGCACGCTCACGGGCGGTGCGCTTCTTGTCGAGGCGGATGCGGATGCCGACGGCGCGATAGCCCTTGCGCTTCGCGATGCGGAAGGCGTCGATCTGGCGGAGCGCCTTGCGCTCGAGGTCGGGCAGCTCGAGGTCCTCGAACATGATGTCGATGAGCTCTTCGAGCGTGACGTCGGTTTCGTAGTAGTCGGCGCCGGCCTGGTCGCCGGCCTTGTCCTCGCCCGGCTGCTGGCTCTTGTTCTTGCCGACGATCTGGCCCGCTTCGGACTCGCCGTCGCCCTGACCGGCGCCTGGGGTGTTGTCGCCGTAGACGAAACGGTACTCGCGAATGCCGCGGATCGGCACCTTGATGATGCGGTCGCGGTTCTGTCCGATGATGGACTCTTCCGCGATGATGTCCGCGATGTTGTCGCGGATGGACTCCCGAACCTTGACGCGGTGGCGCGCACGGTCGCCCGCCGAGCGGTCGCTCCGCTCGGCGTCGGATGGGTTGAACGGCCGGAAGATGGCGTCGGACATGTCGTTCGGGCGATGCGGGCGGGTGGTCAATCCTTCCACAGGTTGTTGGCAGCGTACTTCAAGACGACGTCGACGCAACTCGGGCAGTAGCCCGACTCGAGGAGGTTCTTCACCATGGCGTCGTACTTCGAGCTCTGCTCCTCGTCACGCGTGCGCGCCTTGGTGATGATGCGGCTGATGTCGCGCACCGAGGTCATGAGCTTCTTCTCGATGGCTTCCTTGAGCGGCTCGTAGGATCGGTAGGACACCCGCTCGCCGCGGCGGGACGATGCCCAGAGGTACGCGATGACCTCCTGGCGGAACCCCTCGGCGGCGGAGCCGATGATGGCGATCTGCTCTTCGATGGACTTCAAGAACCCCTCGTCGGGGTGCAGCTCTTCCTTGGTGTTCCGGTCCTTCACGCGTGTCTTGTTCACGAACGCCTCGGCGTGATCGAGGTAGTTCTGGAAGAGCGACTCCGCCTGCTCCTGATAGGAGTAGACGAAGGCCTTCGTGATCTCCTTCTCGAGCAGCTCCAGGTACTCCTTGTGGAGGACGTCCTGCAGCAGCTCGAGGTACGACTTGCGGCTGTCGTCGGCGATGTCGCTTTCCTTGACCATGTTGATGAGCGATTCGCGCACGTTGATGGGGTTGATGCAGTTCCCCTCGACGTTGTCGGACAGCGCGTTGTCGAGCGCCTTCATGATGAAGCGCGTGGAGATGCCGCTCATGCCCTCGCGCTTGGTGTCGTCGCGGAGCTCCTGGACGTCGAGCTTCTTGGTCTTGCCCTTCTCGACGACTTCCTCGCCGTTATAGAGCTTGAGCTTCGTCATCAGATCGCACTTCGCCGTGGGCTCGAGGCGCGAGAGGATCGCGAACATCGACGCCACTTCGAGCGTGTGCGGGGCCACGTGGGCGCGGAAGTCGGAGTGCCGGATGATCTTCTGGTAGATCTTCACTTCCTCCGAGAGCCGGAGGTTGTACGGCACCTTCACCACCACGATGCGGTCGAGGATCGCTTCGTTGGTGTGGTCGGCCTTGAACTTCTGCCACTCGGCCTCGTTCGAGTGGGCGACGATGCAGGCGTCGACGTAGACCATGCCGTGCCGACCGGGCGCCGGAATGATCTTCTCCTGCGTCGCGGTGATCATGGCGTGCAGGTACTCGGTCTCGTTCTTGAAGACCT
>CAYOIZ010000038.1:0-65428 GCA_964404165.1 uncultured Binatia bacterium (SeqCode) | reverse complement strand
TGGGGCAGGCCTGACCGGCGGTGCCGGTGCAGGTCTCGTCGGGATCGCAGACGTCGCCCGAGCCCGGGTTGCAGACGGTGCTCGTCGACGCGACGTTGTCGGCGGGGCAGGCCTGGCCGGCGGAGCCGGTACAGGTCTCGTCGGGATCGCAGAGATCGCCCGAGCCGGGATTGCAGACGGTGGTGTTGGGCGCGATCACGTCGGTGGGACAGGCCTGGTCGGCGACGCCCGTGCAGCTCTCGTCGGGATCGCAGACGTCGCCCGAGCCGGGACGGCACGTGGTGCTGCTCGGGCTCACGGTGTCGCTGGGGCACGCCTGGTCGGCGGTGCCGGTGCAGGTCTCGTCGGGATCGCACACGTCGCCCGAGCCCGGGTTGCAGACGGTGCTCGACGACGCGACGGTGTCGGCGGGGCAGGCCTGGCCGGCGGAGCCGGTGCAGGTCTCGTCGGGATCGCAGAGATCGCCCGAGCCGGGATTACACACGGTGCTGCTCGGCGCGACGACGTCGGCAGGGCATCCCTGATCGGCGATGCCGGTGCAGGACTCGTCGGGATCGCAGACGTCGCCCGAGCCGATACGGCACGTCGTGGTGTTCGGCGCGACGGTATCGCCGGGGCAGGCCTGGCCGGCTGCGCCCGTGCAGGTCTCGTCGGGATCGCAGACGTCGCCCGAGCCCGGGTTGCAGACGGTGGTGGGGGGCGCGACGACGTCGGCGGGACAGCCCTGATCGGCGATGCCGGTGCAGGTCTCGTCGGGGTCGCAGACGTCACCCGAGCCGGTGCGGCACGTCGTGGTGTTCGGCGTGATGACGTCGGCGGGACAGGCCTGGCCGGCGGCGCCGGTGCAGGTCTCGTCGGGATCGCAGAGATCGCCCGAGCCCGCATTGCAGAGCGTGCCGCCGGGGCTGACGACGTCGGCGGGGCAGGCGGTGCTGCTGCCGTCGCAGGTCTCGTCCGGGTCGCAGAGATCGCCCGATCCCGCGCGGCAGAGCGTGCCGGAGGGCGAGACGATGTCGGCCGGACAGGCGTCGTTCACGCCGTCGCAGGTCTCGGAGAGGTCGCACAGGTCGGTGCCGGGACGACAGACCGCGGTGCTCTTGGCGTCGCCGGGACACGCGGCGGCGGATCCGGTGCAGTTCTCGGCGACGTCGCAGATGCCGCCGGAGGCGCGGCAGACGGTGGCCGACGACTGGAAGGCGTCGACGGGACAGGCGGCGGCGGCGCCGGTGCAGTTCTCGGCGACGTCACAGACGCCGCCGGAGGCGCGGCAGACGGTGGCCGACGACTGGAAGGCGTCGCCGGGACAGGCGGCGGCGGCGCCGGTGCAGTTCTCGGCGACGTCGCAGATGCCGCCGGAGGCGCGGCAGACGGTGGCCGACGACTGGAAGGCGTTGGCGGGACAGGCGGCGGCGGAGCCGGTGCAGTTCTCGGCGACGTCACAGACGCCGGCCGAGCCGCGACAGACGGTCGCCGACGACAGGAAGCCGTCCGTCGGACAGGTGTTGCTCACACCGTTGCAGGATTCGACGACGTCGCAGACGCCCGCCGAGCCGCGACAGACCGCGGTGCTCTTCGCGTCGGCGGGACAGGTGCCGGCCGAGCCCGAGCAGACTTCCTGCAGATCGCAGTCACCGGCCGAGGTGCGGCAGACGTTGCCGGCGCCGCGGAAGGTGCAGGTGCTGGTGCAGCAGGAGGTCGCGCTGCCGTTGGCGCCGCCCTGGTCGCACTGCTCGCTGACCGCGCTGTCGACCACGCCGTTGCCGCAGAGCGAGGTGTAGGTGACGGTCACGAAGTGACCGTCGCTGCTCTGCGTGCGCGACGGCGTGCCGGAATAGCCGCAGCCGTTGCAGCCGGTGGTCGAGCCGTTCTGCTGCCCGATGCGCACCGCCGCTTCGCACGAGTTGCTGCGCACGTTGCCGTTCCAGGTGAAAGTGAGCGTGTGCGATTGTGCGACGCCGTTGCTGACGCGGAAGATGTCGGCGCTCGCCGTCGAGCTGAATGGCAGCGTCGAGCTTCCGCCGCCATTGCCGACCGCTCCGGGGTCGGCGATGCTGAGGCTGCCGCCGCCGGCGATCGCCACGTTCGACGAGCCGGTCACTCCGGAGACGTTGGCTTGGCCATCGCAGCCGCTGGTGTCGCTCTGGCGGTTCATGTCGCCGACGAAGCTGGTGTCGACATCGAGGCGATAGCCGCCGGGAGCGGTCGCGCTGAAGGCGACGTTGTGCTGCGCGGTGCCGCTGGTGTCACGGGTGGAGAACACGCCGACGTCGGCGTTGATGTTCCAGGCATAGCGGCTCTGGAGCTGCGTGGTCGTGTTCACCAGCAGACTGGTGCTCGAGCCGCAGAAGCCGTCGGAGTTGTTGCTCCCGGTGCAGGTCGAGCCCGCGTTGCTCGAGCTGTTGCCCGAAAGCTGCGCAGCAGCCGGTAGCGCGGCGCCGAGGATGCAGGCAGCAGCCAGCAGGGCTGCTCCGATCCGCGCCGTTCGAGTCGTCGTTGCCGTGCCCATGACCTGTTCCCCCTCGCTACTCTCGTGGTTGATGCACCCGACCCGCCCTTTGGTACTAGAGCGCCTCGGGGAGCTACCATGTCGTTCGGGGGCGATGTCAACGAAATAATCGGTCCGAGATGAAATGGGTGTCTCGACCTTGCGATGTTTCGCGACGCGGAGGTAATGTCCCGCGCGTCATGCTGCGCGCCGCCGTCGCTCTCCTCGTCGCGTGCATCGTGCCGATCGCGCCGGGCTCTGCCGCCAGCGCCGCCGACGATGCGCAGCGCGTCATCGAGTATCGCGACGACACGCTCACGCTGAAGCTCGAGAAGGTCCCGCTCACCGACGTGATCGCCGAAGTCGGTAAGCAGAGCGGGGCCGAGGTTCGTGGCGACGTGCTCGCGCCGCGCGATCTCACGATGCAGCTCGATAAGGTGCCGCTGAAGGAAGCCCTCGAGCGTGTCCTCGGGGAGCAGAACTTCACGCTCACCTACGCGGAGGGGGGCAAGCTGCGCGCCATCGAGCTGAAGGGCGGACGCGAGGCGGCGCCGGCCAAGTCGAAGGACGTCACATACACGGCCCGTCCCGGCGCCGAGGGCGAGACACCGCCCCTCTGGAAGGCGGTCTACGGCGTGTTCGAGGACCGGGCCAAGGTCCCGGTCGACGGCAAGCAGCTGCAGAAGGTCCTCGGGGGAGAGACGAAGGCCCCGTGGGACATGCTCGCCAACACCGCGATCGCCAACGATGATCCGACGGTGCGTCGTGAGGCGGTGCGCTCCGCGGTGAAGGCCATCGAGGCCGATCCCGACATGCGGAAAGCGCTCGACGGCGCCACCGCCAACGTCAGCGCTGCCGATCTGGCGGCGTTCGCGCGCGCGACCACGTATCACCGCGCCGAGGACCTGATGCGCAACATCCGCAACGCCAGCAGCGATCCCGAGATCAAGGCGCGTGCGACCGAGGTGCTGCGCGAGCTCGACAAGATCCCGTTCACCGGCCCGAAGCCGCGCGAGGGCAGCGGCGCGGCGCCGACGGAAGGCTGACGACGGCTCGCTCCCGGGCGCGCCCCCGCCGCGAGCCACCGCCCGAGACCCCGGCCCCGGTGGCCGACGTGGCATCGCGCCCGCCCGCGGCATGGCTTCCCGCGGCGGCGTTGCTGCTGCTGGCGATCGCCGCCCACTCGTCCGCATTCCAGGCCGGCTTCGTCTGGGACGACGACGACTACGTGACCGCCAACCGCATGCTGCGCTCCATGGACGGTCTATGGCGCATCTGGGTCGAGCCCGGCGCGGTGCCGCAGTACTACCCGCTCACCTT
Organism: uncultured Binatia bacterium (SeqCode); assembly: GCA_964404165.1. Lineage (GTDB taxonomy): Bacteria > Desulfobacterota > Binatia > DP-6 > DP-6 > DASYLJ01. Next base: position 61,623 of record CAYOIZ010000038.1, on the reverse strand, counting down.
CACGACGCTGTGGGTCGAGCATCAATGGTGGGGGCTCGCGCCGCGTGGGTACCACGTCACCAACGTGCTGCTGCACGCGATCGGCGCCATGCTGGCGTGGCGCGTGCTGCGACGCCTGGCCGTGCCGGGCGCATGGCTCGCGGCGGCGCTGTTCGCGGTGCATCCGGTGCACGTCGAGTCGGTCGCGTGGGTGAGCGAACGCAAGAACGTCCTCTCCGGCGCGCTCGCGCTCGGCGCCGCGCTGCTGTGGCTGCGTTGGGCGCTGGCGGCGGACGGGCGCGGACGGCGCGCCGACTGGATGTGCGCACTCCTCCTGTTCGCGGCGGCGTTGCTGTCGAAGACGGTGGTTGCGACGCTGCCGGTGGTGCTGCTCGTGCTGGTGTGGTGGCGTCGCGGAGGAGTCGGACGACGCGAGCTGCTCTCGCTCCTGCCGTTCCTGTCGCTCGGGATCGCCGCCGGCCTCGTGACGATGTGGATGGAGCGGACGCATGTCGGTGCCCGCGGCGTGCACTGGGATCTGTCGTTCGCCGATCGCGTCCTGATCGCGGGTCGTGCCTGCTGGTTCTACCTCGCCTCGATCGTCTGGCCGGTGCAGCTCACGTTCGTCTATCCGCGGTGGAGCATCGACGCCGGGGTGTGGTGGCAGTGGCTCTTTCCGCTGGCGGCGCTGCTGACCGCCGCTGCGCTGTGGGCGCTGCGCGGCCGGATCGGCGTCGGCGCGTTCGTGGCGGCGGTCGTGTTCGTCGTCGTGCTCGGCCCGGCGCTCGGGTTCATCGACGTCTACCCGATGCGGTACTCGTTCGTCGCCGATCACTTCCAGTATCTCGCGAGCCTGGCGCCGCTCACGCTCGCCGGCGTGCTCCTCGTGCGGGCCGGACGCGGCACCCCACCGATCGCCGCCGCGCTGGTGGTCGTTCTCGCGGTGCTGACGTGGCGACAGGGCCTCGCCTATCGCGACGAGGAGACGCTGTGGCGTGATACGCTCGCCAAGAACCCGTCGGCGGAGATGGCCTGGGTCAATCTCGGCATGCTGCAGCAGCAGGCGGGGCGGCTCGACGACGCGTTGGCGAGCTACGACGCCGCGCTGGCCCTGGCACCGGACACCGCCGACGTCTACGCGAACCGCGGCACCGCGCTCGCCGCACAGGGACGATTCGACGACGCGCTCGCGAGCTTTGCGACGTCGGTGCGTCTCGATCCGACGGCAGCACCGGCGCAGAACAACCTCGGCAACACGTTGGCCGCGGCGGGACGGCGGGCGGAGGCCGTGCAGGCCTACGAGGCCGCGCTGGCGATCGATCCGGGATACGCCGACGCGCACGGCAACCTCGCGAACGTGCTCGTGCTGGAAGGCCGACTCGATGACGCGCGTCGGCACTACGAGCTGGCGATCGCGGCCGACCCCGACTACGCCGAGGCGCTGCGCAATCTCGGCATGCTGCTCGCGAGCCAGGGTCGCCTCGACGAGGCGGCGGTGCGCTTCGCGGAGGCCGTGCGCGTCCGCCCGTCGTACGCGGCGGCGCACCACGATCTCGGCAGCGCGCTGGCCGCGCTCGGGCGGCCCGCCGACGCACTCGGACCCTACCGGGAGGCGCTACGGCTCGATCCCACGCTGGTCGACGCGCACAACAATCTCGGCGTCGCCCTCGCCACGCTCGGGCGGCGCGACGAGGCGCTCGTCGAGTTCCAGGCGGTGCTCCGCCTCGATCCCGATCACGCCGAGGCGCGTGCCAACCTCGCCGCGATGTCGGTGCCGCGCACGCCGTGACACGCCCCGTGGCGATGGCGAGCGTGCCGTTCGCGTGGTACACGCTGCCTCCGGTGCAGACGCTGCACGTCGTGCTCCGCCTCGCGATCATGGTGCTGGTCGGCGCGCTCCTCGGTGCGTGCGACCGTCCGCCGCCCGTGCCGCGCAAGGTGCAGCTGGCGCGTCTGCCGGCGAAGGTCGTCCCCGGCTCGTGGTCGGTGTCGAGCGACCTCGTGCACACGGCGTTCCAGGTGCACGGCACGGACGGCATCCACATCGTCCGTGACGGTCTTCGCGAGGCCGACTGGCAGACGGTGAGCACGCGGAGCTTCGCGCCCAACACCGACCGGCTCTTCTACTGGGTGCGCGCCCCGGACGGGACGACGGCGCTGGTCGCCGACGGCCAGGTGGTGCCGGTCGGGCTGTCGCGGCACGAGTACCTCGTCTTCGATCCGTCGGGAGCGCATTGGGCGGTGGTCGCCGCCGCGCCCGTCGTCGCCGGACAGGCCGCCGATCCCGACGCGCGCATCGTCGTCGTGGCCGACGGCACCGTGCGCGGGCGTCATCGGGATGCGTCGGTGCCCGCCTGGTCGCACGACGGCGCGCACCTCGCCTGGGTGGCCGTCGAGCCGGCGGAGGGCGAACGGTCGCAGATGCGGCTCCTCGTCGACGGCGCGGTTCGTCACGCTGCCGACATGACACCCGGCCCGTGCCTCCCGCCGGTGCAGACGGTCCCGGAAGGGGCGGGCCTGCCCGCCGATGCGCGGGCCCTGTTCTTGTCCGACGGTCGGGTCGTCGCGCTGTTGCGCGACGGCGACGGCTGGGGCGTCTTCCGCAATGGCGAGCGGCTGGCCCACTTCGACGCCAACGTCCCCGTGTCGTCCGGTGGCCCGGTGCTCACGGTCGAGAGCGAGGCGTGCCGCACGGCGGCCACCGTCGTCACCGGCTCGCTCGTGGTCGCGGCCGATGCACCGGTGGTGGCGTGGTGGGAGCGGGTGGCGGGTTCCGACGATCGCTGGCGTGTGATGATCGACGGTGCGCCGGCGGACGACGTCACCTGCGTCCGGCCGTGGGAGGCGCAGCCGCCGGTGCTGTCGAGCGACGGACGATCGTGGGCGTATCCCTGCTTCACGCGCTTCGACGCCAGCGGGCAGGACGTCGACATCGTCACGCGTGGCGGCCGCTACGGTCCCCACGTGGAGATATACGGCGTCGTGCTCTCCGACGACGGACGCCGCGTCGGCTACGGCGCCACCGCCAGCGCGGGGGGGGACTGGACGCTCTACGCCGACGGGGTGGCGTTTCCCCATCACTACTACTCGATCTGGCGCCCGCGCTTCGATCCGAGCGGACGCCATCTCGCGTGGGAGGGGCAGCACACGCGCGGCGGTCGCGGCGTCGTCGTGCTCGACGGTCGCGACCTGGCGTCGTTCGACGACCTGCTCGACGGGCCGACGTTCCTCGCCCCGGATCACGTCTCGTGGGTCGTGCGGCGCAATCGCCGGTTGACGCGGCTGACGTTCCCGCTCAGCTAGCGGGCGGGGTGGGGCGCTTGCTCCATGCCCAGCCGTCGATCGCGATGCCCTTGGCCGGGTTGTAGCCGACGGCGTAGCTCTGGACGTTGCCCGCCCCGTCGACGAGCACGAACGTGGGCATGCCGCTGACGCCGTAGGCCATGAACGCGCGTCGATCGACGTCGGTGGCGACGGTGGCCGGGAAGGGGCCCTGGTGCTTCGCGAAGAACGGGTCGAGCAACGCCGGGCCTTCGTCGGTGATGGCGATCACCTGGACGCCGCGTTCGCGCGCGAAGGCGTCGAGCTCGGGGAGGGATGCCTTGCAGACGCCGCACCACGTCGCCCAGAAGAAGAGAAGATGTGGCGTGCCGTCGGCGAGCTGCGTCGGCGGCGTGCCGCGGTACGTGCCGAGCGACAGGGGCGGCGCGGGCGCGCCCACCTTCGGGGGTGACGACAGCTTCGGCCATTTCCGCGGCATGGGCTGCGGACGGAGCGTGACCTCGAGCGACTGCCCGTCGCGCAGCACCGCCAGCGTGGCGGGTTCGTTCACGCGCGAGAGCATCGTCCACTCGCGGATCTGGTCGCGCTCGGTGAAGGGACGCCCCGGCGGGCCGGTCACCACGTCGCCCGCCTGCAGCCCCGCGGCCTTCGCCGGCGAGTCGGGATAGACGGCGATGACCGCCGCGGCGCCGTTCGGCAGCTGGTGCTGCGCGCGCACGTCGTCGGCGGCCTGCTTGAACTGGATGCCCATCCACGCCGGGAGCACGTCGTCGGCGAGCGCGAGGTCGTCCTCGAGTGGCGGGAACGGCTCGACGCGCGCGAGCTCGGTGCCCGGCGGAACGCCGGCGGAGGGCAGGGCGAAGTTCTCGCAGTCGCGGAGGGCTTCGTACGCGGCACGCTGTGCGGGCGTGCCCTTCGTCTGCAGCCAGACGCGGCCGGCGATGTGGGTCAGCAGCGCGCGCATGCGCAGGAGCACGCCGAGGCGGACGTCCATCCGGTAGGCGACTTCACCGGCACTCTGTGATTTCTCGCGCAGGACGTCGAAGCGCTTCGTGGTGGTCCGATCGGCTCGCGTCGCCGGACCCAGGTCGGCGAGCAGCTCCTTCGTCAGCGCCCGCGCCTGTGGCTGCGGCAGGTCGCGCACCCGAGGCTCCGTCAGGCGCTCGCGCCAGACGGGACGCGTCGCGACGAACCGGTCGAGGTTGGCGCGCCGCGCGGAATCGAACGCGGCGCTCCACGTCCCATGGTTGATGCGGAGCTGCTGGCTCGCGGCAGCGAGCCGCTCCCCCTGCTCGTCGATCTCGCGGATCGAGCGCGGGCTGAACGAGCCATAGGCATTCCCGATGCGATCCAGGAGACGGATGTCCGCCTCCCAGGCGCCGGGTTCCTGCCAGGCCTGACGCAGGAGCGCGTCGAGGAAGGGCGTCAGCTCCTCTCCCGCCGCCTTGGCCGCGGCGGCCATGGTCTGGTCGAGCCAGACGTCGGACGTCCGCAGCGGGACGTCCGGCGTGGCATCGCTGACCAGCACCGCGCGGTGTGCCTCGTCGAGCCGACCGGTCTCGGCGAGGGCTTCGAGGAACAGGAAGGAGTGGCCGACGTTCTCGCGGCCGCGATTCTCCGGATAGCAGCCGTAGGCGGGACGATCGGCAGTGGAGGAGAAGAAGCCACAGGTCTCGCCGTTCGGGAGCCCGTCGCCGCTGCGCGCCGCGGCCAGCTGCGCGAAGCCGCCCGAGAAGCACTGCGACATGAGCGTGACGACGCGCACGGCGGGATTCAGCTCCGCCAGCAGCGCGCCGAGCTCGCGGACGGAGATCGACTCGCCGACGCCCCAGAGCGTGATGGCCGTGTTGCCGGGCTCGTCCTTCTTGGCGCGCGTGCCGTGGTCGGTGACGTACAGCAGGAGCGTGTCGCCCGGGCGCATCGCCCGTCCCTGCGTCGCGAACCAGCGCGCCAGCTCGGCCTTGGTGGCCGGCGCGAGCACCGCCCCGTCGACCGTCGAGTTGCCGAACGTCACGGGCGTGCGCAACGGGGCTTCGAGCCAGCTCCCCTCGACCAGCCAGAAGTCGTCCTCCGGCTGCACGTCGCGGACGGCGAGGTCGAGTCCCGGATCGTTGCCGTCGCTCGAGAACACCGCCAGGCGATCGTCGGGCAGCCCGACGCGTTCGAGCATGGCGTGGAACTGGCGCACGTGCAGCAGGTGCGACTGGTAGTTCTGCGCCGCCGTCCCGCCGCCGTTGAGCAGGATGACTTCGACCCGCGACAGGTCGGGAGCGGGGGCGGCCGCGGTCACGACGGGTGTCGTGTGGCGGGCGGGGGTTCGGCAGCCCGCGAGCGCAGCGATGCCGAGGAGCAGGACGACGGCCATCGCCCGAGGGCGACGGCGAGGGCTACGGAACACCGGCATGAACGCGCAGTGCCCGAGTGTAGCAGCGGCCGCTACAGGGGCAAACGCGGCCTCAGGCCGGCGACGTCAGGACGGCTGCGTCTCGGCCGAGACGCTGCGCGCGTCGCCCGGCATGGGGCTCCGACCGCGGATGCGCTGGAAGAAGCGACGCAGCTCGGGACCGAACGCGATGCCGATGGCGCCGAACGCGAGCAGACCCCCGAGGAGAAACCTTTCCAGGAACGTCGTGTCGATGCTCATGTGAATCTCACCTCCTCCAACGTGCGGGCAGCGCAGTGTCGCCCAGGATCGTGGTGAAGGTCAACCAGAAAGTCGGCCCACGACGCACCAATATTCGCGTACCGGCGCGTTCGCCTTGCGCGCTGCGATGGGCCACGCCACAAACGCGGGCATGCGCATGTGGACGTCGACGGCCATCGCCGTGCTGCTCGCGGGCTGTGCCCATCGGTCGCCGGTGTTCGACGTCGGCACGCTCGCCGACGGGCTCGACGTGTTCCTCGCCGGCCATCCGTTGGCGACTGGTCAGAACATCCGCGCCGACGAGGTGGGGCGAACCGCCACGGCGAGCTACCACGTCGTCCAGGTCGCCGATCGCGAGACGCCACACGTGCACGCTACGCACGATCTCACGGTGCTGGTGCTGCGCGGCGAGGGCACCCTCACGCGCGACGCAGGCACGCTGCGGCTGCGTGCGGGCGACGTGGTGGTGGTGCCACGTGATCGCATGCACTGGTTCGCACGCGACGGCGTCGCGCCCGCGGTGGCGCTGGTGACGTTCACCCCGCCGCTCGACGCGCCGGACAACGTCCCCGTTGACTCCGGCGGGGGCCGTCGATAGGCAGAACGCGATCCACTTCCGAGGAGGAATGCATGCAGAGTGTGGCGAAGCGCGGCATCGCGGCCATGGTGCTGATCGGGGGACTCGCGATGGCGGCGGCGCCGGCGTGGGCGGACGAGGTGACCGGCGAGGTCATCGACATGTCCTGCTACCTGGCGCACCCGAACACGAGCACGGGCGGCTCGCATCGTAAGTGTGCGGAGACCTGCGCGAAGAAGGGCCTGCCGATGGGCCTGCTCACCGAAGACAAGCAGGTCTACCTGCTGCTCGAGGACCACGAGAACCCGAAGGTCTATGCCCAGGCGCTCGAGCAGGCGGCGAAGACCATCACCGTCGAGGGCCGCAAGGTGACGCAGGGAGGCGTCAACGGGATCGTCGTCGAGTCGGTGAAGGAGTAGCCGCGCCGATCAGAAGAACATGTGCAGCTCGAACAGCAGCTCGGGCTGGTTCTGCTGCGGCTTGTCGGAGGGCCCGTTGTTGATGCGGTACTGGATCCGCGGCTGCAGATAGCGATCGATGAAGGGCTCGACGCCGACCGTGTAGCGCGTCTGGTTGCGGGCGTTCGCGACCTTCACGAACTCGAACGAGCCGCGCAGGTTCAGCCAGTCGAAGAGCAGCAGGTTGAGCTCGGCGTAGCTGGCGTACTGGTCGCGCGCGATGGCGGACGCGTTGGTGCGGTCGTCGATCAGATCGAACTCCGCCATGTAGGTGAACTTCCAGAGGTTCGATCCGCCGTAGAAGGCGGCGACGTCGCGCTTGTTCGACTGTCGCGCGAACGACGCACCAGCCATGATGGTGCGCACGACGGGGATGTCCTCGAACACGCCGTAGCCGTTCACCGTCGTGGCAACGTCGGTGTCGCCGCCCTGGCCATTGGTGACGGAGGTGGCGAGGAAGAACGGTCCGGGTGCGAAGCCGATCTCGCCCCCCTCGTCGGGGTTGGCGAAGGTGTAGCCGGTGCGCGAGCGGATGTAGGCCTCGTCGTCCCAGACGCGGAGGCCGAAGGTCGGGAAGAAGCGACCGGCCTTCACGTAGAAGTCGTACGGGAGCAGGTTCTTCACCAGGCCGAACGTCTCGCGGGTGGTGACGCCGCCGTCCACGTTGAAGTCGCTGTAGAAGGTGACCATGTCCGGGATCAGGTCGACCTGCAGATAGAGCAGGGCCTCCTGCACCAACAGGTCGTTCGACTTCACGCGTTCGCGGAACACCCGGTTGAGCGGCACGCGGCCGGACGCGTTCGGGATGTCCTCGAAGATCATGCTGTCGCGGACGCGCAGATCGCCGCCGATCGAGACGTACGAGTTGATCTCGCCGGTGAATCCCTTCACGCCCTTCGGGATGGGAAGGATCTGCAGGTCGTGCAGGATGTCGTGGGCGTGGATGTGTGCGAACGCGGTGCGCTTGCCGCCACCGGTGAGGTTGGTGTGGCAGTCGCTGCACTTGGCGCCGGAGCGGACCGCCATGTAGGGCTCGGCGTGGGCCGAGCCGTTCGCCACGACGAGCGCGGTGGCGAGCACGAGGAGGCCCAGCGTCAGTTGTTGGGCGCGCACTCGGTGATCCACGTGCGAATGGCTTCGACGTCGTCCGACTCGAGACAGACGGCGCCGTTGCGGCCGGCTCCGGGACATCCGGGCGGCATGACCTCACCGGAGAACGTCGAGCCCGGCGGCCCGGCGCCGATCTTCAGGATCATGTAGCTGTTGTCCGGCTGGCCGGGCTTCACGCGGAACATCTGCGGGCGTTCGAGCGAGCGGACGTCGACCAGGTTGGAGAACGAGTTGCCCGTCGAGTAGTCGCCGAAGCCCGAGCCGGAGCCGAGGTGACACGCCGCCGCCACGGCGCACGACTGATTGAGGATGGGCTGGATGTTCGTGGCGAGGGAAACGGTGGGCGTCGGCGGATTCTTGCACGAGTTGCCGCCGCCACCGCCCCCGCCACCACCGCCGTCGCTGGAGCCGCCGCCGGCGCACGCCGAAAGCCCGCAACAGAGTGCGAGCATGATGAAGGCGGTCGCCGCCGAATGCATCCGTGCCAAGGCGGTGCTCTGAGGTGTCAGTCGGAGCGGATCAGTGTCCGGTTTCGAGCGCCGCCTTCAGCGCCGCGAGATGCCCGAGCTCGTCGGAGAGCTTCTTCAGGCTGTCGAGTACCCGCGTCACTTCACCCTGCGCCCACTCGATCTCCTGTGTGGTCACCTTCGCGAGCGCAGTGCGCAGCTGGTCGTAGAGGCCGACGAGCCCCTCGACGCCGGGCACGCCCGACTCGGTCATGCGCCGGTTGATCTCGCGCGTGAAATTGATGATCTGATCGGTCTGACGAACCATCTCTTCCATCGACTCCTCCTCAGCGTGGTGCGAACTGGGGCGCGTGCATAGCACCACACATGGTGGGTGACAATAGACGAATCACGCGTCGATTCGGGGTGTTCGACGCCGAGCTCACGGACGTGACGATCGACGACGAGACGATCGCGCTGTGGCAGGTCGGCGACCTCGAGCGCCACGTCGATCGGCACGCGTTGCTCGCCGGCGACGATCCCGCGGAGCCGCCGTACTGGGCGCATCTGTGGAGCGGCGCGCGCGTGCTGGCGTCAGTGGTGCCGTACGGTGCGGGGACGGCGATCGAGCTCGGCTGCGGGCTCGCGTTGCCCGGGTTGATGGCGGCGCGACGCGGCGCGCGCGTCGTCTGCGTCGACCGCGATCCGGTCCCGCTCGCGTTCGTCCGCGCGAGTGCGTCGGCCAACGGACTCGACGGGGTGCACGTCGTCGCCGCCGACGTCACCAGCGGCGCGATCGCGGGTCGGTTCGATCTCGTGCTCGCGGCCGAGGTGCTCTACGACCGCACGGCGTTCCCGCACATCGCGCAGGCCATCGCCGATCGGCTCGCGCCCGGCGGGACGGCGCTGCTGACCGACGGCCATCGCATCGACACGCGCGCATTCCCTCCGGAGCTCACCGCCCGCGGCCTCGCGGTCGCCGTCACCGACCGGGTCGTGCGCGAGGAGGGCTTCCCGGTGACAATCTCCTTGCTCGCGATCACGCGCCGCTAGAGTCCGTACTTCTCGATCTTGCGATACAGGCGCTGGCGGTCGATGCCGAGGATGCGTGCCGCCTCGTTCTTGTTGCCGCCTGTCTTGCGGAGCGCCGCCGCCACCAGCTCGCGCTCGGCATCGGCCAGCGTCGGCACCTCGGTGGCCGAGGGGGCCGCGGCCACGGGTGCGGGGGGCGGTTCGGCGGTGCCGATGATGGCCGGCGGCAGGTCGTCGATGCCGATCACGCCCGATGACGAGAGGGCGAAGGCGCGCTCGATCGCATTCTGCAGCTCACGGATGTTGCCGGGCCACGAATGCGCGTGCAGCGCAGCCGTCGCCTCGGGCGACAGCGTGCGCGGCGCCATGCCGTACTGCTCGGCGTAGCGCGCGAGGAAGTGCTCGATCAGGATCGGCACGTCTTCGGGGCGTTCGCGCAGCGGCGGCAGCGCGATGTGGACGACGTTGAGGCGATAGAAGAGGTCCTGGCGAAAGCGCCCTTCGCTGACCTCGAGGTCGAGGTCGCGGTTGGTGGCGGCGATGAGACGCACGTCGACCGGCACCGGACGGCTCGAGCCGAGCGGCGTCACCTCGCGCTCCTGGATCGCGCGCAGGAACTTCGCTTGCAGCGCATTCGGGATCTCGGCGACCTCGTCGAGCAGCAACGTTCCCCCCGCGGCGGCACGGAACACGCCGTCGTGGTCCTGCAGGGCGCCGGTGAACGCGCCGCGGCGGTGGCCGAAGAGCTGGCTGTCGAGCAACGTCTCGGAGAGACCGGCGCAGTTCACGGCGATGAAGGGGGCGTCACGGAGCGCGCTGCGCTGATGGATGGTGCGGGCGATGAGCTCCTTGCCGGTGCCGCTCTCGCCGGTGAGCAGCACGGTGCTCTTGTTCTGGCTGACGGCGTCGACGAGCCGATAGACGGGCTGCATCGCGTCGCTGCGACCGACCATCTCGCCAAAGCCCTGGAGCCGCGCGTTCTCGCGCCGGAGCCGCGTGTTCTCGCGCTGCAGCGACGCCATCTGCAGCACGCGCTCGAGCGTGATCAGGATCTCCTGCGGGCGGGCGTCCTTGATGAGGTAGTCGGCGGCGCCGAGCTTCATGGCTTCGACCGCGGATTCGATGGTGCCGAAGCCGGTCAGGACCACCACCGCGGCCCGCAGCCCGCGCTCGTGCATGGTGCGCAGGAGCGTCATGCCGTCCATGACCGGCATCTTGAGGTCGGTCAGGACGATGTCGAAGTCGCGCTCGGTGAGCCGGGCGAGCGCGCCCTCGCCGTGCGGTGCGTGCTCGACGAAGTAGCCGGCGCGCTCGAGGTTGCGCGCCAGCGTGCGGGCCATGTTCACCTCGTCCTCGACGAGGAGGATGTGGGCCGACATCGCCGGTCAGCTCAGCCCGGGTGACTCGTCGTGGCAGGGGCAGGGCAGCTCGATGGTGAAGGTGGTGCCCACGCCTACCTGGCTCTCGACGCGGATCTCGCCGCGGTAGCGCTGCAGGATCGAGTGCACGACCGACAGGCCGAGCCCGGTGCCCTGGCCCGGCGCCTTCGTGGTGTAGAAGGGATTGAAGATGTCGGTGAGGCTGGCGGACGGAATGCCGACGCCGGTGTCACGCACCTCGAGCCGCACGCGATCGCCGTCGACGCGCGCGGTGCGCAGCGTCAGCTCGCCGCCCTGGGGCATCGCCTGCACCGCGTTGGTGACGAGGTTCAACAGGATCTGGCGCATGGCGTTCGCGTTCGAGACGCAGGTGGGCACGGGGCCCAGGTCGACGGTGACGCGGACGCCGTTGTTCTGGAGATACTTCTGCATGAGCTGCACGGTCCGCGTCAGCAGGTCGTTGACGTCGACGCGCTCGATCTCGCCGCCCGACTCGCGCGAGAACTCGAGGAGATTCTTGATGATCGCCTGCGCCCGGGTGATCTCCTCCTCGGCGATGTGCAGGTCCTCGGTGATCTCCGCGTTGTCGGAGCCGAGCACCTGACGCAGGTCGTAGAGCGCGTTCATCACGATGGCGAGCGGATTGCGCAGCTCGTGCGCGATGCCTGCGGCGAGCTGGCCGATGGCGGCCATCTTCTCCGACTGGATGAGCTGGCTCTCGAGGCGCTCGCGATCGGAGATGTCGACGCACATGAGCTGCAGCCAATGCCGGTCGCCGTACTCGATGAAGCCCGCCGTGGTGATGACCGGAATGCGACGGCCGTCGCGATGCATCAGGTGGAGGTCGTCGCGCGTCGCGTGACCCTGCGCGAGCGCGGTGCGCAACAGCTGCTCGGCGCGCCCACGCTCGGCCGGCGGATGGACGTCGACCAGCGGGCGGCCTTCGAGCGCGGTACGCTGCCAGCCGAGGAGACGTTCCGCCACCTGATTGGCGACGAAGACCAGACCGTCCGCCGCGTGCGCCATCAGGATCGCCGCAGGGGCGTGGTCGATGGCGCGCCGGTAGCTGGCCTCCTGCTCGAGCAGCAGCTCCTCCCGACCCTCGACGAAGAAGTCGGTGATGTGGAGCATGCGGACACGGAACTCCTGCACCAGGAGCGCGCTCAGCTGCTCGCCCAGCGCCGGGTCGCCGGCGTACTCGCGGCGCAGATCGTCGGTGAGCAGCTGGACGAACCGCATCTGGGCGGCGAGGAAGCGGGACGCCGGGAACTGGGCGATGAAGCCGCGGCGGGTGTGGCTACGCAGGAAGAGATAGGTCTCGAGGTTCGCCGGGTTCGCGATGTGGCGCGCCCAGCGCGCCAGCGCTGCCTCCTGGTCGGAGCAGATGCTCGGCCAGTCCCGCTCGGGGATCTCGAGGGCCGGGCCGGCCTTGCGGATCCATTCCTCGAGCAGGGCGGGCGCACGCTGCTGGATGAACGCGGCCAGCGCGTCGCGGAGCTCCGGGCGATCGATGCCCGTGTCGAGGAGCCCGGCCCCCCTCGCATACGCCGTGATGCGATCGAGGTGACTCGCGAGGGAGGGGTCGCTCAGCCCGAGGCTCACGACCCCGGGGGTAGCAGCTTCGATCGGGCCAGGCCAGCCGCAACCACCGCGTGGGGGCGGTGTTGGAGCCGCGGTGGCCGCTGCGATCTATCCCCTCGTTGCTCCTTGGCCTAGAATCCCGCGTGCGATGAGGCGGCTCCCGGGCTCCGAGGCGCCGAGCCCCGCGGACGGCGTCGTCCCCGGCTCGGCCGCCGCTTCCGATCCCGACGTCGCTCTGATGTTGCAGGTGCAGCAGGGGGACGAGGCGGCGTTCCCTGAGCTGTTCCGGCGCTTCGGACCGCGCATCCTGCAGTACGTCCGGCGGCTGGTGAAGAGCGAGGCGCGGGCCGAGGAGATCACCCAGGACGTCTTCGTCCAGATATTCCGCTTCCGGGAGCGGTATCGGCCCGAGAGCAAGCTCTCCACCTGGGTGTTCACGATCGCCACCAATCTGGCCCTGAACGAGCTCCGCCGGCCGGAGCGGGTGTTGAAGGTCGACCTCTGGGACACCCGCGGGCAGGACGAGCGCCGCGAGGGGCCATCGCTTCCCGATCCCAACGCCGTCTCGCCGGAGGAAGGGGCCGCCAGCCGCGAGCTGGCGCGGGCGCTCGAGACCGCGATCGCCGAGCTCCCGCCGAAGCAACGCGCCGCCCTGCTGCTGTCCCGGGTCGACGGCATGGCGTATCGCGACGTCGCCGAGGCGCTCGGCAGTACCGAGGGGGCGATCAAGGCGCTGCTCTTCCGCGCCACGCACAGCTTGAAGGACAGGCTGCGCGATTTCCTGTAAGGAGGCACGAGCGGACATGCGGTGTGGACGCGCACAGCGATGGATGACGGCCGCGGTCGACGCTGAGCTCGGCGGATGGCGGGGCCGGGCACTCGAGCGGCACCTGGCCGACTGCGCCGAGTGCCGGCAGGAGCACGGCCGGAGTGAGCGGCTGGACGCATTGCTCGCCGGGTTGCCCCTCGATGCGCCGGTGTCGACGCAGCTCGAGCAGGACACCTTGCGACGGGTGCGCATCGCCGCCGCCGACGAGGCCGAGCGGTCCACCCGCGTTCGTCTGCCCACATGGATCACGGCGCCCGCGCTCGCGGCGGCGGCCGTGCTCGCGGTGGCCGTCGGGGTGACGCGCATGTCCCCGACGACGACCGCGGGCCCGGCATCGTCCCCGGCGCCGGTGCCACCGATCGCGTCCGCACCTGCGGCGGTGCCGCGTCTCGCGAAGGCCACGCCCCCGAGTACGGTCGCTCGTGCCACCCCACCCGAGGCCGAGTCGCCCGCACCGGTCGAAACCGCGCGGGTCGAGACACCCTCCGACCCGAGTCGCCGTCCGGAGCTGCCGACGGAGCCACCGCCCGAGCTGGCGTCGGCACCCGACCTCTTCATGGACCTGAACCTCCTGCGCAACATGGAGAAGCTGCAGCACTACGACGCCATCGAGACGACCACCCTCCACGAGCAGGACGGCGGGCCGCCGAACGGATGACGCGCGCGGTCACCCTCGGTGCCCTGGCGCTCGTGCTGCTGCTGGCCGGCCAGGCATCGGCCCAGCGCTATGCGCGCGACTGGAACCAGCTCTCCCCCGACGAGCAGCGCCGGGCATGGGAGAACTACCAGCGTTATCGGCAGCTGCCGCAGGACCGGCAGCAGTTCATCGATCGCCGGTACCAGCGCTTCCAGGGTATGGCGCCCGAGGAGAAGCAGCGGCTGCGCGAGAAGTACGACGCCTACCGGCGGCAGAACCCGGAGGAGCGGCGCGACTTCAACAAGAAGTATCGGCGCTGGAAGGGCGAGAAGCGCTGATCAGCGGTTGTGGCAGACCGAGCACGCCTCGCTGGCGGCACCGATGATGGGCGGGTCGTTGGTCGGATCGTCGTCCTGATAGAGGGCGACACGTCCCGCGGGATCGGCCAGCCGCGCGTCGAGCGCGCTCTGGAACTTCCACGGCACCGGGCCGCCGGCCAGCGCCGAGGCCAGCCCATACCAGAACTGCGCCCGATCGAGGTTGCCTGCCTTCGCGAACACGTCGCCGAAGAGCACAAGGGCGCCGGCGGCGTTGTGCGGAGCGAGCCCGTCGTTCCCACAGATCTCCGGCTGCGAGACGATGCAGCTCAGCGTGTTCGGATCGTCGAGGTAGGTCGTGATGTCGGCGAGGATCGTGTCGAACACAGGGTCGCCCGGCGCCGTCGCCTGGATGACCGGGATGTAGTCGAAGACGTTGAAGAACGGGTTCACGTCGACCGCGTACTCGAGATCGGCCAGGCCCTGCGCACGGAGCGTCGGGTCGTTGATCGCGACGCCGAGGCCGAACGCGGTGGCGGCGACGAAGCCCGGGACGCGCGAGTCGCCGCGGTTCGTCGCGGGGTCCCACAGGAGCGTTCCCGTCGACGCGAACGCCTCGTGCGCCGCCGTGATCTCGACCACGGCGGCCGGTGAGGCATTGTCGTAGCCGACGGTCATCTGGCCGAAGCGGTAGAGGTGCATCATGCCGATCAGGAAGCGCGACCGGCCGTCCTTCTTGTCGCGCTTGGCGGCCTTGGCGAGACTCGCCAGCGCCTGCTCCTCGCGCGCGACCTTGGCATCACCCGTGACGTCGCCGTGGAGGACGGCCCAGAACCCCGCCTCGCCGTCGGCAGCCGACTTCGGCACGTTGCGCGTGACGACGAGGGCGGCGTCGTTCTTGCGGAAGTTGTGGAAGCGGGCGTGGTAGCGCGTGTCACCGACGGTGAGCCAGAGCTGGACGTAGCCGACCGGTCCGACCGGTGGGGCGAAGGCGTCGCCGTCGAACTTGATCAGCAGCTTGCCGTCGCCGAGCACGATCTTGCGGACGCCACCCGCGGCGGCCGACTTGTCGTCGTAGACGAACCCGCCGCCGGTCTGCTGCCAGTTCGCGCACGGGAGGGCGGCGTCGACGTGGACGACGACGCGATTCGTCGCCTGCGGATAGCTGCCGAGCGTGAGCCGTGACACTGCCGGGCAGACGGGCTGCGCCGGCGTGGCGAGCGCCGGGTCCTTGGCGATGCGCACCATGCCTTTACCGCTCTTGAAGCTGGCGACCTTGCCCGCGGTGAGGACGGTGAGGGCGTCGGCGGACGACACGGCGACGAGCAGCACGAGAACGGCGAGCAGTGGGCGCAGGACGGGCATCAGGTTCCTCCGGAATGGGATGAGACGACGCTATCGTTCGCGTCGCGAGGCTGTCAACGAAAACCCGTCCCCCCCTCAGGGCAGGACGACGAGCTCGCCGCCCACATGGGCCGGGTGCAGCTGGCAGATGGTGGGGAAGACGCCTTCCTTGTCGGCGGTGAACTCCACGGTCTGCGGCTCGCCACGCGTGACGACGGCGTTGACGTTGTAGGCCGGGATCGAGAACCCGTGCTGGTTCGGGTCGGAGGGGACGTTGTTGATGAGCTTCAGGGTCACCTTGGTGCCCTTCTTCGCCACGATCGTGCTCGGCAGCCAGATCTTGGTGCCTTCGTACTCCACGTTGACGATCGTCAGCTTGAGCTCCGCGGGCTCGGCGCGAACGAGCGGCGCCGAGAGCAGGGCGGTGGCGAGCAGGGCGGACAGGCAGGCGAGCGATCGGCGCATGGAACCCCTCCGTTGGATGTTGGTCGTGCGCGTTCCTGAACCATACCCCTCGCAGCAGTGCAATGCGTTGAGCCGCCAGGCGCCGCTGCTATGATCGCGCCGCATGCGTCGTGAGGGCACGTTCCGACTGGTGGCCGACTTCGAACCACAGGGCGACCAGCCGCGGGCCATCGGCTCGCTGGTCGACTCCATCCGCTCGGGCGCGCAGCACCAGGTGCTGCTCGGGGTCACCGGCAGCGGCAAGACGTTCACCGTCTCGCAGGTGGTCGAGCAGCTGAACCGACCCACCTTGGTGATCGCCCCCAACAAGACGCTGGCCGCGCAGCTCTACCACGAGTTCCGGACGTTCTTCCCGGACAATGCCGTCCGCTACTTCGTCAGCTACTACGACTACTACCAGCCGGAGGCGTACGTCCCGTCGACCGACACGTACATCGCGAAGGACGCATCGATCAACGACGAGATCGACAAGATGCGCCACGCGGCCACGAAGGGCCTGCTCGAGCGCAACGACGTCCTCGTCGTCGCCAGCGTGTCGTGCATCTACGGCCTCGGCTCGCCGGCGTCGTACTTCGACATGCTGGTCGGCATCGACCGCAACGACACCATCGAGCGCGACCGCATGCTGCGCAAGCTGGTCGACATGCAGTACCAGCGCAACGACTACGACTTCCATCGCGGCACGTTCCGCGTGCGAGGCGACGTCGTCGAGGTCTATCCGGCGTACGAGGACGGCAAGGCGATCCGCATCGAGCTCTTCGGGGACACCGTCGAGCAGATCTGCGAGATCGACCCGCTCCGCGGCAAGGTGCTGCGGCGGCTCGAGCACATCACGATCTTCCCGGCGAGCCACTACGTCGCGTCGGTGCCGACGCTCAAGAAGGCGGTCGACGGCATTCGTATCGAGCTGAAGGATCGGCTGGCCGAGCTGCGCGACGGTCGCAAGCTCCTCGAGGCACAGCGGCTCGAACAGCGCACCATGTACGACCTCGAGCTGCTCGCCGAGATGGGCTTCTGCCCGGGCATCGAGAACTACTCGCGCCACCTCGACGGCCGCCAGCCGGGCGAGGCACCGTTCACGCTGATCGACTACTTCCCGAAGGACTTCCTGCTCGTCGTCGACGAGAGTCACGTCACCATCCCGCAGATCGGCGGCATGTACCGCGGCGACCGGGCGCGGAAGACGACGCTCGTCGACTTCGGCTTCCGCCTCCCGTCCGCCCTCGACAACCGTCCGCTCGACTTCGAGGAGTTCCAGGCGCGCATCCCGCAGGCGCTCTACGTCTCGGCCACGCCGGGCGACTGGGAGATGCGGATGGCGCAGGATCGCGTCGCCGAGCAGCTGATCCGGCCCACGGGCCTCAAGGATCCCGAGATCATCGTGCGGCCGGCACGCCACCAGGTCGACGACCTCGTCGAGGAGATCCGGTTGCGCGTCGCCGCCAAGGAGCGGGTGCTGGTGACGACGCTCACCAAGAAGATGGCGGAGGACCTCACCGACTACTTCCAGGACATCGGCATCAAGGTGCGGTGGATCCACGCCGACGTCGACACCATCCAGCGCACCGAGATCATCCGCGACCTGCGCAAGGGGCTGTTCGACGTCCTGGTCGGCATCAACCTGCTGCGCGAGGGCCTCGATCTGCCCGAGGTGTCGCTGGTGGCCATCCTCGACGCCGACAAGGAGGGCTACCTGCGCTCGGCACGCTCGCTCATCCAGACCATCGGTCGCGCCGCGCGCAATGCGAACGGCCGCGTCCTGATGTATGCCGATCGCATCACCGACTCGATGCAGAAGGCGATCGAGGAGACCGATCGCCGGCGGGCGGTGCAGGAGACGTACAACGCCGAACACGGCATCACCCCGCAGACGATCCAGAAGGCGATCAGCGAATCGCTGATGGTGGCGTGCGAGGGCGACTACGTCACGGTGCCGCTCACCGACAAAGCGCCCGCGGACGCACCGGTCGATCCGGTCGCCCTGGCGAAGCGCATCGCGGCGCTGCGGGGCGAGATGCGCGAGGCGGCGCGCCAGCTCGAGTTCGAGCGCGCGGCCACACTGCGCGACGAGATCCGCGTCCTCGAGGAGCGGCTCCTGGGCGTGCCGTCGCCGGAAGCCACGAGCTGACCCATGGTCGTCGACGACGACCCGACATCACCGCGTCCGGAGCCGTCGCTCGAGGAGCGCCTGGCGGCGGTGCCGACGTCACCCGGCGTCTACCTGCTGAAGGACGCCGCCGGCAAGGTGATCTACGTCGGCAAGGCGGTGAACCTGCGCACGCGGCTGCGGAGCTATCTCCGCGGCGGCGACGAGCGCAGCCAGGTGCGCTTCCTGGTGGGACGGCTGGCGACGTTCGATACGCTGGTGACGGCCACCGAGAAGGAAGCGCTGATCCTCGAGAACAACCTCATCAAGCAGTACAAGCCGCGCTACAACATCCGGCTGAAGGACGACAAGAGCTACGTCAGCGTGAAGGTGACGGTGCACGAGCCCTGGCCGCGGGTGCTGGTGACGCGCCGGCTGGTGAAGGACGGGAGCCGCTGGTTCGGACCCTTCCACAGCGCATCGGCGGTGCGCGAGACGCTCGACACCATCCGCAAGATCTTCCCGCTGCGCACCTGCAGCGACGGCGTCTTCCGCAATCGCAGCCGGCCGTGCATCGAGTACGACATCAAGCGCTGCCTGGCGCCATGCGTCCTCGACGTCGACCGTGGGGCGTACGGCGAGCACCTCCGACAGGCCATGCTGCTGCTCGAAGGGCGCAGCAGCGAGGTGGCGGACGCGCTCCGCCAGCGTATGGACGCGGCGGCCGCGACCGAGCGCTTCGAGGAGGCGGCGCGGATGCGCGACCAGCTGCGCGCCATCGAGAAGACGCAGGAGCGCCAGCAGGTGGTGTCGCAGCGGGGCGCCGACCAGGACGTCTTCGGCGTCTACCGCGAGGGCGGGGCCATCGAGGCGCAGGTCCTCTTCGTCCGTGACGGCAAGCTGGTGTCGCATCAGACCTACGCCTTCGACGACTGGGAGCTGCCCGACGCCGACGTGCTCGAGGAGATACTGACGCAGTTCTACCAGGCGACGACGCGCGACGTGCCCGACGAGATCCTCCTGCCGCTCGCCGTCACCGACGCCGGCGTGCGCGAGGAGTACCTCTCCGAGCGCCGCGGGCGACGCGTGAGCCTGCTCGTACCACAACGTGGCGACAAGCTCCGGCTGGTCGAGATGGCGCAGGCGAACGCGCGCCAGGGGTTCGCCGAGCGACGCGCGTCGGCGGCGGAGGGGGCCCGGCAGGTGGCCGAGCTGCAGCAGCGGCTCGGGCTGCGCACGCCGCCCCGGCGCATCGAGTGCGTCGACATCGCCACGTTCCAGGGTGGCGAGACGGTGGGGGCGCTCGTCGCGGCGCTGGACGGCCGACCCCACAAGGACGGGTACCGTCGCTTCCGCATCCGTTCGGTCGAGGGCACCGACGACTTCGCGTCCGTCGCCGAGGTGTTGCGCCGTCGGTTCCGCGAGGGACCGAAGCGCGACCCGCTGCCGGATCTCCTCGTGATCGACGGCGGGCTGGGCCAGCTCGGTGCGGCGCGCGCCGTGTTGGAGGAGCTCGGGCTCACCGACCTCGCCGTCGTCGGGCTCGCGAAGGATCGTGTGGCGCAGGACGCGCTGGCGCGCGAGATCCAGCGTCGGCCCGATCGGGTCTTCCTGCCCGGCCGGAAGAATCCCGTGATCCTGCGGTCGAACTCGACGGCGTTGTTCCTGCTGCAGCGCGTGCGCGACGAGGCGCATCGCTTCGCGAACACGTATCACCGGACGCTCCGCGGCAAGGCGCGGCTGGTGTCGCGACTCGATGCCGTGCCCGGCGTCGGGCCGCAGCGACGGCGCGCGTTGCTGCGCGAGTTCGGCAGCCTGCGGCGCGTCCGCGAGGCCACGGCCGAGGAGCTGACCCGCGTCGCCGGGGTGACGCCGGCGATGGCCGCACGCATCAAGGAGCAGCTGACGGACGCCTGATCGTTCCGCTGCACCGCCCGCCCACGAAGGAGACGCAGGGTGGAGGTGTCGGCGGTGTCGTGGTTGGTGACGATCGGGGTGCTGGCGGGGCAGCTTCTTCCCGTGGCCCCCCTCCCGGCGCTCGCGGGCGCGGCGGTGATGGCGTGTGCCGGATGGCGTTGGCGGTGCTGCATCGGCGTGGCGGTGCTGCTCGCGGCTGCGGCACTGGGGGCGTCGTCCCTGCAGCGCGTGATGCACCCGACGCTGCCCGACGATCACGTCGCGCGGCTGGCGCTGCCGCTGCGGGGCACGCTCGAGGGCCGTGTCGTCGCGGCACCGGACCGACGTCCCGGGCGCACGACGCTGCTGATCGAGGCGACCGCGGTCGTGGCGGCGGACGGCCGGCACGCCGTCCACGGACGCGTCCGGCTCGGCGTCCGTGGGGCGACGCCGAAGGTCCGCTACGGCGACGCGGTGCGCGTTGCGACGACGCTGCGCCGGCCGCGCAACTTCGTGAACCCGGGGAGCTTCGATCTGGTGTCGCATCTCGCGCGCCGCGGCGTCCGTGTGACCGCGTCGGCGTGGGAGCCCGCGCAGCTGGAGCGGGTGTCGCGGCCGACGCGCGGCATCCGCGCCCGGCTCGAGCGCTGGCGGGGGCGTATCGGCGCCGCGATCGTGCGGGCGGTGCCCGGTGCCGAGGGGCCGGTGCTGCAGGCGCTGGTCGTCGGCGACGATGGCGCCATCGACGACGGGCTGCGCGCCGCGTTCACCCGCGCCGGCGTCGTGCACGTGCTGTCGGTCTCAGGGCTGCACGTCGGCCTGGTGGCGATCGCGGCCTTTGGGCTGCTGCGCTGGGTGCTGGCGCGGAGCAGCCGGCTGCTGCTCGTCGTCGACGTGACGCGGGTTGCGGCGGTCGGGAGCCTGCTGCCGGTCGGCGTCTATGCCGCCCTCGCCGGGCTCGAGATCGCGACGCTGCGCTCGGCGCTCATGGTGCTGTGCTCGGCGCTCGCGGCGCTCCTTGGTCGTCGCGTCGACGTGCTGCGGACGCTGGCGCTCGCGGCCCTCGTCCTGGCGCTGTGGTGGCCGGGGGCGCCACGCGAGATCTCGTTCCAGCTGTCGTTCGTCTCGGTGCTGGCGATCGTGCTCGGCACGCGCCGCGTCGTGCCCGAGCCGGTGCGCGGGTGGCGCGCGCGACTGATGGCCGCGTCGGTGGTGTCGCCGGCCGCGCTCGCCGGGACGGCGCCACTCACGGCGCTGCACTTTCAGCAGGTGTCCGTGATGTCGCTTCTCGCGAACCCCGTCGCCGTACCGCTCTTCGGCTCCGTCGTCGTGGTGCTGGGCCTCGCGGGTGCGTGTGTGGAGCCGATCGCACCTGCCGTGGCGACGATGGTGTTCCGGGGGGCCGGGCTGCTGCTCCGGCCGGGCGTCGCGGTGGTGCGCGCGCTCGGCCGTCCGACGTGGGCGGCGTTCGACCTGCCGACGCCGAGCCCCGTCGAGCTCACGTTGTGCTACCTGGCGCTGGGGGCCGTCTGGTGGTGGCCGCGTCGTGGTGCCGCCGTGCTGCTGCTCGTCGCGGGGGTGGCGCTCGGAGCCGACGCGGCGTGGTGGGCACGCGCGCGCGTCGCGCCCGGCGTGCTGCGCGTCACCATGCTCGACGTGGGGCAGGGCGACGCGGCGGTCGCGGAGCTCCCGGACGGGCGGGTGCTGGTTGTCGACGCGGGCGGCTTCCCGGGCAGCGAGTTCGATACCGGCATGGCCGTGGTCGTGCCGTTCCTGGCGGCGCGCAAGATCGCGCGCGTCGACGCGCTCGTCATGTCGCACGCGCATCCCGATCATTCGGGTGGGCTGGCGTCGCTGCTCTGGCGTCGGCCGCGTGCGTTCTGGTGGACCGGCCATCCCGGGGTGGGGCTCGAGTGGCTGCGACTCGCCGGGGCGATGGCCGCGAGCGGCGTCCCGGTGCGGGTCATGACGTCGGAGTCCACGACGGACGGGATGGGTGCGGTCGTGCATCCGCCGCCGGGATGGCTGCCGCCGTCACTGAACGATGCGTCGCTCGTCCTGCGACTCACGCTCGGCGACGTGGCGATCCTCCTCACCGGCGACGCGGAAGCCGCGGCGGAGGCGCGTATGCTCGCCGGCGGGGCGCCGCTGGATGCGGCCGCCATCAAGGTGCCGCACCACGGCAGTCGGACGTCGAGCAGCTCGTCGTTCCTCGATGCGGTGTCACCGCGCATCGCGGTGATGTCGGTCGGTGCCGACAACCGGTACCGCCTGCCGGCGCCGGCGGTCGAGGCACGCTATCACGCGCGCGGCGTCTGCCTGCTGCGCACCGACCGGTGCGGCGCCGTCACGCTCGAAACCGACGGCGTCGGGCTGCGTGCCGTCGGCATGCAGCCAGGGTGTGAGTGCCCGCCGCCTACGCTGCCGCCGTGAGATTGTGCTTCAGCGCGTACATCACCAGGCCGACGCGATCACGTACCCCGAGCTTCTGGAAGATGTTGGTGAGGTGCGTCTTCACGGTGCGCTCGCTGATCGCCAGCGTGGAGCCGACCTCCTTGTTCTTGTAGCCGGAGGCGACGAGCCGGACGATCTCGAGCTCGCGGTCGGTGAGCCCGTTCTCCTGCCGCGCCGACACGGTGTCGGTGTCGCTACCCATGTGCGACAGCTCGTCGGCGAGCGCGCCGCTCATGCGCGGGTCCATCCAGACGTCGCCGCGGCAGACGGTGCGGATGGCCTGCATCAGGGTCTGGCGTGCGGAGTCCTTCAGGATGACGCCCTTGGCGCCGAGCCGGAAGGCACGCACGTGCTCCTCCTTCTCGTCGCATGCGGTGAGCACGAGCACCTGGGTGCCCGGGTTGATGCGCAGCACGGCCGGGATGGCGTCGAGGCCGCTGCCCTGCGGCATACGGATGTCGAGCAGCAGCACGTCGGGGCGCTTCTGCCAGACGAGCTCGACGACGTCCTCGGCGCTCTCGGCGTCGGCGACGACCTCGATGTCCTCCTCGGTTTCGAGGATGGTGCGCAGCCCTTCGCGGAAGAGCGTGTGGTCGTCGACGATGACGATGCGCCGCTTGCGTGGTGTGATGGTCATGCGGACACCCCCTGCGCGGTGGACTGGCGGCCGCTGGCGGCGGCCACCGGGATGAACAACGAGACTTCCGACCCTCGACCCGGCTGGCTCCAGACGCGCAGCGAGCCGCCGAGGGCCGCCGTGCGCTCCCGGATAGACCATGGTGCGCTGGCCGGCTTCAAGAACCCGTCGGCGTCGATGGCGCCGTTGCCGTTCGGGAACCCCTGCCCATTGTCGCGGATGACGAGATAGACGTGCGACGGACGCGCCGCCAACTTGACGACCGCCTGGGTCGCGCGTCCGTGGCGGACGGCGTTGTGCAGCGCCTCGCGCACGATCTGCGTCAGCTCGTAGGCCGTCGACGCCGGGAGCCCCGGGTCGTGCTGCGGGCGGGCCATGTGGACGCGGAGGCGCTCGCGGATCGAGAACTCCGCCGCGAGGCGGTCGAGCGTCGAGCCCAGATCGTCGGCCTGGCGGCTCGCGCTGCGGAGCACCGTCAGATAATGCCGCACCTCGCGGTAACCGGCGTCGACGGCCTGGTGCAGGTCCTCGAGCGCCTTCGGGACGCGGCTGGGATCGCGCTTCAACAGATGCTTGGTGGCCTCGACGCGGAGGTCGATGCCCGCGAGGGCCTGGATGAAGCCGTCGTGCAGGTCGCGCGCGATGCGCGCGCGCTCCTCGAGCACCGCCACCTCCTCGGCCTTGGCCTGCAGGCGCAGCGCCTCGAACGCGGCCGCCGCCTGCCCGACGAGGACGAGGAGGAACTCGAGGTCGTCGCGGGTGAACTTGCGGCGGGTCTCGCGCACCACGAAGGCGCGCCCGCGCAGCTCGCGCTGGATCATGACCGGCGCGAGCAGCAGCGCCTGGGGACGGCCCGCCGGCAGGGCCAGGTCGGGCGGCATCGCGCGTCGCTCCATGGTGCCGTCCTGGACGTCGTAGCACAGCGCGGTGCTCCGTCCCGGCCGCAGGTCGTTGGCGAGGAATCCCTCGGTTTCGCTGCAGAAGGGCAGCGGGAATGGGTCGTCCTCGGTGATGCGGAGCTTGACGCGCACCGCGCCCCGACCTCCGCGCACGGCCCAGGTGAAGTAGCGGCCGCTCTCGGGGTCGCGCAGGACCAGGACGCCGTGCTGGGCTTCGAAGACGGCGACCGTCCGGCGGATCAGCCGGGTCAGCGCCAGGCCGCCCTGGTGGTGCCGGGGCGTGGGCGCGGTGAGGTCGAGCATGAAGCTGAGCTTCCGTTTGGATCGTCGCTCGTGCTCGCCGAGGTAGCCGATCAGGTAGCCGACCGCGAGGACGTAGAGCGGTCGCACCATGTGGGCGCGATGGAAGACGAACTCGTCGCCGGCGAACCATCGACCGGCCAGGAAGATCGATACCGGATAGAGGGTGGCGAGCAGGATCGTGACGGGCACCGCGGCGACCATTCCCCACCGCACGCTGACGCTCGAGATGACGAAGACGTGGAGCAGGAAGAACGGGCTCGGGCCGCGCTCGGTGAAGAGGGTGATGACCGTGACCCAGAGGATGTCGGCGGCGGCGGAGAAGTAGCCGATGCGGTCCTGTCGCACGTACTCGCCCCGGATCAGGAAGAAGAGGACGAGGCTGAAGAGCAGGTAGGACCCGAGGACCATGTAGGCCAGCTGCGGGGCGAAGGACGGCTGCTTCGGGTCGACGACGACCACGGCGAGCGTGCCGAGCGCGAGCAGCACGCGGCAGAAGGCGATGATCTTCTCGGTGCGGGAGAAGGCTTCGAGCGGCGTGGCTCGCCGTCCGCCCCGGTGCCGGAGGAGTGAGGGGATGTGCATCACCTGATTCGATCTACTGCGGTGTGCACGGGCAGCAACGCATGTGCCACCCGATGCAGCGTCCTACATCGCATTGCCGCCCGCATTTCATGGCGATCATGCACGAAACGGAAGATCGGCACGTTCATCTGACCCGATGGGCGGATGATCCGCAAGCGTCGCGTTGACTTCGAGGGACCCGGACTCCATCATCACCGGCATGGATGCCGAGACGCTGCCCCCCGTCGAGCTCACGCCGCAGGCCATCGACGCCGTCCGTAAGACTCGCGTCAAGGAAGGGCTCACCGCGCAGCACGCGCTGCGCGTGGCCGTGGTCGGAGGGGGCTGCTCCGGGTTCAGCTACCAGCTCGATTTCGACGACAAGGGCCAGGACGGCGACCTCGTCGTCCAGTACGACGACGTGACCGTCCGGGTCGATCCCACCAGCGCGCAGTACCTGAAGGGCATCCGGATCGACTACGTGACCAGCCTCCACGGTGGTGGCTTCAAGTTCCAGAACCCGAACGCCACCAACACCTGCGGCTGCGGGTCTTCGTTCTCGGCCTGAGCGCGTCGCGGATCATGCCGGCCGGGGGCGCCGCGGTGGCGCACGTGGCCTTCGACCTCGACGGGACCCTCGTCGACTCCCGGGCCGACCTGGTCGCCGCCGTGAACCACGTGCTGGCGTCCATGGGCCGCGTACCGCTGCCGGCCGAAACCCTCACCGGCTTCGTCGGCGAGGGCGCCCGCCGACTGGTGGAGCGTGCGCTGGCACCCGCGGCACCGGCCGACGTCGATGCCGGGCTCGCCCGCTTCATGGCGTGGTACGGCGAGCATCTGCTCGACGCGACGGTGCCGTATCCCGGCATCGTCGACATGCTCGATCGCATCGCGGAACGGCCGGTCGTGCTCACCGTCCTCAGCAACAAGCCCGAGGCGATGAGCCGGGACATCCTCTGTGGCCTCGGCCTGGCGACCCGCTTCGCCGACGTCATCGGCGGCGACTCCCTGCCGACGCGGAAGCCCGACCCGGCCGGTATGGGGCTGCTCTGCGCGCGCACCGGGACCGCGCCCGAGCGCACGCTCCTCGTCGGCGACTCGGTGATCGACCTGCGGACCGCCGAGGCGGCGGGCGTCACCTTCTGCGGCGTCGCCTGGGGGCTCGCACCCGATGGGCTTCGCGCGGCAGGGTGCGAACGCCTGATCGCAACGCCAGCCGAGCTGGTCCCGATCGTTCAGCGCATGCCGGGCAGCGCGGCGTAGAGCGCCGCGTACTCGCCGGCGGACCGCTCCCAGGAGAAGTCCTGCTGCATGCCCGTCGTCATCAGGCCGCGCCACCGCACGGGGTCGGCATGCAGCGCGAGCGCCTCGCGCAGCGCCGCGAGCAGGGCATCGGCGGTGAGGGGCGCGAACCGGAAACCGGTGCCGGACGTCGCATCGACGGGTTGCACCGTGTCGTGCAGGCCGCCGGTGTCGTGCACGACGGGCACCGTGCCGTAGCGGAGACTGTAGAGCTGGTTCAGCCCGCACGGCTCATAGCGCGACGGCATGACGAAGACGTCGGCTCCCGCCTCGATGCGGTGCGCGAGCGGCTCGTCGTACCCGAGCCGCAGGCCGACCCGTCCCGGAAAGCGCGCCGCGAGCGCGCGCAGCGCCGCTTCGAGCGACGGCTCGCCGCTGCCGAGCACGACGAGCTGTGCGGTCGAGTCGTCGAGCAGGGCGGGCAGGGCTGCGAGCGCGACGTCGACGCCCTTCTGGCCGGCGAGACGCGTGATCATCGCCAGCAGCGGCGCCGTCGCGTCGCGCTGGATGCCCATCTCGGTCTGGAGCGCCGCCTTGCACACGGCCTTGCCGTCGAGATGGTCGGCATCGTACCGCGCGGGGAGTGCCGTGTCGGTGGCCGGATTCCAGCTCCGGTAGTCGATGCCGTTCAGGATGCCGCGCAGACGGCCGGCGCGGGCGCGAAGCACGCCGTCGAGACCTTCGCCGAAGTCCGGGGTCTGGATCTCCTCGGCGTAGCGCGGGCTCACGGTGGTGAGTGCATCGGCGAACACGAGCCCGCCCTTCAGGAAGTCGATGAAGCCGTAGAACTCGAGGAACTCGGGGACGAAGTAGCGCGGGTCGAGGTTCAGGAGGTGCCAGTCGGCGGCCCAGAAGCGGCCCTGGTAGGCCAGGTTGTGGATCGTCTGCACCGTGCGGACGCGCGACAGCTCGGGATAGAGGATGGCGGTGCCACGCAGGAACGCCGGTGCCAGGGCCGCCTGCCAGTCGTGCGCATGCAGCACGTCCGGCGGCGTGCCGAGGGTGCGCAGCCACTCCAGCGCCGCGCGGCAGAAGAAGACGAAGCGCTCGGCGTTGTCGGGATAGTCGGCACCGGGCGGCCCATAGAGGTGTGGTCGATCGAAGTAGCGTGGTGCGTGCACCAAAATGGTGGGGAACGGCGCGCCCGAGACACGCAGGATGTCGGCCGGCTCCATGCGGCTCGCGATCGGCGCCCGGACGCGGGCGAGGCGCTCGACCGGACCGGCGGCGGCGAGTGCGCCACGATAGGCCGGCAGCACCACCGTGACCTCGACGCCACGGGCGGCGAGGGCCTGCGGCAACGCGGCGAGGACGTCGGCGAGGCCACCCGTCTTGGCGTATGGGAAGGCCTCTGCGGTCAGCATGGCGACCCGCATCAGTCGGCCGTGTCGCGCAGGAAGCGGGCTGCGTCCTCGGGGGGCATCGGGTTCACGTGGAAGCCGCTGCCCCACTCGAAGCCGGCAACGGGGGTCACCTTGGGCGTGATCTCGATGTGCCAGTGGAAGTAGGGGCTCTCGCTGTCCGAGAAGGGGGCGCTGTGCAGTGCCAGATTGTACGGCGGATCTCCGAGGGCGCGATCGAGCCGGCGCAGTACGCTGCGCAGCACCGTGGCGAGATCGCGCAACTCCGCGGCGCCGGTCTGCTCGAACGCGGGCGCGTGCCGGCGCGGCAGGACCCAGGTCTCGAAAGGGAAGCGGGACGCGAACGGCGAGAAGGCGAGCACATGATCGGACTGGGCCACCAGCCGCGACGTCTCCCCGACCTCCTGATGCAGGATGTCGCAGAACAGACAGCGCTCCCGGTAGTCGTGATACGAGCGGGCGTGATGCAGCTCGTCGTTCAGACGCTGTGGCGGAATGGGTGTCGCGAGGAGCTGGGAGTGCGGATGCTCGAGATGCGCGCCGGCATCGACGTTGTGGGACTTGAACACGACGATCGCGCGGAAACGCTGATCGCGCTTGAGATCGAGAATGCGCTCGCGGTAGGCGCGCAGCACGTCCTCGACGGCACCGACGCTGAGCCGTGCCAGGCTGTCGTCGTGCCGCGGCGACTCGATCACCACCTCGTGCGCACCGATGCCGTTCATGAGGTCGTACAGTCCGTGCCCACGGCGCTCGAGGTGCCCCTCGACACGTAGCGCAGGGAACTTGTTCGGGACGACCCGGACGCGCCACGATCCGTCGCCGGTGGCGCTGCGGTAGGCGAGCAGCTCCGGTGGCGTCTCCGGCTCGTGGCCGGCGCAGAAGAGGCAGGGACCGCCGCGGCGTGCCGGCCGCGGCACCTGGAAGTCGACGGGGCGTCGTACGCGCTCGCTGCCGATGATCACCCAGCGGCCGACGACCGGGTCCTTGCGAAGCTCGGGCATCGAAGCTAGCCGCGCGTGCCGTGCGCTTCGCGGTCGGGCACCGCCGGCGCCAGGGCGTGCGCGAGCGCCTCGTCGATCGTCTCGACGTACACGAAGCGCAGATCCTCCCGCACCGCAGGCGGCACGTCCTCGAGATCCTTCTCGTTGCGCTTCGGGAGCAGGATGGTCTCGACGCCGGCGCGGTGCGCGGCGAGTACCTTCTCCTTGATACCGCCGACGGGGAGCACCTTGCCGCGCAGCGTGATCTCCCCCGTCATCGCGAGATTGGGGCGCACCGGGCGCTCCGTCATCAACGACGCCAGTGCGGTGGCCATGGTGACGCCGGCGGACGGCCCGTCCTTCGGGATGGAGCCCGCGGGCACGTGGAGGTGGATGTCGGCGGTCTCGAAGAAGTCGGGCGCGATCCCGAGCTGCTTGGCGCGCGACCGCACCCAGCTGAGCGCCGCCTGCGCGGACTCCTTCATCACCTCGCCGAGGGAGCCGGTCAGCGTGAAGCCCTTCTTGCCGGCCATGCGGGTGGCCTCGATGAAGAGGATGTCGCCGCCCGCCGGCGTCCAGGCGAGACCGACGGCGACGCCGGGCTCGTCGGTGCGTTCGGCCACCTCCGACACGAAGCGCTCGGGCCCGAGCAGCTCGCGCACGGTGTCGACGGTGCAGACGATGGGGTCCGTGCGCCCCTCGACGATGCGACGCGCGACCTTGCGGCAGACGCGGCCGATCTCGCGTTCGAGGTTCCGCAGCCCGGCCTCGCGCGTGTAGGAGCGGATGATCTGCTCCACCGCGGCGTCCTCGAAACGGAGCTGCTCCGGCGTGAGCCCGTTTTCGCCGAGCTGTTTCGGAATGACGTGGCGCTTCGCGATCTCGAGCTTCTCCTGCTCGATGTAGCCGGCGAGCTCGATCACCTCCATGCGGTCGCGCAGCGGCGGCGGGATGGGGTCGAGCACGTTCGCCGTGGTGACGAACATCACGCGCTGCAGGTCGAACGGCACGTCGAGGTAGTGATCCTGGAACGTCGCGTTCTGCTCCGGATCGAGCACCTCGAGGAGCGCCGACGCCGGATCGCCGCGGAAGTCCATGCCGAGCTTGTCGATCTCGTCGAGGATGAAGAGCGGGTTGTTCGATCCCGCGTTGCGCAGGTTCTGGATGATGCGGCCGGGCAGGGCGCCGATGTAGGTGCGGCGATGGCCGCGGATCTCGGCCTCGTCGCGGATGCCGCCGAGCGACAGGCGCACGAACTTGCGACCCATGGCGCGGGCGATCGAGCGTCCGAGCGACGTCTTGCCGACGCCCGGCGGGCCGACGAAGCAGAGGATGGGACCCTTCGGGTCCTGCTTCAGCTGGCGGACCGCCAGATACTCGAGGATGCGCTCCTTGATCTTCTCGAGGTCGAAGTGATCTTCGTCGAGCACGGCGCGCGCGTGATGGAGGTCGAGGTTGTCCTCGGTGGAGATCGCCCACGGCAGGGCGGCGAGCCATTCGAGGTAGGTGCGCACGACGCTGTGCTCGGCCGACTCGGGCGGGATCATCTTGAGCCGGTCGAACTCGTGATCGGCCGCCTTCTGCGCCTCCTCGGGCAGCTGCGCCTCGTCGAGCTTGCTGCGCAGCTCGTCGAGCTCGGCGGTGCGCGCGTCGCCCTCGCCGAGCTCGCGCTGGATCGCCTTCAGCTGCTGGCGGAGGTAGAACTCCTTCTGGTTCTTGTTGAGCTCCGACTGCACCTGGGTCTGGATCTTGTGGCCCAGCTCGAGCAGCTCGATCTCGCGGCCGAGGATGGTCGACAGGCGCTCGATGCGGACGCGCACGTCGAGCGTCGAAAGCAGCTCCTGCTTCTCCTCGATCGCGATGTTGAGGTTGGACGCGATCAGGTCGGTGACCTTGCCCGGATCCTTGATGTTCATCACCACGACCTGCAGCTCGTCGGGCAGGTAGGGGATCATGGAGACGAACTTGGCGAACTGGTTCACCATGTGCGCCTGCATCGCCTCGAGCTCGGGCGACGGCTCGTAGACGTCCTGCAGGTGGCGCACCCGCGCCTTCAGGTACGGCTGGCGCTGCTCGTGTTGCAGGACCTCGATGCGACGCAGCCCCTGGACGAGGATGCGTACGCTGCCGTCGGGATACTTGAGCATCTTGAGGATGCGTCCGGCGGTACCGCGCGCGTAGAGGCCTTCGGGCTCGGGATTCTCCTCCTCGGGATTCTTCTGCGACACCATGCCGAGCGTGCGATCGCCCGCGAGCCGGTCCTCGACCAGCTTGAGCGACGGGCCGCGCGAGATCAGCAGCGGAACGATCGCCGACGGGAAGATGACGACGCCACGCAGCGGCAGGATCGGCAGCTCGTCGGGAATGACGATGCCGCTGACGTCCTCGTCGAAACCAAAGAAGCGCTGCGGCCCTTCGGGTTCCGTGCCGGACTCTGCCTGCGTCGGATCGTCGGCCATGGAGCGAAGGGCAACTTAGCCCAGCCCCTGGCGAGCGACAAGGCGAGTCGCACCGGCGCGCGGCTCGACTCGCAGGGGGCGAGGCGGTACTGTCCGCCCGCGTGAAACCGCCGAAGCTCTTCACGATCGCCGAGGTCAACGCGCGCGTGCCGCGGTTGCAGCTGCTGGTCGAGCGTCTCCAGCGCGGTGCGCTCGCGCTCGAGGACGAGCGACGCTCACTGGCGCGCGAGCGGGCGGTCGACGCCGACGACATCGACACCGAAGACCTGCTGCGCGAACGCAGCATGGCGCGCGCGCTGGTCGAGGAGCTCGACGTCGTGGTGGAGGAGATCGAGGACACGGGCGCGCAGCTGAAGGACGTGCGGCTCGGTCTCGTCGACTTTCCGGGGGAGATCGGCGGCGAGGTCGTATGCCTGTGCTGGCAGTTCGGCGAGCCCGAGGTCGCCTTCTGGCACCGCGAGGACGAGGGCTTCGCCGGCCGCCAGCCGCTGCCGGGCACGGCCCCGCAGCGCTGGCTGCAGTAGCACGCGCCGTGGCGCGCTATCGCGGCGTCCTCTTCGATCTCTTCGGCACGCTCGTGCACTTCGACGACGCCCGCCTGCCGACGCTGGCCCTCGACGGTGCCGCCGTGCGGTCGACGGTGCCGCTGCTGGCGCCGCTGCTCGACGACGTGCTCCCGGGCGTGTCACCCGAGCAGCTGCATCGCACGCTGCGGGCAGTGAGCGCGGCGATGACGCGCGCGCGGGGCGACGATCACGTCGAGCATCCGTCGCGCGAGCGCTTCCGTCGCGTGCTGCGTGAGCTCGGGTGTGACGACGTCGCCTGTGGCGAAGCGGCCGCGATGCTGTCGCGTGTGCACATGCGCGCGATCGCCGACGCCACCGTCTTTCCGCCCGAGCACGAGGCGTTGCTCGCGGGCGTCCGTGCGGCGCATCGGACCGGCGTCGTCAGCAACTTCGACGACACCGCCACCGCGTACGGCATCCTCGCCCGGCACGGCATCCTCGGCTGCGTCGACACGGTCGTGATCTCGGAGGCGGTGGGGATGCGAAAGCCGCACCCGGCGTTGGTGCGCGAGGGGCTTCGCGGGATCGGGCTCGCGGCCGACGAGGTGCTGTTCGTCGGCGACACGTTCGACGAGGACATGGCCGCGGCGCATGCGGCCGGCGTCGACGCGGTGTGGATCGATCGGGCCGGACGCGGCGTGCCGGACGGCGCCGTCGCCCCACGCTGGGTGGTGCGCACGCTGCCCGAGCTGGCGGCGCTGCTCGACGGCTGACGTCGCTCAGAGGCGACGGGGCGACGGGGCGCCGGTGGCGCCGCGTTTCATGCGCTTGCGCAGCAACGGGATCGCGTTGATCCGCAGCGCGCGCAGCAGATCCCAGTAGATGCCCCGCGGACGCGGGTGTGCCGGGCGGGTGGCGATGACCTCGTTCGGCGTCACCAGGAAGTCGACCGGCAGGTCGTGCGGCAGCATGGCGATGCGCTCGGTGAGGATCTGAAGCGGATGGACGGTCGTGAGGATGGGGGTCGACTCGCGCACCTTCCCCTCCTCGCGCAGCAGCCCGTACTCGAGGTCGCAGTAGCCGCCGCCCTTGCCGACGCGTGCGCCGTCGCGGCCGACGCCGACCGATCCGCATACGATCAGGTCGACCGGACGCATCTCGCGGGGCGAGACCGCGCGGCCGTACTTGCAGGCGCCGGCGATGCTGGCCGCGAGGGTGGCGCGCTTGCCGAAGCGCTGCGGGTCGATCTCGATGAAGCACTTCTCGGTCCGCAGCTGGGGCACCGCCATGTAGACGATCTTGCCCTCCTGGAGGGCGAGGCGTCGGACGGCCAGCTGCGGCGCATCAGGGTTGACCTTCACCACCAACGCGCGACGCCACACGGCCATCTCGCGCAGCAGCTGCGCAGCCTGCTGCGCACCCTCGAAGTTCGGAATACGACCGGGCGCCCCGGGGAAGCGGCCTACACCCTCCCGCTCAATCGTCTTCCAGACTCGCTGGCGGATCTCCGCCTTCGTCATCGTGCGTCGACCCTGAGGCGCGTGTGCGGCTCGCTGCATAACCGCTAACACCCGACCCCCGGGGAGTCAATTCGGAATGGATGGTCGACCCGTCGGCGAGTCGTCGGGCGAACACGAGGAAGCCGGTGTGGGCGACCATGCGATGGTCCGGACGCAGGCTGCGCGGTCCGATGTGCCAGGGGCGCAGCATGGTCTCGAGGGCCTCGACGCAGCCGAAGCCACCATGCGCCCGCAATGCGTCGACGAGCTGCTTCACCTGCAGCGCCGTCGGGATGAAGCCGGTGACGACGCCCCCCGGCCGGAGTGCGGCCGCCACGGTGTCGAGGACGAGCCACGGCTCGGCGAGATCGATGACGATGCGGTCGACGTCGCGCTCGGCGATGCCGCCGGTGATGGCGTCGGCCACGTGCATCGTCCAGTTCGGCGCCGGGCCATGGTAGCGCTCGACGGTCTGCCGGGCCAGGTCGGCGAAGTCCTGGCGGAGCTCGTACGAGGTGAGGTGCCCGGTGGGGCCGACGCCACGCAGGAGTCCCATGGTGAGCGCCGCCGGCCCGACGCCGATCTCGACGACGGAGTTTCCCGGGGCGATGTCACCCCAGAGCAGGATGATGCCGACGTCCTTCGGGTAGATCGGCTGTGCCTGACGGGGGAGGTCGGGGATGAGCTGCGCGTACGTGGGGCGCAGCATCAGCAGCATCTCCCCGCCCGCCGTCTCGACGGCGCTGCCCTCGGCGCGCCCGATCAGCTCGTCACACGCGAGCGGCATGCCGCGAACGGAGATCCGTCCACCCGCCCGCAGCACGCGGAGGTAGGTCCGGTCCTTGCGGTCGAAGAAGATGACGGCGTCGCCGTCGCGCAACGCTCCCGGGGCGGTGCTCACGCCGGTGGCGCCGGCGTCAGGCGGGCGCGTCGGGTCTCGACCTCGGACACGAGGCGACAGAAGCCGCAGATGCTGCCCCACGCCGGCATGCCGCAGCGCTCGCAGGCGCCGGGCGGACCGCTCGGCGTCTCCTCGGTGTTGGCGAGCCCGGCTGCGATCAGCGGCTGGCCGGTGCGGAGGAACTCGCGCACGAACGCCATCTTGGTGCCGGGGCTCGCGTGCTCGAGGCGATTGAGCGCGTCCTTGTAGACGAGCTGCGTGGCGCCGACCGCGTTCGGACATTCGTCGACGACGTAGTCGATGCCGCGCATGAAGGCGTACACGGCGGTCTCGTACTCGCTCAGCAGGTAGAGGGGCTTCACCTTGCGGACGAACTTCTCGTGCGTCGCCGGGAGCACGGGGCGCTGGCGGGCGAGGTGATCGGTCTGCCAGCGCAGCACGTTTCCGAAGAGGCGCGCCGCCTCGTCGTCGAGATTGTGGCCGGTGACGAGGACGTCGAAGCCGCCTTCGTGCGCCGCGCGATCGAAGTAGTGGCGCTTGAAGGTGCCGCACGCCGAGCAGGCCGAGCGTCGCGTGAGCTTGGCCACCGCCGGGATCTCGAGCCCCGCACCCTCGGCCGACAGCTCGGTGACGATCAGGCGCAGGCCGCGCGCGGTGGCGAACGCCTCCACCTTCTCGCGTGATCGGTCGGAGTAGGCGCCGATGCCCTGCGCCAGATAGAAGCCCGTGGTGTCGTGCCCGAGCTCGATGAGGGCATCCCACAACGCCAGGCTGTCTTTGCCGCCCGAGACGCAGACGAGCAGCCGCTCGCCGACCGTGAACATCTTCTCCGACTTGATGGCGCGCTCGACGTGGCGCTGGAAGAACATGAGGAAGCACGGACGGCAGAAGCCAGCGTTGTGCGCCCGCAGCTGGACCTCGGCCTTCTCCTTGCAGCGCGTGCACTTCATGCCGCACCGCCGGAGATGACGGCGCGGATCTCGATCTCGTCGGTGTCGTCCACCATCTCGCCGTCGGTGAGGAGCAGATCGCCGCGGATGACCATGGCCGTCCCGGGCAGGATGCCGAGCTCGGCGAGGAGACGGCTCACCGAGCGGCGTCCCGCGATCTCGACCGTGCGATGCTGCGGGTGGAGGTGGACGCGCATGGTATCCGCGTCGCGTAGCACGGGGCCCCTGGCGCCTCAAGGTCGCCTCGCGGAAACGATGCTCGCCTTGACAGGGCGGGACGGCGTCTCTAGAACCCTCGGATCACGCGGGCGCGCCGCGGTCACGGACATGGCAGAGAAAAAAGCGAAGACGGCCGAGAAGAACGCCGACGCGTTGCGGAAGCATCTGTGTCCCACGTGTGGCTCCGAGAGTCGCGTCGTGCAGTACGTCGGTGCCGGTCCTCGCGGATTCTTCTGGGTCTGCGACAAGAACTGCGGCTACACCAAGCGCACGCGCTGACGGAGGTCGCTCCCGCATGGCACGCGCACGCAAGGGCGAGAAGAGTGCCAAGTCGAAGGCCGCTCCACTCCTCGACGACGACGATCATTCCGTCGACGACGCCGAGGAAGAGCTTCCCAAGGACGAGGCCGGTCGCCGCAAGATCAAGCGGCAGTATGAGGAGCTCCTCGGTATCCGTATCGAGAAGCTGAAGGGTCGCATCCTCAACCGCGAGCGGATCAACAAGACCATCGAGGGCGTCTATTTCATCTGCGCGTCCTGCAAGAAGGTCTGCCACAACATCGACGATGGGCTCGTCGAGGATCCGAACAACGTGAACAACCTCTGCACCCCCTGCAGCACGGCCAAGGAGCCGAGCCGTGGCGGGAAGGGCGGGGGCAAAGCCGCCGCAGCCTGACGGTGCGTCAGCCCGCCGCGGTGGGCATGAGCGCACACAGGTCGTCTGGTAGGGGGCTGTCGAGCGCGAGCGGCTCGTCGAGCACGCCGGCGGCGATCGTGAGCGCGCTCGCGTGGAGCGCGTGGCGTCCCGCGGCCAGGTCGGCGACGGCGCCGCCGTAGAGCACGTCGCCCACCACCGGGAGACCGATCGACGCCAGGTGGACGCGGACCTGATGCGTCACGCCGGTGCGGATCGTCGCCGCGACGAGCGTGCGCTCCCTGACCCGCGCCAGCGGCTCGACGTGCGTGTGCGCGGGCCACGAGACGTCCCCCTCGCGTGCGATCCGCATGCGGCGCCGGTCGCCGGTGTCGTGGGCGAGCGGATGGGCGACGTCGGCGGCCGCCTCGAGCGTGCCGGTGGTGATGGCGAGGTAGCGCTTCGTCACGCGTCGCGCGCGGAACGCCGCTCGCAGCGCATCGAAGGCGGCGGGCGTGCGTGCCGCCAGGAGCAGCCCCGACGTGCCGGTGTCGAGGCGATGCACGAGGCCGCCGCTGAACGGCTCGCCGATGCGCGCCGTCTCGGGCCAGCGGGCCACGAGAAAGGCGGCCGCGGTGCCGAGACGCCGCGGGTCGAGCGCGTGCCCCGGCATGCCGCCGGGCTTGTCGAGGGCGATCACCTGCGCATCGACGTGTGCGATCCGGATCGGCAGATCGGGCTCGGGCTCGAGCGTCGTCAGCCAGGGTATCGTGACGCGATCACCGATCGCGACGCGCGCACCCTTCGGCGCGCGACGGCCGTTCAGCCGGACGGCGCCGTCGGTGATGAGCTGGTGAACCATGCGCCGCGACAGCGGCAGCCCGGCCGCCAGAACGAACGCGTCGAGCCGGCCGGGGGTGTGGACCTCGAGCTCGCGGACGTCGTCAGCCGACATGCGATCGCCCGCTCGCGGCGACGTCCTGCGCGTGCGCGAGGTTCTCTGCCACGAGCGCCCAGATGCGCGGCGAGAAGAGCTGACCCACGTGTCCGACCTCGCGGAGCGTGACGTTGAAGGCGCCGGGCCAGTACGCGAGCGCGGGCGGCTCGAGGAGGACGTCGTGCTGCGACGCCAGGGCGACGGCATCGAGCGCCGGAGCCATCGCGTCGCCGTCGAGCGCGCGCAGCGCGGCAGCGCCCGGACGCACATCGCTCGCCCAGGGCCCGACGCGGAGCCATGGGCAGGCCGTCGTCCCCTGGTGCGGCGTGCCGAGGGTGACCACACGGCGGATCCGGGCACGGTGACCGTCGCGACGCAGCAGCGCACGTACGGCGAGACCGCCGAGGCCGAGCGCGATGACGTCGACGTCGCCGAAGGCGTGTGTCCGACGCAGCGTGGCGAGGGCCTGGTCGAGTCGGTGCGCGCCGTCGTCGAGCGACGACCACGCGCCGAGCCCGAGCGGATACACGCGAGCCCACCCGTGGCGTCGCAAGCGGCGGACCAGCGGCGTCGACGCGCCTGCGGGCATCGCCCATCCCGCCACGAGTACGACGGAGCGCCGGCCAACGTCGGTTGCCGCACCGCGCGATGGCACGACCGTCGCCGCGGCCGCCGCGACGGTGGCCAACGTCTCGCCGACGGCGAGGCGGGTCCAGGTGGCGCTGCTGGTGTGCTCGTCGGGGTCGTCGAAGGCGCAGGCGTCGTCGCGCACCCGCGCCGCGCGCGCCGCCGCGACGTGCAGGATCGCCTGCAGGGCAGCGATCGCGAGGCTCGCGCCGACGGGAATCGCGAGCAGGGCGACCACGACCATGACGGCAAGTCATCGTCAACGCGTGCGAGCTGTCAAGCGCGACGCGCTGCCTTGCTTTTCGCGAGGGCCCTGCCTACATCCAATCGCTGGGCGCGCCGCCCGCACACGCAACCGTGTCACCTCCCTCCCGCTCAGCCATCGTCGACGGCAGCGGTCCCGGAACCCGGTTCTGGCCGCGCGACGCCGCCGTATGGTCGGCGTGCCCGCGGGAGCTGCGGTCGTGAACGTGGAGACGGGCGCGTCGAGCGCCGTCGAGCCGCCGGCGCCGAGCGAGCCGCCGCGCGTGCCCGAGCAGCGCTCGGCGATGCGGGAGCGCTTCGGCGTCGTCGCGCGACTCCTGATCCGTCTGGCGTTCGCCCACGTGCGCATCCGCCCCGAGCTCGCGGAGCGGGTCCGCCAGCTCGCGAGCCAGGGCACGATCATCTACGTCATGCGCTACCGCTCCGCGATCGACTATCTGCTCGTGAACGCGGTGCTGGTGCGCGAGGGGTTGCCGCTGGCGCGCTTCGCGCCGGGGGTGTCGACGGTCTGGTGGCGGCCGTTCGGTGAGATGCTGCGGTGGCTGCTGCGCGCGGCGCCCTCGCGCCGCGCCGAGCATGTCGCGTGTGCGGGCCTCGTCACCGCGGGGGAGCCCGTCCTGCTCTTCATGCGCAGCCACGCCGTCGCGGGACGGCGGCGGCGGGCGCTCGCCGCCGCACGGCTCGGTCCGCAGTTCCTGCGCGACGTCGTGCGCGCCGCCGGCACCGCGTCGCGTCCCGTCTTCCTCGTCCCGATCGCGATCTGCCGCGGCAGCGGCTTCCGGCGACGGGAGTCGCGCTTCGCGACGTTGCTCTACAGCGTGCAGGAGGCGCCGGGCGAGGCGAAGCGACTCTTCACCTACCTGTGGAACGCCGGGCAGACGCAGTTGACGCTCGGCCGCGAGATCGCCGTCGGGCGCTTCGTCGAAGACCACCGGCGCGAGGGCGAGGAGCGCACGGTGCGCCGGCTCGCGCGTGCCCTGCAGATATTCCTCTACCGTGAGGAGCGTGTGGTGCAGGGTCCGGCGCTGCTGCCGCGGCGTGTGATCCGCGAGCAGGTGCTGCGCGATCCCGAGCTGGCGCGTCTGACGCGGCGGCTCGCCGCCGAGCGCGCGGTGCCGCGACGCACGGTGCAGAAGGAGGCGCGCGGCTACTTCGACGAGATGGCCGCCAACTTCAACGGCCTCTACTTCGGCGTCCTCGAGTTCCTCTTCAATCGCATCTTCCCGCGGGTGTTCTCGGGGCTCGAGATCGTCGGGCTCGAGCGGGTCATCGAGTGCATGAAGGAGCATCCGGTGGTGCTCGTCCCGTGCCACCGCAGCCACTTCGACTACCTGATCCTCACCTACATCTTCCACACCAACTATCTCTCGCCGCCGCACATCGCCGCCGGCATCAACCTGAGCTTCTGGCCGATGGGCCCGCTCTTCCGCGGCGCGGGGGCGTACTTCATCCGGCGCTCGTTCGACGACAACGAGCTCTACAAAATGGTGTTCCGGAAGTACCTCACGTTCCTGATCCGTGAGGGCTACACGCAGGAGTTCTTCATCGAGGGCGGACGCACGCGCACCGGCAAGATGCTGACGCCGAAGCTCGGCATGCTCGCGGCCATCACCAATGCGTTCGTGCAGGGTATCCGGCGCGACCTCTACCTGGTGCCGATCTCGATCCACTATGGGCGCATCCCGGAGGAGGAGGCCTACAAGCGCGAAGTGACGGGGGAGGCGAAGGAGCGCGAGTCGCTCGGCGCCCTGCTGCGCGCGCGCAGCATCCTGTCGAAGCGCTTCGGCACGGCGTACGTCAGCTATGGCGAGCCGATCTCGCTCACCGACGCGCTCGGGCCGCAGCGCGAACGCTTCCAGCACGAGATCGGTCAACCCGAGGTCGAGGAGGACAAGCGCCGCTTCATCCAGCGGCTGGGCTTCCGCATCCTGCGCGAGGTGAACGCGGTCGCGGTGGCGGGCGCGACGTCGGTGAGCGCCACCGCACTCCTCGGGGCACGGCGGGCCGCGTGCCGGCTGGCCGAGTTCGAGACCGCGGCACATGCGCTGGTGGCGTTGCTGCGCGTGCAGGGCGCGCATCTCACCGCCTCGCTCGTGCGCAACGAAGGGACGGGCTTTCGCGAGGGGCTGTCGTGGCTCGAGGGTGGCGGGCTGGTGACGCGTCTCACGGACAGCGACGGCACGGTGCTGCACGTCCCGCCCGAGAAGCGCGTGAACCTCGACTTCTACAAGAACAACACGATCCACTTCTTCGTCCTGCCGTCGCTGCTGACGCGCGCACTCCTGGCGGGCGTCTCGCTCGGCGCGCTGCGCGAGCACGTGGTCTGGTGGCTCGACCTGTATCGCTGGGAGTTCCCGCTGCCCGATCGCGAGACGCTGTCCGCCGAGCTCGGTCGATGGCTGTCGTACTATCGCGAACGTGGCGCCGTCAGCGGCGACACGGCGAATCCCGAGCACGTGATCATCCAGGTCACCGCCGGCCTGCTCGAGAACGTGCGCGAGAACTACCTGGTGGCGGCACGGACCGTCGCCGCCCAGAAAGAATGGCCGATCAAGCAGTCCGAGCTGACGGCGCGCATGCGACGGCAGTTCGCGACGAGCCTGTTGCTCGCCGAGGTGCACAAGCCGGAGGCCAGCTCCGTGGTGACGTTCGGCAACGCGCTGTCGCGGCTGGCGGAGCTGGGCCACGTCGAGTTCTCCCGGCGCCGCGGCAGCCGCGAGCAATTCGTCGAGCGGGGGCCGACCTTCGATCGTCTGCCGGAGCTCGTACGGCAGCTCTGGGCCTGACGTCGCGGGTGTCGTGCAATTGCGCACGAGTGCCGCATTGATGACGGCGGTGGGCTCCGCCCCGCATGGCTTCTCGGGCGTCGCGCCTGGCACCGGTTTTGCGACCCTCTCGTCTGCCGTGCGCACCCGCGTCCTCCTGGTCGTGCTGTTCCTGCTCCTCGCCCGGGTGGCGGGTGCGGCCACCGTACGTGTGGCGACGGGGGCGCCGTCGCCGCTCGGCCTGCCGTTCTCGTCTTTTTCGGGGGCCTCGCTCGCGGGCGACGACCGGGTGGCCTTCGTCGGCGCGTCCACGGCCGCCTTCCGGCGACAAGGGTCCGCTCTGAATCACGTGGTCGGTGCGGGCGACACTCTCGGCGACGGGCGGGTGGTCGCCGGCGTCGGCAACCCCGTCGTGGGCCCGGGGGGCTGCGTCGCAGTGCGAGCGTTCCTGGTCGGTGGTGGCAGTCGACTGCTGCGGCGCTGTGGCGCGCTCCTCGACGTCATCGTGGCCACCGGCGCATTGGCGCCGGGCGGCGGCGTCATCGCCGACCTCGTTGCCGGCACCGCCTACGGTCCGGGGGGCGAGATCGCTTTCACGGCGCTCCTCGACGACGGCGGCACCGCGCTCATCCGTGCGGTCGGCACGACGCTCACGCGTATGGTGCGCACGGGCGACTTGTCCCCCGCGGGCGGCACACTGGTGTCGCTGCGCCTCGTCGGCGTGTCGAGCGGCGGCGTCGTCGGCTTCCGCGGGGGCGTCTCCGGCGGCCGCGATGGCCTCTTCGCCGCAGCGGGAGAGCAGGGCGCTGTGACGATGCGCTCGGTCGTCGTGGTGGGGGACGCCAGCTTTGCGGGCGGCGGCACTTTCACGCAGCTCACGGGCGCGACGCTGAACGACGCCGGCATGTGGGCGTTCCGCGGTGTGATCACGTCAGGACGGCGTGCGGGCGTGTTTCGCGCCGATACGACGGGTCCGGTCGTGATCGGAACCGGCGTCGCGCTCGAGGACGACGGACTCGCGGGAACGCCGGACGTCACGTATCGCCAGCTGCCGTCGTCCCTCGCCCCATCCATCAACAACAGCGGCGCCATCGCCTTCCGGTCGTCGCTGGGCGGGGCCGAGACGGGCTCGGCGATCTTCGTCGCCGAGCCGGGAGGTCCGCCCACGCGCATCCTCTCGACGCGGGATCCCACCGCCGTCGGTGCGCTGGTGCGATTCCGCGATCCGGCCATGGCCGACGACGGCAGCGTGGTCGTCTCGGCGTCGATCACCGGCAGCGGGCCGGGGCTGTTCGTGTATCGCGCGGGCGTCGTCTCGGTGCTGGCGCGACTCGGTGACATCACCGACATGGACGACGGGCTCGAGCGCTTCCGCTTCGGCACGCCGAGCGTGCGCGAGGTCGCGGAGAACGCCGCCTTCCTTGGGAGCCGCGAGGGTATCTTCGTGGCCTCGGGCGTGACCGGAATGGAACGCATCGCCGTCATCGGTGGACCGACCCCGCTCGGCGGCACGTATGCCTCCTTCGATCCGCCGACGATCGATGCCGGCGGTGTGGTCGCCTTCGGGGCCGAGATCAAGGACGGGCGCGCGAGCCGGGCGCTGGTCGCGGTGAATGGCGGCTCCACCGCACGCATCGTGGCGGCCACCACCGGAAAGGTGCCGGGCGGCGGCCGCTTCGTCGACTTCTTCGCGGGCACGATCGACTCGCTGGCACGCAGCGATGTCGGGCCGCGTGGCGAGGTCGCGTTCGAGGCCACGGTGCAGGGGAGCAGTACGCCCCGCGGTCTCTTCATGCGCAGCGGCACGAAGAAGGTCCGCGTCCTGGCGCGCGCACGCAAGCGCGCTCCGGGCGGCGGCACGTTCGACGCTTTCGGGACACCGGCGCTTCTCGGTGGCAGCCGCATCGCGTTCGTCGCTCAGGTCGATGGCGAGGATGGGGCACGGGCACCGGCCCTGTTCGCGCGCGTGCGCGGTCCGCTCCGTCGCGTCGCCGGCGCCGGTGACAGCGTCTCGGGGCGCCTGCCGGGCCGGTTCGACGACTTCGATCCGCCGGACGCCAGCGGCTCGCTGGTGGCGTGTCGGGCCACGCTGACCGAAGGCGGCCGCGAGGGCATCTTCCTCTACGCGAAGAAGGGCCTCGCCCTGCTCGTGGGTAGCGGCGATGCGGCTGGCGCGGGAACGACCTTCCGGAGCTTCGGCCGCCCGGTCGTCAGCGACGGCGCGGTGGCATTCCTCGGCCGCCTCGCGGGATCGATCTCGCCGCCGACGCTCTTCCGCGTTTCGGTTCCCGTGGTGCCGTCCTCCGGCGCCCCGGCACCCGAGGTCACGACGGTGATCGGTCCCGGATCGCCGTCGCCACTCGGGGGTGCGGTATCGGAGATCCTCGCCGTCGACGGCAATCGTCGGGGCGGCCTCGTGGTCGTGGCGGACCTGGTCGGGGCCTCGGCCCGGTCGGTGATCCTCACCGACCTTCCTTGACGCTCTCCGTCGGACTCAGTAAGAACCCTCGACTTTCCATCGAGGTATGCCCGACGACCACGAGCAGATCGTGGTCAGACGGCGGAAGCTGAGCGCGCTGCGGGAGCAGGGCGGCAATCCGTTCCCGAACGACTTCCGCCCTGACCACACCGCCGGCGAGGTGCATGCGCGCTACGGCGAGCTCGACGAGA
Source organism: uncultured Binatia bacterium (SeqCode) (assembly GCA_964404165.1). Lineage (GTDB taxonomy): Bacteria > Desulfobacterota > Binatia > DP-6 > DP-6 > DASYLJ01. The sequence continues at coordinate 18,630 of CAYOIZ010000038.1, read as the reverse complement.
GCGGCCTCGGCGCGGTCGCACCGCTTCGTGTGGCGGGTCGCATCACCGCGCTGCGCGACTTCGGCAAGGCCGGATTCGTGCGCATCCAGGACCGGGGCGAGGGCATCCAGGTGCACGCCCGTCGCGATCGCCTCGGCGACGACGCCTTCACCGTCTACCGTGCGCTCGACGTCGGCGACGTGGTGGGCGTGGTCGGCACGCCCTTCCGCACACGCACCGGCGAGCTCACGATCGCGGCCGACGGCCTGCAGCTGCTCGTCAAGTCGCTGCGGCCGCTGCCGGAGAAGTGGCACGGCCTGCAGGACGTCGAGGCGCGCTATCGCCAGCGCTACCTCGACCTCATCGTCAATCCCGACGCGCGGCGCATCTTCGCGGCGCGGGCCGGCATCATCCGCGGGCTGCGGACGTTTCTCGGCGCCCGCGGCTACGTCGAGGTCGAGACGCCCATGATGCAGGGCATCGCCGGCGGGGCGGTGGCGCGGCCGTTCGTCACCCACCACAATGCCCTCGACATCGAGCTCTTCCTGCGGATCGCCCCCGAGCTGTACCTGAAGCGGCTGGTCGTCGGCGGGTTCGATCGCGTCTTCGAGCTCGGGCGGGTGTTCCGCAACGAGGGGTTGTCGACGCGTCACAACCCCGAGTTCACCATGCTCGAGTTCTACCAGGCCTACGCCACCTACGAGGACCTGATGGACCTCACCGAGGAGATGCTGGTGGCGGTGGCGGAGCAGGTGACGGGCGGCCTCGAGCTCACCTATGGCGATCTGGCGATCGATCTCACCCCGCCCTGGCCTCGGCGCAGCATGGCCGAGCTGGTGGCGGAGCGCGCCGAGGTCCCCGTCGATCGCCTGCTCGACGGCGAGACCATCCGTGATCTCGCCCGTGCGTCGGGCGGCATCGAGCGGGCCAGCATGACGGTGGGCGACCTCCTCGGGGTGCTGTTCGAGCGCCTCGTCGAGCCCCATCTGGTGCAGCCGACGTTCGTGTGCCAGTTCCCAGTGGAGATGTCGCCACTCGCCCGCCGCAACGACCGTGATCCGCGCTTCGTGGACCGCTTCGAGCTGTACATCGCACGGCACGAGATCGCGAATGCGTTCTCCGAGCTGAACGACCCCGACGACCAGCGCGAGCGCTTCCAGGCGCAGCTCGCCGCCAAGGCCGCCGGCGACGACGAGGCCCACGCCATGGACGAGGACTACGTGCGGGCGCTCGAGTACGGCCTGCCGCCGACGGCGGGCGAGGGCATCGGTATCGACCGGCTGGTCATGCTGCTGACCGGCGCCACGTCGATCCGTGAGGTGATCCTCTTCCCCCAGCTGCGACCGGAGTCGCGCGAGTGACCTGGGAGCTGTTGGTCGGTATCCGCTACCTGCGCGCCCGGCGCCGGGCCGCGTTCCTCTCCCTCATCTCCACCCTCTCGCTCGTCGGCGTCACCATCGGGGTGGCCACGTTGCTCATCGTCCTCGCGGTCATGACCGGGCTCGAGTTCGAGCTGCGCCAGAAGATCCTGGGCTTCAACCCGCACGTCACCGTGGTCAGCTACGGTGGCGGGCTCGAGGGCTGGCAGGACGCGGTCGAGAAGGTGCGCACCGTGCCGGACGTCACCGCGGCCTCGCCGGTGCTCTACGGCCAGGCCATGCTCGGGCTCGGCCGCAGCGTGTCCGGCGTGGTGGTCCGCGGGATCGACCCGGCCACCGCCAGCGGCGTCATCGACGTCGCGCAGCACCTGACGAGCGGCAGCCTCGCCGACCTCGGCAAGCCGCAGCCCATCACGCTGCCGGAAGACGAGGGGGGCGGACGGGTCGAGCTGCCGGGCATCCTGATCGGCCAGGAGCTGGCGCGTCAGCTCGGCGTCGGACCGGGCGACGTGCTGAACGTCATCTCGCCGCTCGGCACCCCGGGGCCCACCGGCATGGTGCCGCGCATGAAGCGCTTCGTGCTGGTGGGCGTGTTCGACTCCGGCATGTTCGATTACGACACCACGCTGGCCTACATGGCGTTGCCCGACGCCCAGACCTTCTTCGACATGGGCGACACCGTGAGCGGCATCGAGGTGCGGGTGCACGACGTCTACGCCGCCCGCGAGGCGGCACGCGCGGTCGAGACGGCGCTGGGCGGGTTCCCCTATCGCGCACGCGACTGGATGGAGGTGAACCGCAACCTCTTCTCGGCCCTGAAGCTCGAGAAGGTCGTGTACGGCATCGTCCTGGCGCTGATCGTGGTGGTGGCGGCCTTCAACATCCTGGCCTCGCTCACGATGGTGGTGAAGGAGAAGCGGCGCGACATCGCCGTGCTCAAGTCCATGGGAGCCTCGAACGGCGCCATCGGCCGCATCTTCATCCTGAACGGCGCGGTCATCGGCATCGCGGGGACGGTGCTCGGCAACCTCCTCGGGCTCGCCGGCTGCTGGCTCCTCGCGCGCTACCAGTTCGTCGAGCTGCCGAAGGACGTCTTCCTGGTGACGACGCTCCCCGTCCGGATGGAGCCGCTCAATTTTCTCGTCGTCGGGGTGGTCTCGGTGGGCATCTGTCTCCTGGCCGCATTGTCGCCCGCGCGTCGGGCGGCCAGCCTGGTTCCCGTCGAGGTGATCCGATATGAGTAGCCGCCAATGTCCGCCCGGGTGACTCCGCTCGTGCAGGCCGTGGCGATCGAGAAGCGATACGTCGACGGCCCGTCCGAGGTGCGTGTGTTCACCGACCTCGACTTCGTCGTCGACGCCGGCGAGCGGGTGGCCGTGGTCGGGGCGTCCGGGACGGGCAAGAGTACGCTGCTGCACATCCTCGGACTGCTCGATGCGCCCAGCGCCGGCCGGCTCCTGATCGACGGGGTCGACGTCCTGGCCCTGCCCGAGAACGAGCAGGCGGCGTTCCGCAACCGCGCGATCGGGTTCGTCTTCCAGTTCCACCACCTGCTGGGGGACTTCACGGCCCTCGAGAACGTCAAGCTGCCCGGAATGATCGCGCGCGACAACGCGCGCGAGGTCCACGAGCGGGCCTGCGGCCTGCTCGACCGGGTGGGGCTGGGGCACCGGATGCACCATCGGCCGGGCGAGCTGTCGGGCGGCGAGCAGCAGCGCGTCGCCGTCGCGCGCGCGGTCATGCGCAAGCCGCGTCTGCTCCTGGCCGATGAGCCCACCGGCAACCTCGACCCGGCGACGGGCGAGCGGGTGCACGAGCTGCTGCTCGAGCTGAACGCCGAATGCGGCGCCACCCTGGTGGTGGCGACCCACAACGACCGGCTGGCGGCGGCCATGCAGCGCACGCTGCGACTCGTCGGCGGACGTCTGGAGGACACCACCGAGAGCCCGGCCCGCCGGGGCGGTGTGGGAGGGGGTGTCGCGTGAGCGGGAGTAGGGGACGAGCGATGGTGGGCAACGGGATCGGAGCGATGCTCCGCGTGGCGGCGCTGCTCCTGCTGGCCACCGTCGGGGCGGCCCGGGCACAGGAGAGCGGACCGATCGAGAAGGTCGTCATCGACGGCAACATCCGGGTCGAAGAGGACGCCATCCGCGTCCACCTGCAGTCGCAGGTGGGCAAGCCGTTCGATCGCGCCACGCTCGACAAGGACATCCGCGCCGTCTACGCGATGGGCTTCTTCGATCAGGTGAACGCCGACGTCACGCCCGCCGCCGGCGGCAAGGGCGTCGTCGTCACCTTCAAGGTGAAGGAGCGGCCGCTGGTGCGCGCCGTCTCCATCGAAGGTAACGAGAAGCTCGAGAAGGACGAGATCGAGGGCGCGCTGCGTGTCCGGCCGCACACGATCCTCGACCCCGAGAAGGCCCGCGCCGGCATCGAGGCGGCGAAGAAGCTGTACGCCGAGAAGGGCTACCTCGACGCGCGCATCACCTACGCCACCACCTCCGTCGGCGAGAACGAGGTCGACGTCACGTACACCGTCTCCGAGTCGGAGCCGATCCGCGTGTCGGAGATCGTCTTCGAGGGCAACGAGGCGTTCTCGAGCCGCAAGCTGTCGGGCCTGATGCAGACCTCGGAGTCGTCGCTGCTCACGCCGTTCACGGGCGCCGGCAACCTCAACAAGGACGTCCTCAAGACCGACGTCGAGCGCCTGACGGCGTGGTACTACGACAACGGCTACGTCACGGTCCGGATCGACGAGCCCAAGGTCGAGCGCCGCGACGACGAGCTGGTCGTCACCATCAAGATCGACGAGGGCGAGCAGTTCAACGTCGGCAAGGTCAGCATCGTCGGCAAGAACCTCCCCGAGAACTCCGCCTCCATCGAGGGGCTCGCCACCAAGCCCGGCGAGACGTTCAGCGCCAGCACGCTGCGCGACGACGTGCAGAAGCTCACCGAGCGGGTGTCCGACGACGGCTACGCCTTCGCGGCCATCGAGCCGCTCACCGAGGTCGATCCGAACGGCAAGGTCGTCGACGTCACGTTCCAGGTCGATCGCGGCAGCCCGGTCACCGTCGATCGCATCGAGGTGACGGGCAACACCAAGACGCGCGACAACGTCGTCCGGCGCGAGATGCGCCTCCAGGAGCAGGAGCTCTTCTCCGGCACCAAGCTGCGCAAGAGCCGCGAGGCGCTGCAGCGGCTCGGCTTCTTCCAGGAGGTCAACATCACCACGCGGCGCACCGGCGCCGACGACAAGATGGCCGTCGTGGTCGACGTGAAGGAAGCGCAGACCGGCGCCTTCAGCGCGGGCGCGGGCTTCAGCTCCGCCGACTCGCTGCTGTTCAACGTCCGCATCCAGGAGAACAACCTCTTCGGTCGCGGCCAGCGCCTGGTCGTCAACGGCGACATCGGCTCCATCCGGCGCAACATCATCCTGTCGTTCACCGAGCCCTACTTCATGGGCACGCCGCTCACGGCGGGCTTCGACCTCTTCAGCTGGCAGCTCGCGTTCGAGGACTTCGACCGCACCGGCACGGGCGGCGGCGTGCAGTTCACGTATCCGGTCACGGCCTTCGGCTACAACGAGCTCTGGGGCATGCCGCTCGAGGACATCCGCATCGGTGCCGACTACCGGCTCGAGCGCGCCGAGATCTCCGACCTGAGCTTCAACGCCACGCCGTCGATCCGCGCGGAGGAAGGCTCCAGCTGGATCAGCAGCATCACGCCGCGCATCTCCCGCAACACGCTGAACCACGCCTTCGATCCCACCGCCGGTTCGGTGCAGGACTTCTCGGTCGAGGTCGCGGGGCTCGGCGGCGAGCAGTTCTACAAGGCCGAGGCCAAGTCGCGCTGGTACTACACGTTCCTGCGCACCAAGGCGCTCGGCGACTTCACGTATTCGCTCGGCGTCACCGCAGGCTACGGCGTCGGCGACGCGGGCCGCGACGGCGACGAGCTGCCGCTGTTCGAGCGCTACTTCCCGGGCGGCATCAACTCCATCCGCGGCTTCGAGGCCCGGACCCTCGGTCCGCGTGAGGCGAAGAAGAACACGCGCGGCGAGATCATCTCGACGTCCCCCATCGGCGGCAGCTCGCAGTTCATCCTGAACAACGAGATCATCTTCCCGCTGGTGCAGAGCATCGGGCTCAAGGGTGTCGTCTTCGTGGACGCCGGCAATGCGTACGGCGGCGACGAGGACATCTCGCTCGACAACACGCGTGCCTCCGCGGGTGCCGGCGTGCGCTGGCTCTCGCCGCTCGGTCCGCTCCGGGTCGAGCTCGGCCTGCCCATCAAGGACAAGAAGCGCGACCAGAAGAGCCTGGTCCTGTTCTCGTTCGGCGGCCCATTCCAGTTCTGAATCTGACAACCGGACACAAGTGAGGAGTCACATGGCGGATCGTTCGTGGGTTCGTTGGGGGAGAACGCTCGCGCTCGCGGGCGTGGTGAGCCTGGTGGTGGCGAGCACCGCTGCGGCGGAGTTCCGGGTGGCGGTGGTCGACATGCAGCGCGCGCTCAACGAGTGCGACGCCGGCAAGCGCGCGAAGGACTCGGTGAAGTCCAAGTTCGAGCGCGCCCAGGACCAGCTCAAGAGTCAGCGCGAGTCGCTCGATCGCCGGCGCGAGGACTACGAGAAGAAGGCCACCGTCATGCGCGAGGAGGAACGCCGCAACCTCGAGAAGGATCTCGAGAGCGAGACCCTCGAGTTCAAGCGCAAGTACGAGGACTTCCAGCGTGACCTGAAGCGCACCGACGCCGAGCTCACCTCCGGCATCGTGGAGGAGCTCTACGGCATCGTGAACGACTACGGGCGCGAGCAGGGCTACACACTGGTGCTCGAAGCTTCGAGCGGCGCGCTGCTCTACGCCGACAAGTCGCTCGACATCACGGACCAGATCGTCAGCCTCCACAACAGCACACCGCACAAGAGCAAGAAGTCGGAGTAGGGGACATCGGCGCCGGCACACACGTTCGCGGTGGGGCTCCATCGGGGTTTCCCTACCCGCTGATCGACCGCATCCTCGAGATGGAGCCCGGCGTGCGCGCCGTGGCCGCCAAGCTGGTCAGCGCGAACGAGCCGTACTTCGTCGGGCACTTCCCGGGGACGCCGGTGTTCCCCGGCGTCCTGCTCTGCGAGGCCCTGGCGCAGCTCGGTGCCGCGCTGCTCGGGGACGACGAGGGGCTGGTGCTCGGCAGCGTCGATCGGGCCCGGTTCCGTCGGCCGGTGATGCCGGGCGACGCGCTCCGCCTCGAGGTCACGTCGGGCGCCGCGGGAAAGTTGAAGGGCGTCGTGGTGGCGGCCGACCAGGCGGTCGTGGCCGAAGTCCAGTTCGTCATGGCGCCGGCACGGGGCGCCCGCATCCACCCCACCGCCGTGGTGTCGCCCCGGGCCGTGATCGGCGACGGGGTGCGCATTGGGGCCTATGCGGTGATCGGCCCGCAGGTTACGCTGGGGCCCGACTGCTGGATCGGTCCGCATGCGGTCGTGGACGGCCGCACGACGCTCGGGGCGCGCAACCGTGTGTTCCAGTTCGCGAGCGTGGGGTCGGTGCCGCAGGACCTCAAGTTTCGCGGAGAGCCCAGCACGCTCACCATCGGTGACGGCAACATCGTGCGCGAGTATGTGTCGATCAATCCGGGCACCCAGGGTGGGGGCATGGAAACCCGCATCGGGAGCGGGTGCCTCTTCATGGTCTCGTCGCACGTCGCCCACGACTGCCGGCTCGGCGACTCCGTGATCCTCGCCAACGGTGCGGCGCTCGCGGGACACGTCATGGTCGAGAGCCATGCCATCATCGGCGGCCTGGCGGGCGTGCACCAGTTCGTGCGCGTGGGCGAGTCGGCGCTGTGCGCGGCCGGCGCCATGGTCTCGAAGGACGCGCCGCCGTTTTGCACCGTCGCGGGCGATCGTGCGCGGCTCTTCGGGCTGAACCTCATCGGCCTCAAGCGCCGGGGGCTCCCCGCCGACAGTATCCGCGCGCTGAAGCGCGCGTACCGCATGCTGTTCCACGCCGGCGACACGCGGCGCGCGGCGGCGGAGCACGTCGCCGCCGAGCTGGGCGCCGTGCCCGAGGTGGCACGCCTGCTGGCGTTCGTCGCGGCATCCGAACGCGGAGTGTGCCGCTAGTCATGGAACGCATCGGTCTCATCGCCGGCAGCGGGCGGTTCCCGGTCCTGTTCGCCGAGACCGCGCGACGGCGGGGCGTCGAGGTGGTCGCGGTCGCCCACCGCGGCGAGACCGACGAGGCGCTCGCCGACGTGGTGCACAGCATCACGTGGGTCACGCCGGGGCAGATCGACGCCCTGATCAAGGCGCTCACCAGCGCCGGCATCACGCGCACCGTCATGGTGGGCGGCATCGCCAAGCCGAAGCTGTTCCGCGAGTTCATCCCCGACGAACGGGCCCTCGCCGTGATCTCGCGGCTCGGCGCCGTGCGCGACGATCTGCTGTTGCGGGCGCTGGCGGACGAGCTCAAGAGCGACGGCGTCGAGGTGGTCGAGTCCACCATCTACCTGCGCGACATCGTGCCCGGGCCGGGCGTGCTGACGGCGCGCGCGCCGACGCCGGCGGAATGGGACGACATCCGCCTCGGTTTCCGTGCCGCCAAGGTCATCGGCCAGTTCGACATCGGCCAGAGCGTCGTCGTGCGCCTCGGGACGGTGATGGCGGTCGAGGGCATCGAAGGCACGGACGCCACCATCCGTCGCGCCGGGCAGCTGGTGAACGGCGACATCGTCGTGGTGAAGGCCTGCAAGCCGACGCAGGACCTGCGCTTCGACCTGCCGGCGGTTGGTCCCGACACCATCCGCACCATCGCCGAGGTCCGCGGGCGCGTGCTGGCGGTGGAGGCGGGACGCACCATCGTCCTCGATCGTCCCGAGCTGGTCGCGATGGCGGACGAGGCGGGGGTCGCGGTGGTGGCGGTCGATTCGACGGAGGGCGGAACATGAGCGGCAATGGCGGGCGTCTGCGCGCGGCAGTGGTGGGCGTGGGCTACCTCGGTCGCTTCCATGCGGAGAAGTACAAGGCGCACCCGACGGCCGAGCTGGTCGGCGTCGTCGACTGCGACGGTGAGCGGGCGCACGCGGTGGCGCGCGACCTCGGCGTGCGGGCGTTCACCGACCATCGCGAGCTGATCGGCCTCGTCGACTGTGCCAGCGTGGCCGTGCCGACGCATGCGCATCACCTCGTCGCCAACGACCTCATCGTCGGCGGCGTCGACGTGCTCGTCGAGAAGCCGCTCACCACCACCATCGAGGACGGCAAGGCGCTGCTCGAGGTGGCGGTCCGCGGCGGCCGCGTCCTGCAGGTGGGGCACCTCGAGCGCTTCAACCCGGCCATCCGGGCCCTCGGGGATCGCGTGACGCAGCCGCGCTTCATCGAGTGCCAGCGCCTGGCGCCGTTCACCGAGCGCGGGACCGACGTCGACGTCGTCCTGGATCTGATGATCCACGACCTCGACCTCATCCTGAACATGGTGCCGTCGCCGTTGCGTGCGGTGGAGGCGGTGGGGGTGCCGGTGCTGACCGCGTCGGTCGACATCGCGAACGCGCGCCTGCGCTTCGCGAACGGCTGCATCGCCAACATCACCGCCAGCCGCGTCTCGCTGAAGCGCGAGCGCAAGCTCCGCATCTTCCAGGCCGACGCCTACTTCTCCATCGACTTCGACGAGCGCCGTGTGCGCATCTGCCGGCGGGAGCCGGCGGCCGATGGGCATCAGCCGTCGCTCACGCTCGAGGACCTCGAGGTGCGCGAGGGGGATGCGCTCAAGGAAGAGATCGACGCCTTTCTCACCGCCGTGCGCAAGCGTGAGACGCCTGCGGTGACGGGATGGGACGGCCTGCGCGCGCTCGAGGTGGCGCACGTGATCCGCGAGAGCGTCGAGACGGAGGTGCGCCTCGCGCAAGCCGGCCCCGTCGGATGATGGCATCAGGCGAAGCCTCGCGTGCTCCCACGCCCACGCCTCGGCGGCGGGTGTTGCTCGTCGCCGGTGAGGCGTCGGGCGACCTCCATGGCGCCGACTTCCTGCGCGCGCTGCGCCGGCGCATGCCCGACCTCGAGGTGTTCGGGCTCGGCGGCGAACACTGCCGGGCCGAGGGCATGCAGACGCTGGCGGACGCCGGCGAGGTGGCCACCGTCGGCCTGCTCGAGGGAGCGGCGCGGCTGCGGGCGGTGATCCGCATCTACCGCGAGCTGCGACGGCGCCTGCGGGACGACCCGCCCGATCTCTGCGTGCTGATCGACTTCCCCGAGTTCAACCTGCGGCTGGCGGGGGCGGCGAAGCGGGCAGGCGTGCCGGTGCTCTACTACATCGCACCGCAGGTGTGGGCGTGGCGGCGCGGACGCGTGCGCAAGATCGCGCGCCGGGTCGACCGCCTGGCGGTCGTGTTCCCGTTCGAGGCGGGGCTGTACGAGAGCAGCCTCCCCGGCGTCGAGTTCGTCGGGCACCCGCTGCTCGATCGCGTCGAGGTGACGGCCGGACGGGTGCCGACGCTGCGGGCGCATGGGCTCGATCCAGCGAAGCGGACGGTGCTGCTGCTGCCCGGCAGTCGCGCCAAGGAGATCGACTACATCCTGCCGCGCCTGCTCGAGGCGGCGGAGGAGCTGTCGAAGCACGGCGACTACCAGTTCCCGCTCGTGCTGGCGCACACGGTGTCGCGGGCCGAGGTCGAGGCCCGGGTGGCGGCGGCGCGCATCACGGTGCCGGTGCCGATCATCGACGGCGACATGCACAACCTGATCGCCGCCGCCGACATCGCGCTGGTGGCGTCGGGCACGGCGACGCTCGAGTGCGCGCTGCTCGAGTGCCCCATGGTCATCGTCTACCGCCTGTCGCCGGTGACGTTCGCGCTCGCGCGCCTCCTCGTGCGCGGCGTGCAGAACGTCGGCATGCCGAACATCGTCGCCGGGCACGAGGTGGTGCCGGAGCTGCTGCAGGGGCAGGTGACGGGCGAGCGCATCGCGGCGGCGGCGCGCGGCATCCTCGACGATCCGGCGCGCCACGCCGCCATCACGGCCGAGCTGCGCGACATCCGCCGCCGCCTGGGACGGGGCGGGGCGGCCGACCGCGCCGCGGCGATCGCGAGCGAGATGATGGGGGCGGCCGGCGCGTGACGCTCTACCGTCGCGTCCTCACCTACCTGCGGCCGTACGTGTGGCCGCAGGGCATCCTCGCCGTCGCCTTCATGCTGGGCTTCAGCGCGCTCGAGAGCAGCGTGCCGTTCCTCGTCCGCTTCACCTTCGACGAGGTGTTCAGCCAGCAGCGCCGCGAGATGCTGCCGTGGGCGGTCCTGGCAGTGGTGGGCGCGGCGCTCCTGCGCGGCGGCCTGAGCTTCGGGTCGGGCTACCTCACCGACTGGATCGGCCAGCGCGTCATCACCGACATCCGCAACGAGCTCACCGCGCACCTGCAGCGCCTCGACATGGCGTTCTTCAACAAGTCGCGGGCGGGGCAGATCGTGTCGCGCGTCACCGCCGACGTCATCCTGGTGCGTGGCACCGTGACGGACGCCATCAAGTCGATCTTCCAGGACACCACGACGCTGCTCGGGCTGGTCGGCGTCGCCATCTACATGGACTGGTTCCTGGCGCTGCTCGCGGTCACCCTGTTCCCGATCGCGGCGCTGCCGATCCGTGTCTTCTCGAAGCAGCTCCGCCAGAACAGCCGCCGCCAGCAGGAGGCGACGGGGCGACTGAACGGCATGCTGCACGAGAACGTGCAGGGCAATCGCGTCGTCAAGGCCTTCGGGCAGGAGCGTTACGAGGAATCCCGCTTCCACGCGCAGGACGAGAAGATCTTCGCGCTCTACATGCGGGCGAGCCGGCTGCGCTCGCTGCCGGTAACCGAGGTGCTCGCCGGGGCGGCGATCGCGGGCATCATCTGGTACGGCGGCGCCAGCGTCATGGCCGGGACGCGCACGCAGGGGAGCTTCTTCGGCTTCATCATCACGGTGGTCCTCCTCTACGAGCCGTTCAAGAAGCTGGTGCGCACGAACTACACGATCCAGCAGGGCCTGGCGGGCGCCGAACGCGTCTTCGCGCTGCTCGACACGAAGACGCAGATCACGAATCGACCGGGAGCCGTCACCCTGGACGGCATCCACCAGGGCGTCACGCTCGAGGGCGTGAGCTTCGCGTACGAGCCCGCCGAGCCCGTCCTGCAGGGTATCGACCTCGTCATCCCGGCGGGCGACGTCGTGGCGCTCGTCGGCATGAGCGGCGGCGGCAAGAGCACGCTCGCCGATCTGATCCCGCGGTTCTACGACGTCACCGGCGGTCGCATCGCGATCGACGGCACGGACATCCGTGACCTGACGATCGAGAGCTTGCGGGCGCACATCGCGGTCGTGACGCAGTTCACCTTCCTGTTCAACGACACCGTGCGCGCCAACATCGCCTATGGACGCATCGACGCCACGGACGCGGAGATCGAGGCGGCGGCCAGCGCGGCGAACGCGCACGCCTTCATCACGGCGTTGCCGAACGGCTACGAGACGCAGATCGGCGACCTCGGGGTGCGGCTCTCGGGCGGCCAGCGCCAGCGCCTCGCCATCGCGCGCGCCGTCCTCAAGAACGCGCCCATCCTGATCCTCGACGAGGCCACGTCCGCGCTCGACACCGAGTCGGAGGGGCTCGTGCAGGAGGCGATCGAACGCCTGATGGCGAATCGCACGACGCTGGTGGTGGCGCATCGGCTGTCGACCGTGCGGCGTGCGAACCGGATCGTCGTGATCGTGCGCGGGCGGATCGTCGAGAGCGGCACGCACGAGGAGCTGCTCGCGCACGGACGCGAGTATCGCAAGCTGTACGAGCTGCAGTTCGGCGAGTCCGAGCCGGCGGCCGAGCCCGCGGTGCCGGTCGGGCGCGCCGGGTAGGAGCCGTCGGGAATGCGGGGGGGCTCGCAGGGCCGGCGGGCGCGCGAGAGCACGCGGCCGGAGGATTCACCGTTCCGGCACGGGTGGACGTGGCGCCGCCGCGTCACGGTGCAGGTGATGGGCGCCGTCATCGCGATCGTGCTGCGCGTCCTGTATCTGACCTTGCGCATCCAGGTGGAGGATCCGTCCGGGGTGCTCGGCGCCCATGCCCGCGGCGAGCGCGCGATCTGGGCGACGTGGCACGACGGCATCCCGATGCTGCCGCTCATGGTGACGCACGTGCATCCGATGTTTCGGCCGCGCGTCATGCTGAGCTGGCATCGCGACGGCGAGATCGCGGCACAGGCGGTGCAGCGCTTCGGGGTGGAGGTGATCCGGGGCTCGTCGACGCGTGGCTGGCTCGGGGCGCTGCGTGGCCTCGTCGAGGCGAACGCGCGCGGCGAGGATCTGGTGGTCGTGCCGGACGGGCCGCGCGGCCCCCGGCACGAGGCGAAGGAGGGCGTCGTCCAGCTGGCGCGCGTCACCGGTCTGCCGGTCGTCGCCATCGGCATCGCGGCGCAGCCGGTGAAGCGGTTCGGGAGCTGGGACCGCATGCAGGTGCCGTTGCCGTTCGCCCGGGTCGCCCTCGTCCTGAGCCCGCCGGTCCCGGTCGGGCGACGCGACGGCGCCGGCTCGCTGGCGGCCGTGCAGCAGGCACTCGCGGCCACGGCATCGCGGGCCGGGGCCTGGGTCGAGGGCCCGCGAGCGTGACGGCGAGCGCCTACCGGGCGGTGATGCGGGTCGCAGCCGCCGGCGCGACCGTGGCCTCGTACGTGCCCGGACTGCCCGCCGGGTGGCGGGGGCTCGGGGATCGCCTCGGCCGGCTTCCCGCCGGCGACCGGGCTGCGGCGTCGAGCGCGCCGGCACTGTGGATCCACGCGGCGTCGGTGGGCGAGCTCACGGCGGTGCGGCCCCTGCTGGCGCAGCTCCGGACGCGATTCCCCGGCCGGCTGGCGGTGGTGTCGACGTTGACGCGTACCGGCCTGGCGCTGGCGCGGGACCTGCCCGACGTCCACATGGCCTTCCTGTTCCCCCTCGATGCGCCGGGCCCCGTGCGCGCGCTGCTGCGCACGCTGCGCGTCGAGGCGTTCTTCTTCACGGAGACGGAGATCTGGCCGACGCTCCTGACCGAGCTGGCGCGGCATCGTGTCCCGGCCATCATGGTGAGCGGCCGCATCAGCGAGCGCACGCTCGCGCGTGCGCGATGGTTGCGTCCGCTCTACCGCAGCGCGCTCGCCACCGTCACCTGCTGCATGCAGACGCCGGAGGACGCCGAGCGGATCATCGCGCTCGGGGCCGATCCGCGACGCGTGCAGGTCGCCGGGAGCCTCAAGTTCGACGCCGAGGCGGCGATGCCGCCCGCCGACGTGCAGGCGATGGCGACGCTGCTCGAGGGACGGCAGGTGATCGTCGCCGGCAGCACGCACGAGGGCGAGGAGACGATCCTCGTCGAGGTGCTGGCGAGGCTGTCGCTGGGTCATCCCCGCCTGCTGCTCCTGCTGGCGCCGCGCCATCCCGAGCGCTTCGACGGGGTCGCCGCCGAGGTCGCGGCGCATGGCGTGGCGCTGGTGCGATGGAGCGGCCTGCTGCGCGGCGAGGGCGAGGTGCCGTCGGGGGCGGGCGTGATCCTGCTCGACACGATCGGCGTGCTGGCGCACGCGTACGCCCTCGGGGCGATCGCGTTCGTCGGCGGCAGCCTGGTGCCCGTCGGCGGCCACAACGTCATCGAGCCCGCGCGCCACAGCCGTCCGGTGTTGGTGGGACCGCACACGGGGAATGCGGGGCCCGTGGTGGAGCGGCTGCTCGCCGCGGGTGGCGGCATGCGGGTGTCGACGGCCGACGCCCTGGCGCTCGCCCTCGACCATCTCCTGGCCGAGCCGGAGCGCGCCCACGACATGGGCCTGCGCGCCTGGGCGGCGGCGCAGACCGGGCAGGGGGCCGTCGAGCGGCACATGAAGATCATCGCGACGGTCCTCGAGTCGGCGACGTTCGCCCGGGCGGCGACGGGCTGATGTCGAGGCTCGGCGGCCTGGTGCAGCGGGCCTGGACGCCGCACTCCGCGAGCGAGCATGCGATCCAGCTCGCGCTGCGCCCGCTGTCCGCCATCTACGGTGCCGCGATGGCGCTGCGCAACGGGCTGTACGACGCCGGCTGGCTGCCGCGTGCGCGCGTGCCGGCACGGGTGATCAGCATCGGGAACCTCACCGTCGGCGGCACCGGCAAGACCCCGGCGGCCCTGTGGCTCGCCGAGCGCCTCGCGGCGCGCGGCCGCCGCGTCGGCATCGTCGCCCGGGGCTATCGCAAGCGCCAACCCGGCGTCGTGATCGTCGGCACCGACGGCACGCCCCTGGTATCGGCGGAAGAGGGGGGCGACGAGGCGGTGATGCTGGCGCGCCGCTTCGCGGGACCGGTGGTGACGGGCGAGCGTCGCGCCGAGGCGGCGCTCGTGGCGTGCACGCAGCTCGGGCTCGACACCATCGTGCTCGACGACGGCTTCCAGCACCGCGCGCTGCAGCGCGACGCCGATCTGGTGCTGCTGAGCGACGATCCGGCCGCCGGCCGGCTCCTCCCCGCCGGCTCGCGTCGCGAAGCGGTCGCGGCACTCGGTCGCGCCCGGGCCGTGCTGGCGGTCGGCGACGGCGTCCCGCCGTCGGCACCGGACATTCCCCGCTTCACGGCACGGCTCGCGGCGACCGCGGTGGTGCGGGCCGTGGCCGACGGCTGGCGCGTGCTGCCGCTGTCGTGTCTCGAGGGGACCACGGTCGTGGCGGTGTCGGGCGTGGCGCGGCCGGAGCGGTTCACGGCGCTCCTCGAACGCTGCGGCGCGCGGGTGCGCCGGCACATCGTGTTCCCGGATCACTACGCGTACGCCTCGGTGGACGTGGCGGCGCTGATCGCGGCCTCCGCCGAGGGCATGCTCGTCACCACCGAGAAGGACCTGGTCAAGCTGGCCGAGCATCCGGGGGTGGCGGCGATGCACGCGCTGCGCGTCGAGCTGGTGGTCGACCAGGGTGACGCGCTGGTCGACCTGCTCCTCGCCCCGGCGTGACACGCCACCCGGGCGAAGTGGCATTGCACCCGGATAGACGGTAGACGGCACCAATGGCGATGGCAGCCACCGACCTTCCGCGCAGGCCGAGCGATGGCGGCGGGCGCACGGCCTGACGCGCGGGACGGCCCGTCGCTCCTGGTTGTGCAGACAAGCTTTCTGGGTGACGTCGTCCTGACCACGCCGCTCCTGACCGCGCTGCGCCAACGGGTGCACCCGCGCCGTCTCGACGTGCTGGTGCGGCCCGAGGCGGTGCCGCTGCTGCGCGGCCACCCCGACGTCGACGCGGTGCTGGTGGACGACAAGCGGGCCAGCGACGCCGGCCTCGGCGGGTTGTGGCGCACGGCGCGGCGGCTGCGCCGCGAGCGCTTCGACGTCGCGGTGTCGCCGCACCGCTCGCTGCGGACGGCCCTCGTGCTGGCGGCGGCGGGGATCCCGCGGCGCGTGGGGTTCGCGGACAGCCGGGGCGCGCTGCTGTTCCACGAGCGCGTGCCGCGCGACCGGAGCCGCCACGACGTCGATCGGAACCTCGCCCTCCTGGCGCCGTTCGGACCCGCGCTCGTGCCGTCGCCGCCGATGCACCTGCCCGTGGGCGACGAGGCCGCGACCCGCGCGGCGGCACTGCTGCCCGACGGACCCGGGCCGCTGATCGGGGTCGCCCCGGGCTCGGTGTGGGCGACGAAACGATGGACGGCGGCCGGGTTCGCCGCCGTCGTGGCGGCGCTCGCGGCGGACGGTGCACGTGTCGTGCTGCTCGGGGCGCCCGCGGATCGCGACGTCGCCGAGGACGTGGCGCGTCGCGCCGGCGGCCACGCCACGGTGCTCGCGGGCCGCACGGATCTCGCGACGATGGTCGCCGTCGTCGATCGGCTGGCGCTGCTGATCGCGAACGACAGCGCGCCGATGCACGTCGCGTGTGCGCGCGAGGTGCCGGTGGTGGCGATCTTCTGTGCGACCACGCCGGCGCTCGGCTATGGGCCGCGCGGCGCGCGCGCGGTGGTCGTCGAGGCCGATCTCGCCTGCCGGCCGTGCGGCACCCACGGCGGACGCTCCTGTCCACGCGGGACGGAGGACTGCATGCGTCTCGTGACGCCGGACAGCGTGCTCGCGGCGGCGCGCGGGCTGCTCGCCGGTCGCTGCAGCGCCGGCAGTGCCGCATGAGCGAGGCCGAGGTGCCGGTGGTGGTCGTGGTGGTGGCGAGTCGTGGGGACGCGAAGCTCGAGCGCACCCTGGCGGCGGTGGCGTGGGCGGAGGAGCGCGTCGTGCTGGATCGGCTCGGGCGGGTCGACCCCGCGGGTCTGCCGGCCGGGGTGGACCACGTCCGCAGCGTGGTCGCCCTGGCGACCGTCGGACGTGCGCCGTGGATCCTCCTGCTGCGCGAGGACGAGATCGCGCCGTCGGGCATGCGGGACGCGGTGGCGGCGGCGATCGCGGTGGGTGCGCCGCGACGCATCCGGCGCGAGCTGGAGACGCTCGGGAGCGCATTCCTGCTCCGCCGGGCGCCGCTCCGTCTCGCGCCGCGTGCCGGGTGCCGCGTGGTGGTGGCACGTGGCCTCGAGCTGGCGCTCCGGGTTCCGCGGGGCAACGGGAACCTGGATCCGCTGGAGCCGGTGGTCGTGGTTGCCCACGCCGCCTCGCTCGCCGCGGCGCTCGAGGTGCTCGACGCCGACAGTTCGGTGGCAGCGGCACTGCTCGAGGACGAAGGCAGCACGCCGCGCCTGCGCGAGCTGGTGCTGTCGCCGTGCGTGGCGGCGGCGCGCGTGCTGGTGGCACACGCCCGGCGTCCGGCCGGTCTCGCCCGGTGGGTCGCCGCGGTGTTGCTCGGGTATCGGGCCGTGGTGGCCCATGCGAAGCTGTGGGAACGGGTGCGCAACCGTCCGCTCGAGATCGCATGACGCTCCCCGAGTCCTACGTGCCGCTGCGCGCCGGCGCGGTGCGGGTCGCCGTTCGTCGCGACCTGGTCCCCGTGCTCGGTGCATGGTTGCTGGCGCCCGTGCTCACGGTGCCCGACGACGCGGAGCCGATGCGCGGCGGACGCGGAGCCGTCTGGCGACTGGCCGTCCCGGGGGGGCCGCGGGTGGTGCTGCGCTGCAATCGCCGCGGCGGCTGGCTCGCGCGCATCGTGCACGAGACGTACCTCGGGCCGTGGTACCGCCCGCTGCGCGAGCTGGTGGTGACCGCCGAGGCGCGGCGCCGCGGCGTGCCGGCGGCGGAGATCCTCGCGGTGCGGGTCGAGGGCGGGCTCATCTATCGCGGCGCCGTCGTGACCGCCGAGGTGCCGGGTGCCGCGACGCTCGTCGACGCCCTGCGTGCGTCGCCGGATCCCGGCACGCGGCGCGCCCTGGTCGAGGGTGCGGCCCGCACGGTCGCCGGCATGCACCAGGCGGGGCTCCTCCACACCGATCTCAATCTGACGAATCTCCTGGCGCGGCGCGGGACGAGCGGCGGCATCGAGATGGCGGTGCTCGACCTCGATCGTGCCCGCCTCTACGCGCCACCGCTCGCGCCGCGGGCGCGACGCCGCACGTTGCGACGGCTGACGCGCTCCTGGCACAAGCTCGATCCGAGCGGGACGCTGGCGAGCGCCGACGACGTGACCGCGTTTCGCTCGGCGTATGCCGCCCAGCTGGGAGCGCCATGCGTCTGCTGATCGTCCTTCCCGGGGCCATCGGCGACGTGATCCGGGCGTTGCCGCTGCTCGGTCGGATCCGCCACGGGCTGCCCGATGCGCACCTCGTCTGGGCCGTCGAGCCGCCGTCGGCGCCGCTGCTGGTGGGGCATCCGTGGCTCGACGACGTCGTCGTGTTCGCACGCCGGGACGGGCTGCGCGCGGTGCCGCCGCTCGTGCGCCAGGTGCGTGCCGGCGGCGTCGACGTCGCGCTCGACCTCGGGCGCGGCATCAAGAGTGCGCTCATCGCACGCGCGTCGGGCGCACCGGTCCGGCTCGGGTTCGCGCGCGCCGATGCCCGCGAGGGCAGCTGGCTCTTCGCCACCCGTCAGCTCGCGGAGCAGGGGGTGGCGCGGTCGAAGCTGGAGCAGTTCCTGGCGTTCGGCGACCTGCTCGCGCTGCCGCCGGCGGCGGTCGCGTTCGGGCTCGCGCCCACGGCCGCGGAGGCGGCGGAGGCCGCGGCTCTGACCGCCGGGATCGACGGCCCGTTGGTGGCGGCGTGCCTCGGCTCGTCGTGCTCGTCGCGGCGTTGGTTCGCGGCGCCGACCGCGGCGGTGCTCGACGGCCTCGTGGCGCGCGGTGCGGGCGGCGTGGCGTTGCTCGGGACGGGTGCCGATGCCACGTTCGCGGCGGAGGTCGCGCGC
>CAYOIZ010000037.1:0-65937 GCA_964404165.1 uncultured Binatia bacterium (SeqCode) | reverse complement strand
CGCGAACACCTCGACGTGGCGCGCCTCGTCCATCGTCTGCGTCGCGGCGTAGAACTTGGCGTCGGTGTGCGGCACGCAGTTGACGAGCTGCGCCGCGACCATGAGGGCCCCCTGCTCGCCGTGCAGGAAGTTGCTCAGGCGGAAGCCCGCGGTACGCTTGTGCAGCTCGAGCACCTTCTCCTCGTCGAGCGACTTCCAGTAGCTGCACTCGTGGATGGGGATGGCCGCGCCGAGCGGCGTGGTGGCGAACTTGCGGAGATCGATCTCGCGGTCCCAGTCGAGGTCGCGCTCGGCCACCCACTGCGACTCGGCGCCCTTCACGTACAGCCGCCGCAGCTCCTCCACCTCGGGATCGTAGTTCCACTGGTAGACGACCTCCATCGCGGTCTTGAGGCCGGGCTCCTGCGTGGGCGTCTCGAGGGCGAAGTCGTGGCTCATCGTGCTGCTCCCTTCGTCGTGGTCGATCGGATCTCGGACCGGGCCTCGGGGTCGCCGAGGAGCCAGACCAGCTGCTGCAGAGCGGAGATGGCCGCGTCGTCGCGACCGGCGTCGATGGCGGCGAGACAGACGTCGATGACGGGCACGGCGCGACCGGGATCGCGTCTGAGCCGGCGGCGCGCCTCGGCCAGCGACGCCTCGGCCAGGAACGCGGTGCCCCGGCGCGCGACCATCTGCCAGACGCGGTTGCGCGTCATGTCGGCGAGATGGACGAGCAGCTCGCGGCCGGCGGCGAAGCGGGTCTCGCGATCGGCGCCATCGTCGGCCATGCGATCGCGCAGCGCGCGGATGGCGTCGACGTCGCCGGGCTGCCGGCGCGCGATGGCGAGCCGCGCCATCTCGAGGAGCAGCGGCAGCATCACCTCGCCGAGCTCGCCGAGGAGTGCGCCGTCGACGCGGCCGCCGTGGAAGATCATCGGGCCCAGCACGGAGAACGAGGCCTCGGCGATGGGCCGCACCCGCGCCCCGTCGCCCTGGCGGACCGTGACCAGGCCGAAGCCCTCGAGCACCTTGATGGCCTCGCGCACCGAGGTGCGGTTGACGCGGAACTCGAGGGCGAGCTCGCGCTCGGGGGGCAGCTTGCGCCCGGCGGGGAAGCGGCCGTCGAGGATGGCGTCACGCAGCTGCTCCGCCACGTCCTCATGGATCCGCTTGCGGGCGGGAGGACGGAAAGGCAGCAGCCGGGGACGCGTCGTCACGCGGCCGAGTTACTCAGTGGTCCAACCAATTGTCAAGCCGCGAAGACGGGATTCACGGCGAGACGCATGAGCAGGGGCACGAGCAGACCGAGCAGCACCAGCATGCCGGCCATGACCATGCCGAGGAGGGCCAGACGGCGGGCCGCGTCGCCCGCGATCACCCGCGTGTCGCGGAAGACGCGCATACCGGCCGGCGGCCAGCGGCGCTCGTCGCGGACCCGTCGGGCCAGGCGGAAGAGCTGCAGCGCCGCCATCATCGCCAGGGCACCGATGCCGATGGTGGCGAGCCGGAGGCCCTGCTCGGCCTGCGCGGCCGCGGCCGACGGCGATTCCCGCCCGAGCGCCGCGAGCGAATCGCGCCACATCCCGACGCCGACGAGCCCGGCCACGATCGTGGCCGCCACGACGGCCCCGCCGACCACGATCCGTCGGCGCAGCACGGGGTCGGCGCGTACCACCGGCGCGGACATCGCCGTCAGGACACCAGGTTTGCCCGTCTGAGGAGGACGCGCGCGGTGTCGGCCTCGTCGAACGGAACGAGGACCCGGACGCCCTCGTCGACCCGGGGCACCAGGTTCGCGTGCTCGTTCTCGAGAACGAACGTGACGTCGGCGGCGGCGAGGATGGAGCGCGCCAGGGCGATGCTGCCGAGGTTGGCGCTCGTGAGCACGGCGATCATGGAGCCGGACATGTCCCTCTGCGTTACCGGGGCCGGGCGCCGGCGTCCACCCCGAAGCCTCATCTGCTTGCTCCTTGGAGAAGGAGGCATTATTCATGAATGCGTATCGACGACAGCAGATTGGTCAATAGTGACTCCACCATCATCCCCCAGAGTCCTCGTCGTCGCAGAGGACGGAGCGGTCGGAGACGTCCTGACGGACGAGCTGCGGCGCCGCGGGTACGACCCCACCCGCCCGGTAACGGCGGCCGACGTGCTCGCCCGGATGGAGGCCAGGCCCCCGGCGCTCGTCATCGCCGAGGGCCCCGAAGCCCCGGCACTCGGGAGCGCCATTCGCCGGATCAGACCGGGAGCCCCCACCCTCGTGTACCTCGTGACCGCCGACCGCTCGGCACGGACGTTGGCCGACGCCCGCGCCGCCGGCGCCGACGGGTGCCTCACCAGCCCCCGGATCGATCGGGAGCTGCTCGCCATCGAGCTCGACCTGCTGGCCCGCAGCCTGGTCGTGCATGCGGAGCTCGCCCCCGTCGACGGCACCTCGCCGTTCGTGTCGGTCCTGAGCCACGAGCTGCGCACACCACTGGCCGCCGTCCTCGGCATGCTCGATCTCCTCACCGACCAGCCACTCGACGCGGCGGCGATGGAGCTCGTCGCGGCGGCAACCCGTAACGGGCATGCGCTCCTCGCCGTCGTCAACGACCTGCTCGACGTCTGGGCCGTCGACACCGGCGCCCTGCTGGTGCGCGTCGACAACGTCGACGTCCGCAGCGTCATCGAGGAGGCGACGGCGACGATCGCGCCGCGCGCGGAGCAGAAGGGGCTTCGCCTCGAGCTCGCCCTCCCGTCCGAGCTGCCGAAGGTCGAGGCCGATCCGCACCGGCTCCGGCACGTCCTGCACCACCTGCTCGACAACGCCGTCAAGTTCACCGACGCCGGGATCGTCCACGTGTCGACCGAGGTCGAAGCGCGCGCGCGCGGCGAGACCGCGCTGCGCCTCGTCGTGCGGGACACCGGCATCGGCATCCACCCCAACGACCACGAGCGCATCTTCGAGACGTTCGTCCAGGCGGACGGCTCGGCGACGCGACGTCACGGCGGCGCCGGCCTCGGCCTCGCGATCGCGCGACGGCTGGCGGGGCTCATGCGGGGCACGATCGGCCTGTCGAGCGCGCCGGGTGAGGGCAGCGCGTTCTGGGTCGCCCTGCCCTGCGCGACGGCGTCGATCGACGGCTGAAACCCACGACTGGCGGCCCCGGCACCGTGCTGGTAGCTTCGCCCTCGTGGAGACCTCCCCCTCGTCGCGCTTCGGATTGCGGCAGATGGGGATCGTCGCGCTCGCGATCGTGGCGATCGGCACCGCGGGACACCTGCTCCGCTCCTCGCTCGGTCTCGGCTCGCTCGCCGAGGTGCAGAGCGCCGTCGACCGGCTCGGCTGGTTCGGACCGGCGGTCTTCCTCGGCATCCTGATCTTCCGCCAGTTCCTCCTCGTGCCGGCCGGCATCATCCTGCCGGTGGGTGGGCTCTGCTTCGGCGCCGTCGGCGGGACACTGCTCGGCACGATCGGGCTGATCGTCTCCGGGATGGGGAAGTTCGCCGTCGCGCGCATCGTGGGACGGGAGTACGTCCGCGCCCATTTCGGCGCGCAGCTGCAGTGGTTCGAGCAGCGCATCGAGCGCCTCGGCCCGATCGTCATCGGTATCTCCACCGCGCACCCGCTCGGCATCCTGTCGCCGTTCCACTGGGCCGCCGGGCTGACGTCCCTGTCGTTCGCGTCCTTCGCCCTGGCCCTGGTGCTCGGTGCCCCGGTGCGGGCGTTCGCCTACGCGGTCTTCGGATCGACGCTCGCCGACACCGGTTCGGAATCGTTCATCCTGGCGTCCCTCGGGCTGGCGGCCATCATCCTCGTGCCGCTCGCCATTCCCTCGGTGCGACGCCGTCTCTTCGCCCGCATCTGACGGGGCTCCCTCTCGTCGCCGCCCGCGCTATCGTGGCTCCATGCCGACGCGCAGCTTCCGCCCGTCGAAGCGCCCTCACAAAGGGCCCCCGACCGACGTCGACGCCCTCGTGCGGGAAGCGGCACAGGCCGCACGCGCGCGGCAGCAGGGCTACCGCGAAAAGTCCCTCGCGCTGCACGGCTGGATCTGCGGCAAGTGCGCGCGCGAGTTCGACCAGTCGACCCTGCACCTGCTCACGGTCCACCACCGCGACGGCAACCACGACAACAACCCACCCGACGGCAGCAACTGGGAGAACCTCTGCGCCGAATGCCACCACGACGAGCACAGCCGCAACGAGCTCGCGGCGTGGCTCGATCGAAAAGAATAGACCACCGTCCCGCTAGACTCCCGTCGTGAGCAGGCGCTCCCGGCGCGTACGCGGATCCAGCACGTCGCGGACGGCGTCGCCGACCAGGTTGACGGCGAGAATGAGGCCGAACAGTGCCGTCGACGCCGCGCCGAGGTTCCAGGTGATGGGCGGGTCGCGCGCGAGCTCGTCGCGGGCCTGGTCGATCATCTGGCCCCAGCTGCCGTCGAGGCCGATGCCGAGCCACGACAGGACGGCTTCCGACAACACCAGGCCCGAGAACAGCAGTACGAACGTGATCACCACCAGGTGCATCAGGTTCGGCAGCACGTGTCGGATGATGATCGCCGGTGACGTCGCACCCAGCGCGCGCGACGCCTGTACGTAATCGAGCTCGCGCAGCTTGAAGGTCTCGCCGCGAGCGACACGGCAGAAGCCGACCCAGCCGGTGACGCCGAGCGCGACGCAGACCTGCACCGTGCCGTGGCCGAGCGCCATGATGAGCGCGATCAGCAGCAGCAGCCCCGGCATCGAGGCCAGCGTCGACATGAGGAAGAATACCGCGTCGTCGAGGCGACCGCCGTAGTAGCCGGCGGAGACGCCGAACAGCAGGGCGATGGGTATGACGATCAGGCTCGTCAGGCCGCCGATCAACAGCGCGACGCGCGCGCCCTTCAGCGTCAGCTGCAGGACGTCGCGGCCGATGATGTCGGTGCCGAGCAGGTGACGGCCCGGGTAGGTGAGCGGGAAGCCGCCGTAGAAGCTGGTGCTCGCCAGCGGCGCCGAGTAGCTGCGCTCCTGGAAGTCGACCGGGAACATGCGGTCGACGACCGATCGCGGCCGCTGCAGCTCGCCCTCGCGGCCGCCGGTCCAGGCGACGGAGTCGAGCACCGCCACCAGCACGTAGAGGCCAACGATGACGAGGGCCACCGGCCGTCGCCGCCAGATGTCGCGGGCGGCCTCGCGCCAGATCGGCCGACGTCGCACGAACCGCGCCAGCAGCAGCACGCCCACCACGAGCACGACCGTGACGACGTTGGAGACGACGTGATCGCTCATTCGAGTCGTACCCGCGGGTCGACCAGCACGTAGCTCAGGTCGGTGAGGATCGAGCCGACGATGAAGAGCAGCGAGCCGATGAACACCATGGTGCGCAGCGTGGCGAAGTCGTTCCCCTGGATCGCCTCGACGGTCATGGCGCCGAGGCCGGGAATGCCGAAGAACGACTCCAGCAGCACCGAGCCCGTGAACAGGAAGGGAATGGCCAGCACGACCTGCGTCAGGATCGGGATCATGGCGTTGCGCAGCACGTGCCGCACCAGCACCCGGCCGTCCCCGGCGCCCTTGGCCCGCGCGGTACGCACGTGATCGCGACCGATCTCCTCGACGAAGAGCGTGCGGTAGTAGCGCACGTTCTCGCCGATGCCAGAGAGCAACCCGATGATGACCGGCAGCGCCACGAAGCGCAGGATCACCGACGGGCGCGGGTCGAAGCCCGAGATCGGGAACCAGCGCAGCACCTTCCCGATCAGGTACTGGCCGCCGATGATGTAGAGCAGCAGCGACACGCTCATCGCCAGCACGCACAGCACCACCCCCGTGCGGTCGATGTAGGTCTCGCGAAAGAGGGCCACGAGCAGCGCGAGCCCGATGCCGAGCGGCAGGCCGAGCAGGAACAGCGGCAGCGTCAGCGACAGGCTCGGCCACATCCCTTCGCGCAGCCGGCGTGCGATGGGCACGTCGTCGGCGTCGCTGCGACCGAAGTCGAACGTGAGCATGCTGCGGAAGTGCTCGAACAGCATCGTGTCCGTCGGATGCTCGGGGTTCCAGAAGCGCGGCCGATCGTAGCCGTGGTTCGTGAGCCACTGCGTCACCGCCTCGGGCGGCGCCTTCTCGCCGAGGGCACGGCGCGCGACGTCCTCCGGCTCCGTGACCATGAAGAACAGCACGAACAGGAAGAGCAGCACGCCGAGCACGGTGACGAAGCCG
Organism: uncultured Binatia bacterium (SeqCode); assembly: GCA_964404165.1. Taxonomy (GTDB): domain Bacteria; phylum Desulfobacterota; class Binatia; order DP-6; family DP-6; genus DASYLJ01. The sequence continues at coordinate 59,769 of CAYOIZ010000037.1, read as the reverse complement.
TACGCCAGGCGTCGCACGACGTAGGCGAGGATCATTCGCGCCTCCGCAGGGCGTCGATCACGCCCGGGGCGATGACCACCACGGCGGCCGCCAGCAGCGCCCATGCCGGCCACACGATGGGCTCGTTCCACGCCAGCCGCTTCGCGGCGCGCACCGTGGCGTCGACGTCGCGATACTTGAGCGTCGAGAACGACATGCCGAGCGGCTTCGCGTTGTACACCCAGCCGTGGATCAGCGCGTAGGTCTCCGGGTAGAACAGGTCGATCCACGGGCTCTCGCGCTCGACGATGGCGCGCATCTCGCGGATGAGCGCGAGACGCTCGGGCCCGTCCTCCATGTCGCGCATGGCGACGAACAGTCGGTTGTACTCGGGGTCGTCGAAGTTGGCGGTGTTGGGCCCGCCCTCGCTGCGCGCGAGCTTGCCCCAGAGCAGCGCCAGGAAGTTCTCGGGATCGGGATAGTCGGCCACCCAGCCCCACATGAACAGCTGGTACGCGCCCCGTCGCACCTTGTCCTGGAACTGGTTGTAGGTGGTGGCGGAGATCTCGACGTCGATGCCGAGCTTGCGCCAGGCGTCGACGAAGAACTGGAAGCGGAGCCGCCCGCGCGCGCTGGTGTCGGGCGTGTCGAAGGTGAGCCGCAGCGGCTGGCCGGTGGCGGGATCGATGCCGCCGGGATAGCCCGCCTCGGCCAGCAGCGCCGCGCCGCGCACGGGATCGACGATGCGGAACGGGTTCACGTAGTCGGCGTCGTACCCGAAGATTCCCGGTGGCACCGGCGACTGCGCCGGGATGCCGCGCCCGTTCATGAAGATGCGCGCGAACTCCTCGCTGTCGACGACGAGGCTCATCGCCTGGCGCAGCTTGCGACCGCGCTCACCCGCCTTCGTGCCGACGACCGGATCGTCCATGTTGAAGCCGATGTAGTAGACCGACGGCTGCACCGCCTTCTCGAGGCGCATGTCGTACTGCTGCATCTCCTCCGACAGCTGCCCTTCGCGGACGATGCGATCGAAGCTCTCCTCGATGATGCCGGACGCGTCGTAGTAGCCCTGCAGGAACTTCGTGAAGGCGGGGATGTCCTCCTTGTCCAGGTAGAACTCGACGCGGGGCACGAACGGCAGCGGCTTGCCGACCCAGCGCGGATCGAGCCAGCCCTTCTCGGCGTCACCCGGCGCGCCCGTGCTCGGGTAGACGGTGCCCGGCGCCTTCGCCTCCGGGAAGCGGATGCCGTACCAGTTGGGGTTCTGCTCCAGCACGATGCGGAACCGCTTGTCGTAGACGGCGAGCCGGTACGGCCCCGTCCCGACCGGATGCTCGCTGAACGCGTCGCGACCGTCCTGACCGTTCCACCAGGCGATGGCCTCCCACGGCACGGGCGTCGTGAACTCCATCGCCAGCCAGTAGCGCAGCTGTGGGTAGGCCTCGGTGAGCTCCAGCTCGACCTCGAGCGGGCCGAGCACGCGCACCCCCGCGATGCCGCCGACCTCCGCGTACTGCTGGTCGATGCGACGCGCGGCGAAGGCGGCATCGGCATCGCGACGCGTCGTGAGCCGCTCGGTGAAGTCGGAGAAGCCGACGATGCGCACGAAGGTGGGTCCGACGGGACTGTTCACCTTCGGATCGGCGAGCCGCATCAGCGTGAAGGCGACGTCGGCGGCCTGCACCGGCCGCGTGACGGCGCCGGGGGTGCCGAGCGCGAAGCACTCGTCGTTCTGGAACAGCAGGCCGTCGCGCAGCCGGAGCCGGTAGACGACGTGCCCGTTCGCGATCGGCCGCGGCTCGGGAATCTCCTCGAGCAGGCCGGGAATCAGCCGGTAGGGCCGATCGAGGAAGTGATACTGCAGGAGCGTGTCGTAGACCGGCGACGTGACGATGTGGTCGGACGTCGAGTAGGCGACGGCGGGATCGAGCGTCTTCGGCGCCTCGGTGAACGCCGAGTAGAGGATCTTCCGGTCGTCGTCGGCGTTCGGGTAGGGGTTGTTGGTACACGCGCTGGCGAAGACCAGCAGCCCCAGCAGCACCGCCACCCGCATCGTCGCCTCTGTCATGGCATGGGGAACGCGGGCGTGCCAGCGTCCCGAGGGGGGCATCGCGCCGGTACCGCGTCGCCGGTAGACTCGGCCGTCACGATGTCGGTCTTCGAGATTCTCGCGCTCGCCGTCCTGGTCGCCATCCCGGCCTACGCATGGTGGGTGCGCGGCCGCGCCTACGCCGTCTTCGGCCTGGTCATCCTCCTGATCTCCTTGCCGGGGGCCGTCGCGATGCATGCCCGGCTCCTGGACTGGGTCTCGCCGGCGCTGTCCCCATGGGTGCACTGGGCCTTCTGTTACGGGGTCGCCACGGCGGGCCTGCACATGGCCGGCCTGGTGCGCGCCCGCCTGCGCTCGACGGTGTTCCGCTGGGCCGTCAGCATCCCGGGCATGGCGTTCATCGCCGCCGGCGCCCTCTCCGGGGTGTGGCTGCTGGCCCTGCTGCCGATCCGCGGGACGGCGATGCTGCTCGGGTGGGACGGCGCGAGCGAGGTGCTCCGCTGGCTCGACCTGGTGCCGTTCCTGGTGGCGGCGGTCTCCGTGCTGACGTCGATGCGGCTCGTCGACGAGGTGGTGCACGTGCCGCTCGGGCACAGCGGTCCCGCCGAGGTCACGCGGCTTCCGGTGGAGCGCTATCGGCGCGGACGCGGCGCCCCCACCGCGTCACGCCGGCTGCGCCTGGTCCAGATCACCGATACACACCTCGGTCCGTGGCAGCCGGTGCGCCTGCTGCAGCGCCGCATCGCCGACCTCGTCGCGCAGGACCCCGATCTCGTGCTGCTGACGGGCGACTTCCTCACCATGGAGGGCATGGGCACACCCGGCGCGCTGGCGACGGCGCTCGAGCCGCTACGCGCGCTGCGCGGTCGTTGTTTCGCCATCTTCGGAAACCACGACCACGAGTCGCCCGAGGAGGTCCGCAGCGCGCTCGAGGCCACCGACGTCCACCTGCTGCTCGACGACGAGGTGATCGTCGAGACGGCCGTGGGCCCGGTGCAGCTCGTCGGCGCCGACCACGTCTTCCAGGAGGCCCGCGAGCACATCCAGCGGCTCCTCGAGCGCTTCCCCCGCCGTGACGATCACCTGCGGCTCCTGATGCTGCACGACCCGTCGCGCTTCCGGCACGTGCCGAAGGGCGACGTCGACCTCACCCTCTCGGGCCACACCCACGGCGGTCAGCTCGGCCTCGTCAGCTTCGGGCTCGACTGGACGGTGCTGACCCGCACGCGCTGGCCCGACCACGGGTTGTTCGGGCACGGCTCGAACCGGCTCTACGTCCACCGCGGAACGGGCTTCTACGGCTTCCCGCTACGGATCGGCGTGCCGGGCGAGCTGTCGCTGCTGGAGCTGGTGCTGGAGTAGACGCTCAGGGCGTCAGCGTCCGCATGAGGACGTAGGTCCCGAGACCGAGCGCCAGGCCGAAGATCAGCGGCACCCGCTTGTTCTCGCCTGCGGCATGCATCACCGACGCCGACACCGTGAACACCAGGCCGAGGATGCCGAGCGCCACGAGCCGCCCGGGCGGTGCGGGCTCGGTGTTGACGTAGCCCGAGTCGAACGCGAACCAGAACACGGCGAGCGCCGCGACGGCCACCATGAGCGCGCGCGACGTGAGCATCGCTCAGAACATGAAGAACGGCGCCGCGAGCACGCCGAGGGTGATGCCGACGCCGAGCAACGAGACGCCCGCCTTCGCCGTCTGCTCCGACAGCGTCTCCTCGCCGCCGTTGTCGTCGACGCCGAGACCGTCGTCCTCGCCGTAGCCCTCGTCGCCCGGGTGCAGCAGCGACTCGCCGTCGGCGTAGTTCTCGGGCGCGACCTTGTCGCCCACTTTGCTGAGGGCGTCCTTCTCGTCGGGACCCAGGTAGTTGAGCAGCGACGGGGAATGCGACCCCAGTCGCGCCGCGGAGAAGTCGTCCGCCGTGTTGAGACGGGTCTTCTTCTCGGCGCACGCCGTCACGACCAGCACCGCCAGCACCACCACCGCCGCCGTTCGCATGCCGCGCAGTATAGCCCCGGTCCCCATGACGTGCGACCCACCCCCCCCGTCAGCCCAGGCCGAGGCGCCGGGAGATGATGACCTTCATGATTTCGTTGGTCCCGGCATAGATCGACTGCACGGCCGCGTCGGCATAGTCCTCGGAAATGGGGGTCTCCAGCATGAAGCCGTAGCCGCCGTGGAGCTGGACGCACTCGCTCGTGAGCCGCTTCTGGAGGTCGGTCGTCCACCACTTCGCCATGCTGACCTCGGTGACGATGTCGTCGCCACGGACGTGGGCCACCAGCAGCTTGTCGACGAACGCCTGCCCCACCTCGACCTCGGTGGCGAGCTCGGCGAGCTTGAACTGCGTGTTCTGGAACGACGCGATCGGCTTCCCGAAGGCGTGCCGCTGCTTCACGTAGGTCATGGTGTCGTCGAGCGCGCGCCGGCACGACGCCACCGACGTGACCGCGATGACGAGCCGCTCCTGCTGGAGCTTCTGCATCAGCATCTTGAAGCCCTGGCCCTCCTGGCCGAGCAGGTTCGCCACCGGCACGCGGCAGTCCTCGAAGAAGAGCTCGCTGGTGTCCTGGCCGCGCAGCCCGAGCTTGTCGAGCTTCTTGCCGCGCACGAAGCCGGGCGTCGTCGCCTCGACCAGCACGAGACTGATGCCCGCATGCGGCGGACGCGCCGCCGTGTCGGTCTTGCACACGACGACGAAGAGATCGCCGATCTGACCGTTCGAGATGAACGTCTTGGCGCCGTTCAGCACGTAGGTGTCGCCGTCGCGGCGCGCGGTGGTCGTGACGTTCGCGAGATCGGAGCCCGTGCCGGGCTCGGTCATGGCGATGCCCATCAGGATCTCGCCGCTGGCGGCGCCCGGCACGTACCGCTGCTTCTGGGCGTCGGTACCCCACTCGAGGAGGTACGGCAGGCAGATGTCGGAATGCAGCGACGCCATCATGCCGTGCGCCCGGATGCGGGCCAGCTCCTCGTTGACGATGGCCGCGTAGAGGAAGTCGGCGCCGGCGCCGCCGTACTCGGGCGGCACGCAGACGCCGAGCAGCCCTTCTTCACCGGCGCGCCGCCACGTGTCGCGGTCGCTCATGCCCTTGGCGTTCCACCCCGCCACCTTCGGCGCCACCTCGCGCTCGCAGAACTTGCGGACCTGCTGGCGGAACAGCTCGTGTTCCTCGGTGAAGATGTCGCGTCGCATGGGAGCTCCTATCGTCGGGGACGTCGGGTCTGGGCCGGACGGCGGGCGGAACGGGTCGGGCGGACGGGATCCTTCAGCCGGGCGATGCCGCCGAGGAAGAGCCGGGTGGCGAAGTCGGTGGCGCCGTCGACGTCGACGGGCTGGCGGTCGACCATGCGCACCGCCACCTCGAAGGCGACGCCGGACATGGCGCCGGCGAGGTAGTCGAGGTCGACGGGAGGCAGATCGCCGCGGGCCACCGCGGCGTCGAGATCCTCGCGCAGCTCGTCGACGCTGGCCATGAGCGTCGGCTCCTGCAGCAGCGCGCGCATGGCGCCGTCGTTCCGTCGCAGCATCTCGAAGGCCATGCGGTCGTCGGCGACGAAGGCGAAGTAGGCGCGGTACGCGCCGCCGACGAACTCCTCGAGGGTCGTGGCCCGATCGCGCGCACCGCGGACGCGTGCCCGTAGCTGGCGCGCGCTGTCCTCGATGAGGGTACGGAAGATCGACTCCTTGTCGGGGAAGTAGTTGTAGAACGTCCCCGCGGCGAGCCGCGTCCGGCGGATGATGTCGCGGATGCTGGCGGCGCCGTAGCCGAGCTCGCTGAAGACCTGGCGCGCCGCGGTCAGGATCTCGGCCCGGTTCTGCGCCTTGTTGCGCTCGCGCTTCCCGTCGCCCGGAAGCCGGAGCAGTGCGGTCATGTCCACGTTCTATGCCTCGAATCGCCGGGGGGCCGCCAGCACGGCGCGCGCCGGTGTCCCAGAATCATGACGGGCCTGTCAAGTTCGTCGCCGCACGTCTCGACACGACTCCGCGCGACGCGCTAGATCGCCGCTCATGGGCATCGACGCCATCCCCTCCGCCATCCATCGTGCCGACGACAGCCTGCCGTACGTCGATCTCGGCGACGGTATCGAGATCAAGGTGCTGCAGGTGAAGATCGAGGAGGGCCTCTGGGTCATCCGCAACCGCTTCGCCCCCGGCGCCCACGTGCAGACGCACAAGCACACCGGCAGCGTCTACGCCTTCACCACCCGCGGCTCGTGGCACTATCGCGAGTCCGACTTCGCCAACGTGCCCGGCTCGTTCCTCTACGAGCCCGCCGGCTCGGTGCACACGCTCCAGGTGCCGGCGACGAACACCGAGCCCACCGAGGTGTGGTTCGCCATCTGGGGCGCCAATCTCAACCTCGACGCCAACGGCAACGTCGAGATGGTGATCGACGCCCAGCTCGTGCTGAACTTCTACCTGGCGGGCGCCGCGGCGGCGGGGCTGCCGAAGCCCGACGTCGTCATCGGCTGACGGGCTCGTCGAACTCGGCGAGCGTCGCCACGTGCCCGACCGCGGGCGCGAAGAACTCGCGACGCACGGCGAGATAGCGCTCGTCCGCGAAGAAGCGCTCCTGGGTGGCGCGGTCGGGGAACGACAGCGTGAAGACGCGATTGATGCGCGCGTCGCCCAGGAGCACCCGGCCCACCACGAGATCGACGCCGAACGCGCCGCCGTAGGACGTGAGGATCGGCGTCATCGCGGCGCGGTAGCGTGCGTACGAGGCGTCGTCGGTCACCTCGAGACCCACCAGCCGCACGTGGCGCGCGGTCTCAGCGCCCATGCGCGTAGCCCCCGTCGACGTCGAGCGTCGTGCCGGTCACGAATCCCGCCCGCGCCAGGAACAACGCGGCATCCGACGTATCCTGCACCTCGCCGATGCGCCCGAGCGGATGGATGCCCGCCATCGCATCGGCGCCGTCGCCGATGAGCGGCGTCCGGATGGTGCCGGGTGCGAGCGTGTTCACGCGGATGCCGTGGGGTGCCAGCTCCGCGGCGAGCGAGACCGTGAGGGCATGGACGCCGCCCTTGCTCGCCATGGCCGCCGACACCGGCGTCGAGGTCATGGCCTGCTGGACCAACACGGTCCCGACGTTGATGACCGAGCCGCCGCCACCCTCGATCATGAGCGGGACCACGGCCTGGGTCATCAGGTACGTGCCCTTCAGATTCGTCCGGTAGAAGTCGTCGAGGTCGGCCTCCGTCGTCTCGAGGAAGGGCTTCGACCGGAAGATGCCGGCGTTGTTGACGAGGACGTCCACCCCACCCAGCCGCTCGCGCGCCGCCGCCGCGACGGCGCGGGCGGTCGCCGGATCACCGACGTGTCCGGCGACGGCGATGACGCGATCGCCGGCGTCCAGGCTGCGCCGCGCCCTCTCGAGCTTGCCGGCGTCGCGGCCATTGATGACGAGCCGAGCACCCTCGGCGAGGAACCGCCGCGCGAGATCGAGGCCGATCCCGCTGCCGGCACCCGTGATGACGACGCGGTCGATGCGGATGGTCATGCCGGATGGACTACCCGAGCGACGACGACGAGGACATCCCACCTCCGGATGGACTCGCCAGGAGCTACGGCTGCCCCGCCTCGAATCCCATCGTCAGCACGCCGGGCTGCGCCAGGAGGCCCACCTCGCGCGCGACGTGGGCCAGCGGCGCGGTGACGTCCATCACACGGCGGAGCGCCACCGTGACCGGCGCGTCGTACTCCTCGCTGTCGGGCGTCCCGACGAATCGCGCCAACACCGTCTGCAGCAGGCTCTTCGCGGGCGGGAACGTCTCGAGGTGCACGGGGTCGGCCGCGGGAATGCCCGCCGCCTCCTTCGCCAGCGCGACGGCCGTCGGGAAGCCGCCGAGCGCGTCGACCAGGCCGATGCCGAGCGCGTCCTCGCCGGTCCAGATGCGGCCGCGCGCGATCTCGAGCACCTTGTCCATCGGCAGCTTGCGGCCCTCGGACACCTTGGTGGTGAAGTCGCGGTAGATGCGGTCGAGCGACGCCTGGAAGCGCTCCCACTCCGCCGGCGTGTAGTCGGTGGACGTCGTCCACATGGTGCCGTTGGTGCTGGTGTGCACCTCCTGCCAGTTGACGCCGATCTTCTCCCACATGGCCTCGGTCACCATCTTGCCGCCGAGCACGCCGATGGAGCCGGTGATCGTCCCCGGCTGCGCGACGATCTTGTCGGCGGGGATGGCCACGAAGTAGCCGCCCGAACCCGCGACGTCGGCCATCGACACGACGACGGGCTTGCCCGCCGCCTTCGCCCGCACCACCTCGCGCCAGATCGTATCCGACGCCACGTACGATCCACCCGGGCTGTCGACGCGGAAGAGGATGGCGCGCACGCTCTCGTCGTCGATCGCCGCCCGCAGCGCCGCCGTCACGCTGTCGGCGCCCATGACCTGCTCGCCGGTCACGGGGTCCAGGGCGCTGTCGCCGCGGCGCACGCCGCCGACACCGTAGATGAGCGCGATCGTCTCACCGTCGCCGTGGCGCGGTCGCACGCGCTGCAGGTAGCTCAGGACCGAGAGCCGCACCGGCTTCTCCCCGACCTTCGCCTCGAGCTTCGTCCACGCCTCGTCGCGATACGCGAGTCCGTCGACCAGCTTGGCGTCGAGCGCCTGCTCGGCCGACAGCGGGCCGCCGTCGATGAGCGTGCGCAGCCGGTCCTCGGACACGTCGCGCGCCTCGGCGATGCCGCGCACGATCTGCCCGAACTGCGAATCCATGACGCGCGTCGCCGCCTCGCGGTGCGCCGGCGTGAACCCCTTCTCGGTGAAGATGTTCATCGCGTTCTTGTACTCGCGACGATGATCCATGCGCGGCACGACACCGAGCTTGTCGAGCGCGCCGCGGAGGAACGGCGACTCGACGATGAGCCCGGTGAGCCCGACGTCGCCGGACGGCTGCAGGTAGATCTCGTCGAACGCCGTGGCCAGGTAGTACGAGCCGTTGCCCGCCGAGAACTCGCCGAAGCTCAGCGAATACGCGATCGCCGGCTTGCCCGAGGCGCGGAAGGCGATCACCGCGTCACGCAGCTCCTGGATGCGGGCGAGCCCCATCGGCGCGGCGCCGACGCGGGCGACGAGCGCCACCACGCGCTCGTCGGCGGCGCCCCGCTCGAGCGCCTCCAGCACGTCGTGCACCCGGGCCATGCGGCCCTGCAGCACGCCGGCCACCGGGTCGTCGGGCACGTACTCGACCAGCGGCTGATCGAAGTCGATCTCGAGCACGGTGCGCTCGTCGACGTGGCCGGCGCGCAGCAGGCGGACGCTGAATCCCAGAACGAGCGCGAGCGCCACCATCGCCCCGAGGCTGGTGAACATGCGCGTGATGGCTTTCTTCATCCGATCCCTCCGTGGATCTTCTGCGAGCGAGCGCTCAGGTCCCGCCGAGCAGTACTGGCAGGACGTCGGGCACGGTCAGGTCGGGCACGACCCGCGTGGCGCCGGCGCGGCGCAGCGCGTCTGGCGACGTGCTGCTGGTGGCGACGGCCAGGCACTCGGCACCCGCCGCCAGCGCTGCCTCGACGTCGCGCAGCGAGTCGCCGATGACGACGACGCGACAATCGTCGCGTCCCGCGCCGAGTGCCGCCGCGCCGCGTGCGGCGCCGATGCGGATGATCTCCGCGCGCTCCTCGTGATCGGAGCCGAACCCGCCGAACGCGAAGTGCCCGTCGATCCCGCCACGCGCGAGCTTGATGCGCGCGCCCTGTTCCAGGTTGCCCGTGCCGAGCCCCACCGCCACGCGCGGCCTCCCGCCAACGGACGCCAGGAGCTCGGGCACGCCGGGATAGAGCTTGTACTGGTCGGCGCGCGGCAGCTCGTCGGCGAGGGCCTCGAGATACGTCGCCAGGATGGCCTCGACCAGATCGGGCGCGACGTCACGTCCGACGATGCCGAGGCCGGTGCGGACGATGAGCGGGTCGGTCATGCCGGCGAACATGACGTCGCCGAAGACGTCACCGCCGGTCCCGAGGTGCGTCGCGAACGCCCGCTCGATGGCGCGCCGACCGGCACCCCCCGCGCTGACGAGCGTCCCATCGATGTCGAACAGCAATACGGTGGGCCGCACGACGTCAACCATTGCGTCGCGTCAGAGACCGAGCTCGCGCGCGATGATGATCATCTGGATCTCCGACGTCCCCTCGGTGATCGTCATCAGGCGTGCATCGCGCCAGAAGCGCTCGACGGGGAACTCGGTGATGTAGCCGTAGCCGCCGAAGATCTGCATCGCCTCCCACGTCACCCGCTGCGCCACCTCGGAGCAGAAGAGCTTCGCCATGGCCGCCTCGCGCATGCACGGACCCTGGTCGAACAGCACCGCCGCGCGCCACATCGCGGTGCGCGCCGTCTCGACCTCCATGGCCATGTGCGCCAGCTTGAACTTGATGGCCTGGAACTTGGCGATCTTCTGGCCGAACTGCTCGCGTTCCTTGGCGTAGGCGAGCGCGGCCTCGAGCGCCGCCTGGCTGACGCCGACGGAGCGCGCCGCGTGCGTGACGCGACCACCCTCGAGCGTGCCCGTCACCTGCTTGAAGCCGCCCTCGACGCCGCCGAGCAGACACGACGCCGGCACCGTCAGGTCCTCGAAGGTGAGCGCCGCCGTCTCCGAGGTGTGATGGCCGGTCTTCTTGAGCTTGCGCGAGACGACGAAGCCGGGAGTTTTGGTGTCGACGACGAAGGTGCTGATGCCGTTCCCGCGCTGCGTGCGGTCGGTGTACGCCGCGATCACGCAGTAGTCGGCGATCGTGCCGTTGGTGATGAACATCTTCGAGCCGTTGATGACGTAGTTGTCGCCGCGACGCTCGGCGGTGGTGCGGATCGACGCGGCGTCGGAGCCGGAGTTCGGCTCCGACAGCCCCCAGCAGCCGAGCTTCTCGCCGCGGATGGCGGGGACCAGGTAGTCGCGCTTCTGCTCCTCGGTGCCGAACTTGAGGAGCGGGATGCACCCGAGCCCGACGTGCGCCAGGAGCGCCGCCGCGAAGCCGCAATTGATGCGCGCGATCTCCTCGATGAGGAGGCAGCGCATCACCATGTCGCCGCCGCTGCCGCCGTACTCCTCGGGGTAGCCCACGCCGAGATAGCCGAGCCGGCCGAGCTCGCGGAACAGATCGAGCGGGAAGGTCTCCGTCGCCTCGAGCTCCTCGACGCGCGGCGCCAGCGCCTTCTCGGCGAAGCTGCGGACGGCGAGGCGGAACGCCTCCTGCTCCTCGTTCAGCGTGAAGCCCAGCATGGGAAATCTCCTCCGGCGGCGGACCATAGCCGAGTGGTCCGGGCCGTGCCACGGGGACGGGCCTTCTGCTATGGACGGTCCATGGCGGTGGTGACGGTCGAGGAGGTCGGCAAGCACGAGGGCGCCGTGGTGACCCTGCGCGGGTGGCTGACGGCGCGACGCTCGAGCGGTAAGCTGCACTTCCTCCAGGTGCGCGACGGCACGGGGACCATCCAATGCGTGATGGGGAAGCGCGACGTCACGCCGGAGGTGTTCGCCGCGGCCGACCATCTGCCGCAGGAGACCTCGCTCCAGGTGACCGGCACCATCCGCGCCGATGCCCGCGCCCCCATCGGCTTCGAGCTCGGCGTGCAGGACATGACGGTCGTCCACGTGCCCACGGCCGAGTTTCCGATCTCGCCGAAGGAGCACGGCACCGGCTTCCTGCTCGAGCACCGCCACCTCTGGCTGCGGTCGTCGCGCCAGCACGCCATCATGCGCATCCGCGCCGAGGTCATCCGCGCCTGCCGCGAGTTCCTCGACGGTCGCGGCTTCCTCGGCTTCGACGCCCCCATCCTCACGCCCGCCGCGTGCGAAGGCACGACGACGCTGTTCCCCGTCGAGTATTTCGGCGAGACGGCCTACCTCACGCAGAGCGGGCAGCTCTACGGCGAAGCCGGGGCGATGGCCTTCGGCAAGATCTACGTCTTCGGTCCGACGTTCCGGGCCGAGAAGTCGAAGACGCGGCGTCACCTCACCGAATTCTGGATGATCGAGCCCGAGATGGCGTTCGCCACCCTCGACGACGACATGGACCTCGCCGAGGATTTCCTCGTCCACGTCGTCGGCCGCGTGCGGGAACGGCGCGCCGCCGAGCTGCGCGTGCTCGAGCGCGACGTCGACGCCCTCGCCCGCATCGTGAAGCCCTTCCCGCGCATCACCTACACCGAGGCCATCGAACGGTTGCGCGCCAAGGGCATCGACATCGCCTGGGGCGACGACCTTGGCGCCGAGGCCGAGACCACCTTGTCGCAGGAGTTCGATCGTCCGGTCATGGTGCACCGCTACCCGCTGGCTGCGAAGGCCTTCTACATGAAGGCCGATCCCGCCGAGGCGCGCGTCGCGCTGTGCGTCGACGTGCTCGCGCCCGAGGGCTACGGCGAGATCATCGGCGGCGGCCAGCGCGAGGACGACCTCGCCGTGCTCGAGGCGAAGATCGCCGAGCACCAGCTCCCACAGGAGGCGTTCGACTGGTATCTCGACCTGCGCCGCTTCGGCTCGGTGCCGCACGCCGGCTTCGGCATGGGCATCGAGCGCTGCGTCGCGTGGGTGTGCGGGCTGCACCACGTGCGCGAGACCATCCCGTTTCCGCGCATGCTCGAGCGCCTGCGGCCCTGACTTGACCGGCCACAGGGCCGCACATAAGACGACGCGCGCATGAGTCGACGGGTGTTCGCGCTGGCCTTTGCCCTGCTGCTGTTCTGGGGCGGCGGCGTCGCGTCGGCGCAGACCGAGGCGGGCGCAGCCCGCAAACCCAAGCCGGCCGCGGCCAAACCCGCTCCCCCGGCACCCGACCTGAGTGAGCTGGAGACGCTGCTGCGCCAGCTCGCCGACGCCCAGAAGTGGGCCGGCGAGCAGATCTGGCACGTGAAGGAGTCGGTCGACGCGCTCCCCGAGAAGTTCTCGGAGATCCAGGACGGCCACACCGATCTGCACGACGACGTCGGCAAGCTGCGCGAAGAGGTGAAGGGGCTCTACGTCGAGCTCTCGAGTCTCCGCCAACAGCTCGAGGCCGTCCGCGGCGACGTCGGCGGCGTCGATTCGAACGTGTCGGCGTTCCGCACCTTCTCGGGCTTCTTCATCGCGGCGATGATCCTGCTGCTCGCGGTCATCGCGGTCATGACGATCCGGCGCTGATCGGCTACGGCGACGTCCCGGCGCGCCCGCCGAGAGCATCCGCCACCAGCGTCGACACGACGAGCTCACGCATAGCGCTTGTCCTCCGGCAGCCCCACCTGGAGCGGCCGGACCTCGATGGTGCCGAGGCGGGCCGACGGCCATTTCGCGGCGATCTGGATCGCCTCGTCCATGTCCCTGGCCTCGATCAGGAAGTAGCCGCCGAGCTGTTCCTTGGTTTCGGCGAACGGGCCGTCGACCGTCTGGAGGCGCTGGTTGCGCACCCGCACCGTCACCGCGGTGCGCGCGCTCTGCAACGGCTCGGTCGACACCAGATGGCCGTTGCGACGGAGCGTGTCGACGTAGTCGATGGTCTCGTTCCGCAGCACGTCCCAGTCGGCCCGGGACATGTCTCCGAAGATCGCTTCGTCCTCGTACGCGAGACAGAGGTACTTCATCGGTTGGTCTCCATGCTCCATGGTCGATCGGCCCGACCGGCTTTCGACATGGGCGACCTACTGCAGCCGTCGCTTCGGGTGCACGCCGCTGGTGTGGCCCATGAACGGCGGGTGGATGCTGTAGCCGAGCAGCTCCTGCACGCGCTCGGGCATGGCGCGCGCGACGTCGGGCGCGATCGCCAACGTGAAGTTCTCCTGCTGTCGCGCCCAGGGCTCGCAGTACTGGTACGTCAGCGCCAGGCGCGGGGCCTGGCTGCGATTGGCGCCGCCGCGATGCCACAGGGTGCCGACGAAGAGCACGACGGAGCCCGCGCGCATACAGACGGGCTGCGGCGTGGCGTCCACCACGTCGCCCGCACCTCCCAACCGCAGGGCGGAATCGGACGTGCGGCCGTACGTGGTGCGCTGGGCGAAGTGGTCGGCGCCGACGACCCCCCGCGGCGCGACGTCGCCCCAGCGGTGGCTGCCCGGGATCACCTCGGTGGCGCCGTTCTCCGCCGTGAAGTCGTCGACGGCACAGATCGTGGCGAGGCTGATCGGGGCACGCGGCCGCGGGAACGGGTAGAAGCTGTCGTCGAAGTGGAGCGGCTGCGCGTCCTCGCCCGGGTGGATGCGGATCGCCTGCGCCGCCGTGAGGAGATAGTTCGGTGCCAGCAGCGCGTCGCACAGCGCCATGACGAGCGGATGCGCCGCGAGATCGGCGAAGACGGGGTGCACCGCGGGCAGCGTGTAGATGCGCTCGGTCTTGCGGCCCTCGAAGACGTTGCGCCCGAACGCCCGACGGGCGAACTGCGGCTCGAGGGCGTCGCGGTAGGTCTGGAGATCGCGCGCCGGCAGCAGGGCCTCGAGGATGGTGAAGCCGTCGGCGTCGAGGCGATCGAGGTGGAATTGGACGTCCATCGCGTGTTCCTCGTTGGGCCGCCATCTGGCCCCTGCGATGGCCTGCCGTCAACGTCCGGCCTCGGCTCGAGGCGGAGGGGCCGGCGTCGGGGCGCGCGCCCCGACACCGACGTCCGTCGATCGGGCCGCCTAGAAGGTCCGGCAGAGGAGTCCTGCGCGCGTCGCCCGGCAGTTCACGACCATGCCCGTCCGATCCAGCGCGGGGCCGTTCTGGGTGAGGGTCACGGTGACGGGGCCCTGAAACGGCGGATCGGCGATTTGATTGCGAAGGCCGATCTTGAACCGCCACGTCTGACCGTTCTGCAGCGAATGGAAGTCGGCACGGGACTGCATGACCGTATCCCGGCAGGTGACACGTCCGCTGGAGCGGGTGATGCACTGGGCGGCCGTCCAGGTCTGCTGCTGATCGAGCCCGAGGTTGTCTTCGATCGTGATCGTGAGATCGCTGCCGATCGTGAAGACGTCGGGCGCTACGACGACGAAGTCGCCCTTGACGGAGGTTTTCCCGTTCACGCCGTTCGTCGCGCGACGGATCTGGACCTTGGTCGGGTTCAGCACGGCGTCGTTGACGTCGCAGACGTCGCCTTCGCCGTCCTCATCCAGATCGCCCTGGCCCGGGTTGGCGTCGTTCGGGCAGTTGTCGTCCGTGCCGCAGACCCCGTCCGCCTCCGGGTCACCGCCGCCGCCGTCGACACAGAGGCCCAGCTGGCAGGTATCGTCGATCGAGCAGGCATCGGGAGTTGCGGTGCAGGTGGTTCCGTCGACGGCGACCTCGCAGGTTCCCGAGGGCTCGAGACAGGTGCCTGTCCGACACGTGCCGCCGCAGACGACGGCACTCCCGAAGTCGCAGCTGTTCGTGCCCGGATTGCACGTCTCGACGCCGTTGCAGGCGAGCCCGTCGTCACACTGCGCATCGATGGTGCAGGTGACGGACGTCACGACCTCGACCTGGATCGTGACCTGCGCCGCGATCGTGGCACCGTCGAAGGCGGTCAGGCGGATGTCGTACCGCCCGATCGCGTTCGGATCGAACGTGTACGGCGGCAGTGTGAAGGTCGAGAGCCGCCAGGAGTTCTGGGCCACGTTGTTGGCCGCCACGAACGCCCCATAGGCCGAGGCGCTCGCCGCCTCCATGCCGCCACCGTTCGGGCTGCCGTTGGTGCCGATCGAGTGGTCGTAGAAGGTGGGGTTGATCGGCGTCGCGAAGGGGATGGGCTCCGTGGGATCCGAAATGTGGTCCCACGCGAGGAAGTCGGTTCCCGGGCCCGGGTCGTAGTCCAGTTCGAGCAGATAGCTGAAGTCGCTCAGGGTGGCTCCGCTGGCGCCGTCGAAGTCCGTGTTGACGGACCACTCGAAGACCCACCGCGGATGGTTGGGCGCCGCCCCCAGCCCAGCCTCCCAGGTGTAGGTCCCGTCCAGATTGTCGTTGAAGACGTTGGCCGACGTCGGGAAGCGCTGCTTGGTGCGAAGTCCGAGCTCGACGCTGCCCTGCCGATCGACGGTGAAGCTGCCGTTGGCAGTGCCGGAGCCGAACAGGATGTCGGGGGTGACGTCGTCGTGGAAGGTGAGAGCGCCGTGACTCGCACTCACCAGGGCGAGGGTGCACATCCCCGCGATCAGGGTCGTGTATCGGATCATCTCGCATCTCCAGTTCTTCTCGGTTGCTCGGGCACAACCGGCCTCGCGCAGGCGATGGCAGTGGTGGTGTGCTGGAAGACGGAGTGGCGATACGCCATCCGGCCGGCAGCCCGCGGCCCCAGGTCGAGCAGCGCGGCCCCCCTCGTCGTCGATACGACGGATGGAGCGTTCGGCATCTCCCGCAGCATGCGGGAGACATACGCCCACCCAAAGAGGACTGCCAAGACGGATTTCTACGGACGTAGGATTACGGCCGTGGTTCTACTGATCCACCCGTGGCCGGCAATGCGACGGGCGCCGCCGCGGAGCATGCCCACCGGTTCCGTCGCGCGAGGAGGCCCCTCGTCCACGAGGCACCCGGACCAGCGGTCGCGCCCGGCCCAGCCGGGCGCGATCAGCGCCGTCGGACCACGACCCTACGCGTTCCCGAGCACCACCACGCACGCCACCGCGCCGGGTCCGCCGACGTTGTGCGCCAGGCCGAGCCGCGCGTTCTTCACCTGGCGCGCGCCGGCCTCTTCCCGAAGCTGCGTGACGCACTCGTAGATCATGCGCACGCCGCTGGCGCCGATCGGATGGCCGAACGACTTGAGGCCACCGCTCGGGTTGATCGGGATGTCGCCCTCGATCGCCGTGCGACCCTCCATCGCGAGCGGGCCGCCGTCGCCCTTCTTGCAGAAGCCGAGATCCTCGGTGTTGGCGATCTCGGTCCAGGTGAAGCAGTCGTGCACCTCGGCGAAGTCGACGTCCTGCGCCGTGATGCCGGCCATCGTGTAGGCGGCGGCCGCGGCTTTCTGCGTCGAGCGGAAGCCCAGGTAGTCGAAGGTGGGATCGAAGTACGGACGGCCGGTCTCGACCGCGAGCGCCGCGCCCTTCACCTTGATCGGCGGCTTGCGATACTTCGACGCCAGGTCGGCGCGACAGACGATCGCCGCCGCGGCGCCGTCGGTGGTGGGGCAGCAGTCGAAGAGGCCGAACGGCGACGCGATCATCGGCGCCTTCAGCACCTGCTCGACGGTGATCTCCGACCGCAGGTGCGCCTTCTCGTTCTTGGCGCCGTTGCGGTGGTTCTTCACCGCCACCGCGGCCAGCGTCTCCCGCCCCATGCCGAACGTGTGCATGTAGCGGTTCGCCGCCAGCGCGAAGAGGCCCGGTGCCGTGTTGCCGCGCGCCAGGAGGGGATGCCCGAGACGCGGCAGCCCACGGCCGCCGCGGTCCTTCAGCTTCTCGGCGCCGACCACCAGCACGACGTCGTACACGCCCGACGCCACCGCGAGGCAGGCGTTGCGGAAGGCGTCGGTGCCGGTGGCGCAGTAGTTCTCGACCCGGGTGATGGGGCGGCCGTAGAGGCGGAGGGCATCGGCGAGCGACGTCGCCGACTTGCCGCCGCCGGGACCCGGCAGGTACGTCCCCAGGTAGGCCGCCTCGATCTCCGCCGGGTCGATGCCGGCGTCCTCGTAGGCGGCAAACGCCGCGTCGCAGATGAGCTCTTCGTAGCCGCGCTCGTAGCGCTCCCCGAACTTCGTGCACCCGACGCCGATGACGGCGACCTTGTCCTTCATGAGGCGTCCTTTATGGCCCTTCGGGGCGGTCCCCAGTCAAGGCTCAAGGCACGGAGGTCTCCTGCCGATAGAGGCTCGGGATGGAGTCCGTACGGTCCAGCAGCCCTTCCGAGCAGGGAAGTCACGCCCGTATCCTCTGCGTCGACGACGATCCGGTCGTCCTGACCCTGACGCAGGCCACCCTCACCAAGCAGGGCTACGAGGTGGTGGCGGCCAGCAGCGGCGAGCAGGCCCTGACCCTGGTGTCGGGGGCCGCCCCGGACCTGATCCTCCTCGACGTCCAGATGGGCGGCATGGACGGCTACGAGACCTGCGCCGAGCTGCGCCGGCGGCCGGCGCTGGCCGACGTGCCGGTGATCTTCGCCACCGGTCGGGAGGGCGAGGAGGATCGCGCGCGCGCCGTCGCGCTCGGCGCCGTCGACTACCTCGTGAAGCCGGTGGCGCGCACGACGCTGCTCGCCAAGGTGGGCGCGCATCTGGCCGCGTCGGAGCGCTGGCGCGCGCTGCGGGCACCCATGCCGGCGCGCGAGTCGATGCCGAAGGTCGGCAACTTCAGCCGCTTCAAGCAGGCCCTCGGCGAGCTCTACAAGCTCGACGCCGAGAAGATGGCGACGCTGACCGCGGCCAAGCCGAAGGAGCTGTACGCGGTGGCGGCGGCCGTCGGGCTCGACGAGACGCAGGTCGCCGAGTACATCGCCGCCTTCCTCCACCTGCCGATCGTGCCGACGCTCGACCCCGCGCGCCTGGCGCTCGGCGTGCTGCCGACGTCGTTCTGCAAGAGCAACATGGTGGTGGTGATCGAGACCGAGGGCGGCTCGGAGAAGCACGCCTTCGTCTTGAGCAATCCGTTCGACTGGGAGCCGGTGCAGCACCTCCAGCAGTGGCTCGGCCGCGACAAGCGGCTCAATCTGAACGTCACCGAGCCCGGCAACATCCACACCCTGTTCGAGGGCCACGCCGAGCTGACGAAGCGTGCCGCCCTCCCCTCCGCGAGCGCGAAGCTCGCCGAGCATCTGGCGACGGCGCACGCGCCCGAGCTCGACAGCGAGAAGTTCGTCTCGGTCACCGAGGACTCGCCGCCGATCGTGCGGCTCGCCACCGAGCTCATCGAGACGGCCCATGCGCTGGGCGCGTCCGACATCCACATCGAGCCGGCCGAGAACGAGGTCGTCGTGCGCTACCGCGTCGACGGCGTGCTGCGCGTGGTGAACCGCTTCCCGCGCACGCTGATCCGTCCGCTGGTGTCGCGCATCAAGATCATGGCGAGCCTCGACATCGTCGAGCGCCGCCTGCCGCAGGACGGCCGCATCCCCTTCCGTCGCTTCTCGAGCAAGGAGATGGAGGTCGACCTCCGCGTCGCGACGGCGCCGATGCAGTACGGCGAGAAGGTCGTGATGCGCCTGCTCGACAAGCGCAAGGCGGTGCTGCCGCTCCGCGACCTCGGCTTCTCGGACTACAACCTCGAGCGCTACCGCGCCCGCATCGCGGCACCCGACGGCATGATCCTGCACGTCGGCCCCACCGGCTCGGGCAAGTCGATGACGCTCTACGCCGCGCTGAACGAGATCAAGCGGCCCGACATCAACGTGCAGACGGCCGAGGACCCGATCGAGTACACGCTGCCCGGCATCAACCAGCTGCAGGTGCATCCCGAGATCGGCCTGTCGTTCGCACGCGCGCTGCGCAGCTACCTGCGCCAGGACCCCGACGTCCTCCTCGTCGGCGAGATCCGCGACCGCGAGACCGCCGACGTCGCCGTCGAGGCCGCGCTCACGGGCCATCTCCTGCTGTCGACGCTGCACACGAACGACGCCGCCTCGACGGTCGTGCGACTCACCGAGATGGGCATCGAACCGTTCCTGGTGAGCTCGTCGCTGCTGGTGGTGTGCGCGCAACGCCTGCTGCGCCGGCTGTGCACGGACTGCCGCACGCCGTACAGCCCCACCGACGAGGAGCGGCGCATGGTCGGCACGCCCGACGACAAATCGCTCGTCCTCTACCGGCCGCTCGGCTGCTCGAGCTGCAACGACATCGGCTACCGCGGCCGCATCGGCATCCACGAGCTGCTGATCCCCGACGATCGCATGCGCAAGGCCATCTCGCAGGGCATCACCGCCGAGGCGCTGAAGCACCTGGCGGTCACCGAGTGCGGGACCGTGACCCTCTACTGGGACGCGATGGCCAAGGTGCGCCAGGGCATCTGCGCGCTGAACGACGCGATCGCCGACATCCGCGCGGACGAGTTCGACTCGCGCCCCGCCAACCTGCCCGTCACGCCGGCCTGACCTTCCAGAAGTAGTTCCGGTTGCCACCCGCCTCGTGCAGGCGACGGAACGTCAGGCGCACGCGCTTGTCGACGGCGATGTCGCCCTCGACGCAGTCGATGCCCTGCAGGTAGACGCGGCCGCCGCCATCGAGGTCGACGACGACCATCGGCATCGGATGCTCCGGCACCTGCGCCAGGTTGTCGATGGTGAACGTGAACACGGTGCCGGTGCGCGCCAGCTTGTGGTCGACGATGCGATCGCGCGCGTGGCAGCCCTGACAGACGAGCGCCATCGGATACTGTACCAGCCCGCACGCCTCGCAGCGGCTGCCGTACAGGCGCACGTCCTGCTTGAGCTCCTTCCACTCGATGTACGTGGCCACCGTCTCGCCGCCGACGTCGCTCGGCAGGATGTTGCGCGAGCGCAGGTAGCGCTCGTAGGACGCCACCGGCACACCGCCGGCGAGCGCGTCGGCGACGGGGCGCGGCCGCGCGCCTGTGATCGCATCGGTGACGCGGAACACGAGCGCGTCGGCACCCTCGCCGAACGCCGTCACCGCGATGAAGTCGCCGGGCGCCGCGGTTTCGAGCGCCTTGGCCAGCAGCACCAACGGCTCCGCCGTGCCGAGCGATCCCGCCTCGGCCGCGAGCGACGCCTCGAGCTGCTTCGCCGGGTCGCACCCGATCCGCTTCGCGATGTCGGCCGCGCTGCGCGCGTCGCTCGCCGCCACCACCAGCTTCGCCAGCTTGCCGGCGGGCAGCTCGGCCTTGCGCAGCGCCGCGCCCACGGCGTCGGGAATGTCGCGCCCGAGCCCGTACTGGTTGCCGAAGCGAGCGTCGGCCACCTGGACGTACTTCTGCTCGTCCGTGCGCCAGAAGTGCGTGAACTCCTCCGCCACCGACGCCACGCTCACCAGCTCGGCGATGACGCCCTCGCGACCGACGGCCACCGCCACGCCAGCGTCGCCGAACTGTGCCTCGAGCTCGGAGCCGGGCTCGGCGAGCCGCACGTCGGCCGCCGCGACCAGCGCGTGGCGCAACGACCCCGCGCCGACGCCGTCGAGCGCCGCCCGCAGCGCGGTGAGCCCGGCCCGCAGCGAGCCGGCGAAATCGGCCACCGCCGACGCCCGCGGCAGGTCGGCCGCGGTGGCGATCATGCTCGCGACCTGCTTCTCGAGGTACGGCGCGCTCGTGCTCGCGAAGTAGAGCGCGTCGAACCCGGCCGGATCGGCGTCGCCGAGGCACGCCTGGACGGCATCGACGGCGAGGGTGAGGGCGTCCTCGTCGACCGCCGCGACGGTACGCGCGCCGGGCCCGCTGCGCCCTCCCCACGCCGTGGCGAGCAGCCTCCGATCGAGACGACGACGGGGGAAATAGGTGCCGATACGAGTGATTCCGACCATGGGGCGGGGACCTTAGTACAGGTGCGGGGGCGCTCGCCAACCCGTCGCACCCTCGAAGTGCGCATGGTAGACGCGGAGGCCGAATGCGACGCGCACAAACCGGGTGGGGAGTGCTGATGCTGGGGCTCGGCGGGCTCGTCCGCGTCGCCGGTGCGCAGACCCTGCCGGCGACACCGTTGGCCTTTGCCGCCTTCGGCCTCGAAGGCGTGCACCTCGGCGCCCGGACGCAGGTCCAGGGCGACGTCGGGACGAACGCCGGCGACGTCACGCTGCGCCACGGCGTCCACGTCGACGGCAGCGTCGGCGGCGAGGACATCATCCTACGACGCGGCAGCCGGACCGGCGCGATCTTCTGCGTGCAGGTGCAGGGCGGCACGGGCAACTGCCAGCGGCTGCCCGACCCGGTGGTCGCGAGCGCCAACCTGCCCGTCGTCCAGGTGTCCCCCGGCAGCGAGGACGTCACGCTACGGCCCCGGGCGCGGCGGGTGCCGCTCGAGGCCGGGCGCTGGCGCGACATCCGCCTGAGCCCGCATGCCGAGCTGATGCTCGAGGGCGGCGTCTACAGCGTCCGCAGCCTCGTCGTCGGACGCGACAGCACGCTCGTCTGCCTCGCGCCCTGTCAGATCGACGTCCGCGGCGACGTGACGCTCGGCCGTCGCGCGCAGCTCACGCTGCTCGCGGGCACGGGCGGCGACGGCAGCATCTCCGTCCAGGGCGCCGGCACGCAGGGGGCCTTCGTCGCCGGACGTGGCGCACGGATCACCGCGGCGGTGTATGCGCCCACCGGCCCGGTGCTGATCGGACCGCGAGCACGCGTCGTCGGATCGCTGGTGGGCCGCAGCATCGACATCGGGCCGCGCAGCCGGCTCGCACGTACCGATGGTTGATCTCGCCATCGGCCGCGTGCGGCTCGGGGCGAGCCCGGTCGTGGTCGCCGCGGGCGGCGAGGCCGATCTCGACGCGCTGGTCGCCGCCGACCGGGCCGACGTCGTCGAGCTGCGCGCCGACCTGTTCGACGATCCGACACCGGAGCGTGTCGTCCAGGCGTTGCAGCGCTTGCGCGCGGCGGGCCGACCCATCCTGTTCACGGTGCGCGCCGGCACCGAGGGCGGGCGCGCCATGCCCGAGGCCCTGCGCACCAGCATCTATCGCGCCGGGCTGCCGCTCGTCGACGCGGTCGACGTCGAGATCGCCTCCGCGGCGCTCGCCGCCGAGGTGGTTCCCGCCGCGCGGGCGGCCGGACGGCTCGTCATCCTGTCGGCACACGACTTCGACGGCACGCCCGCGCTGGACGCCCTGCGTGCCCTCGTCGGTCGCGCCGTCGCGATGGGCGCCGACGTGACGAAGCTCGCCACCGTCGCCCACGCGCCGGCCGACGTGCACACGCTGCTCCAGGTCACGCTCGACGCGCGCGATCGCGGCATCGCCACCCTCGGCATGGGACCGCTCGGGCCGCTCACGCGGGTCGTCCTGCCGGCGGCGGGCTCGTTGCTCACGTTCGGTGCCGCGGGTCGTCCCACCGCACCGGGCCAGCTGCCGCTCGACGAGCTCGCCGTCCTCATCCGTCGCCTGTACCCATGACGCGTCGTCGCTGGCCCGTCTGGGTGCTCGCCACGGTCCTCCTGCTCGGCGCCGCTCCGTTGCGCGCGCAGGAGCCGGCACCGCCCGCCACCACCACGACGACGACCATCCCCGACGACTCGCGCGGCTTCGAGTCGCCGCGCAGCGCGATGCGCGGCTTCGTCTACGCCGGACGCGAGGGCAACTGGGAGGAGGCCGCCAGGTATCTCGACCTGCGCGATCGCAATGCCGCCGAGGGGCCGGTGCTCGCGAAGGAGCTCAAGACGGTCCTCGACCGCAAGCTCTGGGTCGACATCGACGCGCTCAGCGCCGATCCCGCCGGCGACCCGAACGACGGACAGACCCCGCGCCGCGACCTGATCGGCACCATCGAGACGACCGACGGCCCGGTGAAGATCCTCCTCGAGCGCGTCAACACGGCCGAGGGCCCGGCGTGGAAGATCGCGAAGGCGACGGTGTCGCAGATCCCGACGCTGTGGGCCGAGTTCGGCGACGGCCCGCTCGCCGAGTATCTCCCCGCACCGTTCTTCGACCTGCACGTCTTCGACGTCCAGCTCTGGCAGTGGATCGGGCTGTTCCTGCTCGTCCTGGTGGCGGGCGCGCTGTCGTGGCTGCTCACCGGGCTCCTCGTGCGTGTCGCACGTCCGATCGTGCGACTGTTCAGGACCCAGGCCGAAGACGCCATCGTCGAGGCGATCGTCGGCCCGCTCCGCGTCATGCTCGCCATGGGCATCATCTCGGCCGGCACACCGGCCCTGTGGCTGGCGCTGCCCGTGCACCGTTTCGTGCTCGCGATCGAGAAGGTGGTGATCGTCCTCGCGGTCACGTGGATCCTCACCCGGCTGACGGACGCCCTGGCGCGCGTGATGGAGCAGCGCTGGCTCGCGCGCGGGCAGACGGCGGCCATCTCCGTCGTCCCGCTCGGCCGGCGCACCGTG
This sequence comes from uncultured Binatia bacterium (SeqCode), assembly GCA_964404165.1. Lineage (GTDB taxonomy): Bacteria > Desulfobacterota > Binatia > DP-6 > DP-6 > DASYLJ01. The sequence goes on along the minus strand of CAYOIZ010000037.1, from coordinate 35,882 downwards.
AAGGTGTTCATCGGCGTCCTCGCACTGCTCGCCGCCATGCAGTCGTTCGGGTTCAACGTCACGGCGGTCGTGGCCGGCCTCGGCGTCGGCGGCCTGGCGGTGGCGCTGGCGGCACAGAAGACCATCGAGAACCTCTTCGGCGGTGTGACCCTCGTCGCCGACCAGCCGGTGCGCGTCGGCGACGTCTGCCGCTTCGGGGATCGCGTCGGCACCGTCGAGGACATCGGCCTGCGCTCGACGCGCATCCGCACCCTCGACCGCACGGTCGTCACGATCCCGAACGCCGACTTCTCCGCGATGCAGCTCGAGAACTTCGCGCCGCGCGATCGCTTCCTGCTGACCACGACGCTCGGCCTGCGCTACGAGACCACGCCGGACCAGATGCGCTGGCTGCTCATCGAGCTGAAACGCATGCTGCTAGCGCATCCGAAGATCGACCCCGAGCCCGCGCGCGTGCGCTTCGTCGGCTTCGGCGAATCGACGTTGGACGTCGAGCTGTGGGCGTACGTGAAGACGCCGAACAACGACGAGTTCTACGCCGTGCGCGAGGACGTCTACCTGCGCGTCATGGACATCGTCACCCAGAGCGGGTCGGGCTTCGCGTTCCCGTCGCAGACGCACTACGAGGCGTCGGAGGGTTTCGACCCCGAGAAGGCACGCGCCGCCGAGGCCGACGTGGCGCGCCGTCGGGCGGAGAAGACGCTCCACACCCTGCGCATCCCGCCCGACGAGGCCGCCGCCCTCAAGGGGACGCTGCCCTGGCCGCCGGCGGGGACGCCGGATCCGCCGCCCAAGCCCGGCGCACGCTAGGCGGCCGGCGTTCGCACCACCAGCAGGCGGATCTCCGTCATGTCCTCGATCGCGAAGCGCACGCCTTCGCGGCCGAGGCCGCTGTCCTTCACGCCGCCGTACGGCATGTGGTCGACGCGGAACGACGGCACGTCGCCGATGAGCACGCCGCCGACCTCGAGCACCTCCCAGGCGCGCTGGGCGCGATAGAGGTCGCGCGTGAAGACGCCGGCCTGCAGGCCGAAGACGCTGTCGTTCACCATCGCGAGCGCGGCGTCGAAATCGCGGAAACGCTGCAGCACCGCCACCGGCCCGAACGCCTCGCGGCGGCAGACGTCGGCATCCGCGGGCACGTCCTCGAGCAGCGTCGCCTCGAGCATCGCGCCGCTGCGCCCACCGCCGCAGAGCAGCGTCGCCCCGCGGGCGACGGCGTCGGTGATCCAGCCGTGCAGGCGCGAGGCCTCGGCGTCGGAGATCATCGGCCCGATGAACGTGCGCTCGTCGGCCGGGTCGCCGGCCACCAGCGCGCGCGTCGCCACGACCAGCTTGTCGCGCAGCGTGGCGTAGACGTCGTCGTGCACCAGGATGCGCTGGACGCCGATGCAGCTCTGGCCCGACTGGTAGAAGGCGCCGAAGACGATGCGCGCGACGGCGTCGTCGAGGTCGACGCCGGTCTCGTCGACGATCACCGCCGCGTTGCCGCCGAGCTCGAGGACGACCTTCTTCTTGCCCGCTTTGGCCTTGAGCGCCCAGCCGACGTCGGGCGAGCCGGTGAAGCTCAGGAGCTTCAGCCGCTCGTCGGTGGTGAACAGCTCGGCGCCGTCGCGATGGCAGGGCAGGATCGAAAAGGCGCCCGGCGGCAGGTCGGTCTCGGCCAGCACCTCGCCGATCATGAGCGCGCCCAGCGGCGTCAGGCTGGCGGGTTTCAGCACGAACGGGCACCCGGCGGCGATCGCCGGCGCCACCTTGTGCGCCGCCAGGTTCAGCGGGAAGTTGAACGGCGAGATGAACGAGCACGGCCCGATCGGCACCCGCTTCCACATCCCCGCGTAGCCGCGCGCCCGCGGCGTCACGTCCATCGGCAGCACCTCGCCGACGATGCGCGTCGCCTCCTCGGCCGCGATGCGGAAGGTGTCGATGAGGCGGGTGACCTCGCCACGGCTGTCGCGGATGGGTTTGCCGGCCTCGATGCGCAGCACCTGCGCCAGTTCCTCGGCGCGCTCGGTGAAGCGCCGCACGCAGTGCTGCAGCACGGCGGCGCGGGCGTACGACGGCAGCGCACGCATGGCCGGCGCGGCCTCGACGGCGGCGGCGATGCCGGCGTCGATGGCCGCCGCATCGGCCTGCGCGACGTGCGTGACCACCGCGCCGCTGTACTTGTCGGTGACCGCGAGGTCGTGGTTCGGCGCCACGGGACGTCCGCCGAGCCAGTAGGGATAGGTGGTGTTCAGCACGCGTAGTATCGCGCCTCGAGCACGTTCCCGTCCGGGTCGCGGAAGTAGAACGCCTGCGGTGCCTGGCCCTGCGCGCCGAACGACTGCTCCATCGTGCCCGACATGGGCACGCCCGCCGCGACGAGCCGCTCGCGCAGCGCCAGGTATTCCGCCTCGGACATCGCGAAGCAGACGTGGTTCACCAGGTGGCCCGCGCTGCCCTCGGCGCCGGCGAAGGCGTCGACCACCGGCGCCGCGACGCGCGCCATCAGGTCGACGATGGTCGTGTCGGAGAGGCGCACGCTCGGGAACGGCGCGGTGCCGGCACGGAACTCCGCGGCACGCACCGGCGTCAGGCCGAGGACCTGCTCGTAGAAGTCGACGGCCCGCAGCGGGTCGTCGGTCCAGAGCACCACGTGGTCGAGCGTCATGGTCATCGCGGGCCTCCGGCTGGCGAGAGTGCATCGGGGGCGACGGGCCGTCAACGCATCGCCGTTTGAAGTCGCGCCGCGGCGTGGCGTATGGCGCCGCATGTCTCGCCGACGCCCTGCCCCGGCCGCTCCGGCTCCGGCGTCCGTGGAGACATCCTGGGCGCTCGCCGCCGTCGTCGCCCTCGCGGTGGCCCTGCGCGTGGCACATCTCGTCGCGCTGCGCGGCACGCCCTGGTTCGACCACCTCGTCATCGACCCGCAGTACTACGACGCCTGGGCGCAGCAGCTCGCCGGCGGCGAGTGGCTCGGCACGCGGCCGTTCTACATGGACCCGCTCTACCCGTACCTGCTCGGCGCCCTGTATCGCCTCTGGGGCCACGACCTGATGGCGGCGCGGCTGGTCAACGTCGCGTTCGGTGCCGTCACGTGCGTGCTGATCGCACGTCTCGGCCGACGGGTGGCCGGGCCCACGGCCGGAACGATCGCCGCCCTCGGCTTCGCGCTCTATCTGCCCGACGTCTTCTTCACCGGCGAGATCGACAAGACCTGCCTCTCGGTGCTGCTCGTCACCGCGACGCTGGTCCTGTTCCTCGGCGACGGGCTGCCGTCGCGGTTCGGCGCCGGCGTCACGCTCGGTCTCGCCGCACTCACGCGCGGCAACCTCCTGCTGCTGGCGCCGCTGGCCACGCTCGCGCTGCTCGTCGACCGCCGGCCGCCGATGGCCGGTGCCGGCGCGTTCGTGCTCGGCATCGCGCTCGCGTTGTCACCCGTCGTCTGGCGCAACCACCGCGTCTCCGGCGAGTGGGTCCTGACGACGGCGCAGGCGGGCCAGAACTTCTATACCGGGAACAATCCGGGCAACGACTGGGGCGCCTACACGACGCCGCCGTTCGTGCGTGGCAACCCGCACTTCGAGGAGCTGGACTTCCGCGCCGAGGCCGAGAGACGCCTCGCGCGGCCCCTCACCGCGGGCGAGGTCTCGGCCTTCTGGTTCGACGAGGCGTGGGCGCACATGACGGCGCAGCCCGCGTACGCGACGCAGGTGATGGCCCGCAAGCTCGCGCTCTTCTGGAACGACTTCGAGGTGTCGGACAACCAGGACCAGTACCTGCTCGCGCGCGACTCGTGGGTGCTGCGCCTGCCCCTGCCCGGCTTCGGTCTGGTGGCGTCGCTGGCGCTGCTCGGCGTGGTCGTCACCTGGCGGCAGCGGACGACGCGGGTCCTGGTCGCGTTCGTCGCCGTCTACTGCGCGTCGGTGGTCGCGTTCTTCATCTTCTCCCGCTACCGCATCCAGGTGGTGCCGGCGCTGCTGCCGCTCGCCGCCGCGGGCCTCCTGGCGCTGATCGCTGCGGCGCGTGCACGCAGTGCGCGTCGCCTGGCGGTGGACGGCGCCATCGTCGGCGTCGCGGCCCTGGCCTGCTTCCACACCATCGGCGTCTTCTCGGCCGACCATCCCGGCGTCGTCGAGATGCGGCTCCGCCACTTGGGCCAGATCTACCTCACGTCCGGGCGCATCGACGACGCCTTCACCGCGTTCCACGAGGGGCTCGCCGGCTGCCCGACGTCGTGCTCGCTCGGCACGCAGGCCCTCGCCGACGCCTACCTCGCGACCGGCCGCCTCGCCGAGGGCGAAGCCTGGTTCCGTCGCCTGACGCGCGAGCATCCGGGCTACCCCGACGGCTGGGGACACCTGGCGCGGATACTCGAGGCGGCAGGTCGTCCCGACGAGGCGCGGGAGGTCCTGCGGCAGGGGAACGTGCGAGTGAACTGACGAGCATCAGGCGGGCAGCGTCCACAGCTCGGCGAGCGGTACGTCGAGACCGGGGAACGATGCCGGCGCAAAATGTGCGTCCGCACGATGCGTCTCGACGACGACCAGCCGATCGTCGCGCAGCACGAGGCGCTCGACGGTGCGGTCGTCGGGGTCGACGATCCAGTACTCCGGTACGCCGATGCTGGCGTACCAACCGGCCTTCACCACCCGATCGTGGCGACGACTCGCCTTCGACACCACCTCGACCGCAAGATCGGGGTGCCCGTCCGCAAGTCCTTGTTCGGGAAGCGACCGCGAGTTCCCGGGCGTGAAGAACTGCAGATCAGGCATGACGGCCCGTCGCTCGCCGACACGCACCTTGTACCCGGACACGAGCACAGTTTCTCCATGCACCCGTGCCCATCCCACGAGGAAGTAGGCCAGCAGAGCAACGATGTGTTCGTGCAGCTTCGTGGGCACCGATATCTCCACGAGCGATCCATCGATCAGCTCGCGCCGGTCGTCGTCGGCGAGGGCGAGATACTCGTCCCACGTGTATCGGTGGGCAGTGCCCGAAGCATCGGCACGCATGCGCCCGACTATGCCCTCCGCACCAACGGCGCGGCAACCCAGCCCGTCACGCCGGCCCCACCTGCACCGGAATACCGTTCACCGCCGCATTGCCCGACGGCACGTCGACGAGGTCGCCCGGCGCCAGCAGATTGTTGTTGACGCCGGCGTGGCGCGAGGCGACGCCGAGGCGCGTACCCGGTCGATCGTGCCCCCAACCGTGCGGCAGGCACACCACGCCCGGCATCATCTCGTCGCTCACCTCGACCGGCGCCTCCACCTGCCCCGCCGCCGAGCGCACCCTGGCGCGCCCACCGTCGGCGAGCCCGAGGCGACCGGCGTCGTCGGGATGGATCAGCAAGGTGCACCGGTCGCGTCCCGTCATCAGCGACGGCACGTTGTGCATCCACGAGTTGTTCGAGCGCAGATGCCGACGGCTCACCAGCAGGAGGCCGTCGTCGCGACGCTCGAGGCGCCGGCGCAGGCGCGGGACGTCGGCGGTGATGTGCGCGGGCGCGAGGTCGATTCGCTGCGACGGCGTCGTCAGCATGTCGGGGAGACGCGGCTCGTGCGCACCCAGATCGATACCGTTCGGGTGCTCGCGGAGTCGTGCCAGCGTCATGCCGTCGGCCCGCACGCCGTACCCTTCGCCCCAGGGACCGAGCCGCAGGCCGAAGTCGAGCAGGCGCTCGGGGCCCGTGCCCGGCGTGGCGGCGACGATCTCGCCGGCGTCGCGCCCCGCGATCGGCGACCGCGGATCGGCGGTGACGGCACCGACCAGCCCGGCGAAGAACATCTGGTCGAGCATCGTCACGTCCACGTCGGCGGCCGCCTGGCCCTGCGCGATCGCCGCCAGCGTCAGCAGGATCTCCCATTCGGCCGGTCGCGCCGGCGGCGGGAACACCGGCTCGGAGAAGATCGCCGCGTCGCGCACCGCCCACGACCAGATCAGCTCGTCGTAGTGCGGCTGCTCGAGCGCGCTCAGGCCCGGCAGGACGACGTGCGCGTGCCGCGTCGTCTCGTTGAGCCAGTTGTCGACGCTGATCATGCACTCGAGCTCCGGCAGCGCGTCGTCGAGGCGGCCGGCGTCGGCCGCCGACACGACGGGGTTGCCGGCCAACGTGATGAGCCCGCGGATCTGCCCGGCGCCCGGCGTCGCGATCTCCTCCGCGAGACACGAGATCGGCACCTGCCCGAGGACCTCGGGCGCGCCGCGCACGCGGCTCGCCCAGCGCCCGAACGTCCATCCCGCCGCGAACTCCGGCGGCCGCATGGTGAGGAAGCTCCACTCCGCCGGGTTCGCGAACATGGAGCCGCCGGGGCGATCGAGGTTGCCGGTGAGGACGTTGACGACCTCGACCAGCCACGACGCCAGCGTGCCGAACTCCTGGTTGCAGGTGCCGATGCGCCCGTAGATCGACGCGCGCGGCGCGGCGGCCAGCTCGCGGATCAGCCGCCGGATCGTGTCGGCGGGAATGGCGCAGACGTCGGCCACCGCCTCGGGCGTGAAGGGCTGGCTCAGCGTGCGGACGGCGTCGACGCCGTCGGTGAAGGCGGCGAGCCGGCCCGGCCGGACGAGCCCTTCCGCGAACAGGACGTTCACCCAGGCCATGAGCAACGCCGCGTCGGTGCCGGGACGGATCGCCACCCATTCGTCGGCGCGTTCCGCCGTCCCGGTGCGCCGCGGGTCGATGACCACCGACCTGCCGCCGCGCGCGCGCAGCGCCGTCAGCCGGCCGAGGAAGTCGGGGCACGCCATCAGACTGCCCTGCGACGCGTGCGGGTTCGCCCCCATGATGACGAGATGGTCGGTGCGATCGATGTCGGCGGTGGGGATGGCCCACATGCCGCCGTACAACAGCGCGCAGACGACGTTCTTCGGCCACTGGTCGATCGTGCCCGCCGAGTAGAGCCGCTCGAGGCCGGCGAGCGGCCCGAACGCCCCGACATAGCGCGACAACGAGAAGTTGTGCACCGTCGGATTGCCGACGTAGTAGGTCACCGCCTCCTTGCCGTGACGCGCCACGACGCCGTGCAGCAGGCGCTCGCACTCGGCGAACGCCTCGGCCCACGACACCTCGACGAACGCACCGTCGCGCCGTACCAGCGGGGTGCGCAGGCGGTCCGGGTCGTGGTGCAGCTCGCCCAGCGTGGTGCCCTTCGGGCAGATGTAGCCGCGGCTCCAGACGTCGTCGTCGTTGGGACGGATGCGCGTGACGCGGCCGTCCTCGACGTGGATGCGAAGCCCGCACATCGCCTCGCACAGCGGACAGGTACGGAGATGCTCGGTCGTCGCCATGTGCTGTTGTGTCGCCGCCGGCGGGGTCGGTAGTCAAGATGCCACTTGACGATCGGCGCCACGGCGTGCGTCTATCGTCCGTCGCCATGTCGATCGCAGGAGCGCACTGCCGATGACCCCCGGACGTCGACCCACCGCGTGGCGCGCGCTCGCGCAGGCGACGGACGGAGCGGCGGTCCTCGGCGGCGTCGCCGCGCTCGGCAACACCATCGCCGCGCATCGCGGCGGCACGCTCGTCTGCTGGCTGCTCCTCGTCGGCGGCATCGGCGGCGTCGCCGCGCTCGTGACGGTGCTGTGGTCGCCCTTCGCCGCCGTCGCCCTGCTCGCCACGGTGGCGTCGTGGGCGGTCGCCGAGGAGCTGGTCGAGGAGATGCTCGATGCGCCCGGCACGGTGCGCCGGCACCAGCGTCTCGCCGAGGCATGGCTCGCCGCCCTCGGCATCAGCGCCGTGCTCGTCGGCACCGGGCTCCTGCTCTGGCCGGGCACCCGCAGCCTGGCGCTGGTCTGGCCGATCGGCGGCTACGCCGTCACGTGCGGCACGTGCGCACTGGCGATCGCGCTCCGCGGCCGCGATCGCGCGCGTCGCTGACGCGCACTCAGTCTTCCGGCCGCACCGGGAAGCGCGCGGCGTAGAACGCGAAGCGCCGGCGCAGCGCGACCGGGTCGATGCCGAAGTCGCCCTGCAGGTCGTAGCGCACGCGGCCGAACCGGGCCCGATCGTGCTCCGCCATGAACGCGTCGAGACGACCGCGGGCGTCCGCGGTCATCGGCAGCCCCGCCAGGGCGTAGATGCGCTCGACCATCGCCACGTCGTCGGCCATGAACTCGTGGAAGAGGACGTCGAGGCTCGCCTGTGCAGGCAGCACGTCGCGATCGCGCACGCAGGCGCGCAGCAGGCGCTCGATGCGGTCGATCCAGTAGTCGGCGATGGCGTCGAGGTCGACCCGGGTGCGTCGCAGGCGCGCGCCGTACGCCAGCATGGTGATGGCGGAGCGGATCACGCACACCGGGTCACGGTGGGTCAGCACCACCGTCGCGTCGGGGAAGGCGTCGCGGAGCGCCGGCAGGTGCTCCAGGTGCTGCGGCGACTTGAGGATCCATCGATCCGGGCCGCGCAGCCACGTCAGCGCCTGCAGCGCGGTGCGGAGGTACGCGTAGTGCGGTCGCTGGTCGTGGGCCAGGTAGTAGTCGCGCCAGCGCGGCACGTGCGCGTACCACTCGAGGTTGTAGGTCGAGACGTCGAGCTCCTGGACCTCGATCTCCTCGTGCACGTGCTCGGGCGTCATGTGGTGCATGGCGCGCAGCAGCGGCAGGACACGGTCCTGTCGCTCGTAGCTCTGCCGGCAGCGAGCGAGACGCGGGTCGATGCCGTCGGGGCCGGGCACGTCGTCGGGCGCGGGGAACGGCTCGAGGCTCTCCCAGTAGGGCAGCGATCGCAGCCGCGCGTCGGCCGCGATCAGGTTCACGAGATGCGTCGTGCCGGAGCGCGGCAGGCCGGCGATGATGATCGGCCGCCGCAGCTCGACGTCGTGGATCTCCGGATGCTGGCGCAGCAGCGCCTCGAGGCGCAGGCGATTCGACAGGACGCGCACCGCGTTGCCGAACACCGTCGCACGACCGAGGGCGTTCAGCTCGGCGTCCTCGTCGGCGGCGGCGAGCCAGACCGCGAGCCGTTCGCGGAAGTCGTCTGCGCCGAAGTCGTGGAGCGCGGTGCGCGCGGTGGCGGCCGCCAGCACGGCGTCGACGCTGAGCGATACCGCCGGCGCGGCCGCGATCGCCGCCTGCTGCACCGCCGTCAGCTCGGGCGCCGCCAGGTCGTGGACGCGGACGTCGTCGCTCATGCGATCGAGTAGCCGCCGTCGATCGCGAGCGTCTGGCCGGTGATGAACCGGGCCGCTGGGCTGGCGAGGAAGAGAACGGCGGGTGCCACGTCCTCCGGCGTGCCCCAGCGCTTGATGGCCATGCGCTCGAAGTCGCGCCGGGTGACGTCGGGGAGGTCCTGGATGCGCGCCGTCATATTCGATCGCGTCAGCCCGGGCGCGACGGCGTTGACGCGGATGCCGTCGGCCGCCCACGCCACGGCGAGCGTCTTCGTGAGCTGGACGATGGCGGCCTTGGCGGCGCCGTAGCCCGGCACCGCCGTGATCCCGAAGTACGACGCCATGGATGCCAGGTTCACGATCCCGGCACCGCCGTCGAGCGTGCTCCGTGCGAGCAACGGCCGGCAGGCCGTGGCCATGCGCTGCGTACCGAACAGGTTGATGCGCACCGACTCCTCGAAGACCGCCGGATCGTACTCGCTGCGACCGCCCGGCAGATTCGCGCCGGCGTTGTTGACGAGCACGTCGAGCGACGGCAGCGACGCCGCCAGCGCGGTGACGGCGCCGGCGTCGGAGACGTCGAGCCCACGGTAGGTGAACGCCGACAGGTCGACGTCGTAGTCGGCGGCCGTCGCGCGACGACCGGTGATCGTCACCATGGCACCCGCCTCGACGAATGCACGCGCGATGCCGAGCCCGATGCCGTTCGAGCCACCCGTCACGAGCACGTGCAGACCGGCGAAGTCGAAGACGACGCGATCGCTCACACCGGCTCCCAGCGGCGGCTCTCCACCGAGCGATAGAGGGCGAGCGCGACGCGCAGCTCGCCGAGCGCCTGCTCGGGACCCGCCGCCAACGGTCGGCCGTCGAGTACGGCGGCGGCGAAATCGGCGAACTCGCCGGGATACGAGCGCAGGTAGCCGCCCACCTCGCCGACCTGTGTCCCGTCGGGATGCGCGGCGTCCCACAGCACGACGCGCCCGGGCCGCTCGATCGTGATCTCGCCGGTCGTGCCCGTCACTCGGAACATGGGCTCGGGCACGAAGGGCGCGTCGTGCATCAGGCCGTCGAGGACCGCGGGCACGCCCGAGCGGAAGCGCAGCAGCGCCCGCACCAGCGACTCGCCCTGCATGGGCGCGTACGGACGGCCGACGGTGCCGACGACCTCCGCCACCTCGCCGAGCCACATGCGCAGCGGACGGATCCAATGCGAGCCGGTGTCGAGCGCGATGCCGCCACCGGCGGCGCCATTGTCGAGCCGCCAGGCCTGCGCGCCGCCGTAGTACGCGGGAATCGGCGGGATCGCGAAGCTGGCGCGCGCGGTCACCACGTCGCCGATGGCCCCGTCGCGGAGCAGCGCCTGCGCCGTCACCACCTCGGGCCAGTACTGCGCGTTCTCGGCCACCATGAAGACGGTGCCGGCGCGACGCGCGGCGGCGAGGATGCGCTCGCAGGCGTCGAGCGTGGTGGCGATCGGCTTCTCGAGGAGCACGTGCTTGCCCGCGGCGAAGGCGCGCACGGCGACGTCCTCGTGCAGGTGATGCGGCAGCATCAGGTCGACGGCGTCGAAGCCGCCGGCGGCGAGCGCCTCGTCGAGGCTGGTGAAGGCACGTGCGCCGGTTTCCGCGGCGACGGCGCCGGCACGGGCGGGATCGGGATCGATCGCGGCGGTGATGCGGATGGCGGGTGCGCCTTCGCGGATGGCGGGCAGGTGCATGCGCGAGATGGCGCCGCAGCCGACCAGGGCCATCGTGAGGGTGCGCGGCACGCGTCGGTCTTCGTCGATCGACGGGCCGCCCGTCAAGCCAGGGCGCGACGCGTGCGCTCGATCTGGTGGCGCAACCAGCCCGTCTCCCAGAAGTTGCGGCCGCCGCGTTCGGCGAGAAGCGCCTCGTGCGCGGCGAGGAAGGCCTCGAGCCCGGGCCGCGAGCCCGGCTCGGCGGCGAGCGCCATCTCCGCGAGATGGATCGCGGTCACGGCGTCCCCGGAGGCGATGCGCTTCCGGGCCTGGGCCGCGACGATGGCGGCACCACCGGCCAGCGCCACCACGTCGGCATGCGCGTCGTCGGGCGCGACCGCATAGAGCTCGGTGGTCGACCGCTGGTGGAACCACCCCGCGTAGTGTTCCCAGATCGCGCGCACGCTCCACGCGACGCAGCCGTAGCCCTCCCCCACCGCCAGCTCGGGCGGCAGCCGGACGTCGCGCATCAGCGTGCGCACGTCCGTCCCCGCATTCATGCCGTCGACGGTGGCGTCGTGGACGAAGCGCACGGCGTCACGCAGACGCACCAGCTCGGCGTCGATGACGTCGGCGCCGTGGATCGGCCCGAAGTGCCCCGTCAGCAGCAGCGCCGGTTGGAGCGCGCGGACGCGCTCGACGGCGTCGATGAACGGCAGCGCGGCCCGATAGCGGTCGCCGCGCAGCGTGACCAGGTTCGGGAAGTGCCCGAAGAGCGCGCTGAAGACGTTGCCGACGAAGGCGATGCGACGCTCGGGCAGCCAGATGCACGTCGAGTCGATGGTCTCGCCGCCGGGCGTCGCGATCAGCTCGAAGCGGACGCCGCCGAGGTCGAAGTCGTAGCGGTCGGTGAACGTGACGGTCGGCTGCGGGCGCGCCTGCACGTGCAGGTTGCGCTCGGCGGTGCCGACGGCGGTCGGGAAGAACGGCGCGCTGTGCGCGACGCGGAAGCGATGGATGCGGGCGTCGTCCTCCTGGCAGACGCGGTTGTTGGCCTGCGCGACCACCTCGGTGCCCGGCTCGCGAAACACCTCCACGCCGCCGACGTGATCGACGTGCCCCTGCGTCAGCAGGATGTAGCGCACCGGTCCACGGTCGACGGCGTCGAAGAGACGGCGGTGCAGCGGCCCTTCGAAGCCCATGCCGGTGTTGACGACGACGCGTCCCGCCGGCGTCACCACGAGGTAGGCGTTCGACAGCCCCTCGGACAGCCAGACGCCGTCGGCGACGCGCACCGCCTCGGTCTGGCTGGCGGGTCGGATGGCGAAGCCGTCGGGACGGCAGCGGTGCAGTGGCTCGCGCATGGAAGTCACCCGCGCCCGAGCTGCGTGCGCAGGATGCCGACGTTGTGCGTGAAGCGATGCTTCTCGGCCTCGTCGATGGAGCGCTCGCGAAGCAGCGACTCGTAGATCACGAGCGCCTCGGCCTGACGGTTCTGGGCGATGAGGTATCCGGCCTTGTGCTCGAGCAGCATGTGGGGACGGTAGTTCCGCTCGTAGTCCATGCCGCGGTCGTACCAGGCCAGCACCTCGGACGGCCTGGCCATCTTGTCGTACACGACCGCCATGTTGAGACAAAGGATGGCCTTGTCGCGATCGAGGAGATCGCTGTCGAGGAGCACCCGCATGTCGGCCAGCGCCTCGTCGTACCGCTGCTCGTCGACGAGCTTCGAGACCACCTGCATCGCCGCGACGTACGCGTCGTAGTCCATGCGCCGTGTTGGCATGACGTGCAGCAGGCCTCAAGGACATTGCACCGCGGGGCCGGGCCGGGTTAGGGCGACGGCGATGACGGACGACCTCGCCGAGACGTTCTGGGCCGACGGCGTCGTCTGCGTCCGTGCCGTCCTGCCGCCGGACTGGATCGAGCGGCTGCGCCATGCGGTCGAGGACGTGCTCGCGGCGCGCGACGGCACCGACCTCTCCGCCATGGCCGCACGCCTCGAGGCCGCGGGCAGCAGCGTCCTGCGCGACCCGGGACGATCGACGGGCCGCTTCTTCGCCGGCACCGATCACTGGCGGCGCCACGCCGTCTTCCGCGACTTCGCGCTCGCGTCGCCGCTGCCGGCGCTGGTGGCCCGGCTGCTGCGCTCGCGCGTCGTGGCCCTCTACGAGGACAGCCTGCTCGTGAAGGAGCCGGGCACCGCCGAACGCACCGCCTTCCATCAGGACATGGCCTATTTCCACGTGACCGGCACCCAGGTGTGTACGACGTGGTGCCCGCTCGACCACGTCACGCCCGAGACCGGCGCGGTGGCGTACGTGCGCGGATCGCATCGCTGGGAGCGGACGTTCCGTCCGAATCTGTTCGTCAGCACGGCCGCGATCCCGGGCACCGAGGGCGACGCCGTCCCCGACGTCGAGGCCGACCCCGCGCGCTATGAGCTGGTGACGTTCGAGACCGCACCGGGAGACGTCGTCGTGCACCATGCGCGCACCATCCATGGGGCGCCGGGGAACGCGTCGGCGACGCGGCGCCGGCGGGCGGTGTCGGTGCGGTACTGCGGCGACGACGTCCGCGTCATGCGCCGGCCGGGCGCGCCGCCGAAGCCGTGGCTCGACGCCCTCGCCGACGGCGCGCCGCTCGATCCGATCGCGAGCCCCGTCGCCTTCGGCGGTGACGGTTCGTAGGGCGCACTCAGGGTCCTGCCGGCGGCGCGTTCCGCCACGGGCCGAGACGCCGCGCCGCGAGCATCACCGCCCCCGCGCGCGCGTACGCCGCGTCCCAGCAGATGCTGCGATAGCAGGCGTCCGTCGCGCTCGCCGGTGCGGCGATGCACGCCATCGCCTTGCGCGCCGTGACGGCACGGGCGGCCATGCGCTCGTCGCCGCGCAGCCACGTGTAGCCACCGTGCCAGACCGCGAGCCCGAGGCCGGCGACGGCGAGGCCCGACGGCACCGCGCGCAGCAGGCCCGCCGGCGCACGCACGATGACCATCGCCAGCAGCGGTCCGAGCGCGAGCCACAGCGGCACGGCGAAGGTCGCGTACCGGGACATGAGGGCGATGTGCAGCCCGGCGCCGAGACGCCCGACGGACGTCAGCGCGGCCGCCCCGAACGAGAACGCGACCAGCGCCGCCCAGGGCACCACAGCGGCTCGTCGCGCCGGGGTCGTCACCCAGACGAGGACGATGCAGAGCAAGGCCACCACGCTGCCGGCGGTACCCCACCGCCACGCGAGCTCCGGATCCCACGACATGACGGGCCCGCCGAGAAACGTGAGCGCGAAATGCAGCAGGTCGACGACGTGCCCGGCCACCGGCGTCGGCGCGGGCTGGCCGATCGCCGGCTGCCACCCGACGGCATAGGCGACGCCGACGCCACCCGCGGCCACGGCGGCACCGAGCAGCAGGCGCGTCGGGACGGCGACGCGCGCCATGCGGAGCGCGAGCAGCGCCAGGGGTGCCACGCCGAGCAGGACGAGCCCGGCGCCGTTCGACAGCGCTCCCATCACCGCCGCGAGTACGACGACGCGCGCCCATCGCGCCGGTGCGACGGGCAGCCGCACGAGGGCCGCCGCCATGCCGATCGCCGCCGCCTCCGCCAGCCACAGCCCGAGCTGCCACCCCCACGTCCAGTTCTGCCATTGCACCAGGGACATCTGGAGCGCCGACGCCACCAGGAGCAGGACGCCGACGACCCGCGGTGCGACGGGCCCGACGGTCCGCACGATGATCCACGCCACCAGCAGCAGCGAGGCCGTCGCGACCACGACGTTCGCAGCCACCTCGAGCTGCAGGTTCCATCCCGACAGCCATGCCAGCAGATGCAGCACGACCTTCGTCACCGGCACGCGATGCTCGTTGTGCTGGGCCCAGAGGTCGGCGACCAGGAGCTGGCCGTCGTGGGCGCGCACCACCTCCCGTGCGAACGCCCACTGATCGACCCACGGGACGTCCACGGCGTCCCGCACCACCGCGCGGATCGTCAGCAGCGGCGGAAGCAGGGACAGCGCCCCCGGCACACCATACGTGAGCCACCACAGGGCACGCCGTCGCACGGCGGGGCTCTATCGCAGCCCGGATGACGAATCCACGCCGGTCGACTCTACGCCTCGTCGTCGCGCTCCTGCGCGTCGAGCGTGCGCTGCACGGTCTGCTGATTCTCGAGCGCCTCGAAGATGTGCGACGCGAGCCCGCCGATCTCGCGGTTGATGCTCCGGATGGCGTCGTAGACACCGCCGATGCTGCGCTGGCTGGTGTCGCGCACGCCGCTGGCAGCATCGCCGAGGAGGCCGCGCTGTTCGAGGACGTTGAACGGCAGATCGAGGATCACCTTGTGGATCTGCTCGACCGTGGTGGCGCCCTGGTCGATGGCCTCCTGAACCAGGTCCTTGACCGCTTCGATGCGCAGCAGGGTCGACATGTCAGGCCTCCGCGGGAACTGCGCTGCCGCCGAACGACGGCAGGCTGTGGACGACGATACGTTTCACGACCGACCAGAGCTGCCCCACGAACGAGCCGGTGTTGTAGTGCTGGTCGTAGCCGGCGGCGATGGCCCGCACGCGGGGCGCCATCTCGGCATAGCGCCGTGCGGGGATGTCGGGGAAGAGGTGGTGCTCGATCTGGTGGCTCAGGTTGCCGGTCATGAAGTGGAACAGCGGGCCGCCCTCGAGATTGCTCGAGCCGCGGAGCTGCCGCATGTACCAGTGCCCGCGTGATTCGCCGTCGACGACGGACTCCGGAAAGACCTCGGCGTCGGCGGTGAAGTGCCCGCAGAAGATGACGGCGAACGTCCACAGGTTGCGGATCAGGTTGGCGCCGAGATTCCCGAGCAGGACGGCCGGCGCCATCGGGCCGGCGAGCAGCGGGAAGACGACGTAGTCCTTGGCGAGCTGCCGGGCTGCCTTGCGGGCGATCGGCGCCACGGCACGCGCCACCTCGGCCGGGCTCCGCGTGCCGTCGAGGGCGCGGTCGAGCTCGGCGTCGTGCAGCGCCACGCCCCACTGGAAGACGACCGCGAGCGCGATGGCGTAGAGCGGCTGCGGCACGTTCCGCACCGACCAGCGCTGCTCCGGAAAGAGGCGCAGCAGTCCGTAGCCGATGTCGCGATCCCGGCCGAGCACGTTCGTGAACGTGTGGTGCATGAGATTGTGCGAGTGCCGCCAGCCGTCGCCGGGGCAGACGTTGTCCCATTCGTAGGTCTGCGAGTGCAGCGTCGGGTCCTGCATCCAGTCGTACTGGCCGTGCATGACGTTGTGGCCGAGCTCCATGTTGTCGATGATCTTCGACAGCCCGAGCAGCACGGTGCCGGCGACCCAGGCGGGCGGGAGGAAGCTCAGGAAGAGCAGCCCGCGGCCGGCGGCTTCGGTGTAGCGCACGGTGGCGCGGACGTTGCGGATGTAGGCGGCGTCGCCCGCGCCGAGCGTGGCGCGCACCTCGTCGCGGAGCGTGTCGAGCGCCGTGCCGAAGGCCTCGAGCTCGTCGGGGGTCATGGGTCTGGAGCGTGACGTCATGGCGGATCTCCTCAGAGGGCGAGCACGAGATCGCTGCGGGCGCGGACGGCGCACAGCTGGATCGGCTCGTCGGTCTCGTTGCGGGTGCCCCCGGTGCGCAACTCCTGGACGGCACCGGAGGCGAGCACGCAGGTACACTGACGACAGATACCGGCGCGGCAGCCGTGGGCGGGAGTGAGGCCGGCGGCCTCGAGCTCCACCAGCAGGCTCTGCACGCCGGGCACGGTGACGGTGCGACCGCTGCGCGTGCACGCGACGGCGACGGGGCCGTCGCTGGTGGCATCGCGGCGCGGGGCGCCGAACCATTCACGGCGAAGACGATCGGCGAAACCGGCGTCGCGCCAGTGCGCCGCGACGGCGTCCGTCAGCGCGTCGGGACCACAGACGTAGGTCAGTCGGCGACCGACGTCGGGCACGAGGGCCTCGAGGCCGGCGGCGGAAAATCGGTCCATGCCCTCGCGCGTGAAGGCGGTATGGACCCGAAGGCCGGGCAGTCGATCCGGCAGTGCCGCGAGCTCGTGGCGCGCGATCAGCTCGCTCGCCCGCGGCGCCCAGCAGAGCAGCACGACGTCGCGGCCGGCGCCGCGGGCGGCGAGCGTGCGCAGCATGGCCAGAAAGGGCGTGATGCCGGTCCCGCCGGCGATCATGAGGAGCGGGGTGCGCTCGTCGTCGGGCAGCACGAAGTCGCCGTGCGCCTGGCTGATCTCGACGATGTCCCCCGGCCGGAGGCGGTCGTGCACCGCGCCGGTGACGCGGCCGTTCGGCTGGCGACCGATCGTCAGGCGCAGCGTGCGCTCGTCCTCGCCGCCGGACAGCGAGAAGGTGCGGGAGAGGCGGCGACCATCGACGTCGAGCGTGACCACGACGTGCTGGCCGGCGCGGAAGCCCCGCCACCTCGCGTTCGGGCGCAGGACGACGGTGCGAACGCGCGGGGTCTCGTGGTGCACCATCTCGACGCGCGCGCGAACGCGGTCGCGGGCGAAGAGTGGGTCCACGTGCTGGAGCCAGAACTCCAGGGTGTCGGAGTCGAAGAGGGGGGTGAGCGGGTTGTGCATGGCGACCTCAGTGAACAGACGTACACCGAGCCTGTACCCCGTCGCCGATTTTCAGTCAACACTCGTTCACTGAAAAATTCGCTCCTGGAGAATAATCGCGTCCATTACACGAAAAGTACGTGAACGTTCGTGCTCGAAATGATACTGGTCTCGGCGTATGAGCGTTCGGGTCGAACGGAAGCTGCACACGCGCCAGGCCCTGCTGGACGCCGCCCTCGACCTGATGGCCGAGGGACGGAGCTTCGGGGCGCTGTCCCTGCGCGAGGTCGCCCGCGCCGCCCGGATCGTGCCGACGGCCTTCTATCGCCACTTCCGCGACATGGACGACCTCGGCCTCACGCTCGTCGACGAAACCTTCCTCACCCTCCGCCGCCTCATGCGCGAGGTGCGACAGGCGGCGCGCAGCGGCCACGACATGCGGGCAGACTCGGTGCGCGTGTACGTCGGCTACGTGCGCGAGCACCGGCGGGTGTTCGAGTTCGTCATCCGCGAGCGGCACGGCGGCACGCCGCCCGTGCGCGCGGAGATCGCCCGCGAGATCCGCTTCATCACCACCGACCTCGCCGACGACCTGGCGACGATCCCGGCCCTCGGCCACCTCGACCGCGACGCGCGCGAGGTGGTGGCCCATCTCATCGTCAGCACGGTGGCGACGATGACGGGGGAGCTGCTCGACGTCCCACCCGATCCCGGCGCCGACGACGCCGAGGCGGAGCTGGCCCGGCGCACGGTGACGCAGCTCACGATCGTCGTACGCGGCGCGGCGGCCGTCGCACCGACGCCGGCGGACTGACCCGCGCCGTTCGGCGGCCCGCTCCGACCGCTCGACGCGTCCGACTTCCCGCACACCACGCGTCCGGGGCACGGTGCCCTGCGTGACCAGACTCGTACTGTCGATCGTCGTGGTGCTCGCGGCCGGTCCCGCCGTGGCGGGACCGCTCGCCTGCGGCGCCGCCTTCAAGAAGAGCTGCGTGCGCAAGCTCTATCGCTGCTTCGACGAGGCCGGGGCCTGCACCCGCGACACCGCCCTGCTCCTGGTCGACGGCTCGGTGACCGACTGCTGGGCGAACGGTGCGCGTGCCCGGCTCGGCGGGTTCCGCGGTGGCGGGGGCACGTCGTCCCTCGTCGACAGCCGTGGACACGAGTGTCTCACCGGTACGACCACGGTCGACCCCGACTTCACCGTGCATGTCCGCTACACGCGGAAGCGCCGCGTGTGGGAGATCACGCGCACGCTCGCGGGCGCGTTCACGATCACGTGCCCCAACGGTCGGACGGAGCAATACGACGCGGCGCAGGTCGCCGCCGGTGGCTGCGGGCCGATCGCCGCGTGCGCATCGGGATCGTGTCCGTAGCAGCGCGTCAATCGCACCCGACACGGCGCATGCGATAGCCATCTAGCTCGACACTCCGTGCGGGGACGCCGTACAGTGCTTGTCCACGCCGTGCCCGTCCGTGCGTCCCGGCGCCCCCCCTGTCTTCGAAGGAGCCTCCATGAGTCGTCGAGTCGTCGTGCGCGGAATCGGAATGGTCGTCGGCGCGTGGCTGCTGTCCACGCATCCCTTCGGTGTCGCCCATGGCGCCACGGACGTTCCGCTCGACGGCGGCCGCATGCGCCTCACCGATGCCTCGGGTCCGGCCGGGCGCCGCAACGTGGTCGGCTTCCAGGACGCGGACGTGGCGCTGGCGACGGTCGACCCGACGGTGACGGGCGCCACTGCGCTCATCGGTCGTGTGGGCGTGGGCGCCATCACCGTCCTCGAGCTCCCGGCGAGCGGCTGGACCGCCACCGGGAATCCGCCGCGCATCGACTTCAAGTACAAGAGTCGCACCGGAGCCGTGCGCGCCGCGCGTCTCGTGGACGGCCGATCGCTCCGTCTGTCGGCGCGGGGAGCCGACGCCTACCCGCTGGGCGGCACGCCGCAGGGCGAGGTCGGCGTCATCGTCGTGGTCGGCGACGTGCGATTCTGTGGGTCGTTCGGTGGCCAGATCACCCGGGACGACGGCACGCGGTTCCGGGCGAAGCGCTCGTCCGCGCCGGCGACGTGCCCCCTGCTCGGCACCACCACCACCACCACCACCTCGACGAGTACCTCCACGACGGCCGCGTCGAGCACCACCACGACGACGATCGGCAGTTGCGACTACCCCGACGGCGCCAACTCGCGGGCCGACGGCTGCCCGTGCACCGGGAACAACGACTGCTGCGGCGTGTGCGGCGGCAGCGTCGAGAACCCCATCTGCGGCGGCAACATGAAGCCGAACCCGCCGGCGGCGTGTCTCGGCATCGACTGCAGCCAGCCGGACGGCTCCAACGCGCGACCGGCGGGATGCCCGTGCACCGGCAACAACGACTGCTGCGCGGTGTGCGGCGGCAGCGTGGAGAACCCGATCTGCGGCGGCAACATCAAGCCCGATCCGCCGGCGAGCTGCCTCGGGGGCTGAGCGACGCTGCTCAGCCCAGGCTCGACATCACGGGTGGGACGACGGCCAACGCCCGCAGCTCGTCGAACGCCGCGGCCATGTCCTGCACCAGCTCGTGCAGGTCGGGAACCGTCTCCCAGTCGGCGTTGAAGCCCCAGTAGAGATCGCCGGCGTAGCTGAAGAGGGCGATGCCGACGCCCTGGTTCGCGTACAGCGGGACCGTCGGGTAGACGGCCGTCATGCGTGCGCCGAGCAGGTGCAGCGGCAGCGGAGGCCCGGGGACGTTGGAGACGACCAGGTTGTAGGTCCGCATCGCCACCGCGAGCCGCACCGTCTGCGTCAACAGCTCCGTCGCGGTCAGGTCGGCGAGCTCCTCCAGCAGCTCCGTGCCATGCGCCTGGCGCGACGTCTTGAGGCGCACCGTCGTCTCGATGACGCGGATCAGGCGACGGTACGGATCCCGCTCACCGAGCGGCAACGACGCCAGGAGCAGCGAGACCTTGTTGCCGAGCGTGCCGCGCTCCGCGCCGGTACGGAAGCTGACCGGGATCATGGCGCGGTAGTCGAGGCCTTCGGTCCGGATGCCACGGCGCTCGAGGAAGCGGCCGATCCCCCCGGCGACGGTCGCGAGCACGACGTCGTTCAACGTACCGCCGAAGGCGCGGCGAACGGTCCGCAGATCGTCGAGCGGGAGCTGGAGCCAGTCGAATCGCCGATGTGGACCGATCGGCACGTTGAGCGGCGTGGCCGATGCGGCACTGAGACCGCTGGTCAGGGTTTCGGCCACGCTCGCGACCGCGTCGCCCACCGCGCCGAGCGCACCCAGGGGCCGTCGCAGCATCTCGGCCGCGGCGCCGAGCAGGCGCAGCGGCTGCTCGGCCCGTCGGCGAACCTCGCCGGCCACCAGCTCGAGCGCCGACGGGACCCGGCGCGGAATCCACGCGGGCGCCTCGCCAGGCACCTCGTCGGGCGCGAGCGACAGCAGCGCCGCGAGCAGGTCGACGCCCGAGATGCCGTCGACCATGCAGTGATGCGCCTTCGCGATGAGTGCGAAGCGATTGCCCTCGACGCCCTCGACCACCCACATCTCCCAGAGCGGTTTCCCGCGGTCGAGCTGTTGCGAGAGGATGCGCCCGACCAGGCGCTTCAGCTGGCGTTCGCTGCCGGGCTTCGGCAGCGCGGTGTGGCGAACGTGGTAGACGATGTTGAAGCGGTCGTCGTCCACCCACACCGGATGACCGGTGCGCGGCGTCCAGGCGAGACGCTGGCGGTAGCGCGGCACCAGGTGCAGCCGCGACGCCACGAAGCTCCGGATACGCTCGCTGTCGAGCCCACCGTGCGGCAGCGTCAACGGCGCGGCGTCGAAGAGCAGCGTGGCCGCCACGTGCATGTGTGACGCGGACTCCTCGATGGCGAGGAAGGAAGCGTCGAGAGCGGTGAGTCGCTCGAAGTGCATCCGGGTGCTCGCCATGGTCGGTCTCCTTAGCAAGACGTGCCAGCGCACGAGACCACCACCAGCGGCCTCGGGTTCCAACACCGGAGACAACGCGGGACGTCCGCTTCGCGGAAGCCGGAAACTCGGCGCTGCACCATCGCCGAATTCGCCTGCGCCGGCGCAGCGGAGGTGTCGGCGCGAGCCGTCGCGACGGCCGGCGCCGATTTCGCATGGGGCGAATGCAGATGGATGAATTTCCCGATCCTGCGAAGCGAGCAGTCGACTGCGAAGCGACCTTGTAGCGTGTGCCCATGATGGCGTATTCACGATCGTCTCGCAGTGGGCTCGGAAACGATGAGGTGCGTGAGATGGGCGGCAACGGTGAGGCGTCGACCACGAGGGTGAGGGCCTCGCGCGTGCGCCGCCCATGACCGGACCGACCGGCCCCCTGTTCGTGTCCCCGCCAATCCAGCCGGCGGTGCAATGGTTGCACGTGCTGCCGGTCCTGGTGGCCGCACCGGCCGTGGCGATTCTGGTGTGGGGACTCGTTCGCGGCCGGCTGCCCTCGACGGTGGCGCTGGCCGGGCTCGTCCTGCTGCCCGCCGCCGCCTACGGCCTCGGCGTCCTCATGATGCTCGAGACCTCGAAGGACGTCCGCTTCTGCGGCTCGTGCCACGTCATGACCCCGATCGTGGCGAGCCTGTCCGACGCCACGAACGGCTCGCTCGCCGAGACGCACTACACCCGCGGCCTCGTGCCCACCGCCCAGGCCTGCTACGTCTGCCACAGCGGCTACGGCATCTGGGGCACGTTCGACGCGAAGCGTGCCGGCCTCATGCACATGGTGCGCACCGTCACCGGTCGCTACGCGCTACCGATCGCGCTGCACGGGACCTTCGACATCGACTCGTGCCTCGGCTGCCACGCCGGCGCGGCCAGCTTCCGCGCCGTCGAAGCGCACCAGGACCCGGACGTTCAGCAGGCGCTGCTCGACAAGACGATGAGCTGCACCGGCACCTGCCACCCGGCCGCACATCCGGACGAAGCGCTCACCGGCGGAGGGCCGGCGTCGTGATCCGCGCCGCGTGTCTTCTCGGTCTCGTCGCCCTGGCGGCGCTCGGCATGCTGGTCCTCCGTGCCGACGGTGCCAGCGCGATCGTCTTCTCGTTCATAGGCTTTCCCACCCTGGCCGCCGCAATGGCGCTCTACGGCCTGCATCGAATGCGGGCCGGGACGTCGCCACCGACCCCTTGATCCGAAAGGAGCCTCCCATGCGCCTTCTCGCCATCCTGCCCGCCCTCTTCGTGCTCGCCACCGTCACCGGAGCCGCCGCCGACGGCGCGGCCACCTACAAACAGTACTGCGCCAGCTGCCACGGCGAGACCGGTATGGCCGACACCGCCGCCGGCAAGACCCTCAAGGTGCCTCCCCTCGCCGGCGACGCCAAGGTCGCGGCCATGGCCGATACCGAGGTGCAGGCCAAGATCGAGGGGAACGAGAAGCACAAGGCCTTCATCAAGAAGCTCGGGGCCGACGACGTGGCGGCGGTCGCCACGTACGTGAAGGGTCTGGCGGGAAAGTAAGACGATGCAACGCTGGTGGTCGACGCGATCGTTCGTCCTGGTGGCATTCCTCGTCGTGGTGTCGGCGCCGGCCGGCGCCGCGACCCTCGTTCCGGGTGGAGGCCCGGCACGCCAGGAATGCCTGGTCCAGCTCGCGGCCGACGGCGTCGGCTTCCCAGCCGGCAAGACACCGAAGGGCGTCACGTGCGCCGACGGCGACGCGTGCGATCTCGATGGCCAGCGCAACGGCGTCTGCACCCTCTCGGTCGCCTTCTGCCTGAATCAGCCCACGCGCGCCTGCCAGCCGGGTGAGGTCGGCAGCATCGCGTTGAAGGTGAAGAAGCACTCCCCGATCGACCCCGCGCCGCTGCAGGCCGCGCTCGACGGCCTGGCCCTGCCGACGTCGGCGATGACCTGCACGACGGCCGTCGCACTGCCGGTACCCCTCGGCGGCCCCAACAAGAAGGGCGAGATCGATCCGACCCGCGCGGTGCTGAAGGTGATGGCACGCGCCGGTGGCCGTACCGACCGCAGCACCTTCCGCCTCACCTGTGTGCCGACCACCGTCGGCGGCGCCGCGACCACCACGACGACCGCCGTCACGGTGACGACGACCACCACCTCGACCTCGACCACCATCGGCGCGATCCCGCCCGGGGCGCCCGGTGCCGGTCTCGAGGCGGCGATCACCGCGGCCAGCGTCGGCACGGACGGCACCGTCGTCGTCACCTTCGCGCTCACCGACGGCGACGGGGTCCCGGTCATCCCCGTCACCGCGTCCACCTCGAATCCGGCGCAGGCCCGCGTGCGGTTCACCATCGCGCGGCTCGACGTCGACGCCGAGACGGTCGAGGGCTTCACGACCGACTTCACGCGCTATCGCAGCTACATCGTACCGTCGGCCGGGCAGCCCGGGTACGACAGCGGCGGTGTCCTGGCCCTCGTGGATGCCGCGACCGGCGTCTACACCTACACCTTCGCGACCACGCTGCCGGCCGGCTTCCCGACCGGGCTGACGCACACCGTGGGGGCGCAAATCGAGCGCGCCTACGGCGGCGAGACGCTGGTCGCGAACCCGCTGTTCGACTTCCTGCCGTCGGGTGGCGCGGTCACCACCGTGCGCCAGGTCACCACCACGGCGCAGTGCAACGCCTGCCACGCACCGCTCGCGATCCATGGCGGTGGCCGGCGCGAGGTCGGGCTCTGCCAGCTCTGCCACACCGACCAGGGGTTCGACCCGCAGACCGGCAACTCGATCGAGCTGCTGCAGATGATCCACGCCATCCACATGGGCAAGGAGCTGCCCAGCATCGTCGACGGTCCGGTGGGAGCGAGCTACGGCTTCGTCGGCTTCCAGAACCAGTCGATCCTGTTCGCCGAGAAGGTCACGGCCTGCAGCGGCGGCGCGCTCGCCGGTGTGCCGTGCAGCGTCGACGCCGACTGCCCGAACGGCACCTGCACCGGCTCGACGGCCACCGGCGTCGGCTTCCCGCAGGACGTCCGGGGCTGCGACGTCTGTCACGCCGCGGGGGCCACGTCGGCGACGGCCGAGACACGGCCGTCCGCCGCCGCCTGCACCGCATGTCACGACGACGTCAATCCGGGCGAGACCACGACCGCGGCCGGTCCCCCGGGGACCAACCATGTCGCCGGGGCCCAGCCGGACACGCTGTGCCGGATCTGCCACGTGCCGACGGGCGAAGAGTTCGGCATCTCCGTGACGGGGGCACACACCATCCCCGCACGCTCGACGCAGCTCGCGGGGCTCACCGGTGAGTTGCTCTCGGCCACCGGCAGCGCGGGCGCGGCGGTCACCGTCACCTTCCGGCTGCGCAACGGCGACGGCACGGCGCTGGCGACGCTCACGGGCATGAACCGCGTCGCGCTGGCGCTCAGCGGACCGTCCACCGACTTCGGCGGCGTCACGCCGCCCGTCACCACCCCGACGGTGTTCGGCGGCGGTGCCAACGGCACCCTCACCGGTCCGGACGGCACCGGCGTCTTCACCTACACGACGACCGTCGGCAACGGCGTTCCCGCGGCAGGGACCGGCACGTGGCGGGTCGGCCTCGAGGCGCGGCGCACCGTCTCCGTCGACGGACAGAACGTGTCGGAGGCGATGCAGAACGTGGTCCGCGACTTCTCCATCGACGGCTCGCCGGTCGTCCCCCGCCGCACCGTCGTCGCACAGGCGAAGTGTGCGTCGTGCCACGGCGTCTTCTCCGAGACCTTCAGCGTGCACGGGAACCTGCGCAACCAGACCGACTACTGCGTCGTCTGTCACAACCCGAACGTCAGCGACTTCAGTCGTCGCGTCGCCGTCACGGGCGCGGATCCGTTCACCGAGTCCATCGACCTGAAGCACATGCTGCACAAGATCCATACCGGCGAGGACCTCGAGCAGCCGTCCTACGTCATCTATGGCTTCGGCGGCTCGGCGAACGATTTCGCCGAGGTGCGCTACCCGGGGAACCGCGCCGACTGCGAGCAGTGCCACGTCGACGGCAGCCAGCTGCTGCCGCTGCCGTCGGGCCTGCTGCCCACGGCGCAGACGGAGATCGTGGGCGGCGTCGACACGCCGGCGGGCTCGGTGCCGCCGGTGCAGGACGCCTGCCTCACCTGCCACGACAGCGAGTCGGCGGCGGTGCACGCACAGATCAACACCACGGCGGGGGGCGTCGAGGCCTGTGGTGCGTGTCACGGTGAAGGGGCCGCGTTCGCCGTCTCGACGGTGCACGCGACCGCGGCGCCCTGAGAGGCACGGGTGCTCGTGGGGGGGACGGGACATCGGAGACGTCTGGCGGTCACGGTGACGGGGCTGGTGATGCTCGCCACCGTGGCGGCCGCGCAGGCGCCGCCCGACGCAGGCGTCTGCGGCACCTGTCATCAGGACGAGGCGCTCGCCTACACCTTCGCAGGCGGGCATGCGCCGGCCCTCGACTGCATCGCCTGCCACGCCGATCGTCGCCCGGGTCGCGTCGGTCGGAACCACCGCAAGCGGCCGGTGTGCGCGACCTGTCACGGCGACGGCGTGCACGGACATCCGCAGAAGGCGGCGGAGCGGACCGGCCGCCGACAGACCCGCAACTGCCTCGCCTGTCACGATCCGCACGGCACCACCAACCTGCACCTGATCTCCGACCTCGTGCGCTCTCGAGGCCGACTCCGCGACGTCGCGTTCACCGTCGAAGCCGGGCTCGCGGCGGGCGGCCTGGCGAGCCCCACCGCGCCCGGCACCGGGCTGTGCGAGACCTGCCACGCGACGACCGAGTTCTATCCGCGGAGCGGCGCCGGGGCACCGCATTTCACCGAGAACTGCGTCCTCTGCCACGACCACGCCGCCGCCTTCGCGCCGGTGGCGACGCCTGCCAACTGCCCGCTCTGCCACGAGCAGCAGGTGGCGAAGCTGGCGCTGCCGAGCGGCCATTCGGGCCGCGCGTGCGAGAGCTGCCACGCCACCGTGAACCCGACGCCGGGACCGGGACATCAGTCGGCGACGGCGTGCCAGACCTGTCATCCCGCCAACCAGACGCATGCGCCCGGCGGCGCCGGCATGCCGTGCACGCAGTGCCACGACCCGCACGGCTCGACCAACACCAACCTGGTACTCGACGCCATCACCACGCCGCAGGGCGCGCTGCGACCGATCCGGTTCGACAACCTCGACGGACGCGCGGACGGCAGCTTCGCCAGCGCGTCGGCGCCCGGCACGGGCGTGTGCGAGATCTGCCACACGACGACGCGCTTCTACCGCGCCGACGGCACCGGCGAGGCGCACTACACCTTCTCGTGTCTGCCGTGCCATCGGCACGGCGACGGGTTCGCCCCATGAGACGATCCGCAGTGGTGGTGCTCCTGGCGGTGCTCGTCGGCTGCGGTACGGGTCTGCCGCCGCTCGAGCCGATGACGGCGCACCCGGTGGCGCCGATCGATCCCGCCGCCTTCGCGGGGCCCGAGGTGTGCGCCGCCTGCCATCCGGACTGGAACGAGAGCTTCGCACATTCGCCGCACGGCGACGTCCTCGACGACCCGGCGCGCCCGCCGCAGCAGCGTGCCTGCGAGGCCTGCCACGGCCCCGGACAGGCCCACGTCGACGCCGGTGGCGGTGCCGCCGGCGGGCTGCAGACGTTCGCGGCGGGCGAGCCGTCGGAGCTGCGCGACGCGCCCTGCCTCGCCTGTCACGCCGCGGACCCGACGCTGCACGGCTTCGCATCGGGCGAGCACGCGCTGGCCGACGTCGCCTGCGTCGACTGCCACGACCCGCACGGCGGCATCGGCCGCCTCATGCTGAAAGCCGGCGATCCGGTGCCGGAGCCGCTTCGTGGGGCCACGTTCCGCGAGCAGGAGGCCACCACCGCGCTGTGCCAGCGCTGCCACCCGGCGGTCCGCTCGCAGTTCGCGCTGCCCGAGCACCACAAGGTGCCCGAAGGCGTGGTGTCGTGCATCGACTGCCACCAGCCGCACGGCAGTCCGGACCGCGGGCTGCTGCGCGACACCGGCCAGGCCACCTGCCTGCGCTGCCACGGCGAGGTCGAGGGGCCGTTCGTGTTCGAGCACATCGGCCTCACGCTCGAGGGATGCGAGAGCTGTCACGAGCCGCACGGCAGCGTGAACCGCCACCTGCTGCGGTTCCAGCAGGTGGCGCAGCTCTGCTACCAGTGCCACGCCGGGACGCCGTCCAGCCACGTCCAGCCGAGCTACCGTGACTGCACCAGCTGTCACGTGGCGATCCACGGATCGAACAGCGATCCGCGGTTCATGGAGCCGTGATGCGCCGACGGCTGGTCGTTGCGCTCGGCATGCTCGTGCTCACGGCCAGCCGCGGTCGCGGCGAGGACGCGCCCGCGTCGCCGCCGCCCCTGCCGTACCATCTGACGGGCGCGGTGTCGGCGGGCTACCGGATGGTCGACGTCGACGGCTCGACCGACAAATACGACGAGGACTACGACCTGCAGTCGGGCGGGCGGCTCTTCCTGTTCACGCTCGACGGCGAGGCGCACGACGCGGCAGCGATGCCGGTCGACCGCTTCCACCTCGAGGTGGACAGCCCGGGCGACGAGCCGGTGTCGCGCTTCGTCCTCACCGCCACCGAGCGCAAGCTCTGGGACCTCAAGGTCGACTTCATCCGCTCGAAGTACTTCTACGACGTGCCGGAGCTCTTCCGCGCACCGGTGGCGGGGAACATCCGCACCGCCGACCTGCACGCGTTCGACCTGACGCGGACGAACGGCGTCGTCGAGCTGCGCCTGCATCCGCCGGGGCTGCCGACGCTGATCGCGGGCTATCGGCTCTACCAGCGCCAGGGCGACGGGACCTCGACCGTGCTGGTCCCCGGGGCCGAGGTCTACGTCGTGAACGCGCCGCAGCGCCAGGTGACCCACGTCGGCAGCCTCGGCACCGAGTTCTCCGCCCTGGGCACGGCGTTCTTCCTCGAGCAGCAGTACCGCTACGTGACCCGCAGCTACGGCCTGCACGGGCCGCGCAATCCGCGGGGCGTCGATCCCGCCGACGGCTTCGACCTCGAGAGCTGGCAGAGCGTCGCCGACGACCATCTCGAGATCCCCATCACCCGGGTGCGGGTGCGTCGGCCCATCGGCGATCGCCTCGAGCTGACCGGCGGCTACGTCTACGCCCACGCCGGCCTGTCGTACGATCGGACGCGGTACCGCGACGGCACCAGCGCGATTCCGGCGGACACCGGGCCGTCGACGCGCATCGATCACAGCGACGCTTCGCTCGACACGCAGCTCGTCGACCTGGGCGCCAACCTGGTGCTGACCCGCCAGGCGACGTTCCACCTGTCGTATCGGTACGACGACCGCAGCCAGGACGGCGATCTCGATGCGCTGCTCGACCCGGGCCGTCTCGAGACCGCCACCAGCTACCACGTCCGGCTGCATCGGGTGATCGCGGACGTCGAGGTACGCCCCGTACGCAGCCTGATGCTGCGCGCGGGCACGCAGTACGCCCGGCGCGACGCCGCGTTCTCGATCGCCGACCAGAGCACGGCCACCGACCTGATCGGCGCCGTCGGCGAGGCCAGCTGGAAGCCGGTCCGCTGGCTCGATCTCGTCGCACGCTACGACAACGTGACGATGGACGATCCATGGACGATCCCGGGCAGCGACGTCCAGGGCGCGCCGCGCGTGCCGTCGCGCGAGATCGCCTACACCTTCGACAATCGCGGTACCGCCGGCCTGCGGGTGCGTCCGCGCGACTGGCTGCAGCTGGCGTACGACTTCCGCGCCGACAGCTTCGAGAACGCCGACTTCCAGGGACGCGTGCAGCGCTTCGGCAATACCGTGTCGCTGAGCATCACGCCGATCGCGGGCCTCGTGGCCTTCGCCGGCTACACGCGCCGCGACCTCGACGCCAGCAACCTGATCCTGATCGCCCCCCGCTACCGTCCCACGACCTCGATCCAACGCGGCAGCGAGGACGTCGTCACCAGCACCCTCGCGTACGACTTCCAGCTCTTCGGCCATGCCTGGTCGACGGGATGGAACGTCGCCTGGGTGCATTCCGACGACACCCTGGCCCCCAGCTTCGAGCCCGGACTACCCGCGAACGAGCGCTGGAACCTCGACCGTATCGACGCCGGCGCCTTCCTCACCTTCCGGCACCCGTTCGTCGAGCCGGGGATCGAGGTACGCCGCATCGAGTACGAGGAGCCGTCCCGGCCAGGCAACGACTACGACGCCACCATCGTGCTCTTCCGCCTCACGCGGCGCTTCGATTTCTGACGCCCGGCTGCCCCCGTTTCTCCTTGACATGGTGCGGCATAACCGGGTCTTTAGGGTGGTTCGCACCACCCCGCTCCGAGGAGGATCCGCAGCATGTCCGAGGCCGCCATCAACAACTACAAGATCGACCTGCGCGCCATCCAGTTCACGCTCTACGAGCACCTGAACATCGAGCAGCTCTTCGAGCACGAGCTGTATTCGCACCTCTCGCGCGCCGAGTGCGACGCCGTCATCGAGCAGTGCGCGCGGTTCACGACCGAGGTGACGGGGCCACTGAACGGTCCGGCCGATCGCAAGGGCTGCCGCCTCGAGAACGGTGTGGTGCACACCCCGCCCGGCTTCAAGGAGGCCTGGAAGAAGGTCTTCGAGCTCGGCTTCATCTCCTTCGCCATGCCGCAGGAAGCCGGCGGCTTCGGCGGGCCGCACGCCATCGAGGTCATCCTCCAGGAGCTGCAGAGCGGCGCGAACACCGCCTTCAACATGTACCCGGGTCTCACCCACGGGGCGGCCGACGTGATCCACCACTTCGCGCTCCCCGAGGACAAGGAGAAGTTCCTCCCGCACATGCTGGGCGGCCGCTTCGGTGGCACCATGTGCCTGTCCGAGCCGCATGCCGGCTCCGACGTCGGCGCCACCAAGACGCGCGCCAAGCAGCTCGACGGCCACGTCTACGCGATCAGCGGCACCAAGTGCTGGATCTCCGCGGGCGATCACGACCTCGCCGAGAACATCATCCACCTGGTGCTGGCCCGCATCGACGGCGCGCCGGCGGGCACCAAAGGCCTCTCGCTCTTCATCGTGCCGAAGGTGTGGGTCAACGACGACGGCAGCCTCGGCGAGGACAACGACGTCGTCACCGGCTCGATCGAGCACAAGCTCGGCATCAAGGCGTCGGCCACCGCCGTGCTGAACTTCGGCGAGAACGGCAAATGCCGCGGCATCCTCGTCGGCGGCCAGCAGCATCAGGGCATCAAGCAGATGTTCCGCATGATGAACAGCTCGCGCATCGCCGTCGGCATCCAGGGCGTGTCGATCGCGTCGACGGCGTTCCTGAACGCGCTGCGCTACGCGCGCGAGCGGCAGCAGGGCTCGTCGGTGAAGAACTTCAAGGATCCGAACGCGCCCCGCGTCGCCATCATCGACCACTCCGACGTGCGGCGCATGCTGCTCGAGATGAAAGCCAAGGTGGAGGGCATGCGGACGCTGGCGGTGAAGCTGGCGCTCCACTCCGACCTGGCGCTCGCGTTCGCCAAGAGCGACGCCGGCAAGGCCGCCTACCATCAGGGCATGGTGGACCTCCTCACGCCGATCGTGAAGGCGTACTGCTCCGACCAGGCGTTCCGCATCACCGAGATGGCGATCCAGACCTACGGCGGCGCGGGCTACGTCACCGACAATCCCGTCGAGCAGTATTGTCGTGACGCCAAGATCCTCTCGATCTACGAGGGCACGAACCACATCCAGGCGATGGACCTGGTGGCCCGCAAGCTGCAGGCCAACGGCGGCGAGAGCTTCGCCGCGTTCCTCGGCGAGATCGCCGAGTTCGTCAAGAAGAACGGCAAGACGCCCGGCATCGCCGGCGAGGTGCAGGCGCTCGGCGAGGCCTCCGACGCGCTCCAGCGCGCCGCGGGCGGGCTCATGGAGTTCTTCATGGGCGGCAAGATCGACCAGGTGACGCTGTACGCCAACGCCTTCCTCGAGGTGATGGCCGAGGTCACGATCGCCAAGCTCCTGCTCGAGGCCGCGGTCATCGCCGAGCGCAAGCGCGGCAACGACAGCGACGACCAGAGCCAGGAGGAGTTCGACTTCTACTCCGGCAAGGTCATGGCGGCGAAGTTCTACGTCAACAACGTCCTGCCGGGCGTGCACTCGAAGGTGGCGATGATCACCGCCGGCGACCGCTCGGCGCTCGACGTCTCCGACAACGCGTTCTCGACCGCACACTGATCGCGGCAGCGGCCGCCGGTGCGCACCAGCGCCGGCGGCCGCCCCGAATCAGTACCAGCCGCCACCCCAGTACGGTCCCCAGTAGGGGCCCCACCCGATCCAGGGGCTGTAGATCACCGGCTGATCCACCGTCCGACGCTCCGGCCAGAGATACACGCCGTCGGCGCGCACGACGGGGAACGGGTACTCGTAGTCGCCCACCTTCCCCTGCCGCGTGCCCTCGATGCTGCCGGCGGCGGTCATCTCGCGGTCGGCGGCCCAGATCGACGGATCGTAGAAGCCGGTGGCGCACGCGAAGAAGCGACCGAAGGTGTCGTCGGTCCGACGCGGACGCGCCCGGGAATCGAGCGGCTTGCTGACGACCTCGAAGCAGGTCGTGCCGTCGTCGTTCGGGGTCGTCGCCACGATGTCGCCACCCCAGCGCACCCGCTCGCCCGTGTGCGGCTGCTGCTGGGCCTCGGCGACGGTCAGCGGCGGGAACGTGCCCGCGACCGGCCGCGGCGGCCGCATGCAGCCGGCGAGCACCACGACCAGCAGCAGGGCGACGAGCCGCGCCATGGCGTCACTCCTCCCGCCCCGGTGCACGGCGCGCCGCCTTCTTCTCGCTCTGCGCGCGCTTGCCCTCGAGCATCTTCTCCTTGGCGCGTTTCGAGCGCTTGCGCTTCTGCCGCCGCACCTTTTCGAACTCCTGCTCGCGCTTGCTGGCGCGGCCGAGGCGATCGGCCTCGATCTTCTCGACCAGCAGGCGACGGGCGAGAAAGCGGTTCATCGCCTGCGTCCGCGTCTCCTGGCACTTCACGCCGAAGCCCGTCGGTCGGTGTCGGAGCACGACGCAGGTGGCGACCTTGTTGACGTTCTGGCCACCCTTTCCCCCCGAGCGCACGAACGTCTCCTCGAGATCCTCGTCACGGATGCCGAGAGCCGTCATGCGATCGCGCAGCGCGCGCTCCTTGTCCGAACTGACCATCGCGCCAAGACCATGTCTTGGCGCGGGAGGGACCGCAAGATTGGCGCGACGATTCCCGCGCGACCGGCATGCCGCGGCCGGCGAAGCCGGCGCGGCATACGGGTACGCACGATTGGGAACGCCTACGGCGTGGGGACGATCCGGTAGACTTCGCCCTGACCGACGGAGCCGTCGCCGTAGTCGACGACGTAGAGCTCGCCGCGGGCGTCCTCGCCGAACGAGCTGACGCCGCCGATCGAGAGGCCGCCGCCGGGC
Organism: uncultured Binatia bacterium (SeqCode); assembly: GCA_964404165.1. Lineage (GTDB taxonomy): Bacteria > Desulfobacterota > Binatia > DP-6 > DP-6 > DASYLJ01. The sequence goes on along the minus strand of CAYOIZ010000037.1, from coordinate 3,207 downwards.
GCCACGTCGGCGGTGCGGTTCTGCTGGTTCTGCGCGACGCCGCCCGACACGCCGGTGAACGTGCGGATGAACGCGCTGCAGATGTCCGAGTAGAAGTACGTGCCCTGCAGGTCGGGCATGGCGCAGCCGCGGTAGACGAAGCCACCCGTGATCGAGCAGCCCTGGCCGTGGTTGTACTCGAGGACCGGGAACGTGAAGCCGGTGGGCGGCGCCGGGCACATGGTGTCGGGCGGCGTCGGCTCGAAGCACGCGTGGGCCTCGAAGACGTCCCAGCCGTAGTTCTCGCCGCCCGTGCTCGACGCAGGCTGGACGTCCACCTCTTCCCACGTGTTCTGTCCGACGTCGGCGATGTAGAGGTCGCCGGTGCCGCGATCGAAGCTGAAACGATACGGGTTGCGCACGCCCTTCGCCCAGATCTCGTCGAGCGGGTCTCCCGCGCCGACGAACGGGTTCGTCGGCGGGATGCTGTACATCGGCGCGTCCACGTCGATCCGCAGCATCTTGCCGAGCAGCTGGCCGTCGTCCTGTGCGCGCTCGTTCGGATCACCGCCGCTGCCGCCGTCGCCCATGCCGATGTAGAGGTAGCCGTCGGGGCCGAACGCGATCTGCCCGCCGTTGTGGTTCGAGAAGTCCTGCTCGATGGTGAGGATCGGCGTGCCCGTCGGGTTCGCGACGTCGGGATTGCCGCTCACGGTGTAGCGCCGGATCTCGGTATCGCCGGCGTTGTTCGTCACGTTGACGTAGAACGTGCCGTTGCTCTCGTAGTCGGGATCGAAGGCCATGCTGAGGAGCCCGCGCTCACCGCAGCACGAGACCTCGTCCTCGATGTCGAGGAACGGGGTGGGCAGCAGGACGCCGTTCTTCAGGATGCGGATGAAGCCGTCCTGCTCGGAGATGAAGATGCGGCTCGGATCGAGACGCGGCGCCGTGACGTGCAGCGGACGCGTGAGGCCGCTCGCGACGCGCACGCTGTCGAGCGCGGTCCCGTCGGCCGTCGGCACGCCGGCGCACAGCGCCGAGGTGTCCTCGAGCGTGCAGGTGGACGAGCAGCCGTCACCGTCGCCGGTGCCGCCATCGTCGCATTCCTCGGGCGCCTCGGCGACGCCGTTGCCGCACGTGGGACCGACGGGCGGGCTGCAGTCGGCCGGCGCGACCGCGTTCTTGCCCTTCGCGAGCCCTGCCTGGTTCGGTTGCAGGCTCGTGAAGCGCGCACAGTAGACGTCGCTGCCGACGGTGAGCAGCACGTCGACGGCGCCCTGCGGCTGCGTGACGGCGTAGCTCCAGTCGCTGCCGCCACCGGCGATCGACAGCGTACCGCCGCTGTTGCCGGGCTTGAGGAGCACGGTCTTCACGCCGTCGGCGCGCGACGGATCGGTGTACTTGTACCCCTTGCTGCCCGCCGGATTGCCGAGCCCCTTCCACAGACCGGGCGCGAGCGTGACGACGCCCGAGCTGCCGTCGCCGGGGTTGGCGCCGCGCACTTCGAGCGTGGCACCGACCGTGGTGGGATCGTCGCCGTTGCCGGGCGCGACCGCCAAATCCTTGGCGGCCTTGAACTTCACCGCACGACCGTTCGGGTTCGACGGATCCTTCAGCACCAGGCTGTCGCCGGCCACCGGTCGATCGGCCGCGAACGCGGGAGCTGCGAGCAGGGCGAGCGCCAGGTACGACGCGAGGCGGGCGTGTCCAATCATGATCCGGTCCCCTCCAAGGTCGGGTCATACGGTGGGCCTGTGCCGTGGTCAACGTACATTTCGTGTATTCTCCGCCGATGTCGCTCCTGGCCGAGGCCACGACCCGCCTCGACGGCCGTCCCTACCCCGCCTACCGCGACATCGGCCGGCGGTCGTGGACGGTGGGTGCTGGCATGCTGGTTCTCGAGCACGTCCAGGCCGATCCCTTCGCGGCTCCCAGTCGGCTCCGACTCGACCTGCCCGCATCGATCGTCGCCCTGCCGGCGACGGCACACGCATCCGCCGATGCACGCCGGGCGACTGCCGATTTCTTCCAGCGTGCGCTCGCCCGCCGCCTCGTCGCCCCGCTCGCGATCGCCCGGCCCGGTGCGGCGATCCTCGAGCGCACGGGGGTCGTCGTGGCCGAGGACGGCGCGGTCGTCGTGCGCCTCACCGTCGGCCTGCCCGCGACCGGACGTCGCATCCGTGGTCGCGAGGCCGCGACGGTGCTCACCGACACGCTGCCGTCCGCCGCGTACGACGCCGTCGTGGCGCACGACGGTGCAGCCCTGACGGCACACGTGGCCGCCGTCGAGGACCAGGTGGCGCTGCGTGCGGCCCTCGCCACGCACGGGCTGGTCGCCTTTCTCGCCGACGGCAGCATCCTGCCGCGACGGAGCGGCGTCGACGACGCGCCGCTTTCGGACGCGGTCCCCCTGGTGGCCCCCGAGACGCTGGCCGTGACGTTGACCGCACCCCACGCCGGGACGCTGCGCGGCCTCGGCATCCCCACCGGCGTGACGCTCGTCGTCGGCGGCGGCTATCACGGCAAGTCGACGCTCCTCGACGCGATCGCGCACGGCGTCTACGACCATCCTCCCGGCGACGGCCGCGAGCGCTGCGTGACCGCCGCCGATGCCGTGTCGGTCCGCGCCGAGGACGGGCGCTCGGTGCGCGCCGTCGACCTGCGTCCGTTCATCGGCCGCCTGCCCCTCGGACGGTCGACGGAGCGCTTCGATACCGACGACGCGTCCGGCAGCACGTCGCAGGCCGCCGCCATCGTCGAGGCCCTCGAAGCCGGCGCGCGCGCGCTGCTCGTCGACGAGGACACCGCGGCGAGCAACTTCATGGTACGCGACGCCCGCATGCGCCGGCTGGTGCCGGCGGAGCACGAGCCGATCACCCCGTTCGTCGATCGCGTGCGCCAACTGCACGCGGAGCACGGCGTGTCGTCCGTCCTGGTCGTCGGCGGCGCGGGCGACTGGCTCGACGTCGCCGACACGGTCGTCCAGATGCGCGACCATCGTCCCACGGACGCCCGGACACGTGCACGCGAGGTCGCCGCGGCGCTGCCGCTCGGCGACGCCGCGCCGCGGTCTCCGGGCGCGTGGCCCACGCGCATGCCGCGCGTTCCCGATCCGGCGTCGCTCGATGCCGTCGGCAGCGGACGGCGCGAGCGCGTGCGCGCGCACCGCATGCACGCCATCGCCTTCGGCGACGACGAGATCGACGTCTCGCTCCTGGCACAGCTCGT